>CAJTMV010000085.1 GCA_910577225.1 uncultured Eubacterium sp. | reverse complement strand
AAACCGCACCTGAATGGCATAGTTTGCCAGTCCCAAAGCGTTCGCCAGCAGTGTCAGTACCACGTACAGAGCCGCAATTACGCCTGCCTGTGTGATGAATGTTACGTTTTTGTTTTTCATATTCAATTATCTCCTTTAGTTTTGTTTTACGTGAGGAAGGTCTCGAACTCACGTTGTATCTTTGGAAAAGCCTTGATTTTGTGGGCTTTTCCAAAGATTTATTATACAGTGATTTTGGAAAAAGTCAAGCTTCGGCTCAATTTTTGGCTCAACTTTTAGGAGAGGCTGATAAAAAGGGATAAAATCAGACAAAGGGAATTTATATATGTGTGTTGTAATTATAAAAGTTATAGCTGAATTGATGACAATCGACTGCCTGTTTCAAATGTTTCATGTTTTTATGCATGGTAGACTGTAATGTTCAGTTTGTAAAATTGGAGAAGTGATTTTGGCGATGCACTGCCAAAAATAAAAAATGTCGGGACATAGCCAAGTACAGTGT
>CAJTMV010000084.1 GCA_910577225.1 uncultured Eubacterium sp. | reverse complement strand
TCCATATCATCCACCTTCAAAAAATTTCTTGCAAACCCTGTGATGATATGTTACCATAAAAAAGGGGAAAGCCATAGAAGCGGCTCTACCCTCAAATAATTGTAGCGCTCACCGCTCTAAGCGGTCAGCCGTCACTATTCGCAGTAGTGGCGGCTATTTTCTGCCCCGAAAGATTGCATAGCACAAACTTATCAGGGCAACGACAAAGATACAGAATTGGAACAAGTCCGCATATGTAACGTTCATCGACATCGCCCTCCTTTCTTTCGTCTGGAGGGTTGCCCCTCCGAAAAGGAGGGTAAAGCCGCCTTGGCTCTATGGTTTCCCGTGAGAAAAATAATATCATATCCTCATCTGGTTTGCAATGTGTTTTTTACTGGCTGCACCAGTGCAGCCAGATAAAAATCTGCGCATACCAAAAACTCCGGAGATTCCCGAGAGTCAAATCAGGTTAAAATAAATCAGGTTCTATGCTGCATACTTACGATAAGCCGATTTTACGTTGGCCAGGCT
>CAJTMV010000083.1:226-547 GCA_910577225.1 uncultured Eubacterium sp. | reverse complement strand
CCATCACCAAAACCAGTCCCGTAGTAATTGCCGTTTCACAGGCAACCCGGCTCATCGGGTCCTTCGCCATCAATGCGTCTAAAATCGCATCCGAAATCTGGTCGCACATTTTGTCCGGATGTCCTTCGGTCACGGACTCTGAAGTAAATAATCGTTTTTCCATCTTTTCCTCCTTGTAATCCCGGCAGTTTCCTGCCGTGCAAAAACCGGCCTGCAGGCCAACAAAAGATACAGGGAAAAAAGAAAAGCCCGCATTTGAGCGGACTTGAAAGAACTTGGCATTCAAATCCACTTATTGCTCGACGTGCAAAACTGCCGGAA
>CAJTMV010000083.1:0-216 GCA_910577225.1 uncultured Eubacterium sp. | reverse complement strand
AAGTCCTGCCCTTTCGCTCAGGTTGGCACCTTCCGTTTACTGTCAGGGATGATCTTCCTGACCCTGCCGGGGTTGCCGTGACTTCACAGATCCTTTGTATCTCCATCACTCTGAATAAGGGAATTAACGAACTTTTCAATTTTCTATCA
Source organism: uncultured Eubacterium sp. (assembly GCA_910577225.1). GTDB lineage: Bacteria > Bacillota > Clostridia > Lachnospirales > Lachnospiraceae > Eubacterium_J. The sequence goes on along the minus strand of CAJTMV010000083.1, from coordinate 67 downwards.
ACTTAATCCTAAAACATTTTGCCTGAAATGTCAAGTCTTTTATCCTGCCTCATTCTGCATCACCATC
>CAJTMV010000082.1:274-572 GCA_910577225.1 uncultured Eubacterium sp. | reverse complement strand
TCATGGTGGACAGGCTGAAAGCCGCCCTGCCTTTGCTGTCGGATAGTGAACAGGAGCTGATACAGGCAATCTTTTTTGACGGACTTTCCGAGCGTGAAGTCGGGGCGAGGTTGGGCATAACCCAGAGCGTTGTAAACAAACGCAAAGCCAGAATCCTAATAAAACTAAGAAAGATAATAGAAAATTAAAATTTAAGGCGTTCAGCCCCCTTGTTTTTTCCTTTGGGAAGATGAGGGGGCTTTTCTCTGCCCTCTCAATCAATTCTGATTGGAGGAAGTAAGAATGGCATACAACCACG
>CAJTMV010000082.1:0-264 GCA_910577225.1 uncultured Eubacterium sp. | reverse complement strand
GTATCTGGAAAGAAGCGGAGGAAAAGCTGCTGCGTGAGTGCGGCGTTGATGAAGCGACCATTGAGCAGATACGCATGGCGGACAGGGCAGACTTCAATTCCAACAGGCGGTTTTACCGATGGACGAATGACGTTGCGGAATATCTTGAGGACATGGCAGGCAGGGAGCGGCAGGCGGAAGTGGGTACGGTTGCGGAGTTACTGGAAGAGATTGAGAGCGAAAATCTCTATCAAGTATTAGTCACGGTGGACGGGCGTACCTTGA
>CAJTMV010000081.1 GCA_910577225.1 uncultured Eubacterium sp. | reverse complement strand
CCTGAATTATTCACGGCAGTATAAACTCACATAAAATCCGCCGTAGTTACCATTACAACCCCTCCAGATACCTCACTCTGTCGCAAGATAGCCTAAAAATGGGCAGACTTCTCCTGTGATAGAGTTGGAAATTTATTGTGGCTGTCAAGGTCCATTAACAGTTATTATTCCAACTGTGGCTGCAGGTTACGGATGTTTTCCAGTGTCTCGTAGAATTCTTTCTTGTAGGGACAGCTGCTGCACAGTTTAAAATATTTATATCGTGCTGATTTTACCACCCTTGCGGCTATCTTCAGCAGTTTTAATCGTATGGTATCAATACGCTGTTTTCGCATACTGGCAGCAAGCGCCAATCGTCTAAACCAATTGAATAGGTTATAAGCTAATGCATGAACCAGAAGGCGGTTCGCATTTACCAGCTTTGAGGAACTGCTTACAGAGGCAAAGTCAAAACCGCTTTTGCATTCCTTGATGAAATTTTCCATTTTGCCTCTTCCGCAATAGAACCGGATCACCTGATAAGGTTCCATTTCCAGTGTTGTGACAATAAAGGTATACAGATGGATCATCTGCCC
>CAJTMV010000080.1 GCA_910577225.1 uncultured Eubacterium sp. | reverse complement strand
GTTGTTATGAAAACTTTGATATTGAATGGTTCTCCAAGAATAAATGGTGATACAAACAGTCTTATTAAGAAATTTACCGAAAAAAAGATAGATGAATATAAAATTGTTGATGCATATAGATGTAATATTTCGGCTTGCCTTGATTGTCGGAACTGCTGGAAAAATAATGGCTGCTCAATAAATGATGAAATGCAGGAAATATATAAATACATACAGGAATGCGATAACATTTTAATTGCTTCACCGCTCTATTTTTCGGAGTTGACTGGAAAATTATTAGATGTTGGGAGCAGACTTCAAACATATTTTTGCGCTAGATTTTTCAGGAATGAAGAACCTATTGCAAAATCTAAGAAAGGAGCAGTTATATTAGTTGGGGGTGGTGACGGTCATATAGACAAAGCATACAGTACGGCATGTACGCTTTTACATCATATGAACTGCAGTAACATTCATGAAGTTGTATATAGCCATAACACTAATACAAGACCTGCAATAAATGACAAAAACACACTTATGGGATTAAATAGTATATATGATTTTTTTAAGAATAACGAATAAGCCAAGTTGTTTTTTACAGAGTGGATTCAAGAAG
>CAJTMV010000079.1 GCA_910577225.1 uncultured Eubacterium sp. | reverse complement strand
ATTCTTCATCAGCAGATAACGGCAGGACAGGAAACGGAACAGATACGGAAAGAGGGCGAAGCAATCCGGCAGGAAGTATCAGAACTTTCCGCTACCAATTATCTGCTCAAAGAGCAGACGGAACTACTGGCAGGAGATAAAGAAAAGCTGTTATCCGAAAATCAAAAGTTGGAGAAACAGCAGAAAAAGTTACAGCAGGAAATCAACAAAATGGTGCAGTCAAAAGAGGTTATGGAGCGCAATATACACGCTTATGATGAAGATGTGAAATGGCAGTTGGCAGAGCCGGGGGCATTGATGAGCGCAAAGAATTATCGGGATAAAAAGGCATTTCCGCTTGTGGAGAGATTGAAAGAGGTGGTAAAAAATCTGACTATCAAATGCGTACAGCTTACGGAGCAAGGCAAGAAGCTGACCGCCAAAGTAGACGGACAACAAGTGCAGATTAGCCGCCTTACAGATAAAGTTATGGAACAGAGCGACACCATAGACCGATTGCAGGAAAAAGCGTCTGATTTGGAGAGTTTGGAGCGTCATTTAGGCAGGGAACAGGTGCAGTCGATAGTGGAACGGTCAAAAGTGTTAGAACAGACGGAGAGGGC
>CAJTMV010000078.1 GCA_910577225.1 uncultured Eubacterium sp. | reverse complement strand
GGCTGTCATGCACATGTCCGCGCAGCCATGTAAAAATCACCACATTATCTAATGCGTTGAAAAATTATTTACAGTCCAGCTTTAGATGAATCCATTTCAGTTATTGTAAAATTCGCAAAGCCTGATTTATCCAGATGCTGCTGTCTGCGGATGGTAACTCTGCCGACAGCAATACACTGAAAGAACCGGAAAATGACATTTTTCTTAAAAGTTAAATTTAATATTTACACAAACGTGGTCGCCAGTCTGTAATACATTGCATCTGCGTATATCAGCCAGCATGAAAAAAGTAATGTTATTCGTTTAAAACCAGTTGTCATGCACACGTCCGCGCAGCCATGTAAAAACCACCACATTGTCTAATTCGTTGAAAGATTATCTACAGTCCAGCTTTAGATAATCTTTCAACGAATTAGACAATGTGGTGGTTTTTCCAGATGCTGCTGTCTGCGTATGGAAACTCTGCCAGCAGAAATACACTGAAAGGACATGATGTGATGTTTTTCTCAGCGATGAAATTTAATACTTACTCAGATACAGGCATCCGTCTGTAATCAATGGAATCTGCGTATATCAGTCAGCATGAAAAAATGTAATGTTATTCGCTTAAAACTAGCCACAAAACAGTGTGCATGACAGCCGGACAGGGTTCTGGAGCGGACAGCATGGGACCGAA
>CAJTMV010000077.1 GCA_910577225.1 uncultured Eubacterium sp. | reverse complement strand
TACTCTCCGGCTTCTGGGATAAACTCTAAATGGTCTAAGGCATAGCGCAGAGCCATGCACATCAATTCATTCCGGGAGCGGTCGCTTTTCGCTGCCAGAGCGTCAAATTCTTCCTGCAATTCCCGGCCTATCCGCAGCGTCATGACCACCGACTTATCTTCCTTCTTGTCGGGCTTCTTCTGACGCACCACAAACTTGTCTGCCATGTTACACCTCCGTATTACATTCCTGCAACCATTATAAACGATTCCTCTTGACTTTTATATAACACATGATAAAGCTGGGGGCAAAAATAATGGCAGAGGTTTTCAGGAGCAAGTAAGAGGACGGGGACAGGAAAAGGCAGACGCTTTGACGGGGCGGCTGCCTTTTTGGGGTTTTTAATAAACTGGAAGTTACAAATTAACCATCCATTGAAAAATACTTTAAATCTTGAAATTCGTCATCCATAAATTCAAAAGTAAATATATGTATATCATCAAATGACTGTTCTAAATAATTGACCTGCCCATTATCATAGTTAATAACAGGCTTTCCCAACTTCTCTTTAATTTTGTCCGTGCTGAAATCTCCAAAAGTCGCTGTGATATCGGGCATCATAAATTCTATTATAGAATCTAATTGTGCATTATATTTTTCGGATATTGCTTTTACCTGTTCCATGTAATCTTCCCCAGGATCTTCATCCCAAGCAAAAATCAGTCCATGGTACTCAAATACAAACTGCTCCAATTCTTCGTCAAACTTCATTATCGTTTCCTCCGTCAACTCCGATTTGTTCAAATCTATAAACTGGAATTGCTTTTATTGTAAATCATCTTTAGAAATTGCTATTGAAGGATAATGAGAA
>CAJTMV010000076.1 GCA_910577225.1 uncultured Eubacterium sp. | reverse complement strand
ATCGCTAACTGCGACTAAGACATTCGGCGTGTGGGCCTCATGTCTAAGTCTGCGTGCCCAAGGGGGGCAGACCCTAAGCGCTGGATTTCACCTCCGCTAAAAGCGCCCCTCAGACGTCCTTTCAGTCCCATACCGCCCGTTCCAGGGCCCCTTCCGGCAGTCACGCACACTGTTTGGTGGCTGGTTTTAAGCAAATCACGTTGGATGATTCATCCTGATATAGTCAGGTGCAGTGGATTATAGACGGGCGTCTGCGTAAATATCAAATTTCAACTGTGTAAAAAATATCATTTTTTTGTCCTTTCAGATAAATTCTCCTTACAGGATTCTCTTTTGCAGATGGTAGTGTGTTGGATGTCCTGTCAGACCCATGGCGCCTGAACCAGGGCCATTTCCGGCAGTTACGTACACTGTTTAGTGGGTGGTTTAAAGTGGATCTATGTCAATACTTTAGACAAAAAATGTTGAAAGATTTTTCTGCTTTTTTGAGTTCCGCATCCTCCTTTTGTTGTGGTGTCAGATAACCAATAGAACTATGGATCCGTTTACGGTTATACCAGCCTTCTATGTATTTATAGATTGCTCGGCGGGATTCCTTTAAATCCTGCTAAGTATGATGATATATTTCTTCCTTTTTCAGTATGGAATGGAAAGATTCAATGCAGGCATTATCGTATGGATTCCCCTTACGGCTAAATGAACGCAGGATTTCTTTACTGCCCGTGCAATCTTTAAATGCCTGGCTCGTATACTGACTTCCAGGATCCCTGTGAAGGATGATCCCCTCGGTATCCCTGACATTTGGGCACGCGTTCTCAGCCGCTTTAACCGCCAGTTCCGCCGTCATAGATGTGCCACAGGCATACCCGATAATCTTTCGGCTGCACAGATCCATGACAGAAGCCGGACAGGTCCATCCTTCTTTCTGTACATGGATGTAAGTGATATCCGTACACCATTTCTGGTTAATGGTTTCCGTCCCAAAATCACGCCTCAGAATATTTTTCTAATCCTCCGGGATGCTGCCATGGCTGGCATGATGATTGTACTTTTTTACTACAACAGAGCAGAAAACACCACAGATACCACCCAAGTCTGTTATGTCTGCTGAAGCCGCCGCATATCCAAAGCCGCTAAAGATTTATAAGGAACTAAACTGCCAAAACAGGATTATCTTTGACGAAGAGAGGGAACGCAATGAGTTGGAACTGGAACGTGACAGCCTGAAAGGATTTGCGAAACTGACGAAAAAAGGGGAACTGCAAAGCAGGATTGACCGCAAGAACGAGGAAATAGACCTTTTGAAAATCGGTTTGTCAGGTATCATCAAAAGATACGGTTATCAAAATGTGCAGGAATTTTATCAGATTTACCGCAAATCCTACAACTCCTATATCGCATGTAAGGAACAAGTGACTAAATGGGAAAAAACTTATGGGGATGATAACCCAAAAAAAGATAAGGAAAGTGTGCCTGAGCGGTTGAGGAATCCGCCAAAGAAAACCGCAGATTACCAACAACAAGGGATGCTTAAGGGAAAAGACCGAGGGGCGAGATAGTCCTTTGGTCTTTGTTAAGTATAATAACTTTTTGATGATGAACACCCCCAAATATGATAGAATAGATTTGTAACTGATTATTTACAAGATCCGAAAGGGGGTTGTTATGAAAACTTTGATATTGAATGGTTCTCCAAGAATAAATGGTGATACAA
>CAJTMV010000075.1 GCA_910577225.1 uncultured Eubacterium sp. | reverse complement strand
CCGGCATACCTTTCTTTAAACCGCTGTCCTCCTTGGATTTTGAAGATCAGTTTCAGGTTCCTGCTTTTATACCGGTTATTTAAAAAGCCATAATAGCGGATCTTCTGAAAACCGGGAGGGAGCACATCCTTTTCGTAAAGGGAATTGCGGAATGCGGCCCATTCATAGGAACTGCGCAGTTCTTCGCAGGAAGCGGAAAACTCCAGGCTGGCGCTTTGATAAAGGGCATCAAGTGCTGCAAGGAATTTTCCCTTGAATTTATTCCTGAGGACTTTTACGGGGAGGAAGAAGATTTTCTTGGTTTTCCGTATTTTATGGTCCTGGGTGAGCCCGCCGCCAGAGATTATGCAATGCATATGTACATGGTAAAGCATCTCCTGATCCCAGGTATGGAGTACCTGGATGATGCCGGGGACTGCACCATAAGCGCGAACCTAACTAAGCAGTCCTGGTAAAACTACTGAATGAAACTCATCATTTTGGTTTATCCGCCACCGTTGCTTTTTTGATAAATAGCGGGTATATTTTTTATCTGTCAGGTCTACAAAAAGACTCCACGATAAGCGCAGTATATCCGTTACCTGTATAAAAGAAATTTTACATTTTTCGTATACCGAATAAGGGCACTCCCGTTTTTCTGTAAGGCAGCATTCTGCCTGGAAGGACTGGCGTTCCGCTATCGTCTATATAATAAGCCATAGCAGGGTTTCTGTTTCAGCATAAGCGCTGCTTCCTGCTTTTATGGTATGGATCAGGAAATTCTGCCTGAAACGTTTAAACAAAAGCTCTGCCTGCCAGCGGCTCCTGTACAGGTGCAGGATTTCTTCGCCGCTGTATTCTGCACCAGGGGATGTAACAACCGTAATCCATCCAGCGCTGAGCAGCGTTTCTGCCTGGATCTGGCGCTGGTTTTTAGAATCTTTGCGGGTTTTACGTTTCCCTGCTTTTGCTGCCTGTCCGTCCGGGAGCCTGTGAGCAATTACCCGTACAAAGCCTGTTTTTCCCTTATATTTACAAAAACCGAAAACATCGATCCACTCCATATGCTTTTCTTCCGCTTCTTTCATAAGGGCTGTCAGAGAAATTTTTCCCCTTGTGCATCATACAGGCAGAAGTTTTTTGGCGTGATGCGCAGGATTACATCCGCGCCCTGCTCCTGTGCGTAAATAAAATTTTGCGCTGTCCCATACCCGGCATCCGCCAGGATAAGGTCCCCTTTTTTCATTGAAAAATGAGCCAGGGATTCCGCTGAATGCTGATCCGAAACCTTCACCTGTTTCATCCTGTTTTCATTCAGTGAATAACATAGGTGAATACGCTGCTGATGCTGTTGTTTCCCGTTCTGGCGGATGACAGAAGCGTCTGTCAGGAGCACATTTTTCACACCATCAAAAGCAGAAATATCGCAGATTCCAGGGGCACAGGCGGCGGCAGCAAGGATACGGAAGGAAAAGTTTGAGCAGGCGTAGAGAAACAGCATCCTTAGCAGGTTAATGGAAGAACATACGCCACGTTTTCTGTGCAGGGCGCCAGTGCGTTTCGCCATTTCATCCATTTGCTGCGGCAGGTGCGGAAGGATTTTATTGTCCCAGTTTTGAAAAACTTCTTGTATCCTGCTGTCTAATTTGTTAAAATCGTTTTGTAAATTCATGACATTCCTCTTTTGGTAAATTATTTAGCGAAATCATTTTACACGAAAGAGCGTTTGTCGTGAATTTTTTATTTTATAAATCTTCTAAAATATTCACCTTTTGTATAGTTTTCATTAAGTTCGCGTTTATGGGGTACTGCCCGTGGGCAGCGCTGGATTTGGTCAGTACGCATCAGGGCTATCAGAAACGCTACGGGTTTATATATGTTGACCGCGATGAATTTGATCTGAAAAAGCTGGAACGGATAAAAAAAGACAGTTTTTTCTGGTATAAGGATGTAATCGCAAAGAATGGCGCAGACCTGTAACGGTACAAAACAAAAGGGAGATTGTACGATGAGAGTGGTGGAAATATTAAATAATAATTATATATTAGCAGCGGATGCGGATGGAAATGAATATATAGTTATGGGAAGTGTGGCAGTTTTATCCGAAAGAATTTGCTTTGGGCGAAGTCATGATCGCGCATATCAACGAACGTCTGCATGTTACGCTGCCTGAGGAGGAAGCCGGCAATATTGCTTTTCATCTTGTAAATGCACAGACGGAAAATCCCAATATGGAGCAGACGCTGCTGGCGGTGCGTATGCTGAAAGATATCTTTCGTATCGTTCAGTTTTCTTTTCAGCATAGTATTCGGACGGATTCCGTGCACTATACCCGCTTTGTTACGCATATGCAGTTTTTTCTGCAGCGGGTCATGGATCGCAAAATGCTGTCCGGCAACGATGTGGCTGTTTTCAAACAGATGAAAGACAATTCGCCGGAAAGTTATGTCTGCGCAGACAGAATCAGAGATTATATTAAAAAATCATTGCAGGTGGATATTCCGCAGGAAGAAGTTTTGTATCTGATGCTTCATATTTCGCGGATTATTTCATAGCGAATGTCTATGTGGCAGGTCGGCGGTCAGGTCCGGGCCTGCCGACATTCGTAACAGTTCAGACAAGCCGACCTGTTACCGACATTCTGCTTTATGGGCACTGTTTTCCTGCCGGCGCACCTAAAAAACGCTTCAGCTTTTCATACATTTCTTTTTCAATCTCGTCATTATGTCTCCCTCTGCGGTTATAAACAGTAATAATCCGGATAATATCGTTGTCTGTCAGGCGGCGATTTTTCTCACAGTAAAGAGCAAAAAACAGTTCCAGCAGATGGGTGTGCATGATTCCTGTGGCAATGTTGTGAAGAAAGCTGTAGTCTTCGTAAACGGTCAGAAAATTTTCCAGCAGATAGTAAGTCAGATATCCGCGCAAAATGCGTTCCGTGTCTGGATGCCGGACATGCAGCTGTTCCAAAAGTATGCCGAGCTTTGCATCTCCTTTGGCGGATGTCAGCCATTTAAATTCTTTCAGGTATGTCCGGCATAAGTCATATAGAAACGGGGAGACAGTTTTCAAAAAGATGTGATAAAAACTGC
>CAJTMV010000074.1 GCA_910577225.1 uncultured Eubacterium sp. | reverse complement strand
GAAAAACATATCAAAATCTTTTTCAAAAAGTTCTTGACATATCACCAGAATGCTTCCTTGTTTACGTAATTAAGAAAATATAAAGCAACCTCATATGTTTTCGCTTTCTAATATCTAATCGCCGTTTTCATTATCTTCTAGAAATCAGCTGTTTTGTTACCAGATTCTAATTAACTTTTTTCATCCTTTCGAAATACATCTACAGAATCGCTTTATGCCTTCTTTAAACATTGTATATCATAGGAACAATAGAATTTCGTATTTATCATACATTACTCTATAATACCCATAATATCTTTTTTCAGATTTTCCATATCAATTTTCACGTTTTCATTCAAAACTTCTTTCCCCATCTGCCTGCGCTCCTGTACATTTTCTTTCCAGTTTTCCATTGCGTATTGCCTGAATGGCACCAGATTCGATTTGCCTTCTGACACAAGATCATAAAACAGTTCATAATCTTCCGGTTTGTCTTTCGTATTAAATTTTACAATCACAGTTGTTGGATATCGCTCCGTCACCTGATAAGTCGCGTTCATTTCAGTCAAATATCCCTGGATGCATTCTTCTGCAAAATCTTTTTCCTTTTCCGTTTTTAAATTTTTCTTTGCTTCATACATACCCTGTATAATCGGATTATCGGCTGGCCTGCGTGTAATTGTATAATCCGCTTCAAAAACAGCCTCTACCGTTATCGTATCTTCTTTTTTTGATTCTTTGGAAAATACAATCGTCGGATGTTCCACCGTACCAATTCCTTCGGCAAGCGTTTCTCTCAACTCTTTTATTTCCTGAAATACGGATTCTGCCCTCTGCGCTGTAAGCCATTGACAGGAATCGCTCATTTGTATTTCCTCAGGCAGGGGCGCCATACTCTCAGTTTTCTTTTCTCCGCATCCTGTTAGAAACAACGCAGCTGATAAAGCTGCCGCTATCACTGCTGAAAACAATTTTTCTTTCATATCAAAACCCTCCGTTAAAATATTTCCACTTCCATCACATTGTTATTATATTTTTATGGTCTGTGCAGTTAAAACTGCACAGACCACAAAAAACGCACTTTAAACAGGGTGTATTTTCTTTTCAAACAGGACTTTCTTTATTTGTTTACCAATTCGCTTCGTATTCAGCGAATTTATCTTTCATTGCAAAAGTATAATTATATTCTGTAATTGTATTTTAGCATCTATATCGATGATTGTCAATCGTCTAATTATATTTTTTCTTTTTTGTAATTGCAACTTTATCCAAGTCTCTCTTTCAGATTTATAAAATCGTAAAATAAAGACAGGAACCCATCTGTCAGATTCCTGTCTCCGCCATGCTTCTTTATGTGTTCCATCCTGCCTTCAGCTAATTTGCTTCTTTGAAGAAAATTGTCTAAATCTGCAGACAATATCATACATCTCGAATATTTTTACTCTGTCTATATATTTTATATCTGTTTTACCCATTTATAATGGAACCAGAAATATGAATCCTGCTCCCGTTTACCCCATTTTTCCCCTGTACATACAACACATAATCAGAAGTCTGATCCGCTTCATACACATAAGAAACCGCTCCATCCCTGGAATACACCGTACTGGTAACTCCGCTGTTTATATCTAACAAACATATGCAAAAAGCGTCGCTAAGCCTGTCAGCCGCCAATGCGACCCTTACTTTATCCCCTTTCTTTAATGCAGCTCTCCGCAGATTGCTTCTTCCATTCCCTGCAATTGTCACATCGATCGCAGCTCTTTCCCCAGTCAGTAAAGGAACTTCTTCCAATTCCAGAATTTCTTCCTCTGTTAAAACCTCATGCCCGTTATATGCTGTAAACTCCTCCATCTCCTGATAGGTCGTAATCGCTTCCTCAGCAACCTGGGAAATATAACCATTTACAACGGAAAACCCCTGCGATGCCGCATAAGTAACTCCCGGGCATAATCCTGTAAACAACAGAACCGCGGATAAAAATGCAGCTTTTGTTATTTTTTTACTTTTGCTCCCTCTCATTATATATGTGATCCTCTCTTTCATATCTTTTTCATCTCTGCTGATAAACCCTGCCATATAAGCATATTGTCTCTTTGTTTTCACAGTCTCTGTCTTCGCCAGAATCAGCTGCGCGTATTCATAACGCTCATCTTTATTCGCCATTGAAAGAGCTTCCTCATCACAGGACAGCTCGCTGTAATTACAAAACTCTCGTTCCAAAAACCAGATCACCGGATGATACCAGTGAATTGCCTTTACCAGTGTCATAAACAGATGCAGGATCAGATCCTTTCTCATGCAATGTATATATTCATGCTTTAAGATATAATACAAATGCTGCTCTGCAATTTCTGTTTCGGGAAAATAAATCTCCGGATGTACAATTCCTGCTGAAAACGGCATTGTAATCCTGCCACTTTGCCAAACCCGGATCTTTTTATCCGTTCCGGCCTCCTTCATCACCTGTTCCCGAATTTTATTTACCCATTCTTCCTCCCATTCTCTGGCATCTGTTCGGATTTTTTTCAGCCAATACTTTCCCTTTAACAATTTTAACAAAAAAAACAAGAATCCAGCCAGCCAGATATAAATCATTCCGACTCTGACTGCATTCAGTTTCAGATTGTCAATCATCATAATACCAAAATAATCCTGATAAGTAACAACCTGAACCCCATATTCGGGACTTAACACACCCCATTCCATATGATTTCTGCTGAAAATCGCTATCACCGTCAGCAATACTGCCGGTATCATACTAAAGAATACAGCCGCCCGCAGCAGGCTGTAGTAGTATACGATATCCCAGCGTTTGCAGACAATACGCCGAAACAGTCTGATACAAAGATATAACAGACTTCCTGCCGTTGAAGAAATCAGCAGAATTGCAAGTAAATAACTGACTGCATACTGAAAATTAACATTCATCTCTTAACTCCTCCAGCAGCTGCTGTACCCGTTCCCGTTCCTCCTTTTTTAATTTTGTCCTGCCGCAAAATGCCGCAATCATCCCCTCAAACGTCGTAATACGAAACTCCTTCCTGAGCTTTTCCAGGAAAAACAACTGAATATACTCCTGTTTCGTAATTCTCGGTATATAAATATGATGTCTGCCGCTCCGCACCATGTTTACCAGTCCCTTCCTGGAAATTCTGTGCAGGATCGTAGATTTCGTTCCCAACGCCTGGCTGAATTGAGAATATATTTGCTCACTGGTAATCCCTTCCGGATGCGCCCAGATCACATTCATAAACTCCAGCTCTGTATCCGACAGCTTTTTGATACCAAGAGTTTCCAAAGCCGACGGTGTTTCCAATGTCTCCTGCAATTCTTTCAAGTCTGATTCCTCCCTTTATTCATCCACGCTTCTGCCATATCTTCCAACAGACCATGGCCATATTCTCTGTATATAACATATCATCCCATTTGACTGATGTCAATCGTATAATTACGGCTTTTTTATTACTGTATGTACAAGCTGTTGCTATTTATGGGTAATATCATTTACTTTACAATCGTGCGGTACTCTAAAAGCAGGTTTGGGTAATGTGCTGGCAGTGAATTATATAATGTGGAGCCGTTGAGGTGGCTGCGCGGACGTGTCCGTGGCCGCTGGCAGGAACCGGGAACCGGCGGCAGGGGACTGAGCGGACAAGGGCAGCGCTGCGGTGAACTAATCG
>CAJTMV010000073.1 GCA_910577225.1 uncultured Eubacterium sp. | reverse complement strand
CCAGTATGACATCCGGATCAAGCGGATCGCAACAGTTACCGGGATTACAGAACTATCCGCACTGTTCATCCTTTCAGAGATCGGCACCGATATGTCCGTCTTTGAATCTGACAGACATCTGTGTTCCTGGGCTGGACTTACCCCTGCGAATAACGAGAGTGCCAATAAGAAAAAATCTACCAGGTGCTCCAAAGCGGGACAATATCTCAAGCCACTGCTCATCCAGTGCGCCCTTGCCGCTGTAAGAAGTAAGAAAGAACCTTATTTTGCAATCAAATATCAGCGTCTCTGCAAGCGGCGCGGCAAGAAGAAAGCGATCATTGCTATTGCGAGGATGATGCTTACCTGCATTTACCATATGCTGTCAGATAACGAGGACTTTCATCCGGATGACTATGAAGCCGCCGTCAATCCGCCAAAGCAGAAACCTGTTATTCTTACACTTGACAATACCCTCCAGTTCCTGAGAGAGCAGGGAGCTGACCCGGAAACCTTAAAACTTATACAGCAGCAATGTGCTGCACAAGCCGGATAAGTTTTAAAAAAAGACTTTTTCCACCAAGGGGGAAGTGCGCCCAAAATTCAGGTTATGGATTCACACTTTCACACCTGTCTGTGCCGGAAAGCTGCAGCCCTGTCCCTATGCCGTCCATGTACGCTGTAAAGATCATTCTTAATAACGGCCACTGCTCTGGATGGATGCCATGTTTGATCTGGCAGAGCTTTCTGGCATCTGCAATCTGCTCCTGCGTAAGTTCTTTCTGCTGTGTAAACATATTGTTTTCTCCTTTCTTCTTATAAATTTTTTGTTGCTTATAAAGCTATTATATGTGCTAAAAAGCATTTATCAAGTGTTTATTGTTGATCAAAGCACTTTTTGTTGACATTAGCACACTCATTTGATATTATCAAATTAAAAAGGAGGAAAGCTAATGAAAGAACGGATAAAAAAAATAAGAAAAGAACTTGATATGACACAACAACAATTTGCTGACATAATTGGTGTAAAACGAAATTCATATGCAAATTATGAAACAGGGCGGAACACACCTATAGATGCAGTCATTAAATCAATCTGCCGCGAGTTTAATGTTAATGAGGAATGGTTGCGCACTGGGAATGGCGAAATGTTTATGGCTTCTCCAAGTGCAGCTTTAGATATGCTTAAAGCAGAGTACGGGCTTTCCGATGGTGATTATGTGTTGATTGAGAAATTTGTTAACCTGAAAACTGAAAAAAGAGCTGCTGCTCTTGACTTTATTTTACAGGTTGCAGAAGCCATACACTCATCTGGAATGGATACTTCCCCAGCAAATCAAAAACCAAGAGAAATGTCAATTGATGAAAAAGTAGAACAATACCGACGAAGCCTTATGTTGGATAAAATGCATGAAGAAGATCGGATAGCCGCTGCAGAGACAGCATATGAAAAGAGCTTGGGAATTGTTCCGAAAAAGGATTCTATTGCTTTGAATATTATAGAAGGCGTAGACAGGAATGAGGTAGTGTCCTAAAAATAAAATTCATAATTTATTTATTATTTATATTTGCAATCTCATCAAGCAGATGTGGAACGGCTAATACAAGTTCACAAAATGTTACTCATTCAGATACTTTAACTTATAAAACAGAATATGCCGTGACATACCAAGATATATTAGACGAATATGAGCAAAAGTTAAAAACCAAAACACTGAGCATTACAGAAGAATACAATACTGAATATGAAAAAATAGCGGGATCTTCCAACGCCATGTTAGAATTAGTAGAATCTAAGTGGAGCGAAGTATTGGTAATCAACGCGGAAGGCGTTGACAAAATGAATGAATTGATGCGTAAAAACGGAGATTCATTGACAAATTGTCAAGAATGGGCAAATAAATTGAATAATTGCTGTAAAGAACAGCTAAATATTTTTCAAACAGCTTATACCGATTCATTGGTCGCCAGCGGGATAAATCCAGAAACTTTAGAAAAAGAAGTAAACCCTTTAGATATAACAGGTCGAGGTGAAAGTGATTCTGGACGTTCCGAACCAAACTATGTAGGTATTACTGGATATGCTGTTCTTAGCACGTCGCAGGAACAATCTTTAGAGAATACAGATGTATTTATGAAAACACCTTGGATGGTTTCAGATGCGCTTGAGCATAAAACAGAAGTGACCATTATATCTCAAAATCTGAAACATCAAGGATGGGGAACATATCATGGAACATTAACTGCCAAAAGAACGGATAATGGAGAGACAGTTGTTATCAACGTATCAAATTTTATTATCAAATCATATTGGACTTATAGCAATTTAACTGAAGTTGCAATAATTGAATATTATATAGCAAAATATCATCAGGTAAGTAATTATTATCCTGTCGGACGCAATAATGACAAAGTTGAGTTGGCAGATGGTATAGAAATTTTAGTTGTTGGCATAAATCAGTTGTCTGATTCAGAAAATCCTTATAAAAAAATCTATTCTATTGAATTTAGATAACTCTAAAAAAGTACAAGAAGAAATACTAAATCTCATACCAGCCACCGTGTAACCAAAAACAAAGTATCCTAATTTTACAAATCAAACGTAAAGGAGCGATTATGGATAACCTGGATAATTTTATTATGAAGCCCAAAATTGATTTTGCGTTTAAGGAGATCATGGAAGATGTAAAAGCCCGCACCGGGTTTTTAGCTTCTATTCTCCAGATCGACCCAACCGATATCAAGGAAACCCGCATTCTAAACTCCAATCTGCGCAAGCTCCACGAAAACGACAAGCTCGGCATCCTTGATGTTCGTATCCTCATGAACGACGACACGCAGATCGATACCGAGATCCAGTTGTCAGAATTAAAGATCTGGAGCGACCGCGCATTGTTTTATATTTCCAAAATGTATACGGACCAGATCGGGAAAGGCCAGAAATATGACGTATTAAAAAAATGTGTCAGTATCAGTATCCTGGATTTTATACTTTTCGAAAACGAGCCGGAATTTTACTCCCGTTTCCACATCCTGGAGGACACCCGCCATTTCCCATACAGCGACAAAATGGAATTTCATGTCATCGAACTCCCCAAGCTCCCAGACAGCCTGCGGGACGATACTGGAAGGATTGAATTGTGGGCTAAATTTATCAACGCTGAAAAAAAGGAGGAATTTGATATGATCGCTGAAAAAGACCCTTACATCCAAAGCGCCTATGACCACCTGCAGGTCATCAGCCAGGACGAACAAAAGCGTCTCGAATACGAAGCCCGCCAAAAAGCCATCCTGGACTATAACCAGTCTATCTTCGAGGCTGAACAGCGTGGTGAACAACGTGGCGAACAACGTGGTGAACAGCGTAAAACTATAGCAGTCGCCGAAAAAATGCTTGAAGCTGGATACGATCCGGCTGAGATCCTGATGTTCACTGGTATATCGAAAGAACAGCTTATGGCATTGCAGGCTGCAAGACAAAAAATATGACAAATGACAGACTTTAAATAACGATAAACAGACCGGGTCCATAACACCGGACCCAACAACAATATGCCCGGTGTTACCAGCACCGGGCATACATAAAGCGCCCTTGCGGAAACGCTGCCCCGTATGCGGGACATCATGTAAAACCAATATAAGCATACCGCATCTGACGAAGGACTGTCCGGCGCGGACACTAACCGCCCCGGTTTAAAACGCCTCCTTGCAGATGTGGAATGCGGACTTATCGATGCTCTTATCGTCTATCAGCTGGACAGGCTCTCCCGTGATGTAAAAGACTTTGCCAACATCTACTCCAAACTGGAAGAAAAAGGAGTCATGTTCATCTCCCTGAAAGAAAGTATCAATACAAACACTCCATCGGAAAAGCCATGATGTTCATCACCGCTACTTTTGCACAAATGAAACGGGAAACCATTGCCGCGCGTATAACGGACAATCTGAGCGGCCTTGCCAAGAAAGGTTTCTGGACTGGTGGGAAGGGCCCTGCAGGGATATTCTCTGGAACGTATTGAGATTGGCGGGAAAAAGCACGTCACACTTGCCATAGATCCTGCGGCAGCAGAACGTTGTACCTGGATCTTTGACGTTTTTCTGGATAAAAACCATACGATAGACCATATGCAGACTGAATTTCGGAAGCAGGGCATCCGCGGACAGACAAGGGCTGTTTCTTTTCTGCTTCGCAGATCTACCAGCTCTTAACCATGCCATACTGCGCAAAAGCATCTGGAAGAAGTTTATGATTATTTTTTGAAAAAGGGATGCCAGATTGACTCAAACTCTCCGCGCGAAAAATGGGACGGAACGCACGGTGTAATGGTATATGGCCGGACGGAGCAGAAAAACAAACACATCATGCGCCAGCCACCGGAGAAATGGATCGTCTGCATCGGGCACCACAAGCCATTCATCCCTGCAGAACGGTGGCTTGCTGCACAGGAACGTTTCCAGCAGAACACATTCAACAAAACCATGAAATATGACGTCCCCCTGCTAAAAGGTGTCGTACGCTGTAAATGCGGATGCCTGATGGCCGTTGCCCGTAAAAAAACTCAAATCCGGCATACGCAGCCACTACCGCTGCCGGAAACGCAACCAGCAGGGGATCGATGCGTGTGACATGCCATATGTAAAATGTACCGTTCTGGATAAAATGGCTTTGGATATCTTTGAAAAGATTGGAGCAGACCCCCATGCAATACTGGAATATGTGGGGAATGCACCCCCCAGGATAATCTTAACTTGACCCACAATTACAACATGTAATTTCGATAAGCAAGTAATGAGCAAA
>CAJTMV010000072.1 GCA_910577225.1 uncultured Eubacterium sp. | reverse complement strand
TTAGTTCACCGCAGCGTTGCCCTGGTCCGCTCAGTCCCCTGCCGCCGGTTCCAGGCTCCTGCCAGCGGTCACGGACACGTCCGCGCAGCCACGAACACGTCCACGCAGCCACAGACACATCCGCGCAGCCCCATAATAAACGCCCCCATAATAGCGCATAGAATATCCTTATATTATTATATGTACTTTATATTTCCTCATCCAGTATTCTACCTGCAGCAGATACGCAATCATTTGCGGGCCGGCCATCAGCTGCCCGTACCATGGCGCTCCATAGTCTTTTGTTTTATCCAGAAATAACAGGATCGCTGTCACATCTGTCAGTTCCCGCAGCGGGCAGTCCGGCTGTTCGAGAACGGCTTTCAGACGGTCGGCCAGCAGCTTTTCGTAGTGCGGGTGGTAGGTTTTCGGGTAAGGACTTTTTTTACGGAACAGGATTTCTTCTGGCAGGAGCGAGCATGCCGCCTGACGGAGCACGTTTTTTACGATGCCGTCTTTTGCTTTCATTTCCCATGGAATGTTAAATACATAATCAACAAGCGTACGATCTGCGAACGGTACGCGCGCTTCCAGACCGGAATGCATACTTGTGCGGTCCATGCGGTTTAACAGTGTCTGCATGAAAAAGCGGATATTCAGATATCCAATCTGACGGCGGCTGACTTCGGTGCTGTTTTCTCCTGGAAGTATGGATATTTCGCGAATGGCTGTTTCATAGGCATTTTTAACGTACGCATCCATGTCCAGCTGCTTTAACAGTTCTGGGTGTAACAGCTGTTTGCGTGGAGACAGATCCGGCGTCCATGGGAAGGTATGACAGTTTAAAAAGGATGGTTTATGGAACCAGGGATAGCCGCCGAATACTTCGTCTGCGCATTCTCCGGTCAGTACGACTTTGTGATGGTTTGCCACCTCGCCGCAGAAATAGAGCAGAGAAGAGTCGACATCCGCCATGCACGGAAGGTCGTGGGCGTCTACGGATTCATACAATTTGTCGGCCTGTATCTGACTGCCGCATTCCAGATAATGGTGATCAGAGTGTAAAAACGCTGCCATTTTATCGACATACGGGCGGTCCATAGAAGGCTGAAAACTGTTAGCCTGAAAATATTTATCATTATCGGTAAAGTCGAACGAATAGGTAGAAAGCGTCTGTCCCTGCGCTTCCAGTTCTTTTGCGCACACGGCGGATACAAGACTGGAATCTACGCCGCCGGACAAAAATGTGCAGATCGGTACATCGGAAATCATCTGGCGTTTGATCGCGTCTGTAATGAGAAATCGCGTTTTTTCAATCGTATCTTCGTAAGAATCTTCATGTGGGCGGCTCGTGAGCCGGAAATATGTATGCGTCGTAACGCCGGCGCTGCTGCAGGTCATACATGTGCCGGGTTTTAGTTCATAAATATCTTTAAAAATACCGTTTCCGGGTGTACGGGCAGGGCCGAGGCCGAAAATTTCATTCAGTCCGTTTTTATCAAGATTTGCCGTAACGCCCGGAAAGCAGAACAGCCCTTTCAGCTCGGAGGAGAACAGAAGCGTGCCGTTAAAAATCGTATAAAACAGCGGCTTGACGCCAAAGCTGTCACGATAGAGCGTCAGGATCTTATGACGTTCATCGTAGATGGCAAACGCAAAGATGCCGTCGAGCTGTCGGATAAATTCGGGGCCGAAGGTTAAATAAGACAAAAGAATGATTTCTGTATCAGAAGAAGTTTTCGGTATGATATCACGCGCAAAGAGCGCCTGTCTGAGCGCTTTTAAGTTGTAAATCTCACCGTTGTATACGATATGATACAGATGGTCGCCGAGTGATCTTGTCATGGGCTGACTGCCATTTTTCAGATCGATAATGGATAGTCTTGTATGAGACAGTCCGCACGCATCCGAAAGAAATATACCGGAGTCGTCCGGTCCGCGATGCGTCTGACACTTTCCCATTTGTTGTAAGATATGTTCAAATTCCGCCTGCTTTGCCAGAAAGCAGGCAGACGGATCATAAAAGCCTGCAATGCTGCACATAGTTTACCTGCAATTGTTTTCTTTGCTCTAATCTATGCGCAGACAGAATCAAATATGCCTATCCATGTTTTTGGACGTAGTTTTTAATTGCGGTAAAGCTGTCGGCGCTCATATAGTGTTCCATTTTGCAGGCGTCCTGGTTCGCTGTTTTTTCGTCTACGCCAAGTCTTTTCAGCCATTCGGAAAAGAACTCGTGCCGTTCATAGATTTTTGCCGCGATATCTGCGCCGGATTCTGTCAGATAAATAAATCCGGCGTCCGTAACCGTAATATAGCCGTTTTCGCGCAGATTTTTCATTGCGACGCTTACGCTTGATTTTTTAAAGCTAAGCTCGTTTGCGATATCGACCGAACGTACAACGGGCAGCGTTTTACTTAAAATCAGAATCGTTTCCAGATAATTTTCAGCGGATTCATGTATATTCATAGTGAATGCTCCTTTTGCTGTCAGGGTGACTGATACTGCTTTCTATTATATACGCATGGACAGAAAAAGTAAAGAAGTCGTTACCGGTGACAGCCGCGAAAGAAGTTGTCACGAAAGCATACATACGTTATAATAATAAAAACAGCCGATACATGCATCCATCATTCATCGTGGGCAGATACGGAGGAGAATACGAAATGAAAAGAGACTATAAAAACAAAGGACTGCGGCTTATAAAAAAAGGACAAAAAGGAATCTCACATGCGATTTTCAGCCGTTTTGGTCTGATTCTGCTGTTATTGTTTATACAGGTTCGGATTTTATTTGATTTTTTTCAATGGGTCGACGAGTTTCTGCCGCATATGATGGGCGGAAGAGTATTGTTTACGTTTGTAATGGTCATTTGTCTGTTAAACAGCAGGCTCAATCCGACCGCAAAAATTACCTGGCTGATCGTGATTATGCTGCTGCCGGTATTTGGCGTACTTTTGTTTGCCTATACGCAGAGTAATATCGGGCACAGAGCTTTAAAAAAATGGGTCAACGATGTGATTGCCGGGACAAAGACATGTATTTTGCAGCAGAAGGACGTTATGGAACGATTTGAGGAAAAAAATAAACAGGCAGCGTCTCTGGCGCGCTATATGCAAAGAAGCGGCTGCTTTCCGGTCTATGAACATACGGCGGTTACCTATTTTCCGCAGGGAGAAGATAAATTTCAGGAAATGCTCCTGCAGCTTGCCGCGGCAAAGCATTTTATATTTATGGAATATTTTATCGTAGACGAAGGCCTGATGTGGGGCAGCATTTTAGAGATACTGGCCAAAAAAGCGGCCGAAGGAGTGGATGTACGCGTGATGTACGACGGGACGTGCGAATTTTCCCTGCTGCCGCACGATTATCCAAAGAGGCTGCGTGCGCTCGGGATTCAGTGTAAAATGTTTGCGCCGGTAGCGCCGTTTATTTCTACACATTATAATTACAGGGATCATAGAAAAATACTGGTGATCGACGGGCAGACGGCTTTTACCGGCGGCGTGAATCTGGCGGACGAATATATCAATCAGAAGCAAAGATTCGGTCACTGGAAGGACACGGCGGTGATGTTAAAAGGAGAGGCGGTAAAGAGCTTTACGCTTTTGTTTTTACAGATGTGGGATATGGATGAAAAAACGAAAGAATACGAGACGTTTTTATCCTATCCGTGTCAGCCGGATCTGAATGCAAAAGGCTGGGTCATTCCTTATGGAGATTGTCCGCTGGACAATGATAAGCTGGGCGAACGGGTATATATGGATATATTAAATCGTTCTTTAAGATATGTACATATTATGTCGCCGTATCTGATTCTGGACGGAGAGACAGAGACGGCTTTGAAGTTTGCGGCGGAAAGAGGAGTGGACGTCGTATTGATACTGCCTGGCATTCCGGATAAAGAAGTGCCTTATGCACTGGCAAAAACGCATTATCCGTCGCTGTTGGAAGCAGGTGTAAAGATCTATGAATATACGCCCGGGTTTGTACATGCCAAAGTATTTGTCAGCGACGACAGGGAAGCGGTGGTAGGAACGATCAATCTGGATTACCGCAGCCTGTATCATCATTTTGAATGCGCGGCATATATGTATGAGACGGACTGTATCCGGGATATTGAGGCGGATGTTCAAAGGACGCTTTTGAAATGCCGTATGGTTACAAAGGAGACTGTCCGTAAGGAAAGATTTAAAGTGAAGATGACCGGCTATCTGATGAAAGCGCTGGCGCCGCTTTTGTAAGCTGCAGACCGATGCCTGTCAGGTACGGGCATCGGTCTGCCGGTTTTCATTGCGCCATTCTCTTGGAGATACGCCATATACATTTTTATATGCTCTTGAAAAATGCAGCGGATTATCGTATCCGACAGCTTTACTAATATCACTGACCGACAGCTGGGTGAGCTTTAATAATTCGGCGGCTTTGGTCATTCGGTAATTTAATAAAAATGCCTGCGGCGTCCTGCCGATTGCTTCTTTAAATATCTTACTGAAATAACTGCGGTTCAGACCGCAGTTGTCTGCAATTTCTTCCACTGAAATATCATTCTGAAAGTTCTGATCAATAAATGCGATTGCTTCATGAATATAAAAATCTCGCAAGCGTCCGCCTTTCGTCAGGCGTAACGATGAGATCGAGCGTGTCAGCGCGTCCATAAACAGATATAAATGGCCGATTAAATGCAGGGGCGACATATCTCCATGCTGGGCGATATAGACCATTTCCTGCATCATAACATCCCGCATTTCATACGAGTTCGCATGGTATATGGGCGTATCCGGCGTAAGTCCGGCGATGGAAAGCGCTTCTTTTGCACGCAGTCCGTCAAATTCCAGCCAGACGTATTCCCAGGGCAGCTTTTGGTCGGCGACGTAAGTATTGATCTGACCTGGAAAAATCATAAAACCCTGTCCGCTTTTGATCTGATAAGTATTCGTATGGCCGGCCGTATCATCGGCCAGCAGTGTTCCGGTGCCGGATATGACATAATGGAACAAAAAATGGGTACGTGCAGCCGGACCAAATGCGTGGGCAGGCATACAACGTTCCCAGCCAAACTGGTATAATTTCAGATCTACAAAATTTTCACTTGGAAACACGGAGAATAGCAATTCCTGCATGGCGTTGTGTCATCCCTTCTGCTTATAGTGTGGTTCTGTATGCAGCGGCAGCAATCAGACAAAGCCGGGACAGCAGTCCTGAATTTTTTAGCATGTTCTATCAGGATCTGCATATTTTTATAAATATAGCTGGTCTGAATGATTGCCGGTATGTTCTATAGTATAGACGAAAACATGCCAAAATGCCAGTCTGTTTTTGAAATATACCAAAATGTTGTTTGATTTCATATATATAACAAAAAAATAACATTATGGTATATAAAGTGAAAAAACATGATATTTCAAGACGCATTAAGGAATGTTATAATGTCTATACAAACAAAGAGAAAGGAAGGAGTAAGAAGTAATGAAGAAGAAAATGTTTAGTCTTTTTCTGGCATGTCTGATGCCGGTTCCACTGCTGTTATCCGGGTGCGG
>CAJTMV010000071.1 GCA_910577225.1 uncultured Eubacterium sp. | reverse complement strand
CTTCGCAAACAGAATGCCAGATCCTTTTAAACGGTGTGAAATGCAAAGGGAGGGATTCGGTGGTAATCCCCTATTTTTCACGTATGAAGCATGCGACTGTGGACGTATTTTTTGAAGATGATCCCGGACAATTAAACTATGCAGTGGAGCAGGAAGGACTGATAGAAGTACCTTTTCCGGATAGAATAAAATCAGATTCTGATCTGAAAGTGCTGAAACTGCTGCTGCGAACATCGGGATTATTTGTGCCATGTGATCAGGGCATCAATGATGACAGGCGAAGTCTTGGGATTGCGGTTTACATAGACAAAATCTGTATAAGATAAGCAGGCGCTGCGGTACAAAACAGATCGATAAGCACGAGGAGGATGATAGAAAAATGAAACATGCACTAATTACAGGAATTACCGGACAGGATGGTTCTTATCTTGCGGAACTGCTTCTTGAAAAAGGATATGACGTTTATGGAACCATGAGAAGGAAAAGTATTGTGGATTACGGCAATGTCATGCATATAAAAGACCACATTCATTTTATTTATAAGGAAATCGGATACGAAAGTATCCTGATAGGCGGCATGACCGCCAGGATTCGTAGGTAACAAAGAAATCGCCTCCAGTCTATTGAAATAAAATATAATCAATCGGCTTCGACGTAAATTTTGAGCGATTTGTCAGGTGTTTTTTGAAATGGTGTCTGAAAGCCTTATAAAATAAGGGCTGAAGATTCCGAGAAGTTATATAGGTAATTGGGAGGAACAGAACAATGAAACGAGCGCTTATCACAGGTATTACTGGACAGGATGGTTCTTATCTGGCAGAACTGTTACTGGAGAAAGGCTATAAAGTATATGGAACCATGCGAAGAAAAAGCGTTGTCGACTATGGCAATGTCTGGCATATCAAAGACCAGATCCGATTTATTTATGCAGATATGACAGATCTGGTATCTTTGATCAATGCCGTGAAAATATCGCAGCCGGACGAGGTATATAATCTTGCGGCGCAGTCTTTTGTCGGAATCAGCTGGGAGCAGCCGGTTGCGACTGCGGACATAGATGCTGTCGGGGTTATGAATCTGCTCGAAGCGATTCGTTTGGTCAAACCAGACGCACATTTTTATCAGGCGGCCACATCCGAAATGTTTGGAAAAGTGCAGCAGATGCCGCAGACAGAACAAACGCCGTTTTATCCAAGAAGTCCTTATGGAGTTTCGAAATTATTTGGCTTCTGGATAACAAAAAACTATCGGGAAAGTTTTGAGATGTTCGCCTGCAGCGGAATTTTATTTAATCATGAAAGTGAACGCCGGGGGAAAGAATTTGTCACCCGTAAGATTACAGACGCGGCGGCGCGTATCAGTCACGGATTACAGGACTGTCTGGAGCTTGGAAATCTGGATGCAAGACGCGACTGGGGACACGCGCAGGATTACGTACAGGCGATGTGGCTGTTTTTGCAAAATGAACAGCCGAAAGATTATGTCGTGGCATCCAATAAGACAAGAACTGTGCGGGAGTTTGCAGAGATTGCATTTGATTGTGCAGGCATTCCGCTTGTCTGGGAAGGCGAGGGTATTCATGAAACAGGAAAAAACCGAAGGGATAACCGGACGCTGGTCAGGGTAAATCCGGCATATTTTCGCCCAGCCGAAGTAGAGGTTTTATGGGGAGATCCGGCAAAGGCGGAAAAAGAGCTGGGGTGGAAACGGCAGATTTCTTTCGAACAGCTGGTGGAACGTATGGTTAAAAACGATATGGAACTTGTGAAAAGAGAAGTAAAGGCGGGACACAGGTAAATGAGATCACTGATCATCGGCGGTTCCGGATTTGTCGGAACCTGTCTTGCCACACACCTGATCGATTCCGGACATCAGGTGTGTGGAACATACCGGAACACGGACCGGCAGGTGAAGCAGCAGATACCCATGTACAAACTGGATGTAACAAATAAAAAGGATGTTTTCGATTTGCTGCAAAAGATCAGGCCGGACGTTATTTATCATCTGGCGGCACAGAGCTCCGTTGCAAGGTCCTGGGAAAATTCCGGGGAGACGATGGATGTGAACGTGAAAGGAAGTTTGCATGTGCTGGATGCCGTAAAGGATCTTCAGCTGAAATCCAAAATACTGCTGACCGGATCCGGAGAGGAATATGGAGAGACGTTTTCCAGGCATATACCGGTAACAGAGGAAGACCGGGTTGCGCCGGCAAACATTTATGCGGTAACAAAAGCCTGTCAAAATATGATCGGCAGCATTTATGCGCAGGCGTTTCAGATGGATGTGCGGATGGTACGCGCATTTAACCAGATCGGTCCGGGTCAGTCGGCGGTATTTGTCGTGTCGGATTTTTGCAGACAGGCGGCGCAAATCGAGGCTGGAAAAAAAGACGCTGTGATACATACAGGCAACCTTTGCGCACGGCGGGATTTTACAGATGTCAGAGACGTTGTGCGGGCATATGTATTGCTGATCGAAAAAGGGCAGGCAGGCGAGACTTATAATGTCGGGACAGGCCGCTGCGTCAGTATTGGAGATATTTTGCAAATCATACGGAATCAGACAGATCGTGAGATTCGGGTAGAACCGGATCCGTTGAAAATGCGCCCGTCAGATATACCTGTTATGGCAGCAGATATTCGTAAATTACAGCAGACGACCGGATGGGAGCCGCAAATCGGACTGGAACAGACGATTCGGGAAATGCTGGATTACTGGAGAGGGGTTATAAAGTGAAAACAATGACCGGAAACTGCAAAAACATATGTTTTTATCTGCTGGTGACTGCTGCATCGCTTGCAATCGGATATGTGTCCCTGGGATACCGTTTTGATTTTGACATTTATCCAGGCGGCTTATCCGGCGATGCGACAAGTATGGCGGCAGCGGTCAAAGGCATACAGGAGAACGGGCTGGCCGGCATGTGGTTTAATGAAAGGATCGGAGCGCCTGAATTATCATCTACAATCGATGCTACTGCTTTGGATCTGATACAGTCGCTGCTGTTTTGGATATTATCGATATTTATAACCGGTACGGCACGCCTGCAGTATGCATATTTTATACTTACATTTGCACTAAATGCCGTAAGTATGGCATTGCTTCTTCGAAAAATACATATCAACATGCAGAGCGCTTTTGTATGTTCCATATTATTTACAGCTGCCCCGTATCATTTTGCCCGTGGTCTTATTGGGCATCTGGTATTAACAAACTATATGTATGTCGCGATAACGGTTTATTTGTCATTACACATACTGGGCATTGTCGAAGAAGAAAAAAAAGACAGATGGAAACTGTGGTTTTGCTGCATAATTCTCGGGTTTGGATGTGCATATTATTACGCATTTGGACTGATCGTTATGGCGACTGCCTATCTGATTAGTTTTATCAGATTTGAAGATAAGAGGGCGATTGTAAAAAAATTATGGATTGCGGCGGTTGTGCTTTTGTCTGTCTTTGCGAGTCTGCTTCCGAAGATCATATACAATCTCCTGAATGGGAAAAATGAGCATGCGTTCAGGCGTTTTTTTTCTGAACAGGAACTTTATGGCTTAAAGATTATCCAGCTGCTTTTTCCTCCCGCATCGTCCAGGTTCGAAGCCTTAAGAGCAATCAGCCAGGAATACAGTTCCAATGCGCCTCTTGTGACGGAAAATTCAACAGCAAGTCTGGGAATGGTTGCATCGGCAGGATTTCTTATCTTATGCGTGGCATTGGTGTATTCGTTTGTTTCCAGGAAAAAGCAGGAAGGCAGCGAATGGCTGCTGACGGATTTTTTATCATTGTCAGTTCTTGTACTGGTTCTGACCGGAACGGTTGGCGGTTTTGGAGAGATTTTTA
Source organism: uncultured Eubacterium sp. (assembly GCA_910577225.1). Classification (GTDB taxonomy): domain Bacteria; phylum Bacillota; class Clostridia; order Lachnospirales; family Lachnospiraceae; genus Eubacterium_J. The sequence continues at coordinate 2,007 of CAJTMV010000071.1, read as the reverse complement.
ATTTTTTTGTAACGCCGCAGATCCGCTGCTATAACCGGGTATCTATTTATATTTCAGGATTGTCGCTGATTATGATTGCCATGTTGCTTCACGGGATAAACAGAAGTCACAGACGGGTCTCTTATATTGTCTGTGCAATGGTTCTTATGGCGGGGCTGACAGGTGAGAAGTTTATTGGGAACAGCAGCTGGCAAAAGTCCGCGGGAGAGACGCAGGTGATCTGCGAAAAGTTTTTTTCACAGGCAGAACAGCAGTTAGAAACAGGCGCTATGGTTTATCAGCTTCCATATCTGGATTATCCGGAGGTTGGGGGGAATTTTATCTACAAGCATTTTGTCGGGTATTTGTTTACAGATACACTGAAATGGAGTTATGGCGGAATTGTCGGCAGAAATGAAGCGGCGAAGAATCTGAATATAGATAACGGTATGAGTTATCGGTTTTTAAAGGCTGTCAAAGATGCAGGCTTTGCGGCTGTTTATATCGATCTGTCCGGTTATGAGGATGGTGGCAGTGAGTTATTATCTTTTTACAGGCGGCTGGACACAGAACCGATGATATCTGAAGACGGGATGCTGTATCTGTATGATTTATCAGATGTGCACATATCAGATAAAGAGGTATCTGTGGGTTATATGTTTGTGGATGAATGGGATGATACTTATGGCACTGGCTGGAGCGTTTCTAAAAAGGCATGGATCGCATCCGGACTGCAACAGGCGTATGCGCAGGCGTATGCAGTTTTATTCGACAGCATTTCAGACAGAGACGTTATAAAAAACGGTTCAGATGAACAGTTTATTGACTTTTTGTATCAGTCAGTATTAGGAAGAGATGAAGCGAAGGAAGAGAGAGATTCGTGGGTGTCCGTCATTCAAAGCGGCGCTGACAGGGAAGAAGTTTTTGGAAAATTTCTGGGTTCGGCGGAGTTTCGGATACTTTGTGGATTTGAACAGGCAAAAGAGTGAGTGAAAATGGATACTAAGCGAAGTATATTGTATATCGTAATACCTTGTTATAATGAACAGTCAGTTCTGAGGGAAACAGAAAAAAGACTGTCTGCCAAAATTGCGCAGATGACAGAGAACGGACTCATATCGGATAAAAGCAGAATTGTATTTGTGGATGATGGTTCGACTGACGATACCTGGGGACTGATCAAAGAAATGTATGAAAAACATAACCATGTCACAGGTATCCGGTCCTCCCGCAACCGCGGCCATCAGAATACGCTGCTGGAAGGGCTGATGACCGTCAGGGATGACTGTGATATCACGATTTCCATGGACGCGGATTTACAGGATGATATTGAAGTGCTGGATGACTTTGTAAAACAGTATTATGCCGGATGTGAGATTGTCTATGGCGTGCGCAGCGACAGAAAGACCGACACCTGGTTTAAGCGCACAAGTGCGCAGATGTTTTACCGTCTGCTGAGGCTGCTGGGTGTGAATGTTGTGTACAATCACGCCGATTATCGTCTGATGAGCAGACGGGCGCTGGAAGAGCTTTCGGGTTTCGGGGAAGTGAATCTGTTTTTGCGGGGAATGGTTCCGCTGATCGGATTAAAAACGGGTGTGGTACGTTATGAAAGAAACCGGCGGTTTGCCGGCGAGTCGAAATATCCGCTGAAAAAGATGATAGCGTTTGCACTGGACGGCATCACGTCTTTCAGCATCCGGCCGATCCGTATCATCACCTGGACAGGCGTGCTGCTGTTTGGAATCAGCGTATGTCTGCTCGTATATTTTTTTGCGGGGTACCTTATGGGAAAAACCATACGCGGATGGGCCTCGCTGGTGATTTCCATCTGGGGAATCAGCGGACTGCAGCTGCTGGCGCTTGGGGTAATCGGCGAGTATGTCGGCAAGATGTATATGGAGACAAAAGGAAGACCTCGGTATATTGTGGAGGAGTATTTAAAGCAGTAGAAACAGCGGATATATTTCCGGAAAGCATTCTGGTGATATGTCAAGAACTTTTTGAAAAAGATTTTGATATGTTTTT
>CAJTMV010000070.1 GCA_910577225.1 uncultured Eubacterium sp. | reverse complement strand
TTGGGTATCCACCATGCAACGACATCTAAGAAAAACTGGTTTTTATTGACAGCCAGCTTTTCACTCAGTATTATACTATTTCTTTGCATTTCAGTAGGGTTGGATTTTGCGCATGAGCTGCTTCCCTCAATGCGGTCATGGCAAGCGGATATTACCCTTACCGGCTATGCAAATGAGTGTGTACTGGATCAGGGTTTAAGTGATGCTGTCAGCGAGATTACTGGTGTAGAGCATATTTGGGGCAGTTCCTACATGGAGAATGTTCCGGCTACTTCTTTGCAGCAGGAGATTAATCATGTAAATATAACGTCATACAGCCAGTATATGCTGGACTGTGCAGAGGATAGTCTTGTGCAGGGAAATTTATCGGAAGTTTATGGGGACAGCGGCAAGGCTATGACAGTTTTGAATAAAGATAATCCGATAAAAGTTGGAGACATCATTCAGGTGGCGGGACAGGAGATTGAGGTTGTATGCGGCATATCCAGTGGGCTGTATCCCAGCGAATACAGCATAATTTGCTCACAGGAAACTTTTGCCCGGCTGACAGGGGAACAGAATTACAGTATGATAGGGATACAATTAAGCAGCAAGGCTGCGGATGAAACGGTAAAACAAATCAACAGTCTTACGGAAAGCAATGTTATTTTTGAGGATCATCGTCAACGGAATCAGGAAGATGCCAATACCTATCTGGCTGTAAAATTTCTGTTGTATAGTTTTATGGCAATCATTGCCATGATTACGCTGTTTAATATTATCAACAGCATTTCTATGAGTGTAACTGCCCGAATAAAGCAGTATGGAGCTATGAGAGCGGTTGGTATGGATGGGAAACAGCTTACCCGAATGATTGCTGCGGAAGCCTTTACTTACGCTATCTCTGGTCTTATAGTTGGCAGTGGCATAGGAATTGTTTTAAGCCGCTTTTTGTATGTGAAATTGGTTACACGGTTTTTTGGAAGCCAGTGGAGTCTGCCGATCGTTTTGATTGCTGTTATTGTAGTATTCGATATAGTTTCTGCGGCGGCAGCAGTATATGCACCTGCAAAGCGGATTAGAAATATGCCGGTTACAGCAACGATCAATGAATTGTAACAGGATGAAATGATAATCATTTACTGCCAGAAAAAATGGTATCATTTTTTCTGGCAGTAAAAAAGAACACGGGTGGCGATAGTTATGTTTTTTTCGCAGTAATTGCAAATATTTTGAAACGGCATTCCTTTCATCATATTGTCGCCTTGCAGCATCGTAGGAATTTACGCCTGAACAGAATGGCCGGCATTGTAGCAGCGGACAATATCCCTGTCTTGAGGTTATTCTGATTATACCGTATAATAAAAAACAGGTTATAAGCGATCATCATTCATGCGTACCTTGTTGGAAAGGAGATATCAAATTGAAAAAGATAACAATTATTGAAGATGATGCGGATATTCGCAGCATGATAACAAAGTTTTTGATCAGGCAAAAGTATGAGGTTTGTTCAGCTCCAAATGGGAAAGAAGGCATAGAATTATGCCAGAGAATATTACCGGATCTCATCATCCTGGATCTGATGCTGCCGGTTCTAAGCGGCGATCTTGTGTTAAGGCAATTACGATTATTTACAAATATTCCTGTCATTGTTGTGTCTGCAAAAACGATGGTACAATCCAAAATAGATTTACTGCGTATGGGTGCAGACGACTATGTGACAAAACCATTTAACCTCTATGAGCTGCTTGCAAGAATTGAGGCTAATTTAAAAAGAAGCGTACCTGATTCCCGGGAAGAAGAGTTACATGTAAGATATAAGGAGATTGAAATTGAAAACAGCACGGTATACATCAAAGGAACGATGGTGCAGTTTACATCGACAGAATCGGCAATTTTAACGCTTTTGTTACAGTATCCGCATAAGATTTTTTCAAAGCAAAATCTTTATGAGTCTGTCTGGCTGGAACCATATGCCTGTGATCATGACACGATTAACACGCATATTAGTAACATTCGTAAAAAAATAAAAACGTATACGGATACAGATTATATAGAAACGGTGTGGGGAATTGGATATAAATTGAAATAATTTTTATTCCTTTAGATTTTTTTTAGAATTGGAAGATAAACTGGCAGGGAAAGGAGCTGATAAAATGTCAGAGATTATCTGTCAGACAACAGAGCTATGTAAAAATTACAAAAATTTCCAGGTACTGCAAAATGTAAACCTTTCGATCGGCCGCGGCGAAATATACGGACTGATTGGCGAAAACGGAGCGGGTAAGTCTACCCTGCTTCGTATAATAACAGGATTGGCGTTTCAGAGCAGCGGTGTGGTCACTTTGTTCGGGAACACAGAGAATCTGCGGTATGAACGTGCCAAAATTGGCTGTACGGTTGAGACGCCTGCATTGTACAAAGATATGACGGCCAGGCAGAATTTGGAAATACAGCGGGTACAGCGGGGGATTCCGGACAAAACATGTATCTCTAAAACATTGGAGCTGGTTGGACTCGATCAAACAAAAAAGAAGAAAGTAAACGATTTTTCTCTGGGAATGAAACAGCGGCTGGCATTAGCGGCTGCACTCCTGGGCGAGCCGGAATTTTTAATATTAGACGAACCTGTCAATGGCCTGGATCCGACAGGAATGATCGAGCTTAGGGAACTGCTGAAAAAATTATCGAAAGAAAATCATGTGACAGTTTTAATTTCAAGCCATATTTTGAGCGAATTAAATCAGCTGGCAACCTGCTATGGGTTTTTGCATCATGGAAAACTGCTCAGACAAATTACGGCACTGGAGTTAAGCGAAGAATGCAGGCGTCATGTGAAACTGAAAACAGACGATACGAAAAAGACCGTTACCGTTTTGGAAGAACAACTAAAAATCAAAAACTTTTCTGTACAGCCAGACAATGTGATAAGGGTCTATGAGAAACTGGAAGAAACACATACCATTTCCAAAACACTTTCTTCGAATGGCATTGTAGTTGAAGAGATATGCGTACAGGGAGAAGCATTAGAGACGTATTTTGAAAATCTGATAGGAGGAGGCAGACATGTTTAATCAGTTAAAATCTGAATTTCTCAAATTGAAATATTCCAGGCTGTTTACAGCAGTCCCAATTCTTCTTATGGCAGGGTTGCTTTTATACGGAAGTTTCAGCCTGTCTGCAGGGGGAACACAGCTGTTCGTTTCAGAGGGAGATGAAGAAGCAAATGCTGCCATACAGGGCATGGTTGGTTTTTTTGCATTTACATTTGAAGACATCGATATGCCTGAATTTAGCGAAATTATGCAATCCTGTATTTCCTGCAATGTGTTTCTCTGGATAGTTGCCCTTATTTTAACCATACAGTTTTTTTGTTATGATTATTCTGCGGGTACCATTAAACTCCCGATTGCGTATGGAATCAGCAGAGTGAAAGTTTACTTTGCGAAAGTTATTGTTATCGTATTGTATAATGCGGTCTGCTATTTTTTATTCAATACCATTACGCTGTGTGTTACCTGCATACAGATGGGATATACTCCCAATCGAACAGAACTGATAAAATATTTCAGTTATACCGGACTGAATTTTTTAGTAATGATTTCCTTTCTGTTCCTTTGCATTACGATAGGTATCTGTTTGAAGAACACCGGCGTTATTGCGACGGTCATGTGCTTGTTTACCTTGGGCGGCGCAGTCGTTTATACCGGAATATGGCAGAATTTTCACAGTCACACAATACTAAAATATTTCATCTGGCTCAATCCATTATACTATTGGATGAATATGGGAACTTTGCGGCTTGCATACGGACTGATCGATGAAATTATCGTATATTTTATTTTTGGTTTGGTATTTTTGATGCCCTTGTCTGTGATACTTGTCAGAAAACAGGAGTTCAGGTAATTTTCCGAAACTGCTCATTTCAAAGAAGTATTCTGTAATCGATCGAAGGAGAGAATGTGAATGATTGATTTCTTATTGATTTTACTGAATAGTATACTGGCATTTTCTCTTATTTCATGGAAACGCCAGATCTGCGAGATAACAAGACAGATTGGCGAAGACAGACAACTGCGAATTTCTTTATCAAATAAATATATAGAAAAATTAGCAGGTACAATCAATGAAAAAAACGATTTGGAACAGAAAACAAAAGTCCGGATGTTGCAGGAAAAAGAACAATTGAAGCAATCCATCGCCAATATCAGTCATGATATAAGAACGCCTTTAACATCGATCCAGGGATATCTGGCGCTCTTAAAAAGCTGTGAAAATAAAGAAGAACAGGAGCACTTTCTTTCTGTTATCCAGGCAAAGGCAGACTATTTAACGGAACTATTGCAAATATTTTATGATCTGTCATTGATAGATCGTGAGGATTTTATTCTGGAAACTGAAACATTAGATATCAATCGAATGGTAACGAATTGTCTGATTGATAAATATAACGAACTGAAAGAACTGAGTCCCATTATTAAAACAGAACATGCGCCTGTGTGGATAAGCGGAAATACGGTTGCCTGCAAAAGAATTATTGAAAATCTGATTTCAAATGCCATACGGTATTCTAATGATGCCATTGAAATTGTGATAGACGCAAATGGCGTTTTTACCGTCAAAAATACTGCGCCCGAATTAAAGAATACAGATGTTACTATGCTCTTTCAAAAATTTTATACGGCAGATACGTCACGTTCCAATGGGAACACGGGATTAGGATTGTATATCGTAAAGGAATTACTGGATAAAATAGAGGGTGGTATCAAAGCGGTTCATTATGAAAATAACGTTTTGACAATCGCAGTTTATTTTAAACTTTATCAATAAATATCAAGTCATTCCTTTCTGGCAATTCTCTGCCGTTTATGGGGCGCGGAATGCATGGGTGATACGTGGTATGGTCTAAGTATTAAGGTGTTCATCGCCCCATTGCTTCATATGTTCAAAGACGGGAATAAAGCTTTTCCCCAGCTCAGTAAGATGGTATTCCACATGGGGAGGCACTTCTTTGTAATCATGGCGGGTAATGAATCCGTCTGCTTCCAGTTCCCGAAGCTGCTTTGTCAGACTCGATTCCGTAATCTCGCCGATCTGCCTGCGAAGCTCTCCAAAGCGGTGTATATCCTGAAAGGCGATGTAATAAATGATTTCAATTTTCCATTTACCGCCTAAAATTTTTTGTATGGTAGAAACGGTTTTACAGCGTTCAACAGCCAGTGTACTTTTTTTCATTTTTGTTACTCCTTGTATAATATCTGTCTGTCATATCAGGGAACTCCCTTTCAGGAGTGCTTTCTTAAACAGCATATCATACATTTCCTTATAAATCAACGTACCGATTATATAGATGTACTACAAAAAAGTACAGTACTTGTAAAATCATTGTACAAAAGTATAATTAGTATAAATTACAGAAAATACCCTGTACGTATACCTGTATGCACAGGAAACAGTACAGGAACAGGGAAAGGAGATGTGCTTATGCACTACACAGGAACAATCTGGCGGCCGCCGTATGAAGCGGCATCACTTTTGCTGGAGGTAACGGCAGGCTGCACGCATCATAAATGCAGGTTTTGTACCTTGTATCATGATTTGCCGTTCAAATTCAGAATGTCCCCGCTGGAGGATGTTACATGTGATTTGCAAGAGGTGAAAAGGGCAGCGGGAGGCAGGCACAGCGGTCATATTCGTCGGGTGTTTCTGACAGGAGCCAACCCATTCGTTTTGTCCTGTGACAAATTATCCGCGATTGCAGAGCGAATCCATACATATCTCCCGTCCGTTACATCCATCGGCGCATTTGCAAGGATTACAGATGTTATGCCAAAAACCAGTGAAGAACTCGCCAAACTGCGCGCTTTGGGATATGACGGTCTGACGATAGGAATAGAAACGGGTGATGATCAGGCCCTGCGGTTTATGAACAAGGGATATACCCCATAAGCGCGAACTTAACTAAGCAGTCCTGGTAAAACTGCTGAATGAAACGCATCATTTTGGTTTATCCGTCGCCGGTGTTTTTTTGAAAAATAGCGGGTATATTTTTTATCTGTCAGGTCTACAAAAAGACTCCATGATAAACGCAGAATATCCGTTATCTGTGTG
>CAJTMV010000069.1 GCA_910577225.1 uncultured Eubacterium sp. | reverse complement strand
TAACTATGCGGGTTTCAGCAGTTAATGCTGTTATTCCGTGAATAATTCAGGATTAGGCATCAAAGTTTCTAAAAAATGTTTTGTTTTTTTTGCTAATTCCCCACCTTTTGCTTTTGACCAGCTGATAAATATTTCACTCATGCTATTGACCTCATTTGTTAATTTTTATTTTCGCCTTGTAAATAGTATGGATTATCCTTCTATATAAATTTACCAATAATTCTAACCGAATTTGACGGATAATCTGCTATTATCCATCACTTTTATATCCTATTGCTTAATGCACTGCTTATCATTTTTAAATATCCTTATCGACATTTCTAGTATATTATACCATAAGTTCGACTACAATCAACACCTTTTTTACTTTATTTGAATATAACTAACTCAATTCAAAGTGATATGCAATATGGCTTACCCAATAATTACCAATATCAACGATCTTATTTTTAAATTCAACCGCATAAGAATTTTATATTCGGAACCCGTCAAACTCAACCTGTTTTAACAGCAATACAGTCTTTACACTTTGCCTGTTCCGCGCACAATAAAAAATTTGCATCATTCTTACATAAATTAATACTTTTCTGCTTCCCGGAAGTGTACAGCAGATAGATTTTTGTGTGATGGCAGGGGCTCCGCCAGCTCCTTGCGTCGCTCCATTGACAAAAAAATCCATCTGCTGTTTCTATCACCTAAGCAAAAAAGCCTTATTGCGAACGCAGGGTTCATTCCGCTTATTTTTATTCCGCCGGCATTCTGTTTCTATAACCCGCCGCTTTTTCTGTCTGCGCCGGGTTCAGTGCCATTCCTCTTTCAAGCCATTCCTCTTTCAAGCCATGCCCCAGATGCTTCCATCATAAATTATTACCGCACATTTTTCACATTATGACGTTCATTCCGTCAGTATTTCAACAGCGGTCTGCATAAACCATCCGGATGTGGATGCACACAGGCTAAAAGCATCCGCAGATAATCCCGCGGCTTTCCATTTCTGCACTGAGCCGTCCAAGAATCCTATCCCGCCGTTTCCGTATACTTTTCCGGCTGCACCCAAATGACAGCGCGGCATCCGTAACTGTCATTTCCCCGCCAAAAAGCATATGGAGCAAACGTGCGTCCTGTTCCTGCAGAGTAGCAATGCTTTCCCGCTGCCCGCAGGCACTGTATTTTTTTGCATGCAGGCGCGCATCCGTTCAATTGCCCTCGCAAGTATCTTTGAAACAGCTGAGGCCGTAATGCCGAGTTCTTCCGCAATCTGCCACCCTTTTTTCTGCTCAATGTAAAACAGTACAGCTGCCCGCCGCTGCCTTTCTGACAGCGCGGATAAAAGGCATTCCACAGTTTCCGTACTGATGATCCGGTCCAGCGCGCCTTCCGTGCCGGAATCCAATGCGCCCCATTCCTCTGATTCGCTATCATCAGCACTTCTACCGTATACTGCAAAAGAATCCTGCTTTTTGAAATTCCGACAGAGAGCAGTATGCCAGTTTCATATCGCCGCTGCTTTATCCACATGGAAAGAATCAGTACCAAAATACCCACACTCACCGCGACGCATCCGACAATCAGCCAGACAATCAGATTCTGCATAGCTGTCAATGGCGAAGCAACTGCTTCGTATGCGGAGTTATCCATTGTGAGGGTAAAGGAATCCCAGTCTAAATCAAGGGCTTTTATCTGGCTTGCGATTTTTTCCATTTCTCTGGGGTCATCCACATAAAAATCAACGCCGTTATCATACTGTATCACATCCCTCTGCATAATTTCCTGCATTGCCTTATGATCAATAATCAGACGGTTACGCTTGTCCGTTGATGTAGTGTGGAATGGATTGGTATCTCCCTTATACTCGTAAATGCCAACAACTTTCAGTTTCACATCAGGATAATCACCGTTGTCAAAGCAGCACTGTACGGTAATGGTATCGCCGAGCTTTAAATTGTTTTTTTCCGCAATTGCCGAACTGATTAAAACAACATGGTCATCATCTTCCTTAATATGCCGTCCTTCTACCAACTGGAACGCTTTTCGGGTAAAGTAATTAAAATACTCTGAATTTGTGACAGATGGAAGCCTGCTGTCATCGATTTCTGCACCAAAACTAATCCCAGATATGAAATCAAAGTCTTTTGCATAAACATCCCCGTCACCTATGCCGTTATATGCTTTCACCCCGTCTATTGACATAATCTTTTGAATATCCCTGTCAGTAATGGGAGTTCCAACATATTCAACCAGCATTCCACCTGCCGCCTGCTGATACCGCCAGTTTTTGTTATTGCTCTTATCTAATTCAAGGCGAATGCTCCCGCCTACGGACGGCGCAGACTTAGGGCAGAATCGTCTGCCGCTTTGGGTGTCAGTAAAAAATAGAATTGGAAAAGCCAAAATCGTATAGACAGCCAAAAATGTTATATCGGTGGCAGACAAAAATAGTAAAAAACGACAGTTTTCTTCATTTTCCTTCTGCCCCGGGTCCCTTCCCCGGCAGACTCATACGCCCTGATCTCCCGGTCAATCTTCATCAGCTTCACCGCAAGGCTCTTCGCCACAATGCTGATCGCCTGCAGAATCCCGATCAGTTCCTGCGAATTTTCCATAAATCCCGGCCTCCTTTCCCCGTATTTCGGTGGGCATAAAATATACCCCCTACCTTTCGTAATGACATTTTTTTGAAATCTGGCAATAAAGCGCCGCAGGCAATGCAGCGTTCCTCATCGGTCTGGCATGGATTTTCCGCACAAATGGCTTTTTGCGGGCAGATTTTCACACATGCCCCACAACCAATACACTTTTCATCACCACACGGTTTAAACGGCACGCCCTCATAAGAAACCCCGTCATATCCCGGCGTTCCAGTCAGCATGATCTCACCATACCCCTTTATATCTTTTTTCTTTAAAAGTGAACAGCATTTTGCCGCAAGTCCTCCATAGCCGCCTTATCCCTCGCATCCGGGCGCCCTGACGCAACAGACGGAAACACAGAATGCTCCGCCAGAAATGCCCCGCAGCTATCACCACAAATCCCTGCTCCGTCAGCCTCGGAAATTTTCCACACGTCCAGTCAAACCTTCCGCTGTAAGGGCAAAAAAAATAAGGGGACAAGTTAGTGCAACCCCTTGATTTTACTGGGTTCCTCTAACTTGTCCCTATTATAACACGATCATCTGCATCTAATGTGTCTGGCTCTTTGATAACTGTAACATGTATATTCTTTGCCTCAATTAATGTTTCCTGTCTGCATTTCGGACAATAGAGAGAATCATTTATCAGAATCGTATCCTCCCTGACTTTATTACAGGTTTTACTCCCGCAGACAGGACATAAGATCCATTCTTCTTGCTCCCAGCAAATTATCCCAGTTCCTTTTTCAATGTTGCTATCCATTCTTCGATTGCCTGCACCAACAAAAACTGCTGCTGCAAAACTGCCATACCCGTAGCAGGAATATCGGGAGCATTTTCTTTCATAGCAATATTCTCCTCAAGATAAGATTTCAGCACATTGATATTGCTCTCAATGTGATCCAGACATTCCCTCTGCTGTTCTTTCTTTCAGCATCCGGGAATCCATCATACTGCTATTAAACCTTGCACGGCGTATATGTGCTCCCTTCGGTTTTTCTGTACTTCAGCATTGTAATTTTTACCTGTACTGTCCTTTGTCAAAATATCCAGACGGATATTCCGTCCACCTGCTACAGGATTTTGGAACTCTCTCTGCCCGACAACATTTATTACTGTAATCTCATTTGGAGAACTATCGTTTCCCTTTCGCAGCGCTCCTTCCAAACGGATTACATCGGTTTCAAATTGTTATTGAGTCTGTCCACCATCCAGGCAATCCGCTTTGCCCGCCCAGCGTCCGTCTTACCCTGTTGTTTGTACTGCCCGCCAAAAGCGAAACGTTTCCGACAATCTCCCATTTGTCATAAGTCTTTCATCATGCGTGTGGACATCAGACAGCTTTCTCCATTGTCAAAATAGACGATTCGTTTTTTAGCGTCCGCCTCTTTTATATTTTTTTTATTTACCAGAAATGACCGGTGGCAGCGCACAAAGTTATCATCCAGTCTGCCTGTCAGCTCTTTCATCGTCCCCGAAAATTCTATTTGACGGTCTTTCGCATGAAGGATCACTTTATGGATATTACCAGACGTCTCAAAAAACAAAATGTCATCATAATCTACGCTGATTTTTCGTCCGCCCACTTCAATCGTATAGACCTTATGTGTCTTATTTGTCTGGAGCGTATACCGTTCCATTGCATTTAAGAGACATTCCCTGATTTTCACCTTCACTTCAGCAGGATTGTCCTTTAACACAAAATCCATTGCTTCCACCCGATACTGAAACGTCATATAACTCAGCTCCGAATGTGCGGTGATAAATATAATAAATCCACGGGGATCAGACAATCTGATCTGTTGTGCCAGCTTCATACCGTTCATATCGCTGTTCAGGTCGATATCCAGAAAATAAATGCCGGTGTTCTGACTGGTCCTGACCTTTTCCAACAACACATAAGGATCTTCCGTATCTAAAACAAGCCGCATGTCCAGTTCTTCTATCAGCACGGTATTTTGAATTATTTGCACAATCGTTTGCCGCTGTATGCCATTATCCTCACATACAAAGATATTCAGCATATCATGTCACTCCTTTCTGGCAGCAAGCTCCATATGCTGCGTAAAACATCCGCATTGCATGGTTGTTTCCAGCAGCACATTGTCATAAGAACCAACAATTTTCTGAGCATTAGACAGTCCGATTCCCTGATGTCCGCTCTTGGTACTAAACCCTTTTTGCTTTAGTCTGTGCATTCCCACACCGTTATCCTGAAAACGATTGTTAATGATCACTGATACCCCAGCCTCATTCCGGATGATATTTAACCCGATCTGCGGCTGTTCCGTCTCCAGTGTAGCTTCTATCGCATTATCCAAAAAAATCCCCAGTATTCTGGCCAGATCTACAGTATCGATAAAAAAACTGTCCACTCTGTCGGGAATATCAATGGTAACGTCGATCCCTGACTCATGGGCGTAAATCATTTTTGCCGAGAGCAGACTTTTGATTTCCAGTACGGCGATGTTACTCAGCTGATTCAGCTTGTAATCTCCCTGATCGATCAGGTTCTTCGTCGGGAAGATTTTATGATCAAAAAAATTCTTTAATTCTTCCATATCGCGATTTTCAATATATCCGGAAATAGAGAGCAAAATATTCACATAATCATGCTTAAAGGAACGAAGACCGTTATACATGTTCTCTAAATTTTGCGTGTAGTCCTGCAAATCCTCCAGGGCTTTCTGCTTTGCTTCCGTCTGTATTTGTTCCTGCCAGGAATGACGCATGGCCAGAAGCAAAAAAATCATGACGAGCAGATACCCCGAAATATGTAACGCATTATTATATATCATTCTGCCAATCGAACCATTTTGTCCCGGAATCACATCGTCAAACAAATAAATGGTAATTAACAGCAGCAATGCGGCATCGATCAGATACCAGGTCTGCTGAAGACAGAAAATACCTCTGACTGACAGTAATAATTTTCGAAGCAGCCTGCCGCAAAACAACGTAATAAAATAAAACAGCAGCACACGAACCAGACTGACGCCAACAGAAAAATACTGCTGCTCTGGAAAAATCAGGGAATGCAGCGCCATGAGCAGATTACTCAGCAGACTTTCCGTCACAATGGCAATCACAAAACCTATCATGCTCATGCAAACATTCCAGGACGCGGTATCCCGACAGATAACCAGCCCATAGATACAAACCGCAGCCAGAATACCAAACAAACCGTATGGTATACAGGACAGAAGCGTTACCGGCATTCCGGCAAGCAACAGCAGCATATATAGTCCAATAAACGCTTTCAGGCTCATGCGCTGAGGCCATACATTCCGGATCGCAAGAGAAAGCTGAAAAAATGGCAGCAGCATATTTATCACAGATTGCACCAGACTGCCCCTCCTTTCAAAATCTGCTTCTCTGATTATACTGTATTTGATTCTTTGTATCAAGCATCCCTCTGCGAAAATGATGAATAAGTGCACACCTTTCAGAAAATAAAACGCGCTTAGTTATGGAATCAGGCATTTTATGACGATCCTTAAAAAACCGTTTCTTTATCTGGTATACTATGCTACATAAATACACACTTGATTTGGAAGGAGCTATCACATTATGAAAAATTCATTTAAAGCAGTTGTCGTAGGGGCAGGAGTAATCATTATGAATATGATCATTCATATCGTCTGTAATATGAACGGCATTGAATTAGATTCCGTAGTAACAGGCTCGACATCAGCCGTATTGTCTATGTTCATTTATCAAGCATGGATCAGAAGTGAAAAAACGAAAGAAGATCAGGAATAAAAAATAAAGAAGTTCCGAAACAAAAAATGAAAAATTTTAGAATCGGAAACAACAGGTCTTTATGATAACAAATAAACGTTATTCCAGAACACGAAATTAAAATTAAGAACTCAACTTTCCCAGCAGATATTTTCAAACAAAGCTTGTATAAATGCCGCCTGA
>CAJTMV010000068.1 GCA_910577225.1 uncultured Eubacterium sp. | reverse complement strand
AGCATATTATGGACGAAGCATGAGAAGAGTCCGGAAAACGATTGGGAGAAAACCCGAAACAGAACTTCCGCTTATTTTTGCTGTCCTGAGAGTATTATATACCAATGATTTATTAGATTCCATTGACGAACTCGCCAAATAATGGGATGGTAATTAGGAAGTTTCCGTTCATGCGTTTATTCTGCTTCATTGGGTCAAACAGCTTGACTATGAGCCAAACCTCATCGCCCAAAGCCTGGCCGGAAACCGGACAAACATCATCGGCCTGCTGGTTCCGGAAATCGCCTATCCTTTTTTCAGTGAGATCATAGAATCTATAGAAAATCAGGCATTTTATGAAGGATTCAGCGTTATCATCTGCAATACGCACCGCAGCCTGGAGAAAGAAAAAAATATTCTCGCCCAGCTGCGCCAGCGGAAAGTAGACGGTGTGATCGCGGTTCCGGTCTCTACGGAACAGAGCCTGCCTGCTTATCAGCGCCTGCAGGTTCCCGCAGTGATGATCACCAAGAAAATGGAAGGATTCAGCAGCATCTATATTTCGCATTATAATGGCGGCCAACAGATAGCCAGACATTTTCTGAACATGGGTTTTCAGAAAATAGGATACATCGGTCCCACCAAAGAATCCACTTCCGCCATAAAATACGCGGGTTTTCAACAGTATTTGTCTTCCAGCCAGATCGATCTGACCGATGTGATCGAATGTCCGGCGCCGGAAAATATGAACGCCAGTCTGGTCTACAAGCTGGTAAAACAATATGCTGCAGATTCGGGGCTGCATTGTGAAGCGTACCTGGCTAACGATGATATCACCGCCTGCGAAGCCATCGCTGCTTTTCGCGAACTGGGGTATGCAGTTCCGCAGGATATCGCCATTGCCGGTTTTGATAATTCCCTGCTGTCCAAAGAAATCAGCCCCAAGCTCACTGCGCTGGCCCAGCCTTTGGATGAGATCGGAAAAAAATCTGTAGAAGTCCTGATGGATCAGATCAACAACGGTACAGTGCCATGCATGTACGAACTGGAATCCCGTGTCATCGCCAGGGAATCTACGATCCGGTTCGTATCTGCAAATCCATAAATGGCAGTGCCTGTCCGGGAAACTGGTGATGGAAAAGATACGCAGTAACGCGGAACCGCCTGTTCAGGTTGTTCCGCGTCTTTCAATGCCCGATATTGTCCATGAGATACGAGTTGTATTTGATCACTTTTCTTTTTTCATTACATAAAATTGTATAAATACACAAAAATTAGGAATAAACTATTGAAATAAGATTCTGCTTATAGTAGAATTAGATTACTTAAAAGTATGTATTTGCACAAAAACAAGGAGTGACAGGATGAAAATTGAAAGAAATGGTTACCTTCAGCAGCTTATTCTGAGAAAAGATAATGGAATGATAAAAGTTATTACAGGCATACGAAGATGTGGAAAATCATTTTTGCTTTTTCAAATATTTAAAAAATACTTACTGAAAAATGGCGTAGATGAAGGCCATGTCATTGAGATTGCGCTGGATGGCATTGAAAATGAAGAATTACGAGATCCAAAAATATGTTATCAGTACGTGAAAACTGCAGTAAAAGACGATGAAAGATATTACCTGCTTTTAGATGAAATACAATTTATGCCCCGGTTTGAAGAGGTACTGAACAGCCTGCTCCGTATAAGTAATATTGATATCTATGTGACAGGCAGCAATTCCAGATTTCTGTCCAGTGACATTGTAACAGAGTTTCGGGGCAGGGGAGATGAGATCAGGGTTTACCCTCTTTCTTTTGCAGAATTCTATTCTGCCCGCGATGGAGAATATGAGGATGTATGGAACGACTATATGATTTATGGAGGACTGCCTCAAGTTGCCGGATTTCAGACAGAACGCCAGAAGGCAGAATATTTGAAAAATATTTTCACAAACGTATATCTGAAGGATGTTGTGGAAAGAAATGGTATTCAAAGTATGGACGATCTGAATACGCTGGTTGATATTCTGGCATCTGTCATCGGGGCTCCGACAAATCCAACCCGGATTTCCAATACCTTTGCAAGTGAACGCCAGATCAGCTATACGAATAAAACAATATCCAGGCATATCGATTACCTTGAGGAAGCATTCCTGATCTCAAAATCCAACCGTTATGATATTAAAGGAAGAAAATATGTTGGTGCGAATTTAAAGTATTATTTTACGGATGTAGGTCTTAGAAATGCAAGATTAAATTTCCGGCAGCAAGAGCCAACCCATATTATGGAGAATATCGTTTATAACGAATTGCTGATTCGCGGATATCATGTTGATACAGGCATTGTAGATATGTACGGAAAAGATCAGGAAGGAAAACGCATACGCAGGCAGCTTGAGGTTGATTTTGTCGTAAATCAGGGAAGCCAGAGATATTATATTCAGACAGCCTATGATATGGCATCAAAGGAAAAGCAGTCGCAGGAATTTCGTTCTCTGCGCAATATTCCGGATTCCTTTAAGAAAATAGTGATCGTAGGCGGAACGGCAAAACCCTGGAGAAATGAAGAAGGCTTTGTAATCATGGGAATGAAGTATTTTCTTTTAAATGCAGACAGCCTGGAATTTTGATATACCAAACAGTGTAAAAATGGTGCGCAAAAACATGAGCCCATGAATTGTTAAGGATCCTTTCTGGCGGATGACGGCGGAGAATCAGAGGGAGTTGCATGTATATAAACCGCGTTTACAATACAAACATCAGGAACAGGACTGCCCAGGCTTTCCTGATATCCTTATTGACCACAAGATATGCCGTCCCCAACAGGATCCCCCACAGAAGACCATGAAGCCCGATCAGCAGGCCGCCTTTTGACAGTATGTGCCCAAGCCCCCAGGTCAGGCCGCACACGATGCCGCCATAAGGAATCTTATCGTGCCCGATCCACAGCTCACAGGCTTTCTGCCCAAATACGATGATCATCAAAAACAGCAATGTCTCAAACGCATAGTATAAATACTGAAACAGGAACAGGACTGCACCAAGACGTTGAAATTCTATGACAAATTTCAGACCGCCCCAGTCCAAATACTGTATGATGACAGATACTGCAAGCATCGCCAGCACTGCGGCCCACTGCCATGCCTGCAGCTTCCCATGCACCGACAGGATATCCAGACTGTAGTTTTTCTTTGCCGACCGGACAAGCCATATACCGACCGCAGCCCATGTCACACAGGTCAGAATCCAGTGCATGATGCTCTGTCCATCCGACCAGCTTCCCATTTGGGCTCCAAACAAGACTGGCTCCAGGATAAACGCATAGAGCATCTCTATGCCAAGACCGCCAAACGCAGTCACCGCCAGACTCAAAAAATTCCACCCCATTTTCTTATTCATGATCTTCATCGCTTTTCTCCTCCTTCATCTGCTGTAACAATCGATCAGCTTTTCTCACTTCCATATACAATGCGCCGTAATACGCCAGTGCCGCTATCACATAGGGGATCGTAAAAGAGCACAGCATATCCCTGTAACCATTCGGATGTATATCAATGAAATGGCCGGACACCCATATGACCAGCACGACCGCAGCCGCCAGCACCACATACTGCAGCACTGCTACCAGAAGCAGCGGCAGCCGGGACAGCCTGTAGTGCTGGGACAGGATCAATGTCCCCATACAGGAAAACAGCAGGATCGTCATCAGATTTCGCTGATCATCCCCATACTTTCCCTGCATGACCGCCTCCAGTGCGATCTTACTCACGGACAATATGGTATAGATCACACACACTGTCGGCACAAAATTGTTTTTATCAATGAGCTTCACTCTTTTCCCTCCCTGCATTTTTCAGACTCTCCATAAAATATTTTCTGTATGCCCTGTTGACAACCAGCTCCTCCCCATTTTCCATCATCAGATGCATCCGCATATTCAGATCCGGCTTGATCCTGTCGATCCTGTGCAGATTTACCACCAGAGATTTTCCGATCTGTATAAACCCACACTGCTCATACTTTTCCAGAAACAGACGCAGATTGGATTCGATCTGAAAAACTTCATGATCCAGATACGCAAAACAGTGCCGGTCGACAATCTCCAGATAATAGACCTCCCGCAGAAAAATGCGCTTGACGCTCCGGTCCTTCCGTCCCACGATCACCCGCTCTGCCTCCAGAAATTCCATCAATCCCGTTATCTCCGTGTCCTGCTCCCGGTAATAGACATCCACCCTGTTTTCCGGCAGCGCGGCATCCTGATAGTAATTGACTTCCATAAGTGATCTCCCCCTTTTCCAACAGTATATCAGCATCGGTCCTTTTTTCAATAGACGTATGCGCATCCTGCACTTTATACAGTCTATCATGCAATGTGGAATGAAAATACTTATCAGAAAACTGCAAACCAGAAAGCTATGCGCAAAACAAATATTACCGATCAGTTTCTCTATCAGCTATTCGTTTCAGTATCCATATCATGAGCTAACTTTGCCAGGATATTCTGTCCCCAGTTTTCTTCATTCAGATCCTTGCAATACATGAACTCCTTTACATCATGCATTGAAAATTTCATTTTAGGAAAACGTTCGCTCAGCATTTTTATGTATGCATCATTAAACAAATATCTATTCCGTATAATCTGGGCTGCATAATCCGTATGCATATTATATAAATCCTCCAAATGCAGCCTGTTTACAGATGTCTGTATTCGTTTCTCCAGTTCGATCCTTTCACAAACAGATACATCTTTATTTTTGTAGATATTGATTGGTTTGGGTTCAATGGACAACTTTATTTCCGCCTTTTTATCCATATAAATGACATTCTGTCTGGGCATATCACCAAGTAAAATGGGCGAATGTGTCGTAAAAAAAATCTGTAATTTAAGATGCTTATCCGGCAAAATTTTAAGAAAAAAATATGTTATATTTGATATAAATTCCACCTGCCATGCCGGATGTAACGTCAGATCGGCTTCATCCATTAAAATCCAGACAGTGTCACTTGGCACAGGGTCAAAAGCAGTTCTCTCATTGCAAATACCTGGGCATAAAGACTCAGCATGTTATTTTCACCACTACTCATCCCCCAGTTAAAATCCAAAAAAGAAAATGGCAATACGATTTTTTTATACTGATTTAAAAATTTGCTGAATTGTTCTGTATATTCTGTTTCTCTATTGCGAATATCGAAGCTAAATGCCTGTGTCTGTTCAAAGTCTTCATATCGGAAGATCTTTTCCGGAAGCAATAAAATTACTTTGAACATTTCTGCATAGTAGGCAGCTATCGTACCGACTCGTCCTGCGAGTTCCCCCGCAGCCTGCTCTAATAATTTTTGCATGGATTCATAGAATTGAAAAACTGATCCTGCCTGTATGTCGATCTGGTCTTTTTTCACATCTCCAAACTGGTCGATCACAGAACATATAATTTTTGTTATAGGCTCCAATTCCTCCCCTAATCTCTTATCATCCGGAGTTTGATAAAAAGATCTGTATGAATCAATGTTCAATAAGTTCTGAAAACTTTCCCTGCATAAGCGATATCGTATTTTATCAAATGTATTACCCAGTTCCGACTGCTTATTACGCAGTAACCTTCCATGTCTTTTCTCAACATAAACACACGGCGATACGCCATGTCCTCCCGAAATCTTATATGATTCAACAACATACTGATTCAGTACTTTTTCAAATACACCATGAAAACACAGCTTTTCTTTTTCCTCTCCACGACGCTCTCTAAATTTCATCTGCAGACATTCCGGCCACGACTGAAACATTCTCTTCTGATCTTTATCACATAGTCCGGCATAATATTCTGTCATAAAGGATACTTGACGATAAATACCATGATAAAACTGTTCACTTACTGAATCATCATAGCGATCGTCTCTCTGATAATATAATTGTTTGCTATAATCACCTTTCAACAATCCTCCAAAAGAATAATCGCTTATATGATCTGCCTTTGATTCACTGTAATCTCTATAATCAAAAGCATTTGAAAAAAAAGCCAGCTTTACATTGTACAATGTATCACGAATCTGCATTTTATCAGATACGAGCTCAACATTCTTTATCATTTCAGAATCATACTCCGCAACTTTAATCCCCATACATAATAGTTTGTATACCTGTTTTTGCAGGTCTTCCACGATCATCAAAGCGGGACATGTATACGCATTGTGTTTATACATTTCTTCGTTTTCATCCTTTGGTGGATAAATCTGGTTAAAAATAGCCATGATCGCTCTTAAAAAAGTCGTCTTGCCATAGCCATTACTCCCTACCACTGCATGAATATTCATAAACCGCTCATTGTCATCCCCAAAATTTTCCATCGGATCGATCTTACATGGCTTAATGTCTAAACGATTCCCGGATTCAATGTAGGTAAATTCATACTTCTCATCAAATTGAAAATTCACATTTTTCAGACAACTATATTCTTTTATCCACAAATATCTCAGACACACGCTCATTTCATCCACTCCTGACAAACTATATTTTTTATCATTCACTCAACACTATACCTGAATCGGAGAGAAGATCCCTTTTGCACCCACAGATTCCGAACGTGCGGATCTACCGCATCCAACTTCCTTCCCTCTGCCGGCATTGCCCGGCTTCACGGATACTAATAGTGTAAAATGCATTGGCATCCATTAAACTGCTGTTGTATCCTGCACGGTTTGGTTCTAACGTCACACTGTCACCACTTCTTTTATACAAAAAAGCAGGATATTTCAATCTCAAGAATTCCTGCTTTCATAAACGATTGACGCACCTACGCCTTTTTCTTGCGATTTCGCTGCACAACCGCACTCCTAAATGCTTTCATCATAGCAGGAGACAGCTCCTCGCAATCCTGATCAAATACAATAGGACTGTTTTGTGCTTCCTCAATTTCTTTCAACTGTTCTTTAATATTTATATAGTCTACCAATTATGTTGTTTTCGTTGTATAATAAGTTTAACGTACAAGGTCACTCTCTAGCATACATCCCTGTTAATGAAATTTAACTGTTGGCAATTTATGTCCCACATGTCCTATATAAATAACTTTTTCCTCCACTACTGGATGGAAAAAAATTCGTCCCGCATAGCCTCCAGTATATCGAATATGCCAAGAGAACAATCGCGCTTGTCCGTTCGGAAGTCTAAATGTATGCTCATCCGAAAATCTTTCCAGCGTGGCTTCTGATTCTGGTGTTGCTTTTGTTAAAACATTTTTGTCAATTTTCTGTTCCATTCCTTCTGCTGCACGTTGCAATTCCAATAGTCGTTTATATACCTGTCCTGCTTCTGATACTCCGACATTTTTCTTGCACCCTTGAACGGCATTTTCACAAAATACCAGATTTGGAAACACATTTGCAGCACATTCCAAAATACTCTGTCCACACTTAATTTCTGTATACTGCAGTTCTTCACTTTTATTTGCATAATAGTCTTTGAAAACTTTTATATTACCAGCTCAAACTTCGCACTTGAATAAGTGCTTGTGTACCTTGAAAATTCAATAATTTCTGGCAAAAATATAGCATGAAACCTACTGGTTCTGGTATAATTGAGTTGCGAAAACAATTAAAAACCGGAGGGCTCATGCTATGAATAAAAGTATATCACAAGACATCCAGAATGAAAAGCAGGTATCTGAATCCATTAAGAGGTTTTTCCACAGATTTCATGTTTATTCCGCATTAAAGCAGTCTAATGCCTATAAAAAGAAAGGCATTCCTGTTATTGAAGTATTCCAGTATCTATTTCTCCTGATATTTTCAAACAGGAGCATGTATATGAACCTTCTCACCGGCAAAAATGCACCTTCTTTTGCGAAGGATACCGTATACCGTTTTATGAAGTCGGTTCAGATTAACTGGATACGTTTTACAACAATACTTGCAGCACGCATTATAAAAAACGCCATAGTCCCCCTGGATTCTGAAGAACGCGTCAACGTCCTGACAATTGATGACTCCATGTTTGAACGCTGCCGTTCAAAGAAAGTGGAACTGCTTGCAAAAGTATATGACCACGCAAAGCATGCATACAAATTTGGGTTCCGCATGCTTACACTCGGC
>CAJTMV010000067.1 GCA_910577225.1 uncultured Eubacterium sp. | reverse complement strand
GTTAGCGATTAGTTCACCGCAGCGTTGCCCCAGTCCGCTCAGTCCCCTGCCGCCGGTTCCAGATTCCTGCCAGCGGTCACGGACGCGTCCGCGAAGCCGCTTCAACTGCAACACAATGTCTGATTTGTTTCCAGTTTCTTACCTGAACCTGCATATTGTAACTTTCCGTTCCCTGTGCTATACTTTTGAAAACTATTGAAAGGAAATTTCTACTTATGTCACCAGCATTCCAGCCACATCCGGAAACAATCACCCTGGAGCAATATGAGGCCCTTCCGGAAAACAGGAGAACCGAAGTCTTTGAAAATATCGCCTTTGATATGGCCAGTCCGTCACAGGAACACCAGATCATCTCCATGGAACTTTCGACAATACTCAACACATACCTGAAAAGCAAAAACGGTCCATGCAGGGTATTCCACGCTCCATTTGACGTAAAATTAAATGACGCTCCCCTTACTATCGTTCATCCTGATCTGATGATTGTCTGCGATAAAAATAAGCTGGACGGGAAACGTTGCAATGGCGCTCCTGACTTCATCGTTGAAATTGTTTCCCCCGGCAACCCGGCAGACGATTATATCCGCAAACTGTACTATTACAAAAATGCCGGAGTCCGTGAATATTGGATTGCAGATCCGCGCCGCAAAACTGTAACGGTAAACTATTTTGAACGAAATATGCTCAATATCCAGTATTCATTCGATTCCACAATAAAAGTCAATATCTTTGAAGACCTGCTGATCTGCTTTGCTGATATCGCTGACCGGCTGAATTTTTAATACAAAAAGAAAAGACATATACGCCCTGCATATGTCTTTTCTTTTCCCTGAGAAGAATTCTCTTTTGTCGTCTGACTTTCACAAGCAGTCTGCATACCTCCGGTACTTTATTGCAGATCTTTCTTTTCCGCGTGAAACACTGACAGTACGGCAAACACAAACGATACTGCCGTTAAAATCGCTGGAAATATGAGATTGCCTGCAAGTAGTCGATCAGAAACGATGCCGTCAGCGTCCGTGCGCCCAATACAGGAATAAATAAACAGCTTTGTCAGCGTTCATGCAGCCAGATTAAACATCCATACAGCGATCATCTGAGAGGCCAGTATTTTCTGTCTTTTGATCGGGTAGGAAAACATCAGATTCATCGTTTTGTTAATGAATGATCGGAAAACCCGCAGAGGTTTTTAATGCTTTTGCTGTAAACGGTTCATCTGCGTGCGTAAACGGTTACTGGTCTTTGTCCTGCAAATCTGCCGTGTTACCTTGACGGCATTGTGAAACCCGCAAGCGCTCTGTTCAAAAAGTCGTTAAACGGTTTCATGATCCGGAATATCTTTGCTGCCTTCGCAACAAACGTTTCTGCATCTTTTAATTCTTCGTCTTTGATCGGATATTCCAGATACCAGCTTTTATATTTTAGAAATTCCGCCTGCGGATGCTCTTTTTCATATCCTGCCGGAACCTTTTTTAACGCCGTTCCCTGTACCGTAAAATACTTCTCAAACTCTGGTTCCCGTATGATCTGTTCCCATTCTTCGCCATTTTGAGCAATAGAATCACGAACCATCGTCGTCGCTTCTTTAAACATATCAGCAAACAGTCCTCCTCCCAGAAAAGACTGATTCTGCGGCTTTAGCATCAGATAATATCCGACCGGAACCGGCAGCTTGCCCTGTGAGGAAATATGCGCGCGAAACGCCGGATGATAAGGCGACTTGTCATGACTGAAACGGGTATCTCTGACAATCTTAAACGTCAGATCTTTCGGATTGTTATGCAGAATGCTGCTGTCATACTTTCCGATTTCCAATATCAATGTCTGCAATAGTTCTTCAAATTCGGCATTTGCTGTTTTATAGTCGTCTTTGTTCGCATGATACCATTCCCGATTGTTATTCATGCTCAGCGCCGTTAAGTAATCCATAATTATCTGTGTATTCATCTTCGATCGTCTCCTTTACGATTGCTGGATCGTGGATAGCTGCGTGGAATCCAAAAATTCCTGTATCAGATCTTTCGTATGTTCAGGACATTTGTAAGGTTTGCAAAATGAAAAATCCTGTGATAAATCGTCAATATCTTCCATCGCGTTTTTCACATCTGTGATCGTCTGTATGGAAATTTCCTCTGCCGTCATATAATCCAGGTGCAGCGGATGCAGCCTGTGGGTTTGTATCGCGTAATTCACCCTGTCTTTGCACCGGCATCTGCCGTTGCCATACTCTCCGCAATACCCGGAAAGAAAGTCCGCCATTTTTTTGCGTACGCGGGAAAGTCGTTTCCGATACGCCTCCGGCGTCATTTCCAAAAGGTCGCCCGCAATACGGCTGTCAATCTGAAACATGGTACCCAGAATAAAAATCAGTCTGCTTTCCGTATCCAGGCATTGCAGCATAACGTTTGTACAGGACATTTTCAGTTCTTCTGCCAGCAGATCCTTTTCCACATTCTGCGTCAGATCCGGTATATCCTGTATTCTGGCATTTTCTATATCATTTCCATAATACTCAAAATCCGGCGCATGACGGGCAAACATATGCTTTTTATAATTTTTCAGATGATTCGAAGCGATACTGAATACCCACGTTGTAAATGAGCTGTCGCCCCGAAACGAAGACAGATGCGTAATCATTTTCAGCAAAATATCCTGCGTGGCATCCTCCGCGTCCGCAAATGTACCGAGCATCCTGAGGGATACGTTAAATACCATGTCCCGTACGTCTGCAACAAGCGTTTCGAGCGCTTTTTTATCTCCTGCGGTCGCTTTTTCCACAATTAGCTGCATTTCTTCATTCGTTTTTTTATTCATAAATTTTACCTCCTGTATAATTAGACAACGCTCTCCTGCCTGTGTGACATGCTGTTTTGGAATACTGCGAAAAATATTTCGGCAACTCTCTCCTGTCTGTGTAACCTGCCGTTTCAGAATACTACGAAAAACATCCCGACAACTCTCTCCTGTCCATGTGGCCTGCCGTTTCAGAATACTACGAAAAACATCCCGACAACTCTCTCCTGTCTGTGTAATACTGCAAATAAAATTATGAATACACTCATCGGTATCCAAAATCTTTTACATCATCGTGTCATCCCTCAGCACATCCCCAGGGCTGACGCTCATAATCTTTTTTCCGCCAAGGTAATAAGCCAGAGCTACAAATCCAAAGACCGTCAGCACAAACGCCAGAATCGGCACTACCGGAGCCGCCTGGATAAATTCTGCGGGATCGAGGTAGCTCGCCCTGATCATTACCGCTGACGCCACAGTTGTCAGCGCCAGCGTGACAAGCACCGGACGCCCGACAATGACCAGAGCCTCGATGCAAAACATTTTCCGCATCCCCTCCGGTGTGAGTCCTACAGACATATACCGGGCAAATTCCCGCTTTCTTTGACGCAGGAAACCCAATGTATGGGAAAACACATGTGCAATCCCAATCATTGCCGGCAGGACACAAAACGCACCCGATAACCATTGATATCCCTCTGTCATTTTGTCATTGTCTGCTTTCTCCTGTATACGATTCTCACTTTCCACTTCATATTCGCGGCTGATAATCTGCGTGATCTCATCTTCCAGTGCATGCACAGCATCCGGTTTCGCATTATCTTTTGCGAGCACACGGACATAAGTATCCCGCTCCGCCCCGCCTGTCTGCTCTTTGATTCCCTTCCATAAAGATAAAGGCAGAAACAATACCAGTGGACAGTCAGATTTCCCATACTCTTCCCGCAGAAGCGGGTATTCCTGTGTACAGGCCAGCACCGTGATCTTTGTCATGTTCTCCGATTCCTGCTCCCCTTTTGCCTCAGCGCTGCGCAAAACAACCGTTTCCATATCTTCTTTTACATAAGGAATGTATTTCGGATACCGAAAATTACTATTCACGCTGTCCCATAAGCGATTTAAGACAATTGCCCCGTCGAGTCTTGACGCTGCTCCCGCCTGTCCACAATATGCAAGAAAACTCTCGTCATCCAATACTATCATGGGCGCCTTGATCTGAAACGGACCCTCGCCGGAATATGCCGGATCTTCTGAAAAAGATTTCAAACCTCCCATTTCCAGCAATTCTTTGCTCTGTGCCTGCTGCGGCAATATACATACCGCTTCTGCTTTTTGGTAAACAACACTGCTGTCCGCTCCTGCCAGTCTCCGAATTTCCCCAGTCAGTTCAAAATCCTCGATACGGGTATCCCTGACGGTTGCCATAACATCCCATGCATCCTGATATTTTTCAAAATAGGTATGATTTGTACTGATACCGGAAAGCGTCCAAAAACACTGCATGATCATATAACCGAAAAAAGCAAGCGTAAAGGACAGCGATGTAGTGTACAAAGCCTTTTTCTGAGCCCTGATCGCATTTCCCGCCAGTTCCCCCTCCATTCCAAACAGAGCCGACAACACAGGCGAATGTTTTTTCCACGCCATCTTCGAGTTTTTAAGCTGCCATTCGTCCGTACCCCGAATGGCTTCGAGCGGCGTCAGACGGCTTAGCTTTCTTGCCGGAAGCCAGGCAGAAACAAGTACTGTAAAAATCGATAACACCATCACAAGCATCAGCAGAGCCGGATGGCATTCAAACGCCATCTGACGTCCTCCCACAAAATTTGACGCGAACCTGCTCATTCCCCAAACCGTACCAAAGCTGAAAACAATTCCCGTCAAAATACCTGCCAGGATCGGTACGGCAGCAAGAACAAACGCCTCCTGTACCAGACATGTCAGAATCTGCCCCGGCGTAGCTCCGATGCCCGCAAAGATTCCAAACTGATGCACCCTGCTGTTCATAGATACCGCAAATGAATTATGGATGATCAGTATCAAAGAAAAACATACGATAACTACGATCGCCAGATACGCCGGCAGCAAAAGTCTCGGCTTATCGTCGCCTGGTATGCGGACAAAATACAGCGATAACAGCTGATAATTATATTCGACGGCATCTTCCTCCAGTCCCAGAACCTTTACGAGAGCGGACATATCCTGATAAATCGTCTTTTTATGATAAAAATACACATCGGTTACTTTCTCCTGATCTCCTGACGATTCCTCATCGACGACTGCCCGTTCCACATTGGCAAAACGATTGATAACCGCCAGATCCTTCTCACTGATCTCCCCTGTGATGCGGGCATGCCAGTCCCCGTCCTCCAGCTTTGCCCCTTCGATACTGTCCAGCCAGAAATTATAAAACAGACAGCAAAGAAACGACAGAAACAAAGCCGCAAGGAACGCTGCCGCCCGTACAGATATGCCGCTGGCCCGGTTATTTTTTATATAATCAGCCGAATAATTTTTCCACATACCGCTCACCCCCGCTTCTGATCGTTTATGATCCGCCCGTCTTCCATAGTTACAATGCGGTCTGTCTCCAGCGCAATCTTTTCATCGTGAGTAACCAGCAGGATCGTCTGTTTCAGATTCCGATTGGACAATTTCAGCATATCCATAATCTCTCCCGCATGTTTCTGATCCAGATTTCCTGTCGGCTCATCCGCCAAAAGAATCGCCGGACGATAGATCAAAGACCTGGCAATCGCAGCCCGCTGCTGCTGACCTCCTGATAACTGGTTCGGGAGCGCTTCCAGCTTGTCGGCAATTCCCAGAGAACGCACGATCTGTTCAAAATATTCCTGGTTCGGCTTTTTCTTATCCAGTAACAGCGGCATAAGTATATTTTTCCGAATCGTAAGCGTCGGTATCAGATTATAAAACTGATAAACCAGTCCCACCTTCCTGCGTCGAAAGATCGCCGCTCTGGTCTGATTCAGGGTGGAAATGTCGGTTCCTTCTATAACGACCTTTCCCTCTGTCGGCCTGTCCACGGAACCAAGAATATGCAGCAGGGTAGATTTTCCAGAGCCCGAAGCTCCTGCGACTGCCACAAACTCCCCCTTTTCCACGGACAGATCTACGTTGTCCAAAGCCACTACCCGGCTGTTTCCTTCGCCGTATATCTTTTTAATTCCTTCGCATCTTAAAATCTCCATGCTTTGTTCCTCCTGTCATAAATGATACATTACCCTGATTTATGATAGCAAAGTAAAGTGACAACTCAGTGACAGTAAAAACGAATTTCAAAACACGCTCCGGCATTTGGAAGGTTCCGTGCCGTGATCGTCCCGTTCTGTTTCTCTATAAGCGCCCTGGAAAGCGACAGTCCAATCCCTATACCATCTCCTTTCATCTCCTGCCCCCGGTAAAACCGTTCAAACAGGTGCGGGAGATCTTCTTTGGCAAAGCCTGTCCCCGTATCCTGGATCCGGATTTGTGTATAAAGCGGATTTTGTTCATACAGGCAGGAAACCGTTCCGCCTGGCGGCGTATGTTCCATGCAATCTTTCAAAATATTCATAATAGCTTCCATCGTCCACTCCATATCGGCACAAATCAGCATTTCACCCGACTCCGGTATCTCTACAAAGACGCCTGCTCTTAAAAACAGTTCCTGCAGATTGTCTGCAGCCAGCATCAGCATCGTAAAGACGTCCACCTCATCCTGTTTCAGAGACAACGTTCCGGCATCGATGCGTGCCAGCAGTAACAATGCCTCTTCCAAATGCGTCATACGGGCAAGCTGCCTGCGTATCTGCTCCAGATGTCCTGCCGATGGATACTCCTGCATCATCTGCAGGGACAGGGAAATCGAAGTGACCGGCGTTTTAATCTGATGCGCGATGTTATAAAGGTTTTCCGCATAATTATTTTTCGCTTTCATTGCCGAATCTCTTGTTTGCTGTAATTCCGTCACTACCTTATAAATTTCATCCTGCAATTTCGAAAAATCATCTTCGCCTGTCTGAAAGAGAACGCCGCAATGGCCCATATTTACGTTTTCCAGATATTCGGTCAGCATTTTTAAGCGCATATTTTCCCTGAGCCGCAAATACAAACACGTAATCAGAAATATTAACCCCCCTGTCAGAAAACCGGCGGCCGAAAAAAATATACTGCATTTTCCGGCTGATTTCCAAAAATCTGACGGCCTGTAGCCATATGCCAGAACGATATTTTCTTCCGACAAATTCCCCCGTTCATATTTATACTCTTTGAACGCCTCCAGAATCGTCTGCTCTGTTTCCGGCTGCTTTTCTATCATTTTCTGGCAGATTCCTCCTAATACCTGCACATGCGCACGGTTATAATAACCGGTCAAAAGCATGGCCGTCATTGAAACTGCCATCAGGCTAACCGAAAAAACAAACCCTGCCAGAATCATATGGTTTCTTCTTTCACTCATTTTCGTTCCTCCGTCTGGCAGTCTGCGACTGCCTGTTTCTATTGTATGGTCATATTCCCGCTTTTGCAACAAGTTTATGGTCTCTGCAGATGAAGCGCTATACGAAAAGCTGTAATGGGGGGCGGTTAATTAAGATAGTATTCATTTGGCAATGAAAAGAGGGGCAGATTCTGTCATAAAGTTATGTACCGGAAGTGAATTACCTGTTATCTAAAGGGAGCGGGATTGCGGGATTTATTTTTTTCAAAAAATTGGGATATAAATGAAATTTAATTTCTATTCGGTGGAAAGAGACTGATTGCGTTTTGGATATCAGTTGTAAGCAAAATGTATTTTAGAAATGTAACGAAACAGGTGATGCAGCAGCCCGCACTTCGCTGATTTGCCTGCGAGCCAGATAAACCGTCATGGTCTGGTATCCATTCATTTCGCCATGTGTATGGTATTTCTTTGATTTGTGCTTTCACTGTTGTTTTGGAACTGAAAGGTTCTGGTTCATTCCAATAACATTCCTGGACAGTGGCAGAGGAAAAAGCGCCCGCTCCTGTGTTTAAAGGCAGCCGTTGCTGTGTTATAGACAGATATTCAGTGAAAATTTGGATTACAGCGGATTTTCAGTCTAAGGAACGCCTTACCTTTTTTCCGTCGAATAATGCTCAGAAAGATAATGCCATACTACCTTACAGAAAGCAGGAGCATTTGTCTGCGCACATGCGAATGAGTTGAATGGTAGCAGAAACAGAGAGGACAGTAAGCATTTATGGCTTATGTGCCTCTCTTTAAACTATTTATTTTATGGTTTTATTTCTAATTGGATTAAATTTTTAAGTGTTAATATCTAAAGGATAATACCTGATTATCCGTCATTTTTAGAATTGGAGTAACAAGAGCTATTT
>CAJTMV010000066.1 GCA_910577225.1 uncultured Eubacterium sp. | reverse complement strand
ATGCCAGGAGGAAATCCGGCCTTTGCCGAAGGCAAACTTCTAATGGCTGGATTTCTTCACTGACACGAAGCAGCTTTTTCTTTACGGTATTACTTACTGTTTCTCCCCTTACTGTCAAAGGTTTTAATGCAAGGGTAAAATACCCTGCCAGCACCATGCTGCTTATGTCAAATACAAGATAGGTAACCGACCGATTCTTTTTCGTAAACTCTATTGAACTTTTTTTCAAAAAACGCTCAACATCCGGATTCCGCGGGCAAGAAAAACCGGAGAGAACCTGAAGAAGCCTGCTCTCTCCGAGTTTTGGATTACCACTATTAAGATAACGCCGAATGTTGATAACTGAATACCTATTTGTTTCCAACATTTGCTTTCTCCCATTTTTCCATAAATTCCACCAGTTCTTCTTCGTCTGTTATCTCTCTCGCAGCCACAGGTATATGAACAGGACGTTTTTTTTCGGATTCTTCAATCGCATTGATAAACATCTCCACCTGTTCCTTGCCTGAAATGACAAAATTTTTCGTAATACTTGAAGTTGCCATAAGAAACACTTCCTTTGTTCGTATAGTTCTTCCGTTGCAATTCTTACTTTTTTATCTCTATTTTATTATCTTATATCGGCTAATGCAAAAAACTTTTATGAATTTTTATAACTTATTTTCCGCTTGCGGTCCTTCCGAATCAGAGGTAAGATACGACACCACGGAAGGAGGGATTGGATGGGAAAGGTGCGATTGTCAAAATCCCCACCCCTGCCACAATTCCATTATACTCAAAAAACTGCATGTTTACAAGCGTATTCGTCCTTTGCGCCTTGATAGATCATAAGGTCATACAGGCGCGCTCCATGCGGCGGCACCTGATCCTTCAGCCATCCATTTTCGATACTGATCTGTTCTCCGGTCCACAATTCCAGCGCTGTGCTGTTATGCGTTTCTGGCATTTGCGCATACAATCCGGTCTCTGCCAGTTCACATCCAATCTCTGCGGCTGTTTCCTGAAAATTGAAAAATGCCACATATCGTTCCCCTGTCTGCTCGTTCTGACAAATCCAGATCGCGTGCGCCTGATCTTTTTCTACCTGCGCTCCCCGATAATCACTGGATGTCAGCTTCAAAATGTCTGTTCTTGTCAAAAGCCACTGCGTCCATTCATCCAGCAGCGTCAGTTCCGCTCCGATCATTAACGGCGAGCCAAAGACACACCAGAGCGTCAGCATCGTAATCTGCTCGTCTTTTGTAAATCGGGTCTTGTATTCGTTCCCAAATCCTTTGCCAAGCATACCGACCGGCAGCATGTCGCAATCCGGATAAGACCCTTTTGCCACATGATTCTGCCAGAGTTCACAACGATCGAACATATTTCGAAGCAGTTCCCACTCGTCCCAGAAATCGTCCGTAATCCGCCACATGTTTGCATATTTTTCATAATGCCACGCTTTTTCGATCAATGCCGGACCAGGGGACAGTGACAGCACCATCTCTCGTCCTGTTTTCTGTATGGCTCTCTGCAGCATTTCTACTTCATGCGCCGCGGAATACTGGTTTTCGCGATACAGATTCGTATTGCAGATATCGTCGCATTTTATATAATCCACACCCCAGTCTGCATACATCTGAATGACAGAATCATAATACTCCTGCGCTCCGAAAACGTCTTTACGCACGCCGTACATATCCGGATTCCACCCGCACACAGACGACGGATCCGCGATCTGATCTGCCGTTACATTCGTTCCCCATATCGGAAGATGCCGGTGGGCCGCGATTCTTGGAATACCACGCATGATATGGATTCCGAATTTCAGACCCAGACGATGTATCTCATCGGCCAGCGGTGCAAATCCTCTGCCATCTGCAGAAGACGGAAAACGCTCCACATCCGGCTGCAGTCGTCCATAGTCGTCCATCTGCACCTCTCCAAAGGGAATATACTGATACTGTTCCCGCATGGAACCAGCGCCTTTTGCATACCACTGAATATCCGCCACAATATATTCCCAGCCTGCGTCTTTTAAATGCGCGGCCATATAACCGGCATTCGCTCTGACCTGCTGTTCATTCACTGTCGTATCATAATAATCGTAACTATTCCAGCCCATTGGGGCACGCTGCATCTGATATTTCATATTGCTTCTCCTTCCGTGATCTAAATCATATAAACCATTTTTACATCCAACGATACGCCGGACGGCGCCTTTACGCACACGTTCTGATAGAAATTCCGAACCCGGCTGATTTTTTTATCGCCTTTTGGCGCGCTCTGTCTGCCATGTCACGAACGGACATACAAGTATATGCATCATCCGTTAAGTATTTCCCATATTTTTCCGATAACTTTTTTAGTTACAGGGATTGTATCACAAAGGTCAGACCAGGGACGGTATATAATATCGGGGCATTCAGCCAGAATTGTATGCCGTTTTTTGTGTGCAGTCCTTTTCTTTTCTTACAGTACGGCCCCGACTTACTGTAACGAACCATTTATTTTACAGGGAGGTTTGTGTTTATGATCATTTCATCCAGTGCAGTACATATGCATGCACAGCGAAAATACCGCTCGCAGTCCACGCTGGGCGGCAGCACAAAATTTTTAGGGCAGCTTTCAGAGACAGCTTCCTCTTCCGTACGAAACAAAATCAGCAAAGATCCTGACAAAGAGCATGGTCAGCAAACTCTGACCGATTCCCAGGATGAACTGATGGCCCGTTTTTCAAGCAGCCGCAGTATACGCTCCTCAGGACTGGAAAGCAGCCGCGGATTACGAACGATGCATATCATTCGCAGGCAGTCCATCGGATACATTCTGCATCAGATGTTCTGGGGCGGCAGATCTTTGGATCCGCTTTCTGCCCTGTTCAGTGATTATTCCGGAGGCGGCCAGTTCCTGGCTTTCAGACATGAGAGCTATTTTGAAGCTGAGCAGACAGATTTTAGTACGCAGGGAAAAGTCGTAACGGCATCCGGCAAAGAAATCACCTTTCAGGTAGGCGTATCCATGTCCCGCTCCTTTTATGAAGAAACCTCTACCTTTCTGGATCTGAGCGCAGTCAGGCTGACAGACCCGCTCGTCATCAATCTGGACACAGAACCGGTT
This sequence comes from uncultured Eubacterium sp., assembly GCA_910577225.1. Lineage (GTDB taxonomy): Bacteria > Bacillota > Clostridia > Lachnospirales > Lachnospiraceae > Eubacterium_J. The sequence continues at coordinate 5,722 of CAJTMV010000066.1, read as the reverse complement.
TCCGTGTCGGATCAGAAATTCTACTTTGATCTGGACGCTGACGGACATGCAGAACAGATCTCCCGGCTGAATGCCGGAAGCGGTTTTCTGGCATTAGACAAAAACGGAGACGGAATCATCAACGACGGCAGTGAACTGTTTGGTACTGCAAGCGGAAACGGATTCGCAGATCTGGCACAATACGATCAGGACGGCAACGGATGGATCGACGAAGCCGACGAAATCTTTGACAAACTGCTGATCTGGCAAAAAGATGAAAACGGAAAAGATGTGCTGCGCGGACTGGGCGAGGCAGGCGTTGGAGCCATTTATCTTGGAAATGTAAATACGGAATTTTCGTTAAATTCTCAGACAGACAATAAAACAAACGCAGTCGTACGACAGACCGGAATGTTTTTATATGAAAACGGAACTGCCGGGACGATGCAGCAGATCGATCTGGCAAGATAACAAACGATGCGGTCTTTTGTAATGAACACTGCCAGGACAGAACATTCGGTTCTAACCGGACGTTCTTCCTGGCAGAATCATTCACCCAGCCTGGTATCTTACGGTCTTCCGCCCTGACATTTCGGACATTTGCGCTGAAAGATATCGCTGCCGTTTGCGTAGTACTTATGCCCGCAGTGCAGGCATTCCATATCATAAAACCACTGCAGATTGTCTGTCCCGGGCATATTTGTTTTTCCATTGTTTCTCTGCTGATTTCTGTTTACATACCCCAGATCTGTACTACTCATAATCACTCCCTTATCTTATCATACTGCTCAATACTTCTACTGCTTTTTGCAGATATGGATGCTCTGTCTGATAAAATTCTCCCTCATCCGCGGCCTGCGCCATCTTTGGATCCAGCGGAACCTGTCCAAGCACCGGAATCCCCAGCTCTTTGGCTGCCTCCTGTACATGGCTCTCTCCAAACAGCCGGATTTGTTTCCCGCAGTCCGGACATTTCAGATAACTGAAATTTTCTACTACTCCAAGTACCGGAATATCCATCATTGCAGCCATACGAAACGCCTTTGTAACTATCATCTGCACCAGCTCCTGCGGAGAAGTCACTACGACGATACCGTCTACCGGAAGTGACTGAAAGACCGTTAACGGCACATCTCCGGTACCCGGCGGCATATCGATCAGTAAATAATCCAGATCTCCCCAGACAACGTCGGTCCAGAACTGTTTCACTGCTCCGCCGATCACCGGCCCCCGCCAGATCACCGGATCGGATGGGTCTTCCATTAAAAGGCTGATCGAAATCAGACGAATACCGTCTTTTGTCTCCAGTGGAAGAATCATACCTTCTGCATTCCCATATGCCTCTCCCTGTACGCCAAACATTTTCGGTATGGACGGACCGGTAATATCCGCATCCATAATACCAGTCGAATAACCGGCTTTTTTCATCGCCGCTGCAAGAGAAGCCGTAACAAACGATTTGCCTACGCCTCCCTTCCCGCTTACGATACCGATTACTTTTTTAATTTTGGAATATTTGTTTGCCGGTTCCAGCATACTCTGCGGTCCCTGTGCGGAACTGCAGTTTTCCCGCTGTTCGGCGGAACAGCTGGACGCGCTCGGGCACCCGCTGCACTGACTTTCTGCCATAAGTATTACCTCCTGATCAGGAATAGTAAGATTCCCAGATTTCTATATAATTGTCCCCCCGCCGGCTACATAGCCATCTTCATAAAGTACGACGGCCTGCCCCGGGGTAACCGCCCGGACCGGTTCGTCAAACCGCAGACGGATGCGATTCCCATGATCTAAAATATCTGTAACGACGCAGGATGCTCCCTGATGCGAATACCGGATTTTGGCCGTCAGCCTCTCCCCCTGATCCAGCTGCGGTCTGGCCATATAGTTCATATGTCCGGCTTCCAGCTCCGTTACCATCAGATCTTCGTGTTCTCCAAGGACGACCTCATTGGTATCCGGCCGGATGCTCGTTACAAACACGGGTTTGCCAAAAGACAGCCCAAGCCCTTTGCGCTGACCGATCGTATAGTGAGAGATTCCTTTATGCTGCCCCAATATCGTACCGTCAGCCGCGACAAAATTGCCTGTCGGTTCCCTCTCTCCAGTACTGCGACTGATAAACGCCGCATAATCATTGTCTGGCACAAAACAGATTTCCTGACTGTCCGGTTTGTGCGCGGTACTTAATCCCATCTGCGCCGCAATCGCACGAATCTGTTCTTTCGTATAAGCTCCAATTGGAAACAGCGTATGCGCAAGCTGTTCCTGCGTCAGATTATATAACGCGTAAGTCTGGTCTTTTTTCGCAGACGCAGACGGACGCAGCGCATATCTGCCGTTAGACAGCTTTGCAATCTTAGCGTAATGACCGGTCGCAATATAGTCTGCGCCAATGCCAAGGCTGCGCTGCAGCAAAGACTCCCATTTTACATACCGATTGCATGCAATACATGGATTTGGCGTTCTTCCAAGTCGGTATTCCGCAATAAAATAATCGATCACACGTTCTTTAAACGGCTGCCGAAAATTCATGACATAATGCGGAATGTGAAGCTGCGCCGCCACACGGCGTGCGTCTTCCACCGCGCTGAGTCCGCAGCAGCCCCCCTCCTGTTCCGCTGTCTGCACATCCTGCTCCTGCCAGATCTGCATCGTAACGCCAGTCACATCATACCCCTGCTCTTTTAACAAACAAGCTGCAACTGAAGAATCCACGCCGCCAGACATACCGACTACGACTTTTTCTTTCATAGCGTCTTATTCATCCTCTTCCACAGGTTCTTCTGAAATATCTTCCTTCGGCGGTTCGAGTCCTTCGATCTCAATATGATTTTTCTGCGCGTAATCCCAGAGCGCAGCGTGAATCGCTTCTTCCGCCAGCAGGGAACAATGCACCTTTACCGGCGGAAGTCCGTCCAGCGCTTCCATTACGGCCTTGTTTGTTACCATAAGCGCCTCGTAAATCGTCTTTCCTTTTACCAGTTCCGTTGCCATACTGCTCGTTGCGACTGCCGCTCCGCAGCCAAAGGTCTTAAACTTACATTCGCGGATCACTTTTGTCTCTTCATCGATATCCAGATAAATTCTCATAATATCGCCGCATTTTGCATTTCCAACCGTACCTACGCCGCTGGCGTTTTCGATCTCGCCGACATTTCTCGGATGATTGAAATGATCCATTACTTTTTCACTATACATATGATGTGCCGAACGTTCAAGCCGATGCTTTTACGCTCTTCCTCCTTTTTCATTTTCTTTTACAAAATCTTCATACAGCGGCGACATGCTTCTAAGCCGCTCCACAATCTCTTTTAAGCTGTCCGCCGCCACATCCGCATCTTCGATTGTCGTCTCTTCGGACAATGTCAGACGCAGAGAACCGTGCGCGATCTCGTGCGGCAGTCCGATTGCCAGCAGCACATGCGACGGATCCAGTGAACCGGACGTACATGCGGAGCCGCTGGATGCGCAAATCCCTTTCTGGTCCAGCATGATAAGCAGCGATTCTCCCTCTATAAACCGAAAGCAGAAATTGGCATTATTCGGCAGACGCTGCTGGCGATGCCCGTTCAGACGGGAATACGGAATCTCGCGCAGTACTCTTTCAATCAGATGATCTCTGACTGCCCCGATCTTTCCGGCATTTTCTTCCATATGCGCCGCTGCCAGCTGCGCCGCTTTTGCCATCCCCACAATTCCCGGCACATTGCTCGTCCCCGCTCTTCTGGAGCGTTCCTGCGCGCCGCCATGCATATACGCGCCCAGTTTCACACTATTTCTGATATATAAGAAACCGATTCCTTTCGGTCCGTGAAACTTATGAGCACTGGCGCTTAACAGATCGATATTCAGCTCATCCACCTGAATCGGTACATGTCCAAACGCCTGAACCGCGTCGGTATGGAACAATACCCCGTGTTTTTTCGCAATCGCTCCGATCTCACGTACCGGCTCGATCGTGCCGATTTCATTGTTTGCAAACATGATGCTGATCAGAATCGTATCCGGACGAACCGCCTGCTCCAGCTGCTCTGGCCGGACCATCCCGTCTTCGTCCACATCCAGATAAGTAACTTCGTATCCTTTTTTCTCCAGATACTGACAGGTATGCAGCACGGCATGATGTTCGATTTTGGTCGTAATAATATGCTTTCCTTTGGACGCAAACGCTTCTGCACAGCCTTTGATCGCCCAGTTGTCGCTCTCACTGCCGCCGGCCGTAAAATATATCTCCTTTGGCTTTGCTCCAATCAGATCCGCGATCGTCTCCCTGGATTCTTCCATCGCCTTTTTACTCTGCTGCGCAAAGGTATAGATACTGTTCGGATTGCTGTAATTTTCTAAAAAATACGGTTTCATCGCATCGAAGACCTCTGGTCTTAGCGCGGTAGTGGCCGCGTTATCAAGATAGATCAGCTTTTCCATCGGTAAAATTCCTCCTTGTCTATGTGAAAATGGTTCTGATTAATTCATAGTATTCCCGTAGGAATATAGTAGTTAATTTCTATAAAAAAGCAAGAAACCGTATTGCTACGCTCTCTTCTTTCAATGATTCATAGTATTTCTATAGGACGTACTTATTATAACGCATTCTTGCAAAATGTCAATTGTTTTCTTAATAAAAGATCGGGGGCTGCGTGGATGTGTCTGTGGCTGTGCGGATGTGTCTGTGGCTACGCGGACGTGTCCGTGACGGCTGGCAGGAATGCGGAACCGGCGGCAGGGGACTGAGCGGACAAGGGCAACGCTGCGGTGAACTAATCGCTAACTGCGACTAAGACATTCGGCGTGTGAGCCTCATGTCTAAGTCTCCGTAAGCGCTGGATTTCACCTCCGCTAAATGCGCCCTTCGGATGTCCTTTCAGTCCCCTGCCGCCGGTTCCGCATTCCTGCCAGCCGTCACGGACACTGGTTACTGGTCAGCTTTAGATGAATGCATGTCAGTGGTTGCAAATTCACAAAGCCGGAGATATCATCTAGGACGCTGTTGCCTGTAGATAAGAATCCTGTAAAGATAAAGAGAATTTCCCTGTGAGGACGGGTAAGTGATGCTTCTCACTGAGGTAACATTGGGTACTTACGCAAATATAACATCAGTCTGTCATCCACTGTACCTGACTACATCAGAAATAAAACTCTCCAATATTATTTACTTTCACCCAGTTAGTTTTTTGTTTCTACTGCTTATCTTCAACCCAGACCGCTTATATTTATACACAAAATGAATATTCACACTTCCCTACTGTCGAAACATAGTATCCCCGTGCCCGGAAATGCCTGTCTCCCCATTTTGTCCGGTACTCCGGATGCCTGTCAAAAAGCATCAGCGTACTCTTCTCTTTCAGATATGACATGAATTCCGATACACTTATCTTCGGCGGTATTGCAACATACATATGAAATGATCTCTGCATACCCGCCCATCCATTAGATCCACCTGTTTCATCTCACACAGCTTCCTGATGATTGCAGCCAAATCTTTTTTGGTTTCTCCATACATTATCTTTCTTCTATACTTCGGTAAAACAATATGTCGGTATTTTTCTCCCTGTCTGCCATCCCCTCAAGGCATTCGCCGAAGTCGCTTGTCCAATGGTAAAACCGCCTGTTGGAATTGAAGTCTGCCCTGTCGTCTGTGCGGATTTGCGGGGTGGTGGTTTCGTCAACTCCATGCTCCCGCAATATTTCTTCCTCGGCTTCTTTCCAGATAAGCCATTTCCTGTTCTCCCGTCCGTTGTTGTAT
>CAJTMV010000065.1 GCA_910577225.1 uncultured Eubacterium sp. | reverse complement strand
ATGCTGGTCATAGCCTTTCGATTTCTGTATATCAAGCACGCCATGCCCAAAGTCAACACCGCGGCGCATTAAGAGCCGTGCTTCTGTTGTACGGATTCCGCTGCTGTAAAGGAGCCGAAAGAATACGGGGCACGTTATCCTTCTTAATTCAGAAGCATAAGCCATCCGCCCCTTGCAGGGTATGATACTGTCACATTCATGGAAGAACCGTTCCAGTTCTTCCTGGCTGAACGCATGGGGGATACGCCGCTTTTTATTCTGTTTCAATACTGGCGGCGGAAGGACGTCCGTCTGGCCGTGTCTGTGGAGGTACTCTATAAAAAGGCGGATGACCAGTGTCCGGGTGTAACAGGAATTCACATTTTCCGTTTCACGTTTAGCGCACCATATATCCACCATTTCCTGTCGGAGTGCTTCTGTGGGGTAATGTCTGGCGCAGTAATGGTCGAAAATCCTTATATTCAGCCCAAAAACAGTTTCATTCCATGCGCCTGATATTTTACGGCTGTTTACAAAAGCTTCTATACTGCCCGAAAATCCTGAATGGTAAATACTCATAACGGCAACACCTCCCCGCTGACGGGAAACGGCTCAATGCTGAGTGCGTATTCCCGGAGGTGCTGTATGTCAGCTGAAAGGTAGCAGTCGAGGGATTTCGGGGCAGTATGGCCGGGAGTTTCGCTGATTACAGGACGTGCAATGCCGTTCCCCGCAAGGGCTGATGCCACATGATGACGGAACAGGTGCGTTCCCTGCCGTTCCCCTTCTCCCTGCCTGACACCCGCAGCCCTGTAGACTTTTGAAACAGCTTCCCAGACCGATCCCCGTGACAGTGGGCCGTAGGGCTTTGCCCTGCATAGAAAAATATATGCTTCCTCCGATAAAGGGCGCTCCATGGTAAGATAATCATATATAGCGTTGCCAACTGCCGCAGACATTGGAAGGGTCAGTCTGACTCCGGTTTTCTGCTGTATGATATATATTTCTTCTTTTTCCCAGTCAATATCTGAAAGTTTCATGGATAAGAGGTCACACCCCCTGATCCCTGTGAAAAAAAGCAGTGTTCCGATAGCCCTGTCCCTCATGCAGAGACCGGAATCCGGACATCTAAGTGCATTGCGGATCGCATCGGCTTCCTCTGGTTTAAGGTATGGGATGTTTTTCCTGCGCTGGCGGATTACAGGGATATATGCAAGGATCTGTCTTGCAGCTTCCGTGTGGACGCCAAGGTCTGATTTAAACACCGCAGCAAGCGTATCCCGACACCCGCCACTCAGAGGACGTCGGCCACCCTCACGAATAAAATAAGAAATGACATCATCCTTGGTTATATCATTTAAAGCTGCCCTGCCACGCTTTTGCATGGCTAAGAGAAAACTGGATACGCTAAAGGAACTTTTATAAATCGTAGTATCTTTCAATCCCCGCTTTTTCCCGGTATCTTTATAAATATCTACCACTTCACGGAATACAGGATTAAGCTGCCAGTATGATCCCCGCCTTGCTGATGTTCCGGCATACACACCGGAAGGATACTTTCCATAGAGGTCAAAGTTTTCAAGGGTTCTGTATACCCGGCGATAGGTTGTCTGCATCTCCCGGGATTTTGTCCGGCTTATCCGTATGCGGCAGGCATCCCCATAAGATTGGATATCTTCCCTGTTCTGGTTACGGATCAACCAGTTGATTTCCGTTCCCAGCCTTTCAACATAAGATTTGGAGTATCCACTGGTTTTTAGTTTATGAATCAAGTCAGCATAAATATCATTAGTTTTATTGAATTTCATTAGCTGATCACCTCCTGCATCCTATGGTAATAGATCCAGAAGATGTATAAAATAAAATCCAAACTTTTTATACGGCAAAAGCTGAATTTATCAGCTTTCCCGTAAAAAGTTTGGATTTCTCCTAAGTTTGGATTTGTGGGAAAATCCAAAAGTTTAGATTTTCCCACAATGCCTTTATACTGTCACGAAACCTTCCAGCAGGTTTCTGTGAATAATACAAGCAGTTTCTGTATTTGTGTCATATTCCCACATTTAAACAGCACTTTCAGTCAAACTAATACATCTTTCAGCTAAAACCCACAATATCCTATTTATTTTTCCTTTCCGCTTTGTACAATTACGGAACCCCCTGATTTTTGCATAAAAGTATACCTTTGTCTGTTAGTACACTTTTTTCCCAATCTCCACCTGATCAGAGGCATCCAAAAACACGAAAAGCGGGATTCACCCACCACTGTGATGAACCCCATCCAATTCGACATTCGACAAATTACGCTTTCACCGCTAAAATCCATATTATTCAGTGCGGCATAGCCGCATCAAAGCAGCCTTAAAAGTTGTACCAGTTCATGAGACTCGTCCGTATCTGATGCAGTCTGCCTGGTATCAAACTGCGAAAAACGGTTATCGCGGTAAAATGATAACAGCCTTTCCTCATTTTCTGCCTCTAAGAAGGTCACTGCGCCTCCGCCCAAATACTGTATCTCTTTAATTTTATCCCATGCAAGTTTAAGCAGTTCTGCTCCCGTGATTTCTGTTCCGCCACTCTCCGAGAAGTTTTCCCAAGTTGTGCTATCAGATATGCCGACATGGTATAGGTATCCGATTTTTCATCCAACTCACTGATTCGCAACAGCTTTCTTTTCATAGAATTCTATGGCACTTTTTTTCAAAAAACGTTCCACGTCCTTATTCTTCGGACTGGAAAAGCCGGAAAGCCAAGCAATGCACTGCACCGGACCGTCAGTCTTAAGTCCTGCGGGAATCAGGTTCGGATACACTTTGCGGGGTTCTCCTGGTTTTTTATACCGGTAATACGCTGATCCGCTTTTATACTGAAATAAAACTTATAAGGGCTTCCGTACACATCGACTGTGCCAAAAGCCCTTGTTTTCAACGGTTTTTCTAATATTCTGTTCCTGTCTATTACCATTCCCGCTCACCGATCGCATCCTCCACATCCAGTCCGATGTCAAACCAGTCTAAAATATAAGCAACCGTCTCGCCAATACTTTCCCGCGCTCCTGTTTCGATTTCACTGTCGTTTTCCTCAAATTCTTCCTGCAGTTCATTGATTGCCAGCGTCATTTCGTCAAATTTACACTGTATTTTGTGCAGATCTTTTTCTCCGGTTTCCAAAAAACGAATCACGTCCATAATATAATTCCTGACTTTATCTGTCAGAAAATCCGGAAAATAAGTATCCTCATACATCGCTTCTAACAATCTGTATTCCTGATCAAATTTTTTCACTGCTATTTACTCCCTGAAAAAATAATAAACTTTTACACGAACAGACGCCCTGTTCTCTCCCTGAAAAAGTGATAAGACTTTCTTTTATCTGATCCTGCATCCGGTCAGTGCGCTTTTTATGTTTGTCTGTTTATTTCCCAAAACCAGAACGCCTTTGCGGATGCAGAATCGTCACTTTCATCTGCTGATTCCGCTAATGAGTCGTACCCATTGCCAGAGAAATATCTTCCTGATTTTCAATCACTGCCAGAATGGAATACTCCAGTCCTTTTGCAATGGCGGAAAGCTGCATTGCCGGCGTCCCGTTCGGTTTGTCCACGGTCTGCTCCATAGCGAACGGTACATGGATAAACCCTCCGCGGATGTGCGGATAACTACGATCCAGCAGATACAGCAGCGCATACATCAGTTCGTTACATACGAATGTACCCGCCGTATAAGAAACAAATGCCGGAATACCATTTGCCCGCATGTTCGCTACCATTGCTTTTACCGGAACCGTTGCAAAATAAGCCGTCTGTCCATCCGCTTCGATGACCTGGTCGATCGGCTGATTTCCCTCGTTATCCGCAATACGGGCATCCTGAAAGTTAATCGCCACTTTTTCTACTGACATACCGGAACGTCCGCCTGCCTGCCCGACACAGATCACTGCATCCGGCTGATGCTCCCGGATGCCTGCTTTTAATACCTCTCCTGCCTTGCCAAATACGGTCGGTACTTCCATTTTAACAATCTGCGCTCCTCCAATCTCATCTGGCAGCAATCGAATCGCTTCATATGCCGGATTAACCGCTTCGCCTCCAAACGGATCAAACCCTGTAATCATGATTTTCATATCTACAACCTCCTGATTCTTCACTCGTTACCTGCTGCATATAACTATCGGTTCCAATTTCGTTTTTCCTGTTCCACATTCGTCTGACTTACTGTACATATATATGCGGTTCCAAAATCATAATTTTCCCCTGTTCCATAATCATCTGATTATCCACATAAATATCCGCGTTATGCGCGACCAGATCAAAATGCCCGACCGCATCCTGTACTCCGCCAAGCGCAATATTCCTGCCAAAGCCGATATGAAACGTACCGTACGCCGATTCGTCTTCGATATAGCATCGTCCCAGACAACGCGAGTAAGTATTCAGACCAATCCCAAACTCAGATGCTATATACATACGATGATCCTGAAAGCGGCCGATATAATCTTTTAACTGTCTGCCGCTTTCATTATTTTCGATATGCGTCATCCTGCCGCTGTTTAATACGATTTCCACCGAATGTTCCACCCTGCCGGTATATCCCATGGAACCGTCTAAAACAAGCGTGCCCTCTGTAGCGTCTTCCACAATTGGAACATAAACCTCCACACTCGCAGAAGACAGTCCTTTTCCATCTTTGCAGCAGCCGTTAAAATAACCTGCCCTGCGGCCTTTGATACACAGATGAAGATCTGTACCCCGCGCCGTCTGAATATGAATCCTGCTGGCAGAATAAAAATAATCCAGCATGACGTTCGCCATAATTTTACTTTTGGCTGGGTTCGCCTGTAAAAAATCATACGAAAGCATGGATCTTCCGTCATTTGTACTTAACGGCAGCGAAAGAAATCGTTTTCTGCGTGCGATCGCCCGTTTCACGGCTTTTGTCGTAATAAGCGAATATTCCGTGGCTCCGATAATGACGTCATATGCGTCAAACGCCCCTTCCCGCTCGTTAAAATAAGTGCCTACGTACAAAGACAGCTCGTCGAGCAAAAGAAGCTCCACATGACTGGTCATCCGATAAGCCGCCTGTTTTAACGCTGCAGTTTCCGCCTCATAACGCCTGCTGGATACAATCAGCAGCTTTTCCCTGCCCCGCAGCCGCACCCAGTCACGGATAATAATTTCTGCTCCCTTTTGTATCTTCATCTTTTCGCTATTTGAGCATAATCATCATAACGATCTGAACAATAATCATTACAATGGCAATCGGCACCTGATTTTTAATAACGCCAAACTGTTTTTTCATATCTAACAGCGCGACCGGCACCGTATTAAAATTAGCCGCCATCGGCGTACAGAGCGTGCCGCAGAATCCGCAGGTTAACGCAAGCATACCGATCACAACCGGATTCGCTCCATATGCAAGTACAAACGGCCCGCCGATACCGACCGTCATTACCGTAATCGCGGCAAACGCATTGCCCATAATCATCGTAAACAGCATCATACCTAACGCATATACAATAATTCCCGCATTGACATTTCCTGCTGGTATAATGCGTTCGACTAAAGAAGCTACGACATCCCCGACGCCTGCAGCTGTAAAAACCGCGCCCAGACATGCCAGAAGCATCGGCAGCATCGAAAGCGGACCGACGGTCGAAAGCATGCGTTCGGAATCGTTAAGCAGCACCATCGGCGTGTTCTTCTTATTAAAAAGCATTAAAAATGCCGCTGCCGCAAACACGCCAATCGCCACACCGTTTAACGCGCTAAATCCAAGTACGTTCGTCGTAAGCGCCGCGCCTACCGCAAACACGCCGATGCTTAACGCCGGAATAAATATTTTCATACCAATTGCTTCAAACGCCGCCTGCGTATCTGCTTTGGACGGCGCGTCGGTCTTTCCCTTTTTCACCTTATGCAGAATCGCCGGAACGCACATCACAAGCACCAGTACGCCGCTTAACGCATCTGGCAGCCAGCGTCCAAACGCCAGCAAAATACCGAGCACAAACCAGAAGGTAAACGTACCGACACGATTTGGATTTTCTTTATCTTTTAAATTTTTCACAGCCGTATAAACGACCATAAATCCGATAAACATATAAATAACTTCCATCAGCTTATTGCTCATCGCCACTTCCGGATCCATAAAAAAGCTCATCGCTTTTCCTCCTTTTCCACAAACGCTCATACTGTTTTTTTAATAATACTTTTTCAGCAGATAACGGTCTTTCAGATAATAAAAAATAATTGTAATTACAGTAGCAGTCAGACAGACCGGTATTTCCACCGCCGCCAGAGAACCAAGCTGCACCTCATACCCAAGTCCCGCCAGCGTATTTTGTACAAGAATGGCGCCCGAACCGCCGACAAACAGCACCTGACCAAAAAACCAGGTTACGTTTTCCATGCCTGCCGCCATTCCTTTTAATTCCTCCAGGTGATTTTCATGCGGCTTTTTCCCCCGCGCCGTTACCGCGCCTTCCGCCATCGGCATAATGACCGGCCGCACAAAACCGGCGACTCCGCCGAAACCGACGTTAAACGCTGCAAAAACCGCGCGCATCACGCCATAAATACCAATCACAAGCCCCGAGGTAGCTCCTTTAAACTTCCCGATCAGAGCTGCAGCCGCTTCCCTAAGCCCGTTGCGCTCCAGCGTCCCGGTCACAAACATAATGATAATAAAAATCGCCATACTCCGGTTTGCCATAAAGTTGCTGCCCAGCGTCTCTAACAGCACAACCGGACTCAGACCTCCCACAAGTGCCGTAACAAGCGCCGCCGCCACAATGATGAGGATCGAATCCAGCTTTAATGCAAAACCAGCGATCACAATTACAATCCCCAACAGCTTTAAATATTCCATTTCCACTCCACCTTTCCATTTTTTTCATAACTTACACATTATTTTAAACATGCACAAACACTCCTGCAGACAGTGTCTGATCGCATGTCAAAAATGCCGGATTTGCATCACAGATGTACGCGCCAAATTCAATTGTTCCGTGATTTTATACAAAACGATATATAAATAATAATAGAAATGTCACAAAATGTCAAGATTTTATCCATTTCACGGCTGTTTCATCCGTTCCAGGCTTACTATCAGACTGAACGCATCGTAAATCTGTCCGTCAAAATTCTGGTGTAAGGCGATATTTATATTTTTTGAATTTATTATCTTGATACATATCATAGCTTTCAGCATTATTGCAGTTTTTAAATCATTTGTTATATCTATCATTTCCGTTCGAAAACCATAATGTTGCGCTAAAGCTAAATAATTTGGTGATCCTATAGACCAATGTTTTACAACATCAAATTTATCCAGGAAATTCCAACATTCATCTCTGCGTATTAAATCTATTAACTTTTCATCTAATGTGATATTTTGACTTCTATTCCTAAATAAACTCGGCTTAGATGAACCATAAAGTGCATTTTCACCACGATAAAAAAATGACTTCTCTTTTGTGTTATCACTGTTCCCACACAAGGAAATTCTAAACCTATTCCTGGTGTAAATAAATGAGAAACTATTAAAATAATGATTGTAATTATATTTAGATTTTTGATAAATTTCTCATTAAACTCTTGCATTTCTTCTTTAGATATATTTGTTCTGTCAATCAACGCCTATTATTTGAGCACACTTTTTAGTCTGATATACATATTCTTCATCTGAATATGTATCTTTCTTATTTATGTATTTATTTAAATATGCTACTTTTTCTTCCAAAGATTTCAAATTTATTTCTTCTTTTTCAACCATATTTTTTATTTCGTTCATAGATAATTCAGAAATATCATTGCAAAAATTACCATTTAATTCTTTGTTTTTCTTTTGGTAATTTTTTATACATTGCTTCCAATCTGCACGCATTCCATATATTGTTTTAAGATGATATTGTATTATTCGTAAATATCCTCTATATTCCATTGATACTTTTTTCGTATTATCTCGCATTTCTTTTGGTAATAAATCATATATATGTTTCGACTGTGGTGTCATTTTTTCCTTTTCCATAATACCCCTTTTTTCTATACCTTTACTTCGTTTAATGCATATGCTTTAACTATACACTTCTCTTTTATTTTAAACTCAAAATAAGTTTTCACATATCTTATCTGAAAATTTAATATTTCAATAACAGTGTGTTCATCCTCAAGTTTTGGTACATTATCTATTTTCGAACTTCCAAGCAAGAATATTTATAAGTATATCACACATTTTTCTATGAGGATAGCCATCTCCGCAGAAAAAGAGGACAAAACAATCTGTCTTTCAGAATTGCCTTATCCTCTATTTCCTTACAAATTTTTCGCTAATGTTTTCAGCAACGCCGCCATCTCTGGATTAGCAAGCAGTTTCAGAAGCATTTCCTGGTCTGTCTGCGATGCCGTTTCATTTTTTGTTTCTTTCTGCACTTCCTCCGCATCGGGAGTAGCTTTGCTTTGATAAAACTGTTCTTCAAACCTCTGTGCATTTATCCGTCTGTCGTTATCTATGATATGCGAATACACGTCAGTTACCATCTTGACCTGTGCGTGTCCAGAATCACCCTGCACGGATTTCATGTCGCCGCCGTTGAGCTTCAGCTTATAAGTGATGCTCAAATGGCGGAAACTGTGAAAAATGACTGGCGGCAAATCATTATCCTTAATGAGTTTTGCCAATGCCCGATTGATGACCTGTTCCTCAATGGGTCTGCCGCAGGAAGACGCAAATACCATATTGAAGTCCATGTATTCCTCCCCGAACAGCTCTTTGAGATTATCTATATCCTCATGCCTTTTTAACGAGCATTTCCGCAACCGTCTTAGGCAGGAAAATCTTTCGCATACTGGCTTTTGTTTTCGGCTCTTTCAGCACCAGAGCGGTGTGTGTGCTTGCCACTGCAGGCGGGAACTTGAACATTACACCCTTTTCGCCTAACTGTTCCAGAGCATTGCGGTTGATACGTTGCAGCTCCTTATTTATGGTGCAGAATGCTTTTGGAAACATCGACGGGTTTATCGTCAATAATATCCTGCATACTGGCAGAGAGCGTATTGGGTAAATCGTCTGGTTGGCTGTAACCGAGCGACATGGTTAAATTTGCCTTTGCGTCTTATACCGAAAAAATAGTTATTCCGAAGTTTTAATACAAGTATGATTTTTTGAAGGTTTATCCCCAAAGTTTCGGCATAATAAGGTATCCTTTTGTAAATGAAAAAATCAGTAGAAAGGAGATTTTTATTATGTCACATAATACCAAGCCACTTGTCAGCGACTTGATTGATAAGGCATGGCAATGTATCATTTCATTGGGGAGAGCTAAGAAAACAACTTACATATATAAATGTTACGGCATTTCTCCGGTAACATCTTATTTTTCGGTCCATTCAGTATCAGTTTATTCTGAGGATGAGGGGAATAACTGTATCTGGCACTACTTCCGCCTTTATCAGGATGGCGTGATCAACAGCACAAAGTACCGGTACACCAGGAAAACGATCATAATTATGACCAGTATCATGAATACAGGAAGCTGTGTATGGTCCTATGAGTCTTCCATACTTACAGCTTCTCTGCCAGAGGGCCTTAATCGGATTCTGGTGGATTATCTGAATCACAGGCTTGCGCAAGGCTGCAGAACCACTACTGGGGATTCCCTTCAGGTCTTTCGGTGCTTATCTGTCTGAAAATTCACTCTGTAGCCTTAACCTTGAAACTATCTTTACAATTAAAGTGCCTAACCGTAAAAAAATACATTCCGGCTTTGATAAAGACGAAGTAACGGCCATCCTGAACGCTCCGGCCAGAAACACAGCAACGCCTGATCCAGATCAAAACTTCCAAACCAGTCATGCTTCCTGTCCCTGTCGCAGTCCTCAACGCCGTTGCCGAATACATTCTGGAAGCCAGGCCGGAAAACACCGCAACGGATATCATTTTCCTCCGCAGCAGGCCTCCATATGACCCCCTGAAAACATGGTCTGCCCATTCAATTATCAAGCACAATGCAGCAAAAGCAGGCATCGTATGGCAGGCGGATGAGCGGAAGGGCTTCATACCATGAGAAGGACATTGGCA
>CAJTMV010000064.1 GCA_910577225.1 uncultured Eubacterium sp. | reverse complement strand
CATCATTACGCCTCATAAACGCCTGAAATTCGCTTCCAGATGTGTATGCTGTTATATTACCCTCACGCTCCATAGTGGCATCAAATATCGTTTCAAGCAGTGTATACATCAGGTTTACGCCCATGATATGCCCTCCTAACGTGTGTAATACATAAATGTAAAGTCAGAGTCAGCATAATGCATTTCTACTTTGATTTTCATGAGCGGGTGTCCTGTTGTATTGATCATCTGTGTGCTGTCTGGTTTTATTTTCTGTCATATTATATGATTCCTCGCTTTCTTGTGAATATCTTTAGCTGATCAACTCAAATAGATATCTGCATGTCTTGAACCATTGATATCAACTGTATATTCTATTTTTTCAATGTCATATTCTGTATCGCTTATGGTAATGACTCCAAGACTGTCTATGAGTAAAATTTCCTGTAAGCTGAAAAAGTTAATTCCTGGTATGTCTTCTACATCAAATACTTCGACATCGTAAATGAATCCGGACATGATTATATTCGGGTCTTCCTCAAAATAAAGTATGGCATGATTCCTGTCTGTCAACTGGAAATTTTTCAGTTGATAGCATTTTGAACTTTCTCCATTGAAATAAGTATTCAGATCATTTTCCATCTGTGAATACAGGTCATATTCTGATTCAAATTCCACTATGCGTACTGCATTATCAATTTTAGCCATTTGGTTTTATTCCTTTTTGGTTTGAGTGTATTTTTACGTTCACCAATTTGGGCAAACGTTAATTTATGAATTTTATCTTAAGCACTAAAATAAAGGCATTACCAACTGTATTTCTACAATCAGTAATGCCTTTATGCTAATATTTGAGCTACAAGTGTATTAATGCTTTCCTCAATGATTTACTACGCCATTTTACGATAAGATATGATAACTTTTCACTTGCTCAAAACCCCTGAAACCCGCATAAATCCAGCATTTTTCATCCCTACCTCTCCTCACACACCTGGAAAATATAAAACTTCAGATAATAAGACTCCTGCGCCGCCCATAAAATCGGATGGTCCGGCGACTGCGTACGAAATTCCGCCTGCCGCAGCCTCTTATGTGCGCTGCGTGCCGCCTGCTGAATCGTCTGCGTGAACAGCTCGTACGACATAAAATGCGAACAAGAACAGGTAGCCAGAAAGCCGCCGTCCCTGACCAGCTTCATCCCCCTTAAATTAATCTCCCGATATCCTTTCACTGCATTTTTCACAGAATTTCTGGACTTTGTAAATGCTGGCGGGTCTAAAATCACAACGTCAAACTGTCTGCCCGCACGTTCCAGTTCCGGCAGCAGCTCGAATACGTCCTGACAGATAAACTGCACCTGCTCCTCTAATCCATTCAGCTTCGCATTCAGCTGCGCCCGGGCAATCCCACTTTGCGAAGCATCCGCCGCAAGTACGCTGGCTGCACCTGCCTGGGCCGCGTTCAGCGCAAAAGAACCGGTATGTGTAAAACAGTCCAGCACATCGGCGCCTTTACAAAGTCTGCGAATTGCCTGCCTGTTATATTTCTGATCCAGGAAAAATCCTGTCTTTTGTCCATCTTTAACATCTACGATATATTTTACACCGTTTTCCTCTATCGGCACATTCGTATCAAAAGCTGCTCCCAGAAATCCTTTTTGCCTCGGCAGCCCCTCCTGTTCCCGCACTTTCGCATCGCTGCGTTCATAAACGCCGCGGATGCTGATTCCATCTGCCGCAAGTACCTCTTTTACGGCCTTTATAATCGTCTCTTTCATACGATCGATGCCAAGCGCCAGCGACTCCACGACAAGCACATCTGCAAATTTATCGATCACAATGCCCGGCAGAAAATCCGCCTCGCCAAAAATCAGTCTGCAGCTGTCTGTTTCCACCGTACGTTTACGATAATTCCACGCATTCTGCACCCGCATACGGATAAAATCTTCATCGATCGTTTGCCCGGGTTTCCTTGTCATCAGCCGTATGCGGATTTTCGAAGACAAATTGATAAAACCCCGTCCCATCGCAAATCCGTCAAAATCATGAATCTCTACAAGATCACCATTTTCAAACGTGCCCGCAATCGACGCTATTTCATTGTCATATACCCACAATCCGCCTGCTTTCAGTGTTCTTCCTTCCCCTTTTTTCAACGTAACAACTGCACTCATCGTTTTCTCCCTCTGTTTCTGCTTTATTTTTCATAAGCATATCATATTTTTGGATATTTTTTCAAATTTTTCCTTTTTTATGCATCTTTTCATTTCCTTTTCACGTCTAATTGATAGGATATCATTAATTTCTATTAATTTCTATCAGGAAATTTCATAATACTACTGTTAAAAATCCAAAATCGTGGTATACTGTAACATGGTTGTATAATAAGTAGTATTTATTTGTTATGAAACACCAAGGAGAATTTATGTTATTTAATATGGGTAAAGAGGCGCTTGCAGCGGCTAGGGACGACCGCAAACGTGATGCCTTCATTCATAAAAATGAAAACTTTATATTAAATTGCGCCAGCAAATTTGCCAAACATTATATTAGTAAAAGTGATGATGAGTGGTCCATCGCCCTGATCGCCTTTTCAAATGCCATCGATACGTACAACGAATCCAAAGGCGCATTTCCGTCCTATGCCAGACTTTTGATCGAGCATCGTCTGACCGATTATTTTCGTTCACAGGCCCGCTTCTCTTCGGAAATGCAGACCGAGCCTTATCTGTTTGAAGGGGAAGTCGATGAAGATTCTGAAAACATGGGTTTCCAGATCAACGTCATGAAACAGGCTTCTGTAACGGATGACAATCCGCTGCTGGATGAGATCATCGCGATCTCTGAATACCTGGACGTTTATGGAATTACGTTTACAGAGCTGACCGAGTGCTCTCCAAAGGCTGGAAAAACAAAAGACTCCTGTGCAAGCGCCATTCGCTATCTCAGGGAACATCCGGTTCTGATCAATAATATGAAGACGACCAGACAACTTCCGATTAAAATTATTTCTGAAAATGCAAAGGTACCCCGAAAAATTCTGGAGCGACATCGTAAATACATAATAACCGCAGCAGAAATACTTTCCGGTGATTATCCTAAACTTGCCGAATATCTGAGTCATATTTAGCAGGTACCAACCAACCCATTTTACATTGCCGTGCTTGTATTTCTGTAACAGTTATTAGCTATTTATGAAAGCTACTCTTAAGAAAGAAAGGAGCCGTCTACTTTGAAAGCCGTCATAGTAGAATGCAGTAATGGCGCTGCGGTGGCACTATGTGACGATGGAACTTTCCGAAAACTCAAAAATAAGGGTTATTCCATCGGGCAGGAGCTTTTGATCAGACAAAAGCAATCCTCTAATCGCATGGTGCAGAAGCTCTCAATCTGTGCTTCGCTGGCATTGGTTCTGTTATCTTTCGCAGGCATTGGTTCCCACAGCTACGTAGAGCCTTATTCCTACGTCAGCCTTGATATCAATCCTTCTATTGAATATGCTCTGAATCGCTATGACAAGGTCATATCCGTCTCAGGCGTCAATACCGAAGGGCAGCAGATTGTTTCATCCATAGAATCTGACATCAAAAATCAGAATATTACAACTGCGTTAGGCGTTACAATCGGACAATTGGAAAAAGATCATTATATCAGTCAGAAAGCGTATAATCATGTGATTGTCAGTGTCTACTCTGCAAACGACACAAAAGCACAGTCCATTACTTCCAGAGTAAATACCCTTTCAGCTGAAAAATCTGATCTCTGTTCCATCGATGCAATTCCCGTATCAAAAGAAGTAAAGGATGATGCCGATTCGCTTGGCATTACGCCTGGTAAACTGGCCCTCATTCATGCAGTTGCAGAAACTACTTCTGATTCTGATTTTGACGTGTCCAAATGGACAGATAAGACCGTCAGTGAACTGGAGTCTACGATACAGCAGGCAAGCAGCCAGAATCCGGATTCCGGATCGGAACCAGCCGCCGCAAACGTTGTGAACAGTGAGTATTTAAGCAGTGTTCTGGATGACAATACAGCAAATAAGCCAGATAATTCTACAGCAGCCGCAATGGATGCTGTTCAGGGAGCCGGCAGCGCTTCCGCTGACAAACAACAAACTATAACCGATGATACATCAGCCGGTTCCGGATCAGGCAATTCTGTTTCTGCCGCAAAACCGGACCAGTCAGGCAACACCATAACATCTGCATCAGATGGCAGCACAGGCAGTTCTGTAAAACCAGCCGGTTCTGGCTCGTCCACCGCAGATAAAAATACAGCAAACCAGGATTCAAATACTTCAGATAAGAATACTTCTTCTGACAAGGGCGAATCCAGTGGCACAAGTCCTTCCAAAGACCCTGCCTCAGATCATACAGGCAGCCCTTCCAAAGATCCTGCTTCTTCTGATTCAGACAGCAAGACAGACGAAGATCTGACAGAAGACAGCTCTGGTAAAAAGGATCCTTATCCGCTTCCGGATACTTCAACAGAAGATTCCGCTACGGATGATAAAACAACCACAGATGAAACGTCATCAAACGATATTATGCAGGAAGATACCTCCGGTAAAAATTCCGCATATACTGATTCTTCAGACAAAAACGCGATTGACAGCAGCGTTTCAGATCCTGGTGCTTTAGACAAAGACACTGTACGTCCGGACAGCCCGGATAAAAATGATCAGACTTCTTCTGATCAGACGTCTTTGCATTAATCATACGGTTAAAAAATACCGCATAACTGCAATCATGTTATGCGGTATTTCTGTTATTATCACTAATTTCTGTTTATTACTCTTTTGCTATCGCTGATGCCGGTATTGCTTCTGCTATCATTGATGCCTGTTATTACTACTGCTATCGCTGATGCCGGTATTGCTTCTGCTATCGCTAATGCCGGTTTATTGCTTTTTTACTGTCGCTAATTCCTGTTTATTTCTCTTCTGCTATGACCGATTCCTGTTTATTGCTTCTGCTGCTGTCTGTGTCCTATTTATTACTTCTTCTCCAGATATTCATTTTTTCTGCTTCTGCAATCAGTTCGTCGCGGAAATCCGGATGTGCAATCGATATAATTGCCTCTGCCTTTTCCCAGGTAGAAAGTCCTTTGATATTTACAATACCAAACTCCGTTACCAGAAAATGCGTATTGGCACGCGTATCCGTAACTATCGATCCCGGATTCAGCGTCGGCAGGATTCTGGATTTTACCTGTCCATCCCTGGTCTTATAAGTAGAAGAACAGCAAATAAAACTCTTACCGCCTTTTGATAAATATGCTCCCAGTACAAAATCCAGCTGTCCGCCTGCGCCGCTGATATGTTTTGTTCCGGCAGACTCTGCATTTACCTGTCCAAAGAGATCCAGATCGACGGCATTGTTAATAGACATAAAATTGTCCAGTGCAGAAATAGAGCGAATATCATTCGTATAACTTACCGGAGCACTTAAAATCTCAGGATTTTCGTCGAGATAATCATACATTTTCTTTGTTCCGCATCCAAATGCAAACGCCTGACGGAAACGGTCGATATTTTTCCGGGAGCCGTTGATTTTACCAGCTTTCGCAATATCTACAAATGCATCGACATACATCTCTGTGTGTACGCCCAGGTCTTTGAGATCAGACTCTGCGATCAGTGAACCAACTGCATTCGGCATACCGCCAATACCAAGCTGCAGACATGCGCCGTCCGGAATCTCATTTACGATCAGCTTTGCAACCGCTTTATCCACATCACTGGCCGGACCGCCTGCACCCATCTCAGCGATCGGCGGATTGCTGCCCTCTACGATATAATCAACATCAGAAATATGTACGTTGTTTTCCGTACCGCCAAGACAACGCGGCATATTCTCATTTACTTCTACAATAACTGTAGCAGAAGTCTCTACAACCGCCGCCAGATGCGAAGCATTCGGACCAAAGTTAAAAAATCCGTGCTTATCCATCGGCGCTACCTGAAACATCGCAACCGCATTCTTTTTCGTATTGGATTCCCGATAATACCGTGGCAGCTCCGAATAACGAATCGGCGCATAATATGCACATCCACGGCTGATCAGCTTCCGCTCGATCCCCGACATATGCCAGGAATTCCATGTGAAATGCTCTCCAGCATCCTCACGTTCAAAGATGGCAGGCGTCTTTAACAAAATTCCACCACGCACATTCACATCTTTCAATTCATCTGTCCGTTTTGCAAGTGCCTGATCCAGTGCATCTGCCGTGCCGTTGCACCATCCATAATCTACCCAGTCGCCCGAATTTACGACTTTTACCGCTTCATCGGCTGATACGAGTTTCTTTTGATATTCTTCTGCGTATCCCATGATAACCTCCTTCATGATACTGTATTACGTATTCGACTATTGTTAATAGTTTAACGATAATTCTATACTATCATGTTTAAACGGGAACCGCAAGGCCTGAAACAGAAAAATACTGCGGCAAAACCAATTTGTTTTACCGCAGTATTTCCGTACTTGTTAAAAATCCAATAACTGTTTACAACTACTATGTGTCTGACTGCCAGATCCGATCATACTTTTGAAATTCTGTCCTGTTAACTGTTATCATTCAGACTTTGGCTGAATTGTGTCATGAACTACTCCTGATCGTCAGTAATCACATTTTTAGACTCATAATAATTACTGAACATATCTTTTACAGCGTCATATGTCTTATTCGAAATATCCGGAAGATCTCTTCCCCAGGCTTTTGTTGCCTGTTTAAATCCTTTTTCAAATGCATCTTCCATCTTTTTCATCTTTTCCACGTCATCTCCTGCGAGAGCGCTTGCAAAATCAAAAATTCTTTCTGAAGTCTGCTTAACGCCATAATAACCGTCCTCTGAAATCGCTTCCTGCGCTTCTTTCTTTGCAGCCGCATCTACAGAAAATCCGCCTTTTGCCAGCGTTGCCCAGAAATCGTCGCTTGCCTCTGTAAACTTCTTCGCCTGATCGCCAAGCATCTTGTTTACAAGATCAACAAGCTGGCTCTGTCTCTTTTCCTGGTCTGCCTTCATCTGTTTTACAACTTCTGCACGCTGTTCAGCGGTCATTTTCAGCTTATCAGACGTATAAATCCCTTTGTCTTTGCTGTCAGAAGACGTTTTCTCATATACGGCGCCAGTTGTCTGCTCTGTTTCTTTCTTTTCAGATGCAGCCTTGGTATTCGCAGTATCCTGGTATGTTGCTGCATAAGCTGCAGTTGTCGCATTTACTCCTGTTATGCCCATTTTGATTCCCTCCATGTTCGTATGATGTGAAACCTGACGGCTTCCATTTACTGGTATTCTTTCACGGCAGATCGCTGCCATGATTATGCAATTCCGTTTGCATGTCAGGCCCCGGACTTCTGCCAGGAACTTCCTGATTAATATCTATATCGGTCTGCACGTACGTTTTCTTAAGTCATCTGCGGACGAATATCATCTTTTTTTTGCTGCAGCGCTTTGATCACATATATGTACGCCGGTATTAAAAACAAATCGGCAAAAATCCAGGCCAAAGGACTTGCAAAACACGCGCCGATATATCCTGCCGCCGGCACAAGAAACGCACCGACTCCCGCCCGCGCCGCCATCTCGCATATTCCCGCAACTACCGCCAGCTTGCTGTATCCCAGTCCCTGGATGGTAAATCGTATAATATTCACCAGCGCAAGCGGAAAATAAAACGCGCTTCCGATAAGCAGATACAGTCTTACATTGCCCAGTATCGCAGTCTCATCCGCATCCAAAAACAGCAGCGCCAGATTCGTACTGAATAAAAACAACACAAGAAACGCAGCCGCCGCATACACCAGTCCGATCAGACAGCAGGATAACACTCCTTTTGTAACTCTCTTTAACTGTCCTGCCCCCAGATTCTGGCCAGCATAAGTCGACATCGTAGAGCCCATCGCATCAAACGGGCAGCAAAAAAACATGCCCACTTTATTTGCCGCCGTAACAGAAGCCACAGCCATCGACCCCAGCGTGTTGACCGATGTCTGCAAAATCACGCTTCCAATCGCAGTAATCGAATACTGCAGTCCCATAGGAATTCCCATATTGCACAGCGTTTTGATACATCCGCCGTCTATTTTCCACTCCTCCCTGGACAAATTCAAAATCTCATATTTTTTTCGTATATAAATCAGACACAGCATGCCCGAGATTCCCTGCGAAATAACGGTCGCCCACGCCGCCCCGGCCACGCCCATTTTAAAATTAATAATCAGCAGCAAATCCAGACCTATATTTAATAAAGATGAAACAATCAGAAACATAAGCGGACTTTTGCTGTCACCAAGGGAACGTATAAATCCAGACAACAAATTGTACAAATAGATCACCGGTATCCCAAGAAATATAATAAAAATATAACTATATGCCCCCTGCATAATATCATCTGGCGTTCGCATCCAGCGCAGTATATTTTTACAAAGCAGGCACACACCGGTCGTCATGACAGCCGCAAATACGACCGCCAGAAAAACGCCATTTGCCACATATTTTCTAAGCTGCCTATAATTTTTAGCGCCAAACTGCTGCGCCACCGGAATCGCAAACCCATTGCAAATCCCCATACAAAATCCGATGATCATAAAATTAATCGATCCCGTAGATCCTACCGCCGCCAACGACCGAACACCCAAAAACTTTCCTACGATAATCGTATCCATCATACTGTAAAACTGCTGAAACAGCATTCCCAGCATCAATGGTATAAAAAACGCAACAATCAGTTTCATCGGTGATCCCTGTGTCATATCTTTACTTACACTGCCTGTCATAATATTCCTCCAATCCTTTGCATTTATTTACCATCATCTTTTTACACGCTACTACAAACAGAATCCAGCCCGCAGGAAGTTTCCTTCCGGCAAAGGGCTGGATTCTGTGGTGACAGATAAATCGTTATCGTCTCCCTAAATGACTTTAGGAATGAAATGATTTTACAAACTCTAATACCATATTGGCACAATGCACAGCAGCTTCTTTCTCAAATGATGGATAATCCATCTCTGCCGAACCGTCTGCTTTATCTGATATTGCCCGAACAACAACAAACGGAATTCCGTTCAGCACTGCTGCCTGTGCAATAGATGCGCCTTCCATCTCCGCACAATCACCATGAAATTCTGAAATTAAGTGTTCCTTTATTTTATTATCGGATATAAACTGATCTCCGCTTACCACGCGTCCCTGAACTGCATGTACATCCGGATTTGCCTGTCTGCATGCGCTTACTGCAGCATCTGCCATTGCCGTATCTGCAGCAAATTCTCTGCTCTCAAATCCTGGAATCTTACCCGGCTGATACCCCAGCGCAGTAACATCCACATCATGCTGGATCGCGATTTCTGACACAAGGATATCTCCAATGTCCAGATCTGCATTTAAAGATCCCGCCACACCCGTATTCAGTACATGTGTAACATGGAACAAATCAGCCAGAATCTGTACACACATTGCCGCGTTTACCTTTCCAACGCCGCACTGCACAACAACTACCGGCGTTCCCTCAAGCATACCTTCATAAAAATTCATCCCTGCCTTCGTAACGACCTGTTCTGCTTTCATTGCTTCTTTTAATGCAGATACCTCTACTTCCATCGCTCCGATAATTCCTATTTTCATTATATAATCTCCTCTCTGCTTCCCTGCCATATTCCGCCCAATGATCTGCGCTTTCAATCCGCCAGAAATTACTGCGGATAGATCAGCCGTGATTCATCGATCTTGTACAATACCTGATCCAGATATTTTTTTGCAAGATAGTTCGCCATCCCCAGATTCATATCCAGATAGTTCCCGCAATCTTTCGGACTGGCGCCCGGGACTTCATCTTTAAAATCACGAATAAACTCAAACAATGCCGTAATCAGTCCGACAATATCTTTGGACTCATAATCGCCCGCCAGCAAAAGATAAAAACCGGTTCTGCAGCCCATAGGACCAAAATATATCGTCTTATCCTTATACTCCGGATCGTTCCGGAGATAAGTAGCCGCAAGATGCTCGATCGTATGCACTTCCGCTGTATTCATAACCGGCTCTTCATTTGGCGAGGTCATACGCAGATCAAACGTCGTAACAACGCTGTCTCCTACCGGATCCTTACGGGACACATATATGCCCGGCTGCAGTTTTATATGATCGATCGTAAAGCTTGTTATTTTTTCCATAAATATTGTTCCCCTTTCCTGAAGCAGAATTTATTCACTTATAATTTTAGTTTTCTATGTCCTGTTTCCTAATTACTAATGATAACGGTCTATCCTTTACACTAACGAATGCCAGCCAAAAAGTCAAGAATCTTTTCAAAGTTCTGCTATTTGACTGAATTACCAGCTAAAAAGTTCAAATATCTTCTTTATTACACAATTAAGCATATGATATACTACTCAAATAAACCAATGTCGAATTTAATCTAAAAAACTTGACTTGCACTCCTCTTCGTAGTACACTACAAAAAACAGCCGTATAATCGGGTATTACTGCTCTATTTCCGTGTACGTTCTGTCTAATTTTTTTAATAAAGGAGGGTTGTTGTCATACAGAAGCAAAAATAATTATAAATGGAGATCGTTAATAATGTTACAACTACTGCTATTTATGAATGGTATGGGGAGTTTATTTTTTATTCTATTCATGTTGCTGCTCCCCATTATAAAAAGATGCATGCCGCCGGATTATCAGGTATTCCTTTATCGCCTGAATCTGATGTTTTTCGTCGTTCCATTTCCGGCATGTTTCTTTTATTTACGCAGATATTATGACGATATTGTTACCACGGTGCCAGTATCTCCACTTATAAGTAATGGAGCACATATTATTGTGCATTTAGAGCAGAATATTAGTTTCGCGTTGCCAAAACTAAAGCAATATCAAATGTTATTCCTGCTGTTGTGGATTCTCATTGCATGCATCAAGTACAGACATTTTTCCACTAAAAATCGCAGGCTTCGCGAATTTAACCGGTTCTTTGATTCCATTCAGGAAGAGCAATTAGCAAAAAGCTCCATGAATGTGACAAGGCTCGTACATATCGCTCAAGAGGAATTACATCTGAAAACAACTCCTCGCGTATTCCTGCTGGATCATATATCTACCCCGCACGTTAGTGGCATTTTCCATGTTACCTTATGTCTGCCAGTCGAGTGGGAAGCATCCGAACAGGCTTACTATATGGCCATCAGACATGAACTCGCTCACGTTCGACACAAAGATCTGCTGTTTCAGCGCATCGCACTGTTTGCGCGTATAATCAGCTGGTTTAATCCTTTTTTATATGTCTTGTGTGCGAAAATGTCGACCTGTGATGAACTGGCCGCGGACGCATGCGCGTGTAGAAATGTTTCGGTTTCGTACAAAAAGGCTTATCAGACTGCTCTTTTAACCATGGCACCAGATAATGACGATTTCGATATATTTGCGAAAGGTCTTAATTTCAAAAGACGACACAATAATTTTACAAAAGAAAGGATTTTAACAATGAATAACAAAAATCTTTATAAACACAAACTGATTAAACTGGCTGCTACTGCATTTATTTCAGTTGTTTTATTTACGATATCTACGGTTCCGGCTTTGGCTTATAATTTGCCAGCCACTCTTGAATTTGAAGATATGGAGGTTAATTCTATCGATATAATTACTGTAAACTCAATACAGAACGATTGTGATACTGATTCATTTTTATTTTCCACTCATAAATCTGAAAGCGAATTATATTCCTTTTCAAGCAGCTTAGACTTTTCAAAAAGCGATTGGTACTGTATTGAAGAAAACGGAGCTATATCTGTGTATGATGATGTTGTAGATCCTCGTATAATTCCATGCAATCATAACTACTCTCCTGCACAGTTGTCACATCATACAAAACACTCTAACGGAAGTTGTACTGTAGATTATTATAGCGCAAAGAGATGTCTTAAATGTGGCCATATCGTAGAAACAGGTCACATTGCAGCTACTACATTTGATAAATGCCCTCATTAATTTTAATTGTTATTGATAATTATTTTGAAAACAAATGATCTGTTTTTTTATGATTCCGTTTTTATTTTCAAATTTTTATTAATAATGCAATTAGAAATTATTACAAATACTAATTGACCTCTTTAATATAATAAAAACAGTCAGATTGTTTCGCAGTGTGACTGTTTTTATTATATTGAAGAGATCAAATAATCTGTTACAAATTAAATACATTTTCATTTACCGTAATTATAATTACTAATTCATTTTATCTATCTATTCAAACATCAGTGTACAAGGGGCTACAAACGATATAAAGAAATGTTTCAGATATGCAGAGTGGAAAAGTCAGATTTTCCACTCTATTTTTACATACTCGCTGGTTGCGCTGATTGATGAAATCAGGCCGTCCGTGGCTTTCCTCTTATCCTCAAAACTGATATTCTCCCAGTCGTCCAGATAGCCGGACAGCAGATTAATCTGCTGCTGGGAAATGGTCTCCACAGATAAATCGGCAATCGCCTTTGCAATTTTCTGGCGGCGCATGTCCAGTTCCTCGATTTTCTTGTTGGCGTAGGCAAGCAGGGTAGCGTTTGCCCCGGTCAGCGTACCAAGTAACTTTTCAATTT
>CAJTMV010000063.1 GCA_910577225.1 uncultured Eubacterium sp. | reverse complement strand
AGCAGGTCCCAAGGGTTGGGCTGTTCGCCCATTAAAGCGGTACGCGAGCTGGGTTCAGAACGTCGTGAGACAGTTCGGTCCCTATCCGGCGCGGGCGGAGGATATCTGAGGGGGTCCGGCCCCAGTACGAGAGGACCGGGCCGGACGGGCCGCTGGTGCACCTGTTGGAGACCATCTCCACAGCAGGGTAGCCAAGCCCGGGAGGGATAAGCGCTGAAGGCATCTAAGCGCGAAGCCCGCCCCAAGATGAGATATCCCCCATAAGGATAAGACCCCTGGAAGACGACCAGGTGGATAGGACAGGAGTGGAAGTGTGGCAACATACGGAGCGGACTGTTACTAATCGGTCGAAGGCCTGACCAGAGAAGGTCGGAACCGGAAACAGAAGTAAAGGTTTGGAAAAGCGGATGGAATTCTGTATGAAGTTTTGAGGGTATATAAGATTTTAATAAGTGGTATTTAGGGGTGTAGTTCATCGGTAGAATAAGAGTCTCCAAAACTCCAGAGGAGGGTTCGATTCCTTCCACCCCTGTTTATATGAACAGCTATGAACCTGGTCTTTACTGACCAGGTTTTTTATCATTTGATTTTGTTTTTACAGATTCTTTGATGCCAAACAGAGGCCGTAGCAAAGTATGATGAAACAGACTGACATTTTATAAAAGTATGTTTAGTTAAGAGAATCAGCAATGCGAAAGCGCGAAACGAGGGATGACTGAAAGGGGGACAAGAATGAGGGAACATACGCAGAGTCAGGATGAACTCATAGAACAGAACCTCATAGAAAATTACAATCGTTATTATCGTCTGGCATACAGTTATGTAAAGAATGAATCTGACGCAATGGATATTGTTCAGGAAACGGCATATAAAGCAATTCATAAGAGCAATACTTTAAAAAATCCAGAGTATGCCGGAACCTGGATCTGCAGAATCGTTATGAATGAAGCCTACAATATTTTACGAAAAAAGAAAAAGGAAGATTATGAGCTGCAGGAATTGGAACTTTTACAGGAAGACTATTATGAAGATACAGATTTGCAGTATGCAATCAGACAGTTAAGAGAGGAAGAACAAACTGTCATATATTTGCGATATTATGAAGACAGACAGTTAGATGAAATTGCTGAAATTACACAGGAAAAACTAAGTACGGTTAAAAGCAGGCTGTATCGTGCTGTGAATAAACTGAAAACGTCGCTCGCAGACGAGAGGTAGCATCAGGAAACACTGTACTGGCAGATGAGGGGCGGATGAGAGGCAGGAGTATGAATCATTGTACTGACAGATGAAAGCCAGAACTGGGAAATACTATACTGGTAAACGAGAGATAAAATCAGGAACGATTGTGTTTGCAGACGAGAGATGGCGTCAGTGAAAACAGGAAGAAAGGAAAATATTGAGCATGGACAAAAGAAATATTATGGAGTATTATATGTTACCTGGGTGTGTATTTTTGATTGGTGTGATAATGTTTGTATGGTTTTGCTGGCCGGCATTCTTTAAAGGGATGATAAATATTGGAAATTCCTTTGGTATGCTCATTTCTGCGTTAATGATATTTTGTGGAATTCGTTACGAAACCTTACGTCGGATATTTGATCAGTTATGGCAGAAAAAGCCGATGCGATCATTCATTTTACTGGCCGTAATGCTGATTACGGCAGCTGTTATACTTATGATCGCAGCTTCTGCGGCGATTCTTGGTGCAGCGTCAAAAAATATTCCCCAAAATACACCGGCAATTGTATTAGGCTGTGCAGTAAAAGGTTCCAGACCAAGTAAAGTATTAAGGGAGCGTATAGACGCAGCATATGATTATATGCAGGAACATCCGCAGGCAGTTTGTATATTATCAGGCGGTAAAGGAAAAGGAGAAGATATTTCTGAGGCAGAGTGCATGTATCGTGAGCTGATACGGGCAGGTATCGATGCCAGCCGTCTTTATCGGGAGGAAGAGTCCGTAAATACGGAGCAGAATCTTAAAAACTCCATAAATATACTTGGCGAATACCAGTCTGTGGAGGCGGTCACGGTGATATCAAGCGAATTTCATCTTTATCGTGGAAAATGGTGGGCAATGAAATCCGGATATCAAAGCTATGGCTATGCTTCACGCACAGACTGGAAATATCTGCCCACTTTATTTTTGAGGGAAGTAATTGCTGTCGTGCATTTATGGCTGACAGCATAAAAATGAAAAGATGTGAAAAGAAATCTTAACAGATATGTCATAAACAAATAAAATTTGACAACGGGCACAAGGCTGATTATAATTAATGATTGTTGGAAATATATAAATGATAGGATGATTTTTTATGAAATATGAATGCATATTTTTGATGTGGAGGCAATTATGGTATTTTCAAGTTTAATTTTTATTTTTCGGTTTATGCCTCTGTTTTTTTTATGCTATTTTCTAACGCCCAAATCGTTTCGAAATCTTGTGCTGTTTTTTGGCAGTATTATATTTTATGCAGTTGGAGAGCCGATTTACATCTTTTTAATGTTGTTTACGATTTTTATAAACTTTTGGATTTGCGTGCATCTGGCGCGTGAGCACAGAACAGGTTATCGCAGATGTATTCTGTTTTTCGCCATGCTGCTGGACTTTGGGATGCTGTTTGTATTTAAATATTTTGATTTTTTTGCGGAAAATTTAAATCTCATACTTCATAAGCAGGCGGCGCCTTTGCTGAACCTGACATTGCCTCTTGGAATTAGTTTTTATACGTTTCAGATTGTATCTTATGTGGGAGATATCTATACCAGAAAAATGAAACATCCAGGAACGCTTTTGGAATTTGCAACATATGTCTGCATGTTCCCGCAGCTGATTGCAGGGCCGATTGTTCAATATCGGGAAGTTTCCAATGAATTGACAAGGCGTAAAGTGACTTTGTATGACGTAGAGCATGGATTGGAAGTGTTCTGTTTCGGACTTGGAGCAAAAGTATTGCTTGCCAACAAAATATCTATATTTTGGAATCAGGTGCAGGGGATTGGATATGCCAATCTTTCTACGCCGATTGCATGGATGGGAGCGGTGGCATATTCTTTTCAGATTTATTTTGATTTTTGGGGATATTCACTGATGGCCATTGGACTGGGATATATCATGGGATTTCATCTGCCGAAAAATTTTGACAGTCCATATATGGTAAAATCCGTCACTCAGTTTTGGCGGAACTGGCATATGACATTGGGAAGATTTTTTCGGGAATATGTATACATTCCTTTGGGAGGAAACCGTAAAGGGAATTTACGGATGCTTTTGAACATGTTTCTCGTCTGGTCTCTGACCGGTTTATGGCATGGTGCGAGTTGGAATTTTGTGCTATGGGGAATGGGTTTTTTTGTACTGCTTGTTGTAGAGAAAATTTTTTACGGCCGGTTTTTAGAAAAAAGCAGAGTGATTGGACACATTTATATTTGGATTTTAATTCCAGTAACATGGGTAATATTTGCAATTACAGATTTTACACAGCTGGTTACGTATTTGCAGCAGCTGGTCGGCATACATATGCAGCCAGTTCTTGTTGGAACGGAGCAGCTCCTAAGATATCTGCATGAATATGGAAGATTGTTTCTCATCTGCGCATTGTTTTCCACACGTCTGCCACAGCGAATGTATCATTATATGCGCGGAGGGCTGATTGTAGTGCTTCTGGCATTTGGCGTATTCTGGATGAGTGTGTATGAACTTGCGAATGGAGCGAATAATCCGTTTTTATATTTTAGATTTTAGAAATAAGAATATATGACTGAACAAAGCTGCAGAATGTATTTGCATATAATGAAGAGGAAGTTATAGAGGCGGAGTGTGTTTACGTATTTACACATAACGAACAGGGTGTTTAGAAAGGGAATGACGGGATAGTATGAAATTATGGAAATGGTTTATCCGATGTCCGATATTATTTTTGCTTTGTATTGGATGGCTTGGACTAACTGCTTTTACCTGGTCAGAGGGGAGAATGCCGGAAAAGGCGGATCGGAGTCTGATAGAAAATCCGGTTTTTACGGCGCTGCTGGAACCAGAGGAGCCAGATTCTATATTGGATGATCGTGTGGATGTGCCGCCGGATCCTGTTCCGGAAAAAGAAGAAACGGTAATAGCGGCTGTGTCCGGGAATCTTGATAAAGCAAAGGCTGCCGGACAGGGGGATTCTAAGACAAATCATGTGAAAGATACCGGACCAAAAGCAGATAATACAAATGACGTTTCCCAGGATCCAAAAAAGGGAAAGGCAAAGAAAGAGAACAAGGAACCGTCCGCTTCGGATGAAGAGCTGGAGATTGGAACTACAACATTTGTCGAATATAAGAAGAAAAAGACGGATTCCAGATATTATTCAGATCCTGGAAAGAAAGCGCTAACAACAGAATTTTCCTATCATAAAGTAGATCAGGACTACTTTGATGACGCGGTTTTTATTGGAGATTCAAGAACTGTGGGGATGCAGGACTATTCGGGACTGAACAACGCGCAGTTTTTTGCGAAGACAGGTATGAACGTCTATGACATTCTGGAAGATAAGTTTATCAAAGATCCGAAGACAGGCGATGACGTCAGTGTTGCGCATATGCTGAAAACAAACCAGTATGGTAAAATTTATTTTATGGTCGGGATTAATGAGCTTGGTACAGGCAATACCGGAACGTTTCAGAAAGCATATGACCGGGTGCTGCGCAAGTTTCGGAAATGGCAGCCAGATGCGGTTATATATATTCAGGGAATCATCCCTGTCAGCAAGGTCAAAGCGACTGGAGATGAGATTTTTAATAACATCAATATTAATGATAAAAATGTTTCCATTGCGCAGCTGGCAGATGGAAAGGACATTTTTTATCTGGACGTAAGCGGAAAACTGACAGATAAAGATGGATATTTAAAAGAAGACTATACTTTTGATGAAGTACACATGTATGCGCAGCATTATAAGCTGTGGACTGATTATCTGATGAAGCATGCAGTAGTCCGTAAGTGAAAATAACGGGGGATTCAGAGTCGATCGCCCTGATGATTACAGATATGTCAGACTGACTGGCAGGTTTGCAGAGTAATTGTGAGTAACTGCAGATCTGCCTGTGTGCTTTTCTACTGATAAATTTGGGACGGTTTTGATCGATAATCGTTTCTATTTTACAAAATATAACCAGTCAAATACGGATTTTTATGAAGCACATCTTATGAAAAGCACATCTTATGAAAAGCACATCATATGAAAAGCATTTTTCAAACACATTCTGGTCGTAACAGACAAAAATCAAAATTTATCCATTATTTTTCACATTAACTGGCAGATAAAAAGTTCTAAAGAGATTACTGTTCACCGGTAAACCTGCAAACAGTAACGAAATCCAGCCATTGGAAGTTTGCCTTCGGCAAAGGCCGGATTTCCTCCTGGGATAACTATTTTTGTGGTTATTGGAAAATGATCTTGACAGTAGGAAAACAATATGTTATTGTGTATTAGTACTTGTGATACACGCAGTACATTAAGTACATTTCATACACACCACACACAAATGCAGCTGGCAGAAAGTTTTTTTATCTGGTACATACAGATCTTTATATGGTTCAGACATATCTGACAGCTGCAAAGTAGATTTCGGAAGTAGTTTTTATAAAAACAAAAAGTGCTGAAAAGAAAGCGGGAGAAAGGAGGAGGCGATGTATGCTGGAATTAAATTATAGGGATTCAAGGCCTATCTATGAACAGATTAAAGATGGACTGCGAAGGCTGATTCTTTCAGATGTGATTCGGCAGGACGAGAAACTTCCGAGTGTCAGGGACCTGGCAAGTCAGCTGGCGATCAATCCAAATACGATTCAAAAAGCCTATCGCGAACTGGAACAGGAAGGATATGTCTATACGGTGTCTGGCAGAGGCAGCTTCGCGGCGCCGCTTTGTGAGGTTCGTTCTGGCAGGCAGGAAATGCTGCTTGTAAAGTTTGACGAGGCGGTGACGGAACTATTGTATTTAAAAAAAGATCCGGACGATCTTAAGCGGCGAATAGACGAACTACAGCAGGGAGGTGCGGTAAATGATAGAGGTAATTAACGTTACAAAACGATTTGATCGGCTGATCGCGCTGGATCAGGTAAATATGCACGTGAAAAAAGGAGCGATCTATGGTCTGGTCGGCCCAAATGGCGCAGGAAAATCCACGATAATACGACATATAACAGGTGCGTACCGTCAGGATGCAGGAGAAATACGGGTAGACGGACAGATTGTATATGAAAACGCGGCGGCAAAAGCAGAAATCGCTTATATTCCGGATGATATTTTTTACTTTAATCAGGCAAATATGAAGGATATGGCGCGGTTTTACAAAAATTTGTACGCGTCTTTTGATACAGAGTTATTTGAACGGCTGCGGGAGTGTTTTCCGTCTATCGGACAAAGCAAAACAATTCGCAGACTGTCGAAAGGTATGCAGAAACAGGCGGCGTTCTGGCTGGCAATCTGCTGCAGACCAAAACTGCTGATCCTGGATGAACCGGTGGATGGTCTGGATCCTGTGATGCGCAGACAGATATGGAGCCTTTTAATGGCGGATGTGGCCGAACATGGAACGACAGTACTTGTATCTTCACATAATTTGCGTGAATTAGAAGATGTCTGTGATCATGTAGGGATTATGCACCATGGAAAGATTATTATGGAAAAATCACTGGATGATCTGCAGGGCAGTGTATCTAAAATTCAGGTAGCGTTTGATCGTGAGGAACTTCCAGTATTACCGGATGGAATCAATATTTTGCATCAGTCACAGGCAGGACGGGTACATACGCTGATTATCCGCGGAGAGCAGAGACTGATCCGATCACAAATTGCTTCTTTGAAACCAATTTTGCTGGATATTCTTCCACTGACACTGGAGGAAATTTTTATATACGAGTTGGGAGGCGCGGAATATGAAGTCAAAGATATCCTTATTTAATAAAGCTGTTATAAAACACAATTTTACAGGAGGCTGGTGTTTGTGGGCCGGAGTGTTGATGTTTTATCTGCTGGTACTTCCAATAAGCATATACGGCACATTATCAGATATACTCAGATATAATGACAGTGTGAGCAAAACGCAGCTAAGAGACATTATGATGTCTGTAGTATGGGGAAATATGGGCCTGCTTGTGCCGTTTTTTGCGCTGGCCGCTTTAGGGTGTGCGATGTATGTGTTTTCTTATCTGTTCACAGCCAGAAATTCGAATATGATGCATACGTTCCCTGTCAGCAGACTTTCTCTGTTTGTAACCAATTTTGTGACGGGACTGTTATTTTTAATCATACCGATGGTATTGTCGGCGTTTTTGGCGTTGGCGGCAGGAGCTGCGTATGGAGCGGTAAACGGTGAGATTGTAAAATATTATCTGATCTGGATGGTTACAGCCGCGGTGGAAAATCTGTTTTTCTTTAGTATGGCCGTCTGTGTACTGATGTTTGTTGGAAATATGGTTGCCGTACCGGTTTTATATCTGATTCTGAACTTTTTATATGATGGATGTATTTTAATTGGTGAAACAATGCTCAGTATTGTATGTTACGGTCTGGAATCGTACGCATTGTCAGGCAGCAAGCTGGGGGTACTTACGCCGATCGTCTATCTTTCCAGACGGATAGGTATGAATACCAGATTTGCTGATGAAAGCGATTATTATACGTTTCAGAATCTTCATGTGCTTCCAGGTTATTTCGCGGCAGGTCTTTTATTTATCGTAATTGCGGTGATTGTTTATCAGAAAAAAAATATCGAGACAGCCGGAGATGTGATCACTGTAAAATGGCTGAAACCAGTTTTTCGCTGGGGAACAGCTATTTGTACATCAGCGCTTCTCGCGTTATTTTTGAGCGGTATTTTGTCTGGAAGATCATTTGTTACAATTTTAGGTATCGTGATTGTTTCAGGTGCGATAATTTTTTTCATTGCGCAGATGTTGCTGGAGCGGAGTATGCATATATTTACGAAAAAGACGATTCGGGAATGTATCGTTTATACAGTGATTATAAGCGCACTTTATCTGGCAATGGACTTCGATCTGTTTGGAGTTGAAAAAAAGATGCCGTCGATGGATAACATACAGGCAGTAAAGATGAGCGGCTTCATCGATCTGTATGCTTATGAGGATGAAGAAATTTCCTGGATCTGCAAGATTCACAGCCAGATCATAGATTCCAGAAAGGAATTTAAACAAATTACCAGAGAGTATGACCAGAATGCGAAATATGTATCTATAGATTATTTGTTAAAAGACGATACAACATTTAGAAGAGTATATGAAATCCCTGATTCAAATGAAAAAGACAGCGTGTCGCAGCAAATATGGGAGTATGGGCAGCAGCCAGAGGTGCAATTGAAACAGATTTTCGGCGTTCATTATCCGGAAATAGAAATATACGGAGGCACTTGGGAAACAGAACAGGCGGACGGCTCATCAAAAGAAATCAGGATTTCGGAGGCGGACGCAAAGCAGTTGTACGAAGCAATTGTTTTGGATGTGAACCATGCGGCGGCGAATAATGCTACAGACAACAGTCGTGCGGAGGCAGATGAGAGAGATGGGATAAGAGCAGAGGAGATAAAACAAACATTTGGATATCTGACTTTGGATATCCGGGATGAAGCGGGTTATATTGATATGAGTGGCAATAGCGTACGCATCTATCAGAATGGGAGAAAAGATGGCAGAGCGTATATTTCTGTGGATGAAACAAAAACCCGTCTCGTTGAAAAGTTATGTGAACTTGGATATATGGAAAAGAAGACGGTTTCCAGGAGTAAAGGCTAATCGTTGCCTGTATGCGGCAGGTGGTATGCATTCTTTGTAATGAATTGCAAAGAATGCAGGGCCAGGGTATTGCAGAACAACGATTATGGAGTGATAGCTGATAAGGCGCAGGGAGTAGAATAATGGGATCGTATAAATTGACAAAATCTTTATTTTATCTTTATTTTGCTGCTATCGTATGGATAATATTATTTAAAATGCAGATGCCATTTGCCAATATGGGGCAGATACGAAGTATCAGTCTCATACCATTTGCCGGTTCGGTGAAAGTTAACGGTCAGATCTATATACCGGAAATTGTGGAAAATGTGCTGATATTTATTCCATTTGGTATTTTTTCGGGGATGTCCGGACAGTCAAAAACATGGCTCCGGCGGCTGGCTCCCTCTTTTTTTACAAGTCTTGCACTGGAGATACTTCAATTTATACTGGCAGCAGGTGTCAGCGATATGACGGATCTTTTGGCAAATACGACCGGCGGATGGATTGGATTAGGAATTTTTTCTGTTTTTTCGAGACTATGCAGAGAAAAAGTGAATGTTGTTTTGAACATAATTATGCTAACAGGAGCGTCTGGTATGATTTTGCTGACAGGGATGCTGATTCTTGCCAACAGATGAAACAGCAGGCGAACTGTGTGCCGTAGGATATCACGGCAAAATACAGATCCGTGATGCCAGAAATATGTGGCAGGCGCTCCTGATACGCTGTGAATTCCCGAACGGATCAGCGTCTGGGAATTATTTGCCAGGAGTATTCTGAAAAGGATGTGATCGTTATTTGTTTTGCATGATTTCACGAAGCTGGTTTCTTAAGAAAGCGATTTCAGCATCCTTTTCGGAGAGTGCGGCATCCTTTTCGGAGAGTGCGGCATCCTTTTCGGAGAGTGCGGTATCTTTTTGGAATAATTCAGCATTCTTCTCAATAAGTGCGGCATCCTTTTCAGATAACTCAGCGTTTATTTCAGAGAGTGCGGCAACCTGTTTTAATAATATGGCATTTTTTTCAAAAATTGCTTCATTTGTTTTTGATAAAATCGCGTTTTTTTCGTCGATTGTTTTTTTTAGATGTTCCACTTCTTTTTGTAGTTCTTCACACATGTAGATTTCGGTATTTCTGTCTAATATTGCCAGGGCTTCAGAATACATATAAATCAACTCCTTTGGATTTCTTCTAAATTCCATAATGTCATGGTAGCAGGCCAGAAACTGCGGATAAGCGTTTACCAGCCGGATAATGTCAGCCGGCTGATCGGAACTGAAAAATGTCAGCCATGCTTTTAGCGGTGTATCTATATTGTGAACCACGGAACGGAATGTGTCAAGTGATATGTAGATCGTTTTATATAAAGAAGAAACTTTTACGTTGCTGTCATAGGATATTTTTTCGCGGTGCATATACTTTGGATATACAGCTTTGAATGCAGCAGCGCTTTTTTCCATGAGAACAATGAGAATGACGGGTTTAAGATTATGGAAAGAAAAATTTTTCCAGGTTTGTCTCTGACACGATTGTACTGGCGCATAATAAAATCTGAGATATAACACGAGGCGCGTTCGCCGGGAAAGAGGTAGCCGATTTTTTGTATCTCGATATTGACGATGGATCCGTCTGAGAGTTCAACGATGATATCCATAATTACGAAGCTGCCTTTTTCTGCCATACGTGTGCCTTCTATTGGCAATACGGCATGGATCGTTATTTTTTGATTTAGGACTGCGGACAGGAATTCTTCCAGACGGGAAGGATGTACCTCGGGATTCATTACATATTTGAAAAAGGCATCGTAAGTAATTTTGAGCCCCTTTGCTCCCTGAATAAAGATTAGAAGACGTTCCTGTTCATCCGGCGGCAGACTGGAAAAGATCTGGGAGGCGGAGGCGTCTGTCTGTATGGAAGTAAGAGCCTGCGTTCTGGAAAGAGGGTTTCCGAGAATTTCTTTCAGGGTATAGAAGGGATGTTCTTTGTAAGCAGTATGTGAAGACGGATCGGATTTATCCGGATTATGTTTGATGGATTGACGTTCCAAGACAATGATTCCTTTCTTTTGTTTATCAGCTGGAATGTACGGGAGTAAACTGAAAATGTAACAGAATACGGGCAGATCAGGCAGGAAGACGGGCAGCCATTTCTATAAAAGAATGCAGATGAAAAATGTATAACTGTTAGACAAAAATAGTATAACATGGAAAAAATAAAGATGCAAGTGGAAATGAAAAGATATTTTTGCTATAATACAAACAGTGATACTGTTCACAGGTAAACCTGCAAACAGTAACGAAATCCAGCCATTAGAAGTTTGCCTTCGGCAAAGGCCGGATTTCCTCCTGGCATATTTTACGCATTCTTACGGACTTTGCAGCGAGTGCAAAGTCCTGGTGTGAACAGTAACCAAACAGTAACCATACAGTGAGTGCAGTGGCCTGCAGGTCTGATAGAGCGCTTCTGCCGAATGGTGTTATCATAGATATCAGGAGATTTTTACAAGCAGCTGCGCGGTTCACAATATACGACCGGATACAGTGTCAGAAAAAGGGGGATGGACGTGGAGATTATTGAAAAATCGTTTACGTGTGATAAGGATGGATTTAAAATTCGGGGGATGCAGTATTTACCGTCTGATTTTGAGCAAAACAGGAAATATCCAATTGTAATTCTAAGTCATGGTTTTTTGGGAAATTACACGCATATGGCTGATTTTGGAAGAGATTTTGCATCGATTGGATATGTGGCGTGTAGTTTTAGTTTTTGCGGCAGCAGTCTGGCAGGTCAGTCCAGACAGACAGCCAGCGATGGAAAATCGACGGATATGACGATTACCACACAGGTACAGGATCTGGCCGCCGTTAAAAATTTTATACTGCAGCAGACATATGCGGATGCAGAACGTCTGGTGCTCCTTGGGGTCAGTCAGGGTGGATTTGTATCCGGACTGGCAGCGGCGGCAGATCCGGATATGGTGAAAAAGCTGATTATGATATTTCCTGCGCTGTGCATTCCGGATGATGCCAGAAGAGGGCGGCTTGCGGGCAGCAGTTATGATCCGAATCATGTGCCGGATGTGATCGACTGCGGACAGACGTTACTTGGGAAAGCGTTTCATGAGGATGTGGCTGACAGGGATCCTTATCAGGAACTTGCGGCGTATAAAGGTCCGGTTCTTATTTTGCATGGCAGAGAAGATGACCTGGTGGCGGATACCTATTCCATACAGGCGCAGAAACGATATGAAAAAGGACAATGCTGTCTGCATCTGATTGCAGATATGGGACATGGATACAATGAAATGCAGCGTCAGAAGCTCTTTGCATACATCCGTCAGTTTTTATCAGATGGAGAAGAGATCAGATGATCAGATGTATGCCTTATATTCCGCTCACAGCGACGCCGCTGAGAAAAAAGAATGAATATCGGGAAATGCTGCCGGAAGATCTGGCGCTGCATCCATATATCAGATGCTTTTGGGGAAGTGAAAAACCTTATTGGAAAAATGAAAACGCAGTCAGCGATCTTGTGATACCCGATACATGCGTGGACATTATTTATTATATCGATCATACCGATCATACGCTGACAAGTGTGTTTTGCGGCATTAACGATCGGGGTTTCAGGGACGGCAGCACGGTGGGAAACGGACATCTGATGTCTGTATTTGCCATACGTTTTTACGCCTGGGGAGCGTATGCGTTTTCGGAAGATTCTCTGGAAGGGACCTGCAACGGGTTTTATGAGGTACCATCCAGATTTCGCTGGCTGGATGAAAGATTGCGGCGGCCGCTGCTGGAACATCGTCTGCTAACAGAACGGACGCAGCTCGCAGAGCGTTTGCTGATACGGAAAATGTCCGATATCAGACAAAATACGGTATTAAACAGCGCCGTACAACAGATTTTATATCAGAAAGGAACGACGAATGCCGCACAGCTTGCGAAGGATTGTTTTATCAGCAGCAGACAGCTGGAGCGCCTGTTTTCCAGATATATTGGAATTACGCCAAAAAAACTTGGAAATCTGGTCAGGTATCAGTTTTTATGGAATGAGATTATGCGAAATAAGGAGTTTTCCACTCTGGATGCGGTTGTAAAATATGGATTTACAGATCAGTCGCATTTGCTCAGAGAGTTTAAACGCTATCATACGATGGATCTTTCATCAGCAAAACGTTATGCCGCAAAGGATGTCGAAAATATACAATACGTTTCTGAAATTTTCTGTGTAAAATTTATGGTGAATTTAGATTATCTCTTTAGAAGTTCTTATATGTCGGTATAGCCCGTATTTTCGGGCTTTCCCGGCATTTTAGATATGGGGAGAAGTTCTTATAT
>CAJTMV010000062.1 GCA_910577225.1 uncultured Eubacterium sp. | reverse complement strand
GTCTAAAATCATGGTCTGAACTTTTAAAAATGTCCTTGACAAGGGGGACAGTTTATACCAATGTTCTATTTCATACAGGACATCTCAGATACGGCTCTGATACAAAATACCTCCGTAACCTGAGCTTCAGGTATCTCTGATCGATCGACTTTAGCCTGTGAAACCTTGTATACTACTTTATTATAAGACAGAATCAAATATTACTCCAACACATAATGCTCTATATAATAACATAAACTGCATGATATTGCCTGACAAAAATGCCTCTGATATAAATCTAATATCATCTATTTCAAATACTGATTTAATATAAATCATCTTAAGTGTTACTTTAACTTAAAACAACTCAAACTCTACCCTGACACATTATACCTTATATACTACTTTAACCTCACATACTACTTTAACCTCACATACTACTTTAACCTCACATACTACTTTAACCCTAAATACATCGCCTGCTGGTTCACGCAAATCATCGTAAACGTTACTCTTCCCTTTCCCCAATATGCCTTATATAGCGTTCAAATAAAAATCTTCCTATTATCTGCCATCTAATATCTCTGGAGCGTATTTGAAAACTGCTTTTTATGAAATGTACTTCACAGTTTTTGGAACATTTATCAAAAATCCAGTTGTCATAGCGGGCTATGTTAACTGAATGGGGAACAAATTCTCTGCAAAGTTGGGAGTGCAGACCGCGGAAATGATTTTATAAACATGATCTAATATTGCTTTCACATAATATATCATATATATAACTTTAACCTAAATGCATCCTGCCACAAGTTTAGAAAAGCCGCACTTCACATCTTTACATTCACATAAAATACTTTTCATATGTCTGTATTTCTATACGAACCTTCACGTGCTTTACGTTAACGTAAAGATCCCCCGACTGAAACAGGCTCAAAGAATCTCATTCTCCTCAGACAGCCTGTTCACCAGCTTCCCGCCTCCGTTTTCACCCGCCAGATTATATATACATTTTTCAACTGCACAGATACTGCCGCCATAACAACTTTTTTATTATACTGTACATCACTCCCAATGCTCAAATATGCTTATTATACTGAAATCACTTCCAATGCTCAAATATGCTTATTATACTGAAATCACTCCCAATTCCCAAACATACTTATGCCAAAATCAGTTCCCGTCTGCCAGTTCAAACGAAACACTGCCCTTAACGTTTCTCAACGCGCCATTTGTAGCCTTGAGATACAATTTATAAATTCCAGATTTTATTGATGTAACAGTCAGATGCATGGCGCATCTTAACGGCTCACCTGGTTGCCGCAGATTATGCACCGACCAGTAAACCGGATTTTTCTACTTGTTTTTGGCAAAAAACACCTTCATTCCTTTTCCGGTTGCCGCAGAAATGTCATATCCGATTTTGTCGCCACCGGACAGCGTGTATTCTCCCAGAAAAATGGTTTCACCAGCCGCCACCGTTTTCAAATCCACAGGGATAGATGTAATCACAGATTTCGAAGAGGTAACGGCAGGAAAGTATGACGAAACAAGAGGAACGTCACGATCTCCTTTGCTCATATTTTCCAGCAGTTCTTCAAATGCTTCGTCCTGGTCCATCGCATGGAACAGGACAGACTGAAAAGTCAGATTTTTATCCTTCAGCGCTTTATCCAGCCATTTTTCTAGCAACCCGTCACTCATATTTTGGGTCAGTATGTAAAAACAGGTGAGATTGCTGTCGGTATAGGTTTTTTTTGCATAACGCTGAATCAAAGCATGGTCCTCTTCCAACAGCTTTATCGCAGCATCCCAAAACTGAATGCGATTATCGGTATAGATCTTATCCAGCCATTTACTCTGCGCTTTTTCATCCAGTTTTGAAAAAGCGATTCGAAACAGCTTCAGACTGCCGGCTTTGTAGTGCTTCTCTATCTGTGAGGAATCATCCTCCGCATTTGCATCTGTTTCTTTGGGATAGACAAAATTATCATAAGAACGGGTACCCTGCCCAACTGCAAGTATTGCGCCTACCGATTTATTTGCAGCATTTTTACCAGCGCCCATGATATCATAATCCCTCACGGTAACATTGTAAATATGCGCGTGCTTTGCAACGCCAAATAATCCGATAATCTCTGCATCCGGATCAGTCATGGTAAGTCCTGTAATTTCAAAACCGTTGCCTGTAAAAGTACCTGTAAACGGGTTCTTCCAGGTTCCAATCGGCGCCCATTCATCTGCCGATAACTGTATATCCGCCTGCTGCATATAATTCTTGTCCATACCATACGCACCTGTGCCAATCGCTCTCAGCTGAGTCTCGTTATGAACCAGATAATAGGTTTTTCCATTGATATCCAGGGTCTTCATCGTTGTCCCCATTGCCTTGGAATCGTCTGTTGCCGGTAAGTCATCCGACTTTGGCGTCGATGATTTTTTCATATTCATCGATCCTTCGTCTGTGGCTGCTGCTGCAGAATAAACCCCGACAAAAGATGCTCCCAACACGACGCACATTGTCAGCACGATGGACAGGATCCTGACTGCTCCCGACTGCTTTTGAAATCTCATAATTGCACCTAACCTTTCTTTTAACAGCTGTTTATTCTCGTTTAAAGTAACAGGTCCCGGCTTTTCCTTATATCTGCCGATCGCCGCCATCGCGTCGAGCAGGGTTTTCCCATAGTCTTGTGCATTGTCGCTCCCGATATACTCGAGCACAGCTTCATCACAGGAAAATTCACAGGACCTGGAAACTTCTCTTTCCATCAGATATACAAAAGGATTAAACCAATGCAGACATACGGTAATCTGTACCAGCCATTTGTAGAATATATCTCTCCGTTTATAATGTATCAGTTCATGCAGGATGATATATTGAAAATCCTTTTGTGAAATATCCGCATCTGGCAACACGACGCACGGATGGAAAAATCCGGTCAGCAGCGGAGAAGAAATCAGCGGATTCATACATAATTCTATCGGCTTTTTTATGGATAACTGTTCTGCTACTCTGGAAAGCCGGTCTAACTGTTCTATATCGGAAACCGGAGTCATTCCGGCCCTGATATATCGTATAAAGCTCTGATAGATTGTTATTTTTCGTATCAGCATACCGAACATAACCATTAACCAGATCAGCCAGACATGATCGATCAGCGACACCCTCACATCCTGGAGTAACGGAGCATCTGGCAGATCATCTGCTATCGGGCGAATTGCAATATCTGACTCTGTTCCAGCAGCAGGAGGAGTACTATTATCGACCGGAGTGTCTGGTGTGAACTCCTGCTGCGTTGCTGGAGCGGTCTGGGTAATTGCCTGATCAATCGTCTG
Organism: uncultured Eubacterium sp.; assembly: GCA_910577225.1. Taxonomy (GTDB): domain Bacteria; phylum Bacillota; class Clostridia; order Lachnospirales; family Lachnospiraceae; genus Eubacterium_J. The sequence continues at coordinate 9,819 of CAJTMV010000062.1, read as the reverse complement.
ATAGGTTTTTCCCAGCAGACTTACTTCCGGCCCGAACGGGAACAGCAGCCGCACAATCACAACAAGCCAGATATAATACTGCCACTGCCGGCTCATTTTATCTTTTAAAAATCGTTTTCCCAAAAGCATCATCAGGATCAGCAAACCTCCGGAAACAGACAGGGACAGGAAGATTTTCAAAACTGCGTTCATGGCCGCGCTTTCCCTTTCTCCAGCAGCCTTTTCAATTCCTCATATTCCTCGTCCGCCAGCAGATCGCCGAAAATCAGATTGGAAACCAGACCTTTTGCGCTCCCTTCATAGATTTTGTCCAGGAAATGTTTCGTCTGGGCTGTCTGATACTCCGTTTCCGAAACAAGCGTATTGTATTCGTTACGGCGTCCGATTTTTCTGGCGCTCAAAAAACCCTTATTCATCAGCCGAGACAACAGAACGATCAGGGTATTTTTTTGACAAGGCCTGCCTCTGGCCGCCAGTTCATCCATAATATAGGAAAATAACGTCACTTCCTCCGGATTTCCCCACACAATTTTCATAATTTCCAGTTCCGCATCAGATATTTGCTGTACCACGATGATTCCTCCTCAATGTATAACATGGTGTTGACATTCAAAATATAACATCATGTTATTCTTTTGTCAAGACTCTTCTGACAAATAAATCAGAATGATATTTCTCCACTTTTGTACACGGATAAGGTAACGACCACAAGAAATCATTTTCGTGCGCTGCCTTTTCCATTTTAAAAACATTTCGCACCCCCAGGCAGTACCCTCGCGATTCATGCAAAAACACCGCTTCGACGTTTACGTGAAGCGGTGCTTTATGTAAGGCTTTTAGTTTAAACGTAAACTGCCTTGTTGCATTTGCAAAATCTAACGTGAATTGCCATGTTATACTTACAGAACCAAACGTGAATTACTATGATATACCTGCAGCACTGAACATAAATTACATAATATACTTACAGAACCAAATGTGAGATACCTTAATTTTACTAACATGATATATCTACTATACCTAAAAACCTGACATAAAACATCATGCTATATTTACAAGAAGCGAACGTGAGCTGCCATGACATACTTACAGAACGAAACGTGAATTACCATGATATACCTGTAGCACTGAACATGAATTATATGGTACACTTACTGAACCGAATGTGAGTTACCTTGATTTCACTAACATGATATATCTGATGTACCTAAAAACCTTAACATAAAACATTATGCTATACTTACTGAACCGAACGTGAAATCCTAATCCCCCTTCTAAAGACCCTGCCGCGAAATCCACTCCCCCTCAGAAACCCCTGTCGTGAAAGATTCTGTCACATCTACAGCTCTTACCATTCATTATCTATCATTTCCATTTCTGTTTAAAAACCCATCATTAATTCAAAATTGTTCTCGAGAATAAACGGCTGCCCTGCCTGCATAAGCCGGCTGGCTGTATCGTACATCAGATACATACTGGCGGCCCCGAGCTTTACTTTTTCTTCTCCTGACCGGAAACCGACAAAATCAAACAGCAGTTCTTTTATGGAATCTTTGGAAATCACAGGCAGTTTTAATTTTTCTGCCAGGAAACCTGCCATAGTGCTTTTTCCAGCTGCCGGTATTCCAGTCACTAATATTGCATACATCAGGTCCTCTTTAATTGTCGAATTCCGCTGCGTCCATAAACTTCCCATCGCCCCAGATTCGCTCCAGATCATAGAACAAACGGTCTTCCTTCGAAAATACATGAACGATAATGTCGCCGTAATCCATTAACAGCCAGCTGGAACTGCGATTCCCTTCAATCTGTTTAACTTCCACGCCTGCTTTGTACAGTGCTTCTTCTACCGCATCCCGCATTGCCTCGATCTGATGCTGGTTTGCACCGTCAGCGATTACAAAATAATCGGCGAGTACGGAAATACTGCTGATATCGATGACCTGGATATTTTCCGCTTTTTTTTCGGATAACGCCTGATAAGCCATTTTAGCCATTTCTTTACTTGTTATACTCATCTTGCTCTTCCCTCCTGTTTTTAAAATATTCATAAGTAAGTTCTGTAGTCGGATCGATTCTGCCGGATCTTTCATTCAGATAATGCAGCGTATCATAAAGTATCTGTTCTACCGTTCGTTCAAGACTTTGGAAGGCCATTTCACGGATCTGCTTTAGATTTTGCGCCTTATCCCGTCCAGGTTCAATATAATCTGCAATAAATAAAATCATATCCAGCGTATTCATACCCGGCTCGCCGGTCGTATGAACTTTAATCGCATGAAGTATTTCCTCGTCTTCCACATCATATTTTTTCTTTGCCAGATATGCGCCGACTTTCGCATGCAGCAGAACCGGATTTTCATGTTCGGTTTCAGTGACTTCAATATGATGTTTTTTGCATAATTCCAGCTTTTTTTCATTTGGTACGTTTTTTGCACAGTCATGAAGAAGGCCGGCAGTCATTGCTTTGTCCATATCATAATGATATGCCATGGCAAGCGCTGCAGCAGTGTACATAACGCCAAGCGTATGCTCGTAGCGTTCTTTATCCAGATGTTTTTGGAGCTTCTTATGACATTTTCCTAAATCTTTCATTTTACATCCACCAGACTCTTTCTTCCTTGATGATAAGCTGACATTCTGATTGTCTTATCTTATGAATGGGCGTGTTTTATTGTACATATACACGATGCTCTTTTAAATACCGCTCTACCGCCTCTGGTACAAGATAACGGATGGAATGGCCTTTTTCCATACGATGGCGGATCATTCGGGAAGATACGGAAAAATTGGGAGTATTAATAAAGCCAATTTTTGTACCATATTTCTGTTGCAGCGATTCACGTATGGGAAGCAGCTCTTCCATATTCAGACCGTCCCGGACTGCCGCCAGAATCGTACTCATCCGGCTGATTTTATCCGGACGCATCCACGCGTCAAAATAAGCGAGCGAATCTGCCCCCATAATAAAAAACAGTTCCCGTTCCTCTGCCGGCTCATAAAACGCCTGTACAGTAAGATACGTATAAGAAATGCCTTCGGTGCGAATCTCATAATCCGAGCATGAGAAATGCGGATTATCTGCAATCGCAAGGCGAATCATTTCCATACGCTCATCCGCACGCAGAATCTGTCTGGCATCTTTATGCGGGGATTGTCCGGTCGGTATAAATATGACTTCGTCCAGATGGTACTGTTCATAAGCATTTTCTGCAATCAGCAGATGTCCATAATGAATCGGATTAAACGTTCCGCCCATCAGTCCGATTCTGCGTACTCGTTTTTGCATATTCATATCCCAGACAGCAATTAGTTTGCCGCAGGCAGTTCGATCTTCGGAGCTTTTTTAGACGGACGGTATAAAATAAACCGCTTGCCGATTACCTGCACGACGTTTGCATGCGTACGCTCAGCCACAATTGCCGCAAGCTCTTTCGGATCGTCGAAGCAGTTTTTCAATACGGATATTTTAACCAGCTCACGTTTTTCCAAAGCATCGTCGATGGCATCTGTAATCGATGGGGTAAGACTGGATTTCCCAATCTGAAATATCGGTTCAATTTTCCCTGAAAGACTTTTTAAATAAGCTCTCTGCTTACTTGTTAAATCCATACCTGATTTCCTTTCTTACTATTTTCAACGTACTTTATTTATAATATTCAAATTCAAGCGAATACATCCGTACCGTATCGCCATCCTGTATGCCCTTCTTTTCCAGTTCTTTTAAAATCCCCTGTTCTTTTAAGAACTTCTGGAAAAACAAAAAGCCGCGCTCTGCTTCCAGATTCGTATAGCCCAGCATCTTTTCAATTTTAGGGCCTTCTACGATAAATGCGCCGTCTTTTGGATCGATCTCTATCGTATACGCTTCATTTTTTACCTGATTTTGAGAAGGATCGTATTCCGATTCGTATACGACAGGTTCTTCATGAATCTCATCCAGCAGCTTTTTTGCAGCATAGATCAGTTCCTTTAATCCCTTGCCGCTAACCGCAGAAACAGGATAAATCGGTATGCCAAGCGGTTCAAATTCAGCCCTGAGCTTTTCGATCACTTCGCTTTCTTCCTGATAAAGCACATCTATTTTATTTGCCGCAATAATCTGCGGTTTTTGTAACAGCGCCTCATGATATGACGAAAGCTCTTTATTGATCGCATGAATATCCGCGATCGGGTCCCGGCCTTCTACAGAAGCCGCGTCCACGATGTGTATAATCACTCTTGTACGCTCGATGTGCTTTAAAAACTCGTGTCCAAGACCAATTCCTTCACTGGCGCCCTCGATCAGCCCCGGAATATCCGCAATGACAAAGCCTTCGCCATTTTCCATATCGACGACGCCAAGATTCGGCTGTAACGTTGTAAAATGATAGTCTGCGATTTTCGGCTGCGCATTGGTAACACGGGATAATAATGTGGACTTTCCGACGTTTGGAAATCCAACCAGACCTACGTCCGCGATTACTTTTAATTCCAGCTTCACTTCTATTTCCAGCGCTTCCTGTCCCGGCTGCGCATATTTGGGAGCCTGCATCGTAGATGTGGCAAAATGCTGATTGCCAAGACCGCCGTTTCCGCCGCGAAGAACAATCTGTCTGCGATTACTTCCCGACATATCCGCAATAATTTTATCTGTCGCCGCGTCTTTGATAATCGTGCCCGCAGGTACTTTCAAAATAAGGTCGCCGCCCTTTTTTCCATGGCAGTTACGCTTTTTCCCGTCTTCTCCGGCCTGTGCCGAAAACCTGCGCTTATGGCGGTAGTCTGCCAGCGTATTGATTCCGTCGTCCACCATAAATATGACGTCGCCGCCTTTGCCGCCGTCGCCGCCGTCCGGACCGCCGTTCGGTACATATTTTTCGCGGCGAAAACTGACATGTCCGTTTCCGCCTTTTCCTGATTTTATAATTATTTTTGCGCTATCGGCAAACATATGGGATCTCCTAACTTTTTGATAAAAAAATACCGCTGCCTATTTTCCATAACAGACGTCCGTTCTCAGGGGATGCTGCTGCACCGCCCCATGAAACGACCCTGTCGATGAAAAAATATGCAGCGGTAATCTGCGGTCAAAACGATACTGCCTCTGGCAGATTACTCATTTACAACCGGATATACGGAAGCCTGTTTCTTATCTCTTCCTTTTCTCTCAAATCTCAGAATACCATCTGTTAATGCGAATAATGTATCGTCGCCGCCTCTGCCGACATTGTTTCCCGGATGAATTTTGGTACCGCGCTGTCTGTAGAGAATATTTCCGGCTTTTACAAACTGTCCGTCTGCTCTTTTCGCACCCAATCGTTTCGATTCAGAGTCACGACCGTTCTTTGTAGAACCAACACCCTTTTTATGAGCAAAATACTGAAGGTTCAATGCAAACATCTTCTACACCTCCTTGAATGTTAATAAACTATACTTTGTTCCATACTGTTTCTGTATATCCTGCAAGCCCAGAACCATGGTATCCAGCAGCAGCTTGCCGTCATGACCGACAGGTCTTTGAAATACGGCGTCGATCAGACCGGATTCCTGGTCCGTCTCCGCTTCAAATATTTCCTCCGTCAGTTTGTCAATGGCATTGAGCGTATTAATCACCAGCGTGGATACGCCGGCGCATACGATATCTTCGCCTGCTCTGGCAAATCCGGCATGTCCGACGCAACGGAGCCTTACATACTGTCCGGTACGGTTCTGATAAATTGTGATTTTAATCATTACAATTCCTGCTTTTGACTGTTTTACGCGTTGATCTTTTCGATCTTAACCTGCGTAAATGACTGTCTGTGGCCATTTTTCTTATGATAGCCGGTCTTTCTCTTGTACTTGTAAACAATGACTTTCTTTCCCCGGCCTTCTTTAATCACGGAAGCTGTGACAGTTGCGTTTGCAACGGTCGGATTACCGACTGTTAATTCTCCATTGCTTACAGCTAATACCTGATCGAACGTTACGCTCTCTCCGGCTCCTGCCCCGAGCTTTTCAATGGTAATGATATCGCCTTCGGATACTTTGTACTGTTTACCACCTGTTGCTATAATTGCGTACATTTGGCACCTCCTATTTATCATTACTCGCCAACTGCGGTGATGTGCGTGACACATACTTAACACCTCGTTGTGCGGCATACTCATAGAGAATAGCATATCAGATGGTTATTCGTCAAGGGGTTTTGCAAATTTTTTTACCGGCTGTCGGCGTACCCTGCGTTTCTGTCACGTGAAAACAGCCTTTTATCCACTGCCTTCGACGGCTCATTCCTCCAGTTTACGATAAACGCCTGCCCACATCGTACAAAAACAGGCCAGTCCCCCAATCAGATTTGAAACCGGCTCTGCCAGAAACACGCCGTTTATGCCAAATCCTGCGGCCGGCAGCAGCAACGTAAGCGGAACCACAATGATCACTTTTCGAAACAGGGAAAAGAACACGGAGCGTTTCGCATACCCCAGAGCCTGAAAGGTACATTGGCCGGTAAACTGAAACGCCATAAAGCAAAATCCAAAAAAATAAATATGCAGCGCCTGCGTCCCAGAACGTGCCATTGCAGGATCGTTCGTAAAAAGCGAAAACAGCAGATGCGGCGCAAGCATCACAAGTCCCCAGGCAAGCAGCGTATAAGACATTCCGATCAAAGCGGTAAAGCGGATACCTTCTTTCACACGCGACAATTTTCCGGCGCCGTAATTATATCCAAGAATCGGCTGACAGCCGCTTGTAATTCCCATCACAGGCAGCGATAACAGCTCCCGTATCGAGTTTATAACAGCCATAATACCGACATACAAATCGCCGCCGTAGCTTTGAAGCGAAAGATTACATACAATCTGAACCGCTGCATTTGTCGCCTGCATAATAAACCCGGTCATACCAAGCGCAGTCACATCGCGTACCAGCCTGCCCTCCAGCCTCATACCGGATATTTTTAGCTTCAGCAAAGATTTTCCCCTGGTCAGAAAATGAACGGCCCAGATACCGGAAACCGTCTGACTGATAACCGTAGCAAGCGCAGCTCCCCGTACGTCCATATGCAGTACAAATATAAAAACAGGATCTAAGATCAGGTTCAGTACCGCGCCAATTACGGTCGTCAGCATTCCAATGCCCGGAAATCCCTGCGCGTTAATAAAACCGTTCATACCGGTTGCCAGCATCGAACATGTCGTTCCAAACAGATAAATCTGCAAATAAGCGTCTGCATATACATACGATGCCTCACTTGCTCCGAAAAGATATAAGACCGGCTTGCGAAATAAATAGCAAAACACGAAAATCAAAACAGAAGAACCAAGCAGCAGCGTAAATACATTCCCCATAATCTTTTCCGCCCGTTCGTGTTGTCCACGTCCTCTCGCAATCGAAAACAACGGCGTTCCTCCCGTACCGAACAGATTGGTAAATGCCGCCACGAGCGTTATAATCGGAAACGTCAGCCCGATTCCGGTCAACGCCATATTGTTCGTATCCGACAAATGTCCGATATAAATACGGTCTGCCACACTGTACAGTAATTGTACCAGCTGTGCCAGCGTCAGTGGAATTGCCTGTCTGATAATATTTGTTGAAACGTTTCCTTTTGAAAAATCTGTAACCATAAATACAAACTCCTGTTTATTCTGATGGATACTCTGTCTGTTTCAAATATAGAAGCAAAAACAGGATGCAGCGGCAGTCCTTTGACCTCTATGTTTTATTATATAGATGTTTGAAAAAAGTGTAAAGTCATCCGCACAAACTTTCAGCGCCAGCGTTTTCATAACGTGTGACTGTTCACACCAGGGTTTTGCATTTAGAACAGATCAGCACTTTAGATATCCGGCTGTACAACCAAAAAAATACAGTTCTGATTTAAAAAAATCAGAACTGTATGAACAACCATTCAGATAGACGTATGCGTTTACACGCTGACTGTATGAACATGTTGTAATTTCGGGTATCCGGCCGACGCGCTTAGTTGTTGATCAGCTTGCTGTCCTCGTCGTTCCAGCTGTACAGTTTCCGTACTTCCTTGCCGACTTCTTCTGAAAAATGCTCTGCAGCCTTTTTGCGCATCATCTTAAAGTGTACCTGACGTCCTGCAGGAGACATATCGAGCAGGAACTCTTTTGCAAAAGAACCATCCTGAATATCGGAAAGAATCTTTTTCATCGTTGCTTTTGTTTCTTCTGTAATAATCTTCGGACCTGTAACATAATCGCCATATTCTGCCGTATTGGAAATGGAATAGCGCATGCCTTCGAATCCGGACTGATAAATGAGATCTACGATCAGTTTCATTTCATGAATACATTCAAAATATGCGTTTCTCGGATCATAGCCAGCTTCACATAACGTCTCGAAGCCTGCCTGCATCAGTGCGCATACGCCGCCGCACAAAACTGCCTGCTCGCCGAACAGGTCGGTTTCTGTCTCTACACGGAACGTTGTTTCCAAAACGCCTGCTCGCGCGCCGCCGATTCCTAATGCATATGCCAGCGCCAGATCCAGCGCTTTGCCGGTTGCATTCTGTTCTACCGCTACAAGACATGGAACGCCTTTGCCTTCCAGATATTCGGAACGTACCGTATGTCCCGGTCCTTTTGGAGCGATCATCGTTACGTCTACATCCTTTGGCGCAACAATCGTTCCATAATTGATATTAAAGCCATGTGCAAACATCAGCATATTGCCTGCTTCCAGGTTTGGCTCGATGTCGTTTTTGTACATGTCCGCCTGTTTTTCATCGTTGATCAGGATCATAATAATATCTGCCAGCTTTGCAGCCTCTGCCGTATTGTATACTTTTAATCCCTGCGCTTCTGCCTTTGCCTTTGATTTGCTGCCTTCGTATAAGCCGATAATGACATTGCACCCGGAATCTTTCAGATTCAGCGCATGTGCATGTCCCTGGCTGCCATAGCCAATGATTGCAATCGTCTTGCCTTCCAGTAAGGAAAGGTTACAGTCTTCCTGATAATAAATTTTGTTTGCCATTTTTTAGCCTCCTAAATTATTCTAAATATGTAACATCGGAAGAACCTCTGGTTAAGCCAGTTATTCCGGTTCTAGCCAGTTCAAGAATCTCAAAGCCGGATACAAGATCTAAAAAAGCGCTTAGCTTGTCCTGATTTCCGGTCAGCTCGATCACCATCGAATCCCGTGTGACATCCACGACTTTTCCGCGGAAAATCTCAATCACACTCAGAATCTCCTGACGGCTGGATTCCTGCACACGAAGTTTGACTAAGATTAACTCTCTTGTCACAGAACTTCCTGTTTCCAGTTTTTTAATATCCAGAACATCTTCCAGCTTTGCAAGCTGATTTTCAATCTGCTCCAGGATCAGCCTGTCCCCGCTTGATACGATCGTAATTCTGGTATAACGCGGATCAGCGGTTACGCCGGCAGAGATGCTGTCTATATTGTAACCACGCCTGCTGAACAGGCCGGATACGTGGCTTAAAACACTGGAAGTGTTTTCAACGATTAAAGATAATGCCTGTTTTCTCATTAGGAATACCATCCTTTTTCTGCTTTGATATATTCATACAGGTTTTATTCTAGCACATTCGCTGGGAATGTCAATAAACTTTCTGTCTTTCTTTCTGGAATCTTGTCTGAATCGGGGGGGGGCTGGTTGTGGTGGATGCCAGGGAGTTGGCGGAGGTTTGAAATGTTTAAATGTAAGTTCGGGGAATGGTTTGGAAATAATTAGACAGTGTGGGGAGGTTTTGGTGGCTGCGCGGACGTGTGCATGACAGCCGGAAGGGGCCCTGGAGCGGGCAGCCTGGGACTGAGCGGACAAGGGCAACGCTGCGGTGAACTAATCGCTAACTCCGACTA
>CAJTMV010000061.1 GCA_910577225.1 uncultured Eubacterium sp. | reverse complement strand
ATCTGTCAGAAACAGATCTTAAATGGTGTTGTAAATGGCGCGGTAAAATAATATAATAGATACGGTAAGGCCGGGTGCTGGTTTCAGTTGGCATCCGGCCATTTATAGAATGAGTGAGAGGTGAGTGAAATATGAAGCATATTACTTATGATGAACAGACAAGAGTATTTAAACTTCATACCAAAAACAGTGTGTATCAGATGCAGGTGAGAGACTATGATACGCTTGCGCATTTGTATTATGGAGCAGATATCGGAGACAGCGATGCTTCGCACCGTATCATCAGTCTGGACCGTGGATTTTCAGGTAATCCGTATGAGGCTGGAGAAGATCGTACATTTTCTCTGGACGTGCTTCCGCAGGAATATTCCGGCTATGGAAATGGCGATTATCGGATTAACGCAATGGAAGTGACCCATGAGGATGGCAGTGATGCGATTCATCTGCGCTATGAATCCTACAGCATGATGGAAGGAAAATATTCGCTGAAAGGACTTCCATGCATGTTTGGAAGCGCAGATGAGGCTGAGACACTGGAAATTGTTATGTATGACCGGATTACAAATCTCAAAGTGCATCTTTTGTACGGTGTTTTTTACGATCTGGATGTAATTACAAGAGCTGTCCGGATCGAGAATAAAGGAGATAAGACGGTTACCATACAAAGAGCCATGTCTATGGAGATGGATTATCCGAACAAACATATGGATCTCATTCATTTTTATGGCAGGCATGCCATGGAGCGCCTGACAGAGCGGCTCCCGCTTTACCACGGCGTACAGTCTGTGGAAAGCAAACGGGGAATGTCCAGTCATCAGCACAATCCGTTTGTGATTCTGTGTGACCGGCCGACAAGCGAAAAGCATGGCGACTGCTATGGATTTGCGCTTGCTTATAGCGGAAATTTCCGCTGTGAGATAGAGGTAGATCAGATGGAACAGACAAGACTGGTTATCGGCATTCATCCGTATCATTTTTCTTACCGCCTGAATACGGGAGACGTGTTTGAAACGCCGGAAGTGATTATGGCTTACTCTGCAAAAGGACTGTCGGAACTGTCGCACATTTATCACGATGCTTACCGCTCGAATCTGATTCGCAGCAAATATGTGACTGCGCCAAGGCCGATTCTTGTCAATAACTGGGAAGCTACGTATTTTAATTTCAATGAAGAAAAGTTATACAATATTGCAAAAAATGCGAAAGAAATCGGATTGGACATGTTCGTACTGGACGACGGCTGGTTTGGCAAACGGGATACGGATTATTCCGGACTGGGCGACTGGGTAGTAAACGAGTCCAAAATCAAAGGCGGACTCCCGCAGCTGGTTAAACGTATCAAGGCGCTTGGCATGAAGTTTGGTATATGGATCGAGCCGGAAATGGTGTCTGAGGACAGCGATTTGTACCGCAATCATCCAGACTGGATTTTACGAATTCCGCAGCGAAATATGACAAGAAGCCGCCATCAGTTAAATCTGGATATTACAAGACAGGAAGTGCGCGACTATGTAATGGAACAGATTTTTCAGGTGCTGGACAGCTGCGAAGCGGACTATGTAAAATGGGATATGAACCGCAGCGTCGCAAACGTGTATTCTTCAGCGCTGCCGGGTGAACGTCAGGGCGAAGTATACCATCGGTATATGCTCGGTGTGTATGAAATGATGGAACGGCTTGTAACAAGATATCCGAACCTTTTGTTTGAAAACTGCGCAGGCGGCGGCGGACGATTTGACGCCGGTATGCTGTATTATTCGCCGCAGATCTGGTGCAGCGATAACACGGATGCGATCGACCGTCTGAAAATTCAGTATGGTACGTCATTTGGATATCCGGTTAGCGCCATGGGAGCGCATGTCAGCGTCTGCCCGAATCATCAGACAGGCCGTACAACACCGTTTGAAACGCGGGCAGTTGTTGCAAGCGCCGGAACATTTGGTTTTGAGCTGGATCTGGAACATCTGACGCCGGAAGAAAAGGAGATGGCGAAAAAGCAGATCCTGGAATACAAACAGATGGAGCACCTGGTACAGACCGGAGATTATTACCGTCTGTCAAATCCGTTCCACAATGACGATTATGTGCTCTGGCAGTTTGTATCCAAAGATAAAAAAGAGACGATTGTCAATGGCGTGCAGCTGCGCAACGAGCCAAATCCGCATATTCATCTGATCTATCCGGAAGGACTGCTGCCAGGAGAACACTACAAGGATACCGCGACAGGAGCAGTCTATACAGGAGCGGCGCTTATGAAAGCCGGGATACCGCTTCCGGTTGGAGAAGGCGATTACCAGCCAATTAAATTTCATTTTGTTATGATTTAATATTTTAAAATCATAACAAAATAATGGGAAAAATTTAATAAATAAAATGAAAATATTAAAATGACTACAGGATGGACTTCCTTACGCGACATGTAACTGGTATTTGATTACGGATGATTAGATGTCTGGAAGGAGCTGTCCTGTAGTTTTTTAACGGCTGCACGGACGACACTTTGGGCTGCGGGCGGGAGTTTTCTCTGTAGATATGCCGTTTTTTGGGAAAAAAGTAATGTGTTGCCATTCTTAAGAGGAATGTGCTATAATCTGCAACAGGATACGTTTTACGTGCGGACAGCCGCTTGAAAGTACCGTATAAGAATTTTCAGGGCAGAGAAAAAAGCAATCCAGGGAAGTGTGAAAATGCAATATTAAGGAAGTGTGAAAATGCAGTATCAGGAGAAAATACAGGAAGTAAAAGCAAATATTCAAAAAGTAATGGTAGGAAAGCACCATGTGATCGATCTTGTGTTAACGGCACTGCTTGCCGGCGGTCATGTGCTGCTGGAGGATGTGCCGGGAACCGGAAAGACGCTGCTTGCAAAAACACTTGCCAAATCCGTGCAGGCAGAATTTTCAAGAATTCAGTTTACACCGGATTTACTGCCTTCGGATGTCACGGGACTGAATTATTTTAATCAGAAACAGAGTGAATTTGTATTTCGCAAAGGGCCGATTTTTGCCAATATCCTGCTTGGAGACGAGATCAACCGGGCCACGCCGCGTACGCAGTCCAGTCTTTTGGAGTGTATGGAGGAAAAGCAGGTAACGATCGATGGAAAGACCTGGGACGTCGGAAAACCGTTTTTTGTAATTGCAACACAAAATCCGGTAGAGACAGCAGGCACGTTTCCGCTGCCGGAGGCGCAGATGGATCGTTTTCTGATGCATATTTCGATGGGACTGCCGGATGCGGGAGAGGAGCTGCATATAATGGAACGTTTTCTTTATCGCAGTCCGCTGGGAGAGATTGAGCCGGTGATGCAGCTGGAAGAGCTGTTAAGCCTTCAGAGCGCCTGTATGGAAGTATATGTGCACAAGGCTATGATGGAATATATGACGGCGCTTGCACAGGCGACCAGAGATTTTTCAAAAGTGCTGATGGGAGCAAGTCCGCGCGGGACGCTGGCGCTTCTTCGCGCGTCGCAGGCATATGCGCTTATCAAAGGCAGAGACTACGTCGTGCCGGAGGACGTTAAAACGCTGGCAGTGCCGGTACTGGCGCATCGGATTGTACCAGCAGGCGGCGGACTGGATAGTGATGAAAAACGCAGATTTATCGGGCAGGTGACAGAGACTGTGCCGGTACCGTCCGAAGACTGGACGCATCGATAATGGAATGGCAAACGAGGGATATTCATGACTGAAATAAGAAGGTTACTGCCGATAGGAATTGAAGACTTTGGGGAAATTAGTCAGGAACGTTTTTATTATATTGACAAAACGGGGTGGATCAAAGAACTGCTGATAAGTCCGGGAAAGGTCAGACTGTTTACCCGGCCAAGGCGTTTTGGGAAGTCTTTAAATATGAGCATGCTGCGTTATTTTTTTGAACCGGATACGAATAAGCGTATATTCGACGGATTGCAGATCGCCAGAGAAGAAGAGCTGTGCAGAGCTTATATGGGGAAATATCCGGTGATTGCGGTATCGTTAAAAGATATGAGCGGAGGCAGCTATGATATGGCGATGGATATGACCGGCAGTATTATACGTGAAGAAGTGCGCAGACATCAGTATCTTTTGAAGAGCAGTATTCTGACAGATCAGGAAAAGGATATCTTCCATACGCTGCTATGTGGGAAAATGAATGAATCTCAAATTTGCTGCAGATGTACCGCTGGCGAAGGCGTTTGCAAATGGATATTATGACCGGATGGTTCTGCTCATACAAACGATGTTCGGACAAATATTAAAATCAAATGAAAATTTGGCTTTTGCAGTACTGACTGGTTGTCTGCGCGTTGCAAAAGAGAGCATTTTTACCGGACTTAATAATCTGAAAGTATTATCAATGCAGGATATACAATTTTCGGAGTATTTTGGTTTTACGGATCTGGAAGTGAGACAGCTGCTGGAGGCATATGATCTTTCAGATGCATATGAAAATATCAGAGACTGGTATGACGGATACCAGTTTGGGAGCACGCAGATCTACTGTCCGTGGGATGTACTAAATTATTGTGATCTTCTGCTTGCAGACCGCGACGCGGCGCCGCAGGATTTTTGGTCCAATACGAGTAGCAATGATGTGATCCGGCATTTAATTGAAAACGCCGGAAACGGGACGACAAAGCAGGAAATAGAGCGGCTTGTTGCAGGAAAAGAAGTAGTAAAGAAAATAAGGAAAGATTTAACTTACAGGGACTTATATAATTCTGTTGAAAATATATGGAGCGTTTTATTTTTAACCGGATATCTGACGTTACAGGGCAGACCGGATGGGGACTGGTATCGGCTGGTCATTCCCAATATGGAAATCCGCAAGATATTTACCGAACAGATTATGGATTATTTTTGTGAAACAGTAAAAAGAGATGGCAGATCATTAAAACAGTTTTGCGATGCTTTAAAACATGCGGATGCAGGGCGCGTACAGGAACAGTTAAACAGATATTTAAAAAAGGCGGTCGGTATTCGGGATACGTTTGTCAGAAAACCGCTGAAAGAAAATTACTATCATGGGATACTGATGGGGCTGCTGGCGTATAAAGACGACTGGGCGGTTATGTCTAATCGGGAGTCTGGCGACGGTTACAGCGATATTCTTGTGGAAATGGAGGAGGATGAAACGGGGATTGTTATAGAAGTAAAATATGCGGAGCATGGGGATCTTAAGAGCACCTGTCAGGAGGCGCTCGCGCAGATTGAAAAGAATGGTTATGCGGATCAGCTCCTGGAGGATGACATGCGTAAGGTATTAAAATATGGCGTGGCATGTTATAAAAAACGCTGTATGGTCATGCTGGCCAGCGAATCGGAACCATCCATGTACAGATAACAGTAAAATGCAAGTAAATGAGATAGAAATGAAGGTGAATAGAAAATGGAAGATCATAGAAAAACAGAAACGATACAATATGAACGGGCACTGCTTGCAGGAGTGAATCTGGGGAATGATGAAGATGAGTTTTTACGTTCCATGGAAGAGCTGAAAAATCTGGCCAAAGCCTGTAATATGGAACCGGTGGCTGTCGTTACGCAGCATCTGGATCATACGAACAAGGCGTTGTATCTGGGGACGGGGAAAGTACAGGAAGTAAAGGAGGCGGCGCAGGTGCTGGCGGCGGATGTGGTTGTATTTGACAATGCGCTGACGCCCTCGCAGTTAAGTAATCTGCAAAGAGAACTGGATAAACCTGTGCTCGATCGTACGACACTGATCCTGGATATTTTTGCAACCCGCGCCAGAACCAGAGAGGCGAAGCTGCAGGTGGAGTCTGCAAGGCTGAAATATCTGCTGCCAAGACTGGTCGGTATGCACGAAGCGCTGACCAGGCAGGGAGGTACGAGCGGGAGCATGAGCAGCCGTGGAGCAGGAGAGAAAAAGCTGGAGCTCGACCGCAGAAGGATTGAAAAAAGAATCGCGCAGCTGGGACATGAGTTAAAAGAGGTATCCGCGGAACGGGAAGTACAGCGTAAAAAGCGTCAGGCTGCCAGAATCCCGTTTGTGGCGCTGGTTGGTTATACCAATGCCGGAAAGTCTACCATTATGAACGCAATGGTAGATAAATATGTCGGGGATGAGAAAAAGAAAGTACTGGAAAAAGATATGCTGTTTGCTACACTGGATACGACAGTCAGACAGATCTGCACAGGAAATAATCAGGATTTTCTGCTGTCTGATACCGTAGGTTTTATCCACAATCTGCCGCATGGTCTTGTCAAGGCGTTTCATGCGACGCTGGAAGAGATACAAAACGCTGATCTGCTTTTACAGGTCGTGAATGTCTCAGATCCGCATCACAAAGAACAGATGCAGACGACGCAGGAAATACTGACAGAGCTTCATGCAGCGGATCTGCCGATGATTACGGTATACAATCAGGCGGATCGGTGCGATCAGCCGGTGGATTATCCAAAAAGAGCCGGAGAACATAAAATATTTATGTGCGCAAAGCAGGAGTCTTCGCTGGAACTGCTCGTACAGATGATACTGGAACAGGTGTATGAAGACTATGTACAGGCGCAGTTTCTGATTCCGTACGCAGACGGAGAAGTGACGTCTTATTTTATGGAACAGGCGCAGGTGGAAGAAAGCGCTTATGAAGAAAACGGGACACGGATCAGAGTCAGATGTCACAAAGCGGACAGGGAAAAATTCAAAAAATATCTGACGGACTGACCGGATGGAAAGAAGAAAGTATTGAAAAAACGAAAAGGAGCAAATAGTACAAATATGATACGGGATATGCAGTTAGATGAATTTGATCAGGTGTTTTCTATTATGGAACGCAGTTTTCCGACTGATGAATACCGGACATATGAAGAACAAAAACAATTGCTGCGTGAACCGCCGTATCGTATCTATGTGGCAGATCATCCGTCCAATCACAAACAGATCGCGGCATTTCTGGCAGTCTGGCAGTTTGATGAGTTTGTGTTTGTGGAACATTTTGCGGCAGATCCGTCTGTCCGCGGACAAGGGCTTGGGTCTGATATGCTCAGGGAGGCTGTCCGGATATTTTCAAAACAGATTTGTCTGGAAGTCGAACTGCCCGAGACGGAACTGGCAAAAAGAAGAATTGCCTTCTATGAAAGAAACGGATTTTGCTACAATGCATACCCATATATGCAGCCGTCGATTTCCAAAGGAAAACAGCCGCTGCCGCTTCGGATAATGACTTTGGGAGAGATAATTTCAAAGGATCGGTTTGAAGCCATACAGCGGCAGCTTTACAAGAGCGTCTATAAACGGCGGACAGATACGAACGAAGCCGCCGGTTTGGACGAAGCTGCCATCGTGCTTCAAAACGCAAAAGAAACCGATGTCAGAAATTTTCTGTTACAAGCGCTGCGTAAAGATCCGAGGCTTTTTGCACAATTTAAGCGATATACAGGCTGCGGGATTACGGAGTCAGAGATGGCAGCGTACAGACAACGCATCGATGCGGTTGTACAGAAGTATGCCGGCAAAGACCGGATGATTTCTTATCGGGAAACAGCCGGATTTCTCGCGGAGATGGGACAGTTTTTAACCGAAGAGGTGCGGCTGCTGATGGAACAGGGCTATGATGCGGCGGCTTTTCAGCTGGTCTGCGCTTTGTTCACAGAGATTGGTATGACAGATATGGACGATTCGGACGGTCTGACAGGTATTTTTGCGGCACAGTGTACGCAAATATGGGAAACACTTGCAGGACGCGGCGACAGTCAGTTAAAAAGGCAGATGTATGAGTGGTTTACCAGTCAGCTGGATCAGGAAGCGGAAGATTATCTGAGCGAATGTATGGAGCAGGTTCTGATGGAATCTTTTACCGATAGGGAATATCTGGAAGAAAAGCTCGCATTTACAAAACGTAAGGCGAAGGAAGTACAGGCAGATTCCGACAGCTGGAGCGTAAGGTATCATGCGCAGAAATGGGCGCTGCGCCATCTCACGCTTCTGGAAGAAGCAGGCGCGGACGCTTTGCAGATCGAACAATACTGTAAGGACTACTGGAAATATGCGGATGTCAGAAAGTATTATATCGAGCGGTGTATCCGAAACAGGGATTATGACGAGGCTGTCTGCGCGCTGCGGGAAAGTCTCGTCATGGACGCGGGGATGCCGGGACTCGTGCGTCAGTTTGGCAAAAGGCTGAAAGAAGTGTACCATATGAGCGGTCAGACAGACGCATATATCAGACAGCTCTGGCAGCTTGTGACAAAAGAGCATGCGGGAAATCCGCAGGATTTTCAGGAATTAAAAACCATATATTCCAAAGAAGAATGGCCAAAGGTGCGGGAGAAAATTTTTCAGGCGCTGCCGCAGCAGGCGCATGTGGAGCGTTTTTATTACGAAGAGGGAATGTATGACAGGCTGCTGGAATATGTGCTTTCCGCCAAAGGCCTGTATGCCGTACAGCAGTATCAGGATGTGCTGCAAAAAGATTATCCTGACCAGCTTCTTGGCAAATATACAAAGGAGTTAAAAGAGATGGTACAGCGCTCTGCAGATCGCAGACATTATCAGGAATGGTCAGCGATACTCAGACGGATGATGCAGATCGAAGGCGGACAAAAAGAAGTACAGCAGCTCGTTTCAGACTGGAGAGTCCGGTATAAAAACAGACCGGCCATGATGGAAGAATTGAAACAATTCTAAGATTCATATTTGCATCCTGCCCGTAATATGATAGAATAGAAAAGTTAAATGCGCAGATCAGCCAGGAGCGTTGCGCTGCAGCAGCATTGCAGGATCTAAGGAGGCAGTGTTATAGATGAAAAAAAACACAACAATCAGAAAGAAATACAGACGACAGATACAAAAAAACAATAGGTTGTATCGCAAATATAAACGGGCCGTGGATATCGTATTATCAGGTACGGCGCTAGGGATGCTTTCACCGGTTTTGCTTGGCATCAGTCTTGCGATTAAGCTGGATTCGAAAGGGCCGGTTATCTTTCGGCAGACCCGTGTAGGCATACATAAGAGTCATTTTGAAATATACAAATTTCGCACAATGTATGCGGATACACCCAAAGATATGCCGACGCATCTGCTGCAGAATCCGGATGCGATGGTTACCAGAACAGGAGCGTTTTTACGCAAATACAGTCTGGATGAGCTGCCGCAGCTATGGAATATTCTGCGCGGGGATATGAGTATTGTCGGACCGCGTCCGGCGCTCTGGAACCAGTATGATCTGGTTGCGGAACGCGACAAATATGGCGCCAACGACGTGATGCCGGGACTGACCGGATGGGCGCAGATCAATGGCAGGGACGAGCTTGAGATTCCGGTCAAGGCAAAGCTGGACGGCGAATATGTCAAAAAGTTTGGATTGTGGATGGATCTTCGCTGCATTGCGGGAACCATTTCTGCGGTAGCCAGTCATAAAGGCGTCGTAGAAGGCGGTACCGGTTCGATGCAGCAGGAGTCTCTCGTATCCGGAGCCGCGGCAGCCGCCCGTATTTTTGGCAGTCAGAAGCAGCGGCCGAAAAAAACAAAAAAAATACTGATTACCGGAGCCGGCAGCTATATCGGTACATCGCTCATACAGTGGCTGTCCGCATTCGACAGTCAGTATGAGGTATCCGAGCTGAATATGCACAAAGATCAGTGGAAATCTCATGATTTTTCAAAATATGACACGATTTTCCATGTGGCGGGAATCGCACATGCAGATACCGGAAAAGTATCAAAAGAGAAAAAACAGTTATACTATGAGGTAAACAGAGATCTTGCGGTTCAGACGGCGCAGAAGGCAAAAGCGTCGGGCGTAAAGCAGTTTATTTATATGAGCAGCATCATTGTTTATGGGGAAAGCGCAAAGCCGTTCGAGGGCAGACGGCGGATTACAAAGATGACCAGACCGCAGCCGGCGAATTTTTACGGCAACAGCAAGTGGCAGGGAGAGCGCGGCGTACGTGCGCTGGAAACGCCTGATTTTAAGGTATGCATTCTTCGTCCGCCGATGATTTATGGTACGGGCAGTAAGGGCAATTATCCGATGCTGGCAAAGATAGCGGCAGTGACGCCGGTGTTTCCGCTTGTAAAAAACGAGCGATCCGTGCTGCATATCGATCATTTGTGCGAATTTCTGCGGCTGATCATTGACAATGAGGAAACCGGTATCTTTTTTCCGCAGGACGGGTTTTATGCGGACACGTCAGAGCTCGTTGCACAGATTGCAGACGCGCACGGGAAAAAGGTTCGATTGTGGAAATCGCTCGTACCGGCTGTACGGCTGGCGTCGGCGCTGCCGGGACGTATTGGCAGGACGGCGGATAAAGCGTTTGGAAGTCTGAGTTATGACATGTCCTTAAGCGAATATCCGAAAGGAAATTACCGGGTGCATGATGGCTGGGACAGCGTTTTTGCGACAGAAACGAACCAGAAACAGTAACGATAAAATCACTTTGTAATGCAACCAAGGAGAGGAACAAATGAAAAACATGGAGTTGTGGATACGCAGATTTTTTCTCGTATGTTATGATATATGTGTAGTAGTAATTTCCTGCCTGCTGGCGCTGATGGCAAGATTTGACTTTCATTTTGAGTGGGTGCCGGCAAATTATCTGAATATGTGCGTACGGATTATGTGGATTGCTTCATTTGTCACAATCCTTTGTTTTACGCTGTTCCGGCTCTATTCGAGCCTGTGGACCTATGCGGGCTCCACAGAGCTGATGTATATTTGCAGCGCCTGTTTTGTAGATGATGTGATACTAACGATCTATGTACATGTGCTGCATCCAAGCGTTACGTATCCCATGCCGCGGAGTTTTTATGTATTTTACGGTTTGTTTTTAATGCTGTTTACGATTTTTGGACGGTATTTTTACCGTACGCTGCGGATGATGCGTGCAAAAATGACCGGACAAAAGACCGAACGGAAAAATGTGCTGATCGTAGGCGCGGGGAGCGCGGGAAATCTGCTGATCAAGGAAATCGTAGACAGCAGGTATATTAATATGAACATCGTAGGCGCCGTGGACGACGATCTGATGAAAAAAGGCAGCTATATACATGGAATCAAGGTGTATGGCGATCGTCATATGATACCGGAGCTGGTGGATATCCTGCATGTAAATGAAATTATGATTGCCATTCCGTCAGCATCGCCGAAAAAAATGAAAGAGCTGGTGGAGATCTGCAAGGAGACCGGCTGCGAATTGAAGCGTCTGCCAGGTATGTATCAGCTGGTAAACGGTGATGTCAGCGTGACAAAATTAAAAGATGTGGACGTCAACGACCTGCTCGGGCGTGATCCGGTGGAAGTGGATCTGGACTCGATAATGGGGTATGTATCCGGTCAGGTCGTTATGGTAACGGGCGGGGGCGGCTCGATCGGCAGCGAGCTGTGCCGCCAGATTGCCTCGCATCATCCGAAACAGCTCGTGATCGTCGATATTTATGAGAACTCTGCCTATGATATTCAGCAGGAATTAAGGCAGCGGTTTCCGGATCTGAATCTGGTAACGCTGATTGCCTCGGTACGTAATACGAAGCGGATGGACGACATTTTTGCCGTGTATCAGCCTAAAATCGTCTATCATGCAGCCGCGCATAAGCATGTCCCGTTAATGGAAGACAGTCCGAATGAAGCGGTCAAAAATAATGTGCTTGGAACCTGGAAAGTCGTGCAGGCAGCGGACAAATACCATGCCCGCAGGTTCGTTATGATTTCTACGGATAAAGCAGTAAATCCGACCAATATTATGGGCGCGACCAAACGCATCTGTGAAATGATTATACAGACTTATAATAACCGGTCGAAAACCGAGTATGTGGCGGTTCGTTTTGGAAATGTAATCGGCAGCAACGGCAGCGTCATTCCGCTGTTTCAAAAACAGATTCTGGCAGGCGGGCCGGTTACCGTCACACATCCGGATATCATCCGCTATTTTATGACGATTCCGGAAGCCGTATCGCTCGTACTGCAGGCAGGCGCCTATGCAAAGGGCGGCGAGATTTTCATACTGGATATGGGAGAACCGGTGCGTATCCTGGATCTGGCCAAAAATCTGATTTTATTGTCTGGGCACAAGCCTGACGAAGATATTCGAATTGTATTTTCCGGTCTGCGTCCGGGAGAAAAATTGTATGAGGAAATGCTGATGGAAGAAGAAGGCATGCAGGAAACGGCAAATAAGCTGATTCATATCGGCAAGCCGATTCAGTTTGACGAAGAGGAGTTTCTCTGCCGTCTGACGCATCTGCGGGATTATGTGGTCAGCGAGCCGGAAGATATTCGTACCGTTGTGCAGCAGATCGTGCCGACGTATTCTATTCAGGAGGAGTGACTATGATTCGGATTGTAAAGAAATTTGCAGGTATTATGACTCGGGAACAGAAAATCCGGGTAGTGATACTTGGCATACTGATGGTCATCGGAGCCATTCTGGAAATGGTCGGGGTATCGCTCGTACTTCCGTTAATGACAGCTGTGATGGACAAGGATTTTATGAATCAGTGGTATATGCAGATCATTTGCGATCTGTTTCAGATACAGACCTACAACGAAGCAATGCTGCTGATTCTGGGCGCGCTGATTGTGATTTATATCGTTAAAAACGCCTTTTTGTTTATGGAATACTATCTGCAGTACCGGTTTGTCTGCAATAACCGTTTTCTTGTGCAAAGACAGCTGCTGCAGGTCTATATGTATCGTCCTTATGAATTTTATCTGCATGCGACGACGGCAGAGATTATGCGGATTATTAATACCGATGTCGTGAACGCGTTTAATCTGCTGACAACGGTGTTAAATTTTTTTACCGAAATCATTGTCAGTGCGGCGCTGATTATCATTATCTTTATTATCGATCCGAAGATGGCTGCCCTGATCGGACTGGTACTCGGTTTTATTATGCTGCTTATTTTTAAAGCGGTTAAGCCGGTGCTGCGCAGAGCCAGCCAGAGATTTATGAAAAACACTTCCCTGTCTAACAAATGGCTGCTGCAGTCTTTAAACGGAATCAAAGATGTCAAGGTCAGTCACAAAGAGGAATATTTTATCGAAGAATATGCGGTCTACGGCAAAAAAGCAATCGACGCGGAAAAAATCAACAGCGTCGTAACGATGCTGCCGCGTCTGTTAATCGAAGCAGTCAGCATATCGGCTGTGCTTGGCGTAATTATGGTACTGCTTGCGATGGGACAAAGCATCGACGAACTGCTGCCGCAGCTGACCGCGTTTGCATTTGCTGC
This sequence comes from uncultured Eubacterium sp., assembly GCA_910577225.1. GTDB lineage: Bacteria > Bacillota > Clostridia > Lachnospirales > Lachnospiraceae > Eubacterium_J. The sequence goes on along the minus strand of CAJTMV010000061.1, from coordinate 1,745 downwards.
AGTAAGACTGCTGCCGAGTACGACCCGTATCAGCGGAGCCGTTAATTCCGCGGCGTTTCAGGAACCGATGCTGGACAACCTGATCAAAAATCTGAATGCCGCGATGGAATATGACGAGCAAATGCAGCAGGAACAAAAGGTCGAAGAAAAAAAGAGGGAAACTGCCAAAAAAAGCGGCAGGCAGCTTACGTATGAGAAACAGTTTGAACTGTCTCATATTTATTTTACGTATCCAAACGCAGAGAAAAAAGTATTGGACAACGCGGACATGGTCATACCGGTCGGGAGCTCTGTAGGCATTATCGGCGCGTCCGGCTCCGGCAAGACGACGGCTGTCGATTTGCTGCTGGGACTGTTAAAACCGCAGTCTGGCGGCGTATATACAGACGGAATGGATATCCGCGAAGATTATTATGGCTGGCTGTCGCATTTAAGCTATATTCCACAGACGATCTATATGCTCGATGACACCATCCGGGCAAATATTGCTTTTGGCCAGCAAAAAGACGCCATCGACGATGAAAAGATAAACAGAGCGGTAGAAGAAGCACAGTTAAGTTCGTTTATCGACAGTCTGCCGCAGGGACTGGAGACAAAGATCGGAGAGCGGGGCGTGCGTCTTTCCGGCGGCCAGCGCCAGAGAATCGGAATCGCAAGAGCACTGTATACCGATCCGGAACTGGTCATCTTTGACGAGGCAACCTCCGCGCTGGACAATGAGACAGAAGCCGCGATTATGGAGTCGATCAATCGTCTGCACGGAAGAAAGACACTTGTGATCATTGCACACAGACTTACAACGATTGAAGAATGCGATTATATTTTCCGGGTGGAAAATGGGAAAATTGAACGGGTGTCGCATCCGGGATGAACGTAAAACGATACTGTTTCCTGTTTCACCTTCTCAGAACGTGAATGATACCAATAATTGTTGCATTTAAGATATAAATGGTCTTGCTTTATGAAAGAGAACTGCATATAATATAAGTACATTAAGTGGTACGTGTTATGGTACAGAAAGGAGTGTTGGAATGATTGCTACAAAACAGATGGATGTAAGAGCAAATATAAAAAAATATTTTGATCTCGCGTTTGATGGAGAACCGGTAATTGTGTCTCGGAAAGAAAACAGAAACGTTGTTATTATATCTGAAGCAGAATATAATGAATTAGTAAAAGCCAAACGTAATGAAGAATATCTTGTAAAATTAGATGAAAGTTTTAAACAGTTTGAGGAAGGGAAGACAATTTCTTTCCGGATGGAAGAATTGCGCGAAATGGAATCTGAAGATTGGAAACCGACGTCAAAGGTTTTGGACTGGATGAAACGGATAGAACGGGAAAATGAATGATTTAACTTTTACAGACAGAGGATTTGCTGATTACGTGTATTGGCAATTTCAGGATAAGAAAACAATTAAGCGGATAAATAATTTGTTAGATGATATTAAGAGAAACGGAGTGATGCAGGGAATAGGAAAACCTGAGGCATTAAAATACCGTCCTGGATATTCAAGGCGTATAGATGATGTCAATCGTTTAGTTTATGATATCGATGAATTACAAAATATTAAAATTATATCTTGTAGGGGACATTATGATGAATCATGATGGCAATACAAAAACATAGCGTCTGCAGAATCGTCAGATATTCTGCAGGCGTTTTTCTGTTGCAATGCCGCAAAACAGGCAGGAAAAAGCGCCTGATTATGAAAAAAGAATAACATATTCTTAAGAATTGTTAT
>CAJTMV010000060.1 GCA_910577225.1 uncultured Eubacterium sp. | reverse complement strand
GTAACTACGGCGGATTTTATGTGAGTTTATACTGCCGTGAATAATTCAGGTTAATGTAAGGTTTTTTAATATTTTCAGAATTCAGATATTCCATTTTTCTGCTTCGTACGCTCCTGCTGTGTGCCTTGGACTCTCCGAGAATTTCCAAATCAAAAATTAACCGGTATTCCTCTTCTTCCTGAAATCCATCGTCTTTAATAAACGGAATATATCTTAACAGTCTTCCTGTTCTTTCTTCTACCTCGCTTTCCTTCCACAAAGTCTGTAAAACATTCATAACGTCCGGCTGTTTCGATTCGCCACGCATTTTAGATATATATTGCACTTTATATGGCATCTGAAGAAACTGAAGCGGCCTGCCGTTTAAATAATACTTTGCACCATCTTTTTCTATTCGCAGCCGCTCCTGCCACTTTTTATTATTCAGTACGCAAAACCATTCCAGATGCCCCTGAATATCAGCATCTCCTTCCATTCCATCTGTAAAATCCAAACCGATACTCACGCCATTTTTCGCATATCCACGCCATTGACTCAACAGATCTCCATCTTCGCAAAAACAGACCATAAAATACATCATTGGATTTTCTCTGATTTGCTTTAAAATTTCCTTTTTTTCGTTTTTGTTAAGATCTTCTGCGTTATTAATAAATTCTTCAATCGTATCTCTCCCTGTCATATATTCATTAGAATCGTTTGAAAATCTTATATTTCTTGCAAAAAAACTATCACTCTCCAAAATATTCCATAACGTCTCACCTTTTGCATAATGATACAGCAAACCGTTATGGATCTGATATGCTTCCCGAAAACTTTTCTGTTCTTCCTTTTTTAACTGAATAGTAAGATCATTTTCATAATACATCCCTTTATCACGCTTCTTTCTATCTTTTAGATATCTTCCAGTTCTCTTTCTTCAATTTCGCAGCTGATGGATTCTGGTAACTGTTTCTTATGATACAGCCAGTAAAAAACGCCCGCAATTGCCTTTCTGGATGGGTATTCTTTAATCAGACTCTTGGGAATGTACCGGTGTTCCATATTCTCACGTCCATAGATTCCCCATGCAAGCGTTCCAAAATTCCGAAGTCCGGTAGTAAGATAAATATTGCATTTTTGACCGGTTTTTGGTTCGTAATAATCCAAAATATCTTTTGAAAACTTAATTTTTGAAAAATCATTCACGCCGGCTCTTTCCTGTTCTTCTTTCGTAAGTATCACATCCATTAAAATTCCTGTATGCGGATTATTATTTTGCATTTCACGTACTTTTTTTTGAATTTTATTCATATCGGAATCAGAAAAATGATAATATATGTTTCCTCTCTTATTATCGATCCTCTCGCTTCCATATATCCACTCGACATTTAAATCGTCAAATCCAATCCGCTCAAGTATATGCCATTGTTCCAATAACTCTTTTGTTTTCATTAATTGCTCTTTGATACATTGTGCATGTTGCTCATCATCTTCTATCAGTAATATATCCAATCGTTCGTTCATTTTCAAAGGACTCCTTTCTATCTTCCAAAATGGGTAGTTTCACATAATAATATTTCTTTTTCCGCTCTTCCTGTGCGTCAATTATAACATCATCCGGCTCTTCCAGTCCATAAAATTTATCCACAAGTTCTTTAATAACGGCCAAAGATATCCCTTCCTTTTTTCTCGAATAAGCATCTCGTGCCTCCTGCTGTATCACGCTGATCTTCTTTTCACTGTTGAAGGAATTACGTACTACCAGATAATTATTCTCCCGATAGATATATACTTTTTTATCATCCGAATATTTGATCGCACTATGGATTAGTTCTGTAATAATAATACTCAGTCGTTTCACCGACAGCCTCTCCCATCTGCGATTCTTTTTATACATCCGGATACGCGCCGAGAGTACGTTTTTTGAAAATTCTTCATCTCCATTCTCATCTATAATATGAAAGTCTTCAAATTCGTGCATACTATGAATCAAATCTTTCAGCTGATGTTTATAAACAAAGGCAAACGGATATTCTTCATTTTCTCCTTCTGGAAGCGCATCAGCTAAAAGCTGTACATTAATACGTGCAATATACGAATTAATTACAAGATAAAATAATGCTTTTTGATGTTCTTTGTTCCAGGATCCCATTCCCTGCGATATCATTTGCAGATTTTTTTCCAGATCGTCTTTATCTGTATGATCTGAGGACCTCTCCAGTTTCATATTCTTCTTAAACGTCTGCTCTGCGCTCCATTTCTGCATCAAATTGTTAGAAAAGTGTTTTTCCAGATTTTTAACAATCAGATCGCGAAACATCATCATACATTTAAGCGCAACAAGCCTTTCCCGTTCCGGCATATCCGAAGCAAATATCAGTTCCAGATAAACTTCATCCATCTGATTTTTGTTCTTTGCGGAATATCCTTCTCCGACATAATTTCTATATTTAATCAGCACTCTGGCTTCTTCTTCATCATTAAACGCATAGGTATCGTATAAAAAAGGTTCTGTAACATAGTCTGTCTTTTCGAGACTAATTTCCATACCACGCTGTTTATTATATACTTTCCTTCTTGTTTTTTCCTGTTCTTTCGACATATCATAAAAAAAGAGTAATTTAACGTTTTTTGCACCAGTAATAACTTCTACATATTCCAGGAGGTCATTATAAAATCTTTCAACATCGCGCTCCTGTCTCGTCTGCGCACCTTCTGCCAGCATGCGATATAATCTTACAAGCATAACGATTACTCTATATTTACCGTTTTTAAATTTCTTCCTGCCCTCTTTCAGTATAAGAAATCTATAGTACGTCAGAAACCGCACAAAGTTATCGTAATAGTACTTGTTTCCTATCATATGCAGCAATGCGTCTTCCGTTATATTTTCATCGATCTCGGCTGCCAGGTTATGAATGCCGTCATATAATACCCTTGTATTTTCCAAAAAAAGTATTTCCAAAAATTTCTTATCCTCTACAAGATCAAAGCAGAAAACAGGTTCTTTTTCCTGCATTTTTTCTTCTATCTCTTCATTCTGATATTCTTCACCGTATAAAAGAAGATACTCCAGATAAACGCACTTACTTTCACCGCTGCTTAGGCATGTAATTCGCTTTGCAATACTTAAATACCTTTTTTTGAATTCTTCCCTCATTTCTTCCTGTATATGCAAATTTTTCAATACCGCAAATAATTTTTTTATATTTCTTTTCCTTATAATATAATTCGAACCAAGCGCTGACAGTCTTTGCATCAACGTTAGCAGCAAAGAAAAAATCTTCTCGTCCTGATCCCATTTTAGCTTAGCATCCCGAATGGTACCGCACACTACTTCCAGACCTTTATAATTTGTGAATTTTTTTTGTTCCAGCCTTGCATTTGTCTGTACAAGTTCAATCACTATAAATTCTATAAATTCCAGCATAATCTGAAATGCCGCTTCCCGGCTGCTTTTTCGAAAACTCACAAATGGGCGGCTGAATATTTTAACATAAGAAATAATCCATTCCATCGCCTCTGTCTGTGCATTTTCTGCTTCTGCTTTTTCTTTCAACAGATGCTGCATAATCTTTTTTACTTCACCCGTATTATTTTTCAGATAACCCAGATCTGCAAGACGCTCATTTGTAATATGTGTGCAAAACATCCTTCTGCATGCCCGTTCATGCAGGATCTCTTTCCTGTGCCTTTCCTGCTCATGACCATACTCTTCTGCCTCAATCATCTGATGGCGCACCATTCTTTTATCCCAAAATTCATACATAATATTTGTTGAAGACCGGTCTCTAAGCTGCCTTGCACTATCGACTGTTTTACATAACGTACAGGCATCTTCATGATTGCGCATCGAAGAAATATTTAAAGATACATATGCATGATAATCGCTCCTGTCTGCCACACAGTTCATAATACTGGCTTCTGACATACGATTTAATATCACGATAATATCCTCGAACACCCGGACCTGTATCTTTCCTTCTTTTCCCAAATGTTCGGGAAGTAATGAGGTAAAGAGACTTTTTGCTCTGAAAAAGGTACTTCCTGTAATAATGTTATCATCTACAAAATGAAAGCGCAGTTCTGCTTCTTTTTTCATATCCAGAAGTTTTTTATATAAACCTATAATATTACTGTATTTCGTCCTTACATTGTCCCTAAATTCTTTTTCCACTTCAAAGTTGAGTACAAGAGCCGCGTTTCCATACAAATGATAATTTACCTCAGCCACAAACCCTGCATTGCTAAAATGAAGAGGCGCTACGATAACATCATATATAATTCCTCTGCTTTTTTTCTTTTTCTCCTTTAGTCCGTTCAGCCAGCTAATAATCCTCTCCCTGTTTTGCATAAAATATTTCTCAAGCTGGAAATAAAACATAAAGTGATTCCCATTTCTCACAATATGACGATATATCAGACTTTCTCCCAGATAGCGAACACGTTCCTCGTTATCCTTCTTTTCATCCATATTTTTTTCAGCGCTATTTTTATCACCCGAATATGCATTTAATATATCGGATTCCTGGATTCCAAGCATCTGTATCGGTATAATCGATTCTCTGTTCGTCTCTATGAGCGGCTGTTCATTCAACATCGAATCATCCGGAAAACATAATTTACATTCAAGCGGATGTTTCCATTCTGTTCTTACACAGACAAAGTATCGTATCTCTCTTTCTTTTTCCGGCAGATACAGCGCTTTAATAATTCCATTTTCCATAGATTCACAATATTTTTTCTCCATCTGATCACACGGTTCGTTTTCCTTGCCGGACCGTATCAGTATCAACGCATAATTTGCTGCGATCTGCGGCTGCATATCCGGCTGTAGCTTTTGTATCTCCATATGCAGGGAAGCCCGCAATTTACTATGTGTCGTCATAGAAGAGTTGATCGGAACAATCAGTATAAATTTCATACGTTCTTCAAATGGTATATATTCTTTTGTATTATAATATCGAAATTTTCCTTCTCTGCGCTGTTCATAAACCATATAGCTACAGCGATATCCTCTGTCGTTTAAATGTGTCATTATTTCATAAAGCAGCAGCTCCGAATAAGTTTCATAGCCGACAAGCATCATTAGTTTATCGTTACACAAGGCAGACCTTTCTTTCAGACGGCGTATAATAAGTTGTGCAAAACGAGCTACATAATAGTTATTATGGAACAACAATTCCGCTTCGTAAAATTCATTAATATGTAGTTTGGAACCAATCCTCATATGCGTATGTTCCAGTTTACATCCAAAACTATACTTCTGTAAATCGGATTCCAACACCCTTTTCACAGCTCTTTCAAATAACGTTTCAGAAGAGCCTGGTATTTTCAATATGTCAAACGGAACCAGCTTTAAATTTTGCTCTTCAAAAGAATCCACCGCTTTCGGAATCTGAAATTTGTGCAGGATATACTCGACCGATCGCAGACAATGAGGCTGAATTCCCCGGACAAGCGTCAGCTTTCCAGCCATCGTAAGTAATCCGGCAATATCTTTACCTGCAATAAGAAACTCCTCGCTTTGATCTATTCCGGACAAATATATCTGCAGGCGTTCCAGACTACTACTCTCATACAACATACTTTTTCCATAGAATATAGCAAAAATCCGTGAAATTGTAATAAAGTCATTCGCAGTACAGTCTTTAATGATTACATAAAATCCCTGCCCATTTTCTGGTTGCCACTCCATAAATGCCAGCATCAGGCTTTTGCAAAAAATTTCTGTCCTACGCTCTCCCCAGTTTTCCTCAGAAAGAAGTAATACCACTTCTGTTTTTTCGGTTTCCTTATCCGCTATCATCTCTGACGTCATTTTTTGTTCTTCATCAGTTTTTTCCAACCGATCAGCCTTTTCTTCTTTTAACTTTTCAGACAGACTGTTTATGATCTCGTCTCTGATATAATTTATCCTGTGCTCTTTTAATTCCTGTTCTCCATACATCTTCTCATCCAAAAAACAGCTTTTATCATAAACCTTATTAAGATCCAATCGAGCCAGCTGATAATTCTTTTTCATATCAAACTGATACTGTATATCTGCATCTACGGATGGATTAATCGGTATGGTTTCTCTTCGCATTGGCAGCAACACAATATACTCTGTTCCAGGAATATGCATTTTTTTATCTGCCCTGGAATCATTCTGATTCGAATAAAAATCATACTCTGCTTCTACTATCTTTTTAGAGGAACTTACTACATGAAAATACCCTTCGTTATTAGATATAATCGTGGAAAAAATCTGTAATCCATAATGATGAACAATATTTTCGGGAATATGATTATACTTTTTCCAAAACGTTTCGCCATCTGTATACTCGAAAAATTCCCGAATTCTAAATTCTTTTTGAATGCTTTCCTCCTGCTGTCTTCTTTTAAAACTTTCACAAATACTTTCATTGGAGTAATCCAATATTCTAAATTCAAAGTGATACCTGATATCGTTCCGATTCCAATACCCAGGATAATTCAAATATAAATAACTGTCGTTTTTTTTCCTCTCATGAATACGAATAGACAAAAATCCCCTTTTTTTTGTAGAATGATGCAGATTTTCTAAAAGCTGAATTACCCCCTCCGTTAACTCTCCGGCATTTACAATCGCAAGTTTAATGTCTTCTGACTGTAATCCATCTCTTCCCTTTAAATAATAGAGCTGAATACACAGCATATAAAAAGCAAGTAACGGCATTTCTTTGAGCATTTCCTGTACATCTTTGTTCCAGAATAATTTCATATGCTGCCTGCGTGCTCCCATACTTCTGGAATCTGGTGAACCAGAAAAATAATCCATACATCTGTACAACAGTCTGCAATCTCTGGAATTTTTGTATAATTCCTCTGCCTTTTTTTGTTTTTCCATCCATAGTTCTTTTTGCTTCTTTAATTCATCTATTTTTTTTGCATTTCCTTTCCCTTCCGCTTCTTTTATATAATTTTCTAACTTCTTTACGCTTTTTTGTATTTCATCATATGATTCCGTTTCTAAAACAGCCCCGTCATCGATACACTGATGCAAAAATTCACCATATGTCCGAACCCAGCTTTTCAACGTTGAATTTCCATTTTCATTTTTAAATTCTATTACAGGAATAATTTTTTTGCTGCTTTCTGACATTCCTATTCCTGGCATTTCTATCCAATGCCCACCCGGATTTACCCGTCCCACCCAGATTTTATTTCTGGTAGAATAATCTTCTATAAACAAGGAAAAGAAACAGGACACATTTTTATAAATTTTATGTGATCGTTCTTCTTTATCCGGATAAATATAACATATTACATCATCCATATTCTGAATCATTAACGCCAGGTATTCATATTCTATTGTATCATTTTGAATACAATCCTTAATACACAGACAAATACCATATTTTTGTTTCTGATACAGTGTCCCAGTTGTAATACTCATCATCTTATGACTGTGAAATGCGTTACTAATATCCGAAATTATTTTTCCATATCCACCGCTTAACGTATCCGGAGTACAAATGTATTGATATAACTCCAGGGCATCATCCTTGACAATATCCTCTATATTTCCATGTTTTATATCCGTAATCATATTCCATGTTTTTACAAAATCTTCACCTTTGTTTTCTATGCTGATAACCAGATACTGATTAAATAAGTCCATTATATTCTCCTCTGTTTTTAATGTTGCTACTACATTTTTATTATATCATAATCGTAGTATATTTTGCTATCTTTTTTCTATTTCTCAGTACCTGGAAAACAGCTTATTTCCATATCAAACATTTTCATACAACACATACAAGAAAAGTCCCGTATTTAAAAATACGAGACTTTTTATCACCTGACAATTTCCAGACCCGTCCGACCCTTAGCAGTTTCCAACAAACACATGCTCCACGTATTTCCCTGCCAGATTCGCAAGCCGATACACAGTCTGCACGTCCGTCGTTTCCTTCTCCGTCATCTGATACCGCGGAAAAAATCTTGTCACATGCAAAGGGATATCCGGGCCGATCCACCTGGCCTGTTCTTCCATCTTCGCCGCGTCATCGTTTTCGCCCGGTACGATCAGCGTTGTCAGCTCTACGTGGCAGGCCTTTGCCGCTGTCTGAATAAACGTTTTTACCGTTTCCAGATCTCCGCCAAGCCTGCGGTAATATGCTTCGTCGAAGCCTTTCAGATCGATGTTCATGGCATCGATATAAGGCAGCAGTTCTTTTAAAACATCGACAGAAGCCGTCCCATTTGTTACAAGGACCGTTTTCATACCTGCTTCTTTCACAATCTTTGCGGTATCGCGCACATATTCCCATCCGACGAGCGGTTCATTATACGTAAACGCCAGTCCGATATTTCCCTGGCTTTGATACTGCGCCGCCTTTTGTGCCAGCTGCTCCGGCGACAGGTAAGCCGTACGCTGTTCCATTTGCGATTCGTCTGATATGCTGCACTTGGAGATCTCATAATTTTGGCAAAACGGACAGCTCAGATTGCATCCGTAGCTCCCAACTGATAAGATCAGACTGCCCGGACAGAACATTTTTAACGGCTTTTTCTCGATCGGATCCAGTGCAAAAGCAGTAATCCTGCCGTAATTGCTGCATATGATTTTTCCATTTTCATGTTTTCTGGCGCCGCATCTGCCAGTCTGTCCCGGCTCCAGGCTGCAGTGATGCATACATGTCTGACAGACAATTCTCATAATTTCACCTCTTAGTTATGACGGATTACTTCAAATCGTTCCAGCGTTGCATCTTCCTGCCAGCCAATCCCCGCTTTCTGCTTCGCGATGGCAATCTGATCTTCTACCGTATCCACGCCTTCCAGATTTGGCAGCAGCAGTCCCCGCCGGTACCCGTTCGTTACAACGACTCCATAACGTCTGACATCCAGCTGCTTGGACGAATGAATCGGTTCCATATCGCCAAGCACATCCACGCTTATCGTGAGGCTGTCCAGTTCCTGCGGCGTAATCGGCGCAAATCTCGGATCTTTCACGGCTGCGCTGATTGCATTCTCAATAATCTCCTGCGCGATACAGGAGCGCACCGCCTGAATCGTTCCGATACATCCGCGCAGTCTGGCCGTCTGGCCGCTTTCCAGGGCTGTCTGGTCTTTGATCTTAATGGAAACAAAGACACCGGCTCTGTCTTCATACATTTCCGACGGGAGATCGTCTGGTATATCGATCTGTCTGCCCGTGCGGACATATGTTTCAATCGTGCAGCGCGCCAGTTTTACGTATGCGTCTTCCTCCGTTTTTTGTATAGACATAATGTTTCTCCCCTTCTTCCTGCTTCTTTCAGCCTCTGTTTCTCAAGCCCATTCTCTTTCCCATTCCATTCTGTGTGACAATCAAATCTGTTTCTTATTCCATAGTAGAATGGAGTGTAATAATCCATCTATTCACATGCAAACGTCCGTTCTTGCAGTTTCCGCTATGAAATTATTTCATACGAACAGACTCCATAACCGACGCCAAACGGTCCTTCATAAGACAGCCGGTTCGCCCTGATATTTTTTCCCTCCAGCGCTCCTGCCAGCATGGTAAAGGAGCGATGTCCGCACTCGCCTGCTTTTTCGCAAAAATCTTCCGGAAAAGCAGACAGCTTTGAAAAGTCTGCCCTGCCCATAACATCCATCACACATTTGTCATATTCCGGTCCTTCTTTCTGATACCCGTATGGGCCGTCGGCTTTGAGACGGTGCGACAGATCTCCGCTGGCAATCAGTACAACGTTTCGTTCCAGGGCATCGGCCGCTTTTGCGATACACTGTCCGAGTTTATAATGGCTGAGAAGCGGCTGACCGGACAGTCCGATACGAACCAGTCTGTAGTCCTGCCAGTACTGACTGGCAAAATAAAGCGGTATCATCGTTCCATGATCCAGACGGCTGTCACGTTCTCCCTGCGTTCCGGCTGGCAGACAGTTTTCGTCCGCCTCCCTGCAGATTTTTGATACCAGCTCCTTATCATAGTCTGCACGAATCGTAATCTGCGGCGCCCGAAACGCTCCGAAATCTCCCATGGCACGCTCCCCGGGAGAGATGTGAAAATAATCGGCATACATGATCTGGTGCGGCGAAATTACGATGATCGTCTCCGGTCTGCATGCGCCGATCATCTGCGCGCACTGATGACAGGCATCTATTGTTTTTTGAATCTTTTTCTCTTCGCCCCTGCCAACCTCCGGTATGATTAACGGCGGATGCGGGAGCATAAACGCTGCCCTGATTCCCATTTTTCTTACCTCCCTGAATCCTGTCAAAACAACATACGTCTAATCAAACAAATATTGCGACATTACATAATTGCTAATGTCAATCCCATAGTCGGTCAGAGCGTATCCTTCTTTCGTCTTTTTGATCAGCCCTTCCTGCAGCTGTCTGCTTAACACCTCGTTGTACACATCCTGCATCGGCCTGGAAAACTGCTTTTGGAATTCTTCCATTGAGACGCCGCGCATCATACGCAGTCCGAGAAACATAAATTCTTCCATTTGCTCTGAAATGCTTAATTCTTTTTTTCCCTCAGAAGCTCCGCCTGCCTCCGTCAGATCCGCCTGCAGATACCGGCTGAGATCGTTTGTATTTGCAAAGCGCATATTGTCTGTCAGCGAAGCTGCCCCGAGTCCCACGCCAAGGTAATTTTTTCGTAGCCAGTATCCGGTATTGTGCCGGCATTCAAAGCCTTTGACTGCATAATTCGAGATCTCATATCGATCATAGCCTGCGGATGCCAGCAATTCTTTTGTTATCTCATACATGCTGCGTTCCGCTTCTTCGGATGGAAGCAGACACTGTTTTTTTCCTTTCTGACGCAGCAGTTCTGCCTGTCCGTACCGTTCGTAAAAAGGAGTGCCCTCTTCGATGATCAGGCTGTAGGCAGAAATATGCTCCGGCTGCAATGCCGTCACCTTTTTTAATGTTTGTTCATAATCAGACGGCTTCTGCCCGGGAAGTCCGGACATAATGTCTACGTTAATATTTTGAAATCCCAGATCGCGTGCCATAGAATAATTTTGCAAAAACTGCTCAAATGTATGTATCCTTCCAAGCAGCTGCAATTCTTTGTGAACAGCTGACTGCAAACCGATACTAAGACGGTTCACGCCAGCCTCCCGATATACCTTTAGTTTTTGCGCATCCATCGTCCCGGGATTGCATTCCACTGTAATTTCCGCATCGTTTCGGATGTGAAAACTGCTTCTGAGCTGTCCGAACAGCCGCTGCATCTGCGACGGCGTAAGCACAGACGGCGTACCCCCGCCAACAAATACAGATATCACCAGATCATCGTTATAGAGCGGACCAGCCGCACGGATTTCCTTCTGCAGCTGGTCTGTATAGATCTGTCGTACGCTCTCTGCCGCAGGCGCAGACAAAAAATCGCAATAGCTGCATTTTTTCACACAAAACGGTATATGAACATATAATTCCAATTCTTTCATAACTGATCTTTGTCCGGTTAATCCTCGTCCAGCTTCAGCACGCTCATAAACGCTTCCTGCGGGATTTCCACATTGCCGACCTGACGCATCCGCTTTTTCCCTTCTTTTTGTTTTTCCAGCAGTTTTTTCTTACGGGTAATATCGCCGCCGTAACATTTTGCCAGCACATCTTTACGCATGGCCCGGACAGTCTCTCTGGCAATCACTCTGCTGCCAACGGCCGCCTGAATCGGTATTTCAAACAGATGTCTTGGAATCTCTTCCTTCAGCCGCTCGCACATTCTGCGTCCACGCTCGTAAGCCGTGCCGGAAAATACGATAAAGGACAGCGCGTCCACTTCTTCTTTATTAATTAAAATATCCAGTCTGACCAGATCGGATTTCTGATATCCTTTCATCTCGTAATCAAACGATGCATACCCTCTGGAACGTGATTTCAAAGCGTCGAAAAAGTCATAAATAATCTCGTTTAACGGAATCGTATATTTTAACCTGGCTCTTGTTTCCTCCAGATATTCCATGCTGATATAAATGCCGCGCCTTTGCTGGCACAGATCCATGATGGAACCGATATATTCGCTGGATACCATAATCTCAGCGTCTACGACAGGCTCTTCCATATAGTCGATCTCTGCCGGTTCGGGCAGATTGGACGGATTCGTCAGCTCGATCATCGTGCCATCCGTCTTATATACCCGGTACACAACGCCTGGCGCGGTCGTTACCAGATCCAGATGAAACTCCCTCTCCAGACGCTCCTGTATAATTTCCAGATGCAGCAGTCCCAAAAATCCGCACCGGAAACCAAATCCAAGCGCAATCGATGTCTCCGCCTCAAACTGCAGCGCCGCATCGTTTAACTGCAGCTTTTCCAGCGCGTCCCGAAGATCCGGATATTTGGTACTGTCTGCAGGATATAACCCACAGTAAACCATCGGATTGACCTTTTTATACCCTGGCAGCGGCGCGGCACAGGGACGGTCGGCCTGTGTAATCGTATCGCCCACACGGGTATCTTTGACATTTTTTAAGCTCGCAGTCAGATATCCTACCATTCCCGCGCTTAATTCCTCGCATGGTATAAACTGTCCCGCGCCAAAATAACCGACCTCCACTACCTCTGCAAACGCTCCGGTCGCCATCATCCGAATCTTTGTCCCCGGCTTTACCGTGCCTTCCCGAATCCGGCAAAAAACGATCACGCCTTTATAAGAATCGTATTTGGAATCAAATATAAGTGCCTGCAGCGGCGCGCTGACATCTCCTTTGGGAGCTGGTATCTTTTCTACGATTGCCTCCAGTACCTGATCGATATGAACGCCTGTCTTTGCTGATATCAGCGGTGCATCCGATGCGTCCAGCCCGATAATATCCTCTATTTCATCCTTTACACGCTCCGGATCCGCGCTCGGCAGATCGATCTTATTGATCACGGGAAAGACTTCCAGATCATGATCGAGCGCCAGATACACATTCGCCAGCGTCTGCGCCTCTATCCCCTGCGCCGCGTCCACAACAAGCACCGCCCCGTCACATGCCGCCAGACTTCTGGATACCTCATACGTAAAGTCTACGTGTCCCGGCGTATCGATCAGGTTAAAAATATATTCGTTTCCATCCTTTGCTTTATAGATAATCCGGACGGCCTGCGACTTGATCGTTATTCCGCGTTCCCGTTCCAAATCCATATTGTCCAGTACCTGCGCCTGCATCTCACGCTGCGTCAGCAGTCCCGTCTTTTCGATAATCCGGTCTGCCAGCGTGGATTTGCCATGATCGATATGGGCCACGATACAAAAATTTCTGATTCTGCTCTGATCTGCTTGCATAATCTCCTCCATATTTATATACAGCCATTTACCGGCGTTTCTTCCAGTCTGCACCCCTTAAGGAAAACGATATTCCTGCCCGGCGGCTGCATAAACGTCTCTTTCAAACTGTGCATTGTCATATTAACATAATTCATGTGCCGGTGCAATAAGTTTGCACATGTCAGAGTTGTATTTGCACCATTCCTGTTACTGTTCACACCAGGACTTTGCACGCGCTGCAAAGTCCGTAAGAATGCGTAAAATATGCCGGGAGGAAATCCGGCCTTTGCCGAAGGCAAACTTCTAATGGCTGGATTTCGTTACTGTTTGCGGGTTTACCTGTGAACAGTAACCCATTCCTAATCTCTGACTCTGTCATTTATAACTGCATCAGTTTGCTTAATCTTAGCAGGGTCAGACGACGACGAACATACGGACACAGCCGCAAGGTCAGATCTTTCAGGTCCGCATCCAGACCGATTTCTTTCATCGTCGTAACACAGCCGGCCTGTGCCAGTTTTTTCTTTAACTCCTCTGCATCCGGCAGTCGTTCCAGTTCCTTTGCAATGCGCGGCAGTTTTGTTTCAAGGTCGGAAAGATCGATGTCCGCCATCAGATTCGGATCATTTTCCCGCAGCACTTCTTCATATTTGCCTTTCGCGCCAAACGTCCGCTGCAAAAGCTCTGTTTCGTAGGCACGTCCGTCTGTAATTCTGCAGGCGCCGGTTTCAATGGCTCTGCGGATTTTTTCATAGTATTCGGTTACGAACAAAAGACCGACAGATACCTTTTCTCCGTGCAGTGCCTCTGTCGGCTCGTTAATGATCGCCATCTCCCACAGGTGGGACATATGATGTTCTGCTCCGGAAGCCGGACGGGAGTTGCCGGTCATCTGCATGGCCAGTCCGGAAAGAAGCAGGGCATACATCAGTTTTTCCATACATTCCGGCTCGCCTTTTTTCATCTGATCCAAAACACGTTCCACTTCCTGCAGTGCTTCCATCTCAAGATCATAGACAGTCTGACAAAAATACTCGCCAAACAGCACATGACACACCCGCCAGTCTGTCAGCGCCGTATATTTTCCCATAAGATCTGAGATACCAGACGCCGTCAGACGCCAGGGCGCCTTTCCAAAAATATCTGTGTCCGCAAGCACACAAACAGGCGCTGCCGCCGGCAGCGTTTTCTTCATACCATGCCAGGTCATGGCCGCCACAACAGAAACGAATCCGTCCACGCTGGCTGCCGTCGGCACGGATACAAATGAAATCCCCCTCTGATATGCAACATATCTGGTCAGGTCATGAATCGTACCCGCCCCTGCCGCAATCAGCAGATCGGCTTTTTCGCTGATCAGCTGATCGGCTATCTTTACAAAATGATCGTCAGCATGAACCGAATCTTCCGGAATCATTGCCACTTCATAGTTATCAAAATACTCTTTCATATATGGATAGGCCGCTGCCCTGGTGTTTTTGTCGCATACAATGACCGGATGTACACTGCCAGCGGCTACACGGCTCAGGTGTTTTACGGCTTTTGGTTCTATGATTATCTCGTCTACTGTTATCGCATGTTCTTTTCCGCAGGAACATTTTCCTGAAAATCTGCTTATGTCAACCTTCATCTTCTTTGTTTCATCCTTTCTTTTTGTGGCAGACTGCTGCTGTGGTGTAGATGTGTGCGTGGCTGCGTGGCTGCGCGGACGTGTGCGTGACCGCCGGAAGGGGGCCTGGGAGCGGGCGGCAGGGGATCTGGCGGACTGGGGCAACGCTGCGGTGAACTAATCGCTAACTCCGACTAAGACATTCG
>CAJTMV010000059.1 GCA_910577225.1 uncultured Eubacterium sp. | reverse complement strand
CACTAATTCAGATATCGCCGCCCTGCGCGACTGGCTTCTCGCACAGGACTGCCGCGATGTCTGTATGGAATCCACAGGTAAATACTGGATTCCCATTTTTAATATCCTTGAACCGCACATGCATGTCATCCTCACACACCCTAAATATGTGAAAGCCATCAAAGGCAAAAAGACGGACAGGCGTGATGCGAAATGGATCGCTAACCTGTTCCGCTTTGATATCGTCAAAGCCTCTTTTATCCCTCCTGCGGACATCAGAGCCTTACGGGAACTGTCACGCTACCGTCTGAAGCTTTCTTATATGCGCACGGCAGAGAAGAACCGTTATCAGAACAGCATGACCATTTCCCGCATCCGGATTGACTGCGTCCTCACAGACCCTTTCGGACTTTCTGCTACACGCATCATGGATTACCTTCTAGTTCTGTAATCCCGGTAACTGTTGCGATCCGCTTGATCCGGATGTCATACTGGCGGCTCCGAAGAAAGAGCTCCGCTTCAATCTCATCAATGGATTTGTTGATGAAATCCATATGAGCCTTTGCATGGGTCATTTTGAATTTCTGCTCTTCCAGGATGTGATATCCGTGGACAGCGTCCATTGAAGTATCATACTATGAAAGCAAAACTTTCTGGTCATTGGAAGAATACCGTGTGCGAAGCCGTAAGGGCATTGAACGCCTGATAAACCTGGAGTGTATAGCATACAGTGCCATGACACTGCTCCCTTACAGTGATGAAACTTTCTCATGCTACCAGTCAGTAAGCGCACAGGAAACCAAGTTTGGCTTTGGACAGCAGATACAGGCAAGTATAATATTTAGCAGTTTCGTGGAATCTCTCGAAACTGTAAAAAAAGCGCAGTCATTTATTAAAATAATAGAGGGCTACGTTTTATCAGGGTTCAAAAAAGTACAAAAGTTGTAAACTGGTGGATAATAAAAGAACTGGCAGAAAAAGGCCCGTGCGTTATTGTGGGAAGGTGTGCGGATTATGTTCTGCGTGACAGGAAAGATGTATTGAATATTTTTATCCATGCAGATATGGAGTTTAAAAAGAAGCACTGCATGGAAAGACAGCAGTTTCCAGAAGGAAATGCGCAAGATATGATCCGCAGGAGGGATAAACTGCGTGCAGACCATTATCGGTATTATACAGACCAGAAATGGGGGGATTCATTCAATTACCATTTATGTCTGGACAGCAGTGTGTTTGGTATTGAGAAATGCGTTGATATCATTGAAAATGCCTGTAAAGCTATGCGTCCGGCTTCATAAAACAGAAAAGAGTTTTATGTATTCTTTGAAAGAAACAGGAGGCATTTATGTTTAAAATACTTTTAAAGCAGATTGGAGATTATAAAAGAGATGCCGTCCGCACTCCGATCTTTGTCATTCTGGAAGTTATCATGGAGGTCATTATCCCTATGATGATGGCAGCGATCATAGATTATGGACTGACCAGGCAAAGCCTTAAAACGGTATGCCTGATTGGGGCGGCAATGATCGTGATGGCAGGGCTGGCATTATTTTTCGGTGTGGAATCCGGGAGGACGGCATCCAGTGCCAGTTCCGGTTTTGCCATGAATCTGAGGCAGGCCATGTATGAAAGGATACAGACATTTTCTTTCTCCAATATAGACAAGTTTTCTACGGCAGGGCTTGTAACAAGGATGACCACAGATGTGATGAATGTACAGCAGGCATTCCAGATGTCAATTCGTATCTGCGTCAGGGCGCCGATCATGCTGGTCAGTGCGATGGTGATGACATTTATGATACATCCCCGCTTTGCCCTGATCTTTTTGATAGTGATTATCTGCCTGGCAGCCAAATGCGAAAGTGCAGGAAAATGTGAACGGGATGCGGGTAGTGAAATCTTTTGTACGGGAAGATTATGAGACGCGGCGTTTTGAAACAGAGAGCGAAAAAATCCGCAGCCTGTTCGTAAGCGCGGAAAAGCTGCTTGCCTTCAATTCTCCGGTCATGCAGTTTTCCATGTACTCCTGTATCCTGCTGATCTCATGAATGGGTGCAAAAATGATCATTGCAGGAAGCCTGACGGAAGGGCAGCTTATGAGTATGTTTACATACGTCATCAATATACTGATCAGCCTGATGATGGTATCCATGACCTTTGTCATGCTCATTATGTCGAGGGCATCAGGAGAGAGGATTTCGGAGATCCTGACTGAGGAGCCGGATTTATTTAATGTTCTCCATGCAATAAAAGAGGTTGCGGACGGCTCTGTTGATTTTGAACAGGTGAGTTTTGCATACCCATCCAATCCCGGAAAAGAAATAATCAGCGATTTAAGTATTCATATAAAACCGGGCGAGACCATCGGTGTTCTCGGAGGTACCGGAAGTGCAAAGTCTTCTTTTGCCGCGCTGATATCAAGGCTTTATGATGTCACAAGGGGTGAGGTGCGTGTTGGCGGCATACCGGTGAAGGATTATGACATGGCCAGTCTGCGGAACAATGTGGCGATGGTCCTTCAGAAGAATGTGCTGTTTTCCGGGACAATCAAAGAAAACCTGCGGTGGGGAAAAGAGGATGCAACGGACGAAGAAATCGTAAATGCCTGCAGACTTGCCCAGGCGGATGAATTCATCCGGGATTTTCCGGCAGGGTATGACACCCGTATTGAACGGGGCGGGACAAATGTATCCGGCGGGCAGAAACAGAGGCTGTGCATTGCAAGGGCACTTTTGAAAAGACCGAGGATTCTTATTCTTGATGATTCCACAAGTGCTGTTGACACAAAGACAGATGCACTGATCCGGAGGGCATTCCGGGAAGAGATACCGGATACGACAAAGATTATCATAGCACAGAGGATTTCATCCATTCAGGATGCAGACAGGATCATTGTGTTTGATAACGGCAGAATGGAATCCGCAGGCGCCCATGAAGAACTGCTGCATAGCAGCCCGATTTACAGAGAAATCTATGAGTCACAGACAAAGGGGGACGGCAATGATGAAAGCAGGGAATAAGAAAAATATGGGTGCAACCTTAAAGCGTCTGATAGCGTATATCCTGAAAAAATATAAGTGGCAGTGCCTGATTGTGGCGCTATGTATTCTGGTCAGCACCGTAGCAAATATCGGTGGCACACTGTTCATGAGGAATCTGATCGATGATTACATTTTGCCTTTTGTGAACCAGACGCAGCCCGACCTGGCCCCTCTTTTACGGGCGCTGCTTGTGATGGCGGCAGTTTATTATACTGGCGTGTTCTGTACATGGGCTTATAACTTCATCATGATTTATGTGTCACAGGGAATGTTAAAGACCGTGAGGGACGATTTGTTCCGCCATATGGAACGGCTGCCAATCCGCTATTTTGATACAAAATCCCACGGAGATATCATGAGCATCTATACGAATGACACAGACACTCTGCGGCAGGTGATCAGCCAGAGCATTCCGCAGATGCTGTCCGCAGTAATCACAATTGTGGGCGTGTTTTTTTCCATGCTGGTATTGAGCCGTCCGCTGACACTGATTACTGTGGTGATGGTCATCTGCATGGTGTTTGCAACGAAAACCATATCCTCAAAAAGCGGTTATTATTTTGTAAAGCAGCAGACGGACGCAGGCAATCTGAACGGCTACATAGAGGAAATGATGGAAGGACAGAAGGTAGTGAAAGTGTTCTGCCATGAAGATGCCTGCATACGGGATTTTAAGGATCTGAATAGGAAGCTGCGTGACAGCGCAAACAATGCCAACCGATATGCCAGTATCCTGATGCCGGTACTTGGTAATCTTGGGTATGTCAGCTATGCGGTGATTGCAATGGTGGGTGCGTGCCTGTCCATCTTCGGCGGGCAGATGACCCTTGGGACACTGGCATCTTTCCTGCAGTTTTCCCGTTCGTTTAACCAGCCAATCTCGCAGCTTTCACAGCAGTTGAATTCTATCATTATGGCGATTGCGGGAGCAGAGAGGATTTTTGACCTCTTGGACGAAGAGCCGGAAAAAGATAACGGGTACGTGAAGCTGGTAAACGCCCGTTATGATGAGCAGGGAAACCTGGTGGAAGTTTCGGACAGGACAGGAATCTGGGCGTGGAAACATTACCATAAAGTAGACGGTTCAACAACCTATCAGCCGATGCAGGGGGATGTGGTATTTGACCATGTGGATTTTGGATATACCGAGGATAAGGAGGTTTTACATAATATTGAAATTTTTGCAAGACCAGGACAGAAAGTTGCCTTTGTAGGAGCTACTGGTGCGGGGAAAACAACAGTCACTAATCTGCTCAACCGTTTTTACGATGTGCAGGATGGCAAGATACGTTATGATGGCATCAACATCAATAAAATCAGGAAAGATGATTTGCGGCATTCCCTGGGGCTGGTACTGCAGGATACCCATCTGTTTACTGGTACTGTTATAGACAATATCCGGTATGGAAAGCTGGACGCCACGGAGGATGAAGTTATCCGGGCAGCAAAACTGGCAAATGCCCATGATTTTATTATGAGGCTTCCAGATGGATATCAGACAGAATTAAAGGGCAGCGGAAGCAGGCTTTCACAGGGACAGCGCCAGCTTCTGGCGATTGCAAGGGTAGCGGTGGCAAACCCGCCGGTGCTGATTCTGGATGAGGCCACATCAAGTATTGATACCCGTACTGAAAAAATTGTGCAGGACGGTATGGATCGGCTTATGAAAGGCAGGACTGTATTTGTAATCGCTCACAGGCTTTCCACAATCAAAAACTCGGATGTGATCATGGTATTGGATCACGGCCGGATTGTGGAGCGGGGAAATCATGATAGCCTGTTGGCAAAGAAGGGAATGTATTATCAGCTTTATACTGGAAAGTTGGAACAGGAGTAAATTTTACCTGTCATGCTTCAGATGTCTGGTACTGGATTGTGGAAATATAAATTTATCAAAGAAAGGATGGTCGCTCATATGGACACAACAGCAAAAATTAAATTATTGGAGGAAAGGTTTCAGAAGCTGGCTTCCAGTGAAAAGGAAAATTACGGGGTGTGCAGAAAGATTAGAAGGGATATCAGGAAACTGCAAAAAGAATTGGAAATTCGTGCTTAAAGCGGATTTTTCAGGCAGACAGGGTTTGCAGATACCTTAACATTCATGGTTGTATAAAAGGTGTCTGCAACATATCAGAACAGAAATCTTCTGATATTGTATGGCATCCTAAGTTGTCTTGCGTAGTCGGTGTTTTGTAGTCTGGAGTGAAAAATGTTGGAAGATAGTCAAAAAATTAATGCAATAGCATGGGAGGCTAAAAGGAGGAATCTTTCTTATGGTGTATTTAGTGCTATGCTGACGGAAGAAAACAAACAGCAAAGTGTGTATCAAAAGAATACCCGTGCAATACAATTTTTTGAAAACGGAAAGTATCAGATTAATTTAAGATTACTGAATACACAGTCCTACAATGGCATGACAGATTTAATTTATACACGAAGATAAATCGTAATTACAGGAGGACTCATCAATGAGTGAATATTCATATGTTACTTTGAGAGAAAAACCTGAATTAAAAGAATATGCAGCGGAATGGTTTCATGGCAAATGGGGCGTTCCGAAAGAGGCTTATCTTGGATGTATGGAGGCGTATTTGAACAATGAAACAGAATACGGATGGTATCCTTTGTATAAATAGCGACAGAATTGTCGGGGGGGGGGCATGGGCGTAATCGAAAATGATTTTCACAACAGAAAAGACCTGTGTCGTTATCAAAAATGGGATTTTGGTTTATGGGCGGTCATTTTAAAAGAAAGTGATGAAATGATAGGACAGTGTGGACTTACAATGCAGCCCTGGAAAGGCGGGGAAGCGCTTGAAATAGGTTATCTTTTTGAGAGAATATATTGGCATAATGGGTATGCCATTGAAGCGGCAAAGGCGTGTAAAAAGTATGCGTTTGAAATATTAGAGGCAAATGAAGTTTCATCTATCATCAGAGATACAAACATAGCATCTCAAAATGTAGCCATAAGAAACGGAATGACTTTGCGCCCACTCAAAAATTGTATCAATCTGGACACGCAATATGGCTTGTGTACCACAATTTGATACAATGCACCCAAGCATGACTTTGGGTGCAAATTTTAACGATAGGGATTTAAATCATTTTTATATAGAAATCAAGATTCGGAAACAGATATGTACTTTCGAGTCTTTTTTTGTTCCGAAATTAGGAGAATATCATTCCTATAAGATTGATATTGTTCCGAAAATGGAGTATAATGTTTTGGAAAGCGAGGTGTACTCTTTATGTATATGACAGTAAAACAGGCCGCAGAGAAATGGGGAATTTCAGATAGACGTATGCGCATATTGTGCGCAGAAGGGAAAGTTTCAGGTGCTATTCGTGAAGGACGCCGCTGGTTGATTCCGGTAGATACAAGGAAACCGGCGGATGGACGGTTTAAGGCAACAGAAAGTTTACTGGCAGCTATAGACAGGAAGAAACGTGAACTGGATACCAGACGTCCGCTGACGAAGGGGGAAGTGGAACGTTTGACAGAGGAATTCATTATTGAGTATACCTATAATTCAAATGCAATTGAAGGGAATACATTGACCCTGCGTGAGACGGATATGGTTTTGCGTGGTCTGACGATTGACAGGAAACCGTTAAAAGACCATATGGAGGCAGTCGGGCATAAAGAGGCATTTGATTTTGTGCAGGATTTGGTAAAAGAACAGGTGCCTTTATCGGAAAGCATCATCAAGCAGATACATTATCTTGTATTGGCAGATAAACGGGAAGACCGCGGTGTTTACAGAAGAGTTCCGGTCAAGATCATGGGTGCAAAACATGAACCAGTACAGCCATATTTAATCCAGCCTAAAATGGAACAGTTGTTGGAAGATTATAGGAATAATACAGATCATATTATTTCCCGGCTTGCACGGTTCCATATTGAATTCGAGGGGATTCATCCTTTTATTGACGGAAATGGCAGGACCGGAAGGCTGCTTGTAAACCTGGAATCGATGAAAGCTGGATATCCGCCAATTGACATTAAATTTGCAGACCGGATTTCTTATTATAATGCGTTTGACGAATACCATGTAAAACATGATCTTGGTGCAATGCAAAAATTGTTTGCGGGTTATGTGAATGCGAGGCTGGACAGCTACTTGATGATGCTGGAAAAATAACTATATGAGGGAGGAAGTAAATAAAATAATTATTTACCTCCTGCCCGATTCATCGGAGATTGCTACGATTCCTGCCGGTGTCTGCATACCGGATAACCGTTTCCCTGGGAATCCGTAGTAATTTCATTTGGATTTTTTTGTTTTTTCCTATCGCGATCTTCATTTATAATCCCGGCTTCCCATGCGCCATCTGGGATTGTGTCAATAGGTTTATTTTTTTCTGCTTGTTTCATGACAGATTTTACCTCCTGATAGCTGATAATCTTAGTATGACCCAATGCTGAAAAAATTATTTCAAAAGCAAAAGATTTTCAAATGGATGCGGACAGGAAAATTTTCGTAAAGAAAGTCAGGGAAAAAGTCAGGAAAAGAAATGCTATGCGGGTGAAAAATAGTTCCCAAAAGAATTGGCAGATTTTTGGTTCTGACAGACAGATTCATAAACCAGAGCAGGATCAAATCGATATACGAAATGAGAATTGTAAGTTGGAAAAGATCAGATTAAAATATAAATAAAGCGTTGCTTTTTTGAAAAAATTATACTATAA
This sequence comes from uncultured Eubacterium sp., assembly GCA_910577225.1. Classification (GTDB taxonomy): domain Bacteria; phylum Bacillota; class Clostridia; order Lachnospirales; family Lachnospiraceae; genus Eubacterium_J. Next base: position 7,360 of record CAJTMV010000059.1, on the reverse strand, counting down.
TTGCAACAGTAGTTTAATTGTATAAATTTATTTTAAGTAATCGAATTTATAATTTAAGAAAATTAATAGTTTATTGTTTTCAAAATAAGGTAGATTTATGAGAAAATCGAAGTTAAAAAATCTTGTAATGCGAATGTTGTGCTTTGCTTTATGGTACGTGTGTAACAGAGCCTGTTATGGCAGCGGATTCTAAAATGAAAATTTAGTTAATAAACAAAGATTTCAAAATGAATATTCGGTTAATAAACAAAGACTTCAAAATCAAAATTTTCAAATTAAACGCAGATGATCCAATTAAGGTGTCAAACAATTAAATGAAGAAGAACGCCTGCAGTTTTTGATGAAAAAGGTGTTCTTTGTGAACAAACGGAAAAATGTCGGATAGTAATACGAATAAATGTACTTCTTATGACTATATTTCATCTTATCAGATGCAAAGTTATGAAAAATCGCACAACTCCTGAATCATATTCTCACGGAATGCGCGCTTTAGTGTATTCCTGACTTGTGAATTTCGCATCTGGTGTCTGTGCCGGAAAACAGAATGTAATATTGAAATCACTGGTACTTTCAGGGTATAATAATAGAAACTATGGAAAATAACCGATACCAGGTAAGGAAGAGACACAGCATGAGAGAATGAAGAATGACTGATACCCGATAAGGAAGAGACACAGCATGAGAAAATGAAGAATGAGGACTGAAGAACGAAGAGCCAGATCCATCAACAGAAGCCAGATCCATTTCAGTTGACGGATAAAATTGAAAAAAAGGAGGAGAATCGTTTGGGGCTGATCAGAAATTTATACGCATCCGAAATGTCCGATCAGATTTTTATTTATTTTATGCGGACAATTTTGCATTACGAGGAAAGCGGGATCGAACGTCTCCCGCTTTGGCAGGATTTCGCGGAACCGGTTCATGGTTATTTAAAGCTGGCGATGGATCTGATTACGGAGGGGGAGCTTCCCGAAACATCGGAACTGATTTTAAAGTCAGAATACGATGTGATCTTAAAAAATAATGACTGCAGCCTGAATATGTTATTATGTCTGAATCTGATTTGGAACATTTCCTGCCATATTCATTACGATCAGGATCCATGCGCATATATGCTGGATCTTGGAAATCTTTGGGGAAACCGTGCGTCAGAATATGCAGCGGTAACATTTTATCCAAATCTTTCCAAAGAACTGCAGGAAAAACACCAGCTGACAGAATTGGTACAGCGTATGCCGGCACATCTGCTTCGGATGGATGATTATTAAAAAAGAAAAAGGCCAAACATGGTCAGGGAGGAAACAGAGATGGTAAAACATATGATATTATGGGAATTGGACGATACGTTAAATACACAGGAAAAGGAACGTATAAAGACGGAGATAAAAGAAGGACTGGAGGGACTTATGGGAAAGATTCCGGGACTTTTGGAAATCCATGTGCATAAAGACGGTCTGGCTTCTTCCAATGCAGATCTGATGCTGGATGCGTCGTTCGAGGATGAAGCAGCGCTGAACGTTTATGCAAAGCATCCGGAGCATGTGAAAGTGGCCGATGATAAAGTACGGCCTTATACGAAGACAAGGATGTGTCTGGATTATGAAGTATAAAAAGTTCTGAAAGCCGGCCATTTATTGGACAGACTGCCAGTGCAGCGTGTGTCAGGCGACGGCTCGCATCTCGATGTTCCTGGTCCTGACAGATGACAGACAGTCGCTTTACAGCAGGAATGGTTATGGAAATCTTTTCCAGGTCTGATGTCTTTGTATCAAAATAAGAAAACCCTCTGCCGGGCTTTTTATGCTGCGGCAGGGGGTTTCTTGTTGCATTGGGCTATAAATTCCGATTATGCTGTGAACAATCGTTTAGTTAGCGCCTGGCGCCGTCCACTCCCAGTTACGAATTTCTTCGAGATCCTGGCCGTATTCGGTAATATACTGTTTATGCTCGATCAGCTTGTTATTCATCTTCTGAATCAGATGCGCGCCTTTGTTGCCAAGCTGCGGCAGATGCATAATCGCGTCTTTTACAAGGTTGAAGCGGTCGATTTCGTTTTGTACACGCATATCGAACGGAGTGGTAATCGTACCTTCTTCCAGATAGCCATGTACAGACAGACTGCGGTTATGACGGTTATAAGTCAGCTCATGAATCAGTGTCGGATAACCGTGGAATGCGAAAATAATCGGTTTGTCTTTGGTAAACAGCGCGTCGTATTCGCGGTCGCTTAATCCATGCGGATGTGTAGCGTCGGATTCCAGCTTAAACAGATCGACAACGTTGATAACGCGGACTTTCAGCTGCGGCATTTCTTCATTCAGAATCGTGACAGCCGCCATGGTTTCCAGTGTCGGTGTGTCGCCGCAGCAGGCCATAACAACGTCTGGCTCTTCGCCGGCATCGCTGCTTGCCCAATCCCAGATACTGATACCCTGTGTGCAGTGTTTTACAGCCTGCTCCATCGTCAGCCACTGGCAGCTTGGGTGTTTGGACGCTACAATGGCGTTTACATAGTTCTTGCTCTTGATACAGTGATCGAAGCAGGAAAGCAGACAGTTGGTGTCTGGCGGCAGATACATACGTACAACGTCCGCTTTTTTATTTGTAATATGATCTAAAAATCCCGGATCCTGATGGGTAAATCCGTTATGATCCTGCTGCCATACGTTTGAGGTTAAAATAAAGTTCAAAGAAGCGATTGGCTGTCTCCAGGAAAGCTGATTTGTTACTTTGAGCCATTTCGCATGCTGCGCAGCCATAGAATCTACAATACGGATAAATGCTTCATAGCTGGCAAAGAAACCATGACGTCCGGTAAGCAGATAGCCTTCCAGCCAGCCTTCACACATATGCTCGCTGAGCATACTGTCCATAATACGGCCGTCTCTTGCCAGACAGTCGTCGTTGTCCAAAAGATCTGCGTTCCAGTCGCGGTTTTCTTCTTCAAACGCGTGATACAGACGGTTGGACATCGTCTCATCCGGTCCAAAGATACGGAAGTTTCTGTTTTCCTTGTTTAATTTGAAAATATCACGAATATAACGGCCAAGCTCGATCATATCCTGCGCTTTGGTATGTCCCGGTTTCACTTCGATGCCATAGTCGCGGAAATCAGGCAGACGCAGATCTTTTAATAACAGACCGCCGTTTGCATGCGGATTGTCGCCAAGACGTGCGGTACCCTTTGGCGCCAGTTCTTCCAGTTCCGGAATCAGACGGCCGTTTTCATCAAACAATTCCTCCGGACGGTAGCTTTCCAGCCATTCTTTTAACTGGTCCAGATGCTCTGGTTTTTCCATGGACATCGGTACCTGATGGGCACGGAAGGTACCTTCGATCTGCTGTCCGTCTACGAATTTCGGGCCTGTCCATCCCTTTGGCGTGCGTAATACGATCATTGGCCATACCGGTCTTTCCGGATCGTTTTCCGTACGCGCGTGGCTCTGGATGGCTTTGATCTCTTCGATCGCCTTGTCCATAGCCTCCGCCATTTTGCGATGCATATCCATAGGCTCGTCGCCTTCTACAAAATATGGCTTCCAGCCGCAGCCTTTAAAGAAGCTCTCGATTTCTTCGTGAGGAATACGTGAAAAGATCGTAGGATTGCTGATCTTATAGCCATTCAGATGAAGAATCGGCAGTACGGCGCCATCCGTAACCGGATTTAAAAATTTATTGGAGTGCCATGACGTTGCAAGCGGGCCGGTTTCTGCTTCGCCATCGCCGACAACGGTAACAGCGATCAGTTCCGGGTTATCTAACACAGCGCCAAACGCATGTGCGATTGAATAACCAAGCTCGCCGCCTTCATTAATGGAGCCAGGCGTTTCAGGAGCACAGTGGCTTGGAACGCCGCCTGGGAATGAGAACTGCTTGAACATTTTTTTCATGCCTTCCTCATCCTGACTGATGTTTGGATATACTTTGCTGTAAGTACCTTCCATATAGGTGTTTGCGATCATGAAATTTCCGCCGTGTCCAGGACCGGAGAGATAGATCATATCAAGATCATAGCGTTTGATTACACGATTACAGTGTACATAGATAAAGTTCTGCCCTGGAACCGTTCCCCAGTGTCCGACGATTTTTTTCTTCACGTGATCCATCGTCAGAGGCTCTTTTAACAGAGGGTTGTCCAGTAAATAAAGCTGTCCCGCGGAGAGATAGTTGGCTGCTCTCCAGTATGCGTCCATTTTCTGAAGAAGTTCATCAGATAATGGCTGCTTTTCCAGGCATGTTGTCGTATCAGACATATGTATGCTCCTTCCTTTTGTGGATATTTCTGTTACCAGATTAAATTATAGCACTAAGTGCTGTAAGATGCAATTGGATATCTTCACAAAATTCTAAATAATTAGTTATTGTTTACAATATCATAAAGTGAAATGAACGACGTAGTTTTAGAAAAAACAGACCTGATCAACGAAAGACTGCCAGCAGAACAGAACGGCTGATTGCTGACGTTCCGTTTTGCCGGCAGTCTTTTTTGATTTTAAAATTTAGATATAACTGCTTACTGAATCAGAAGTACAAAGAATTTAAATCCTCATAAAATTTTGGATACGAAATATTTACACATTCCGCATGACGGATTTCAGCACCGCCTTCAGCACAAAGCGAAGCAATCGCAAACGCCATTGCAATCCGGTGATCATTGCGCGGATCGATCACAGCGTGGTGCAGCGGTTTGCCGCCGTGAATGATCATGCCGTCATCCGTAGCCGTTATATCGGCGCCCATCGCCTTTAAATTTGTCACAATTGTTTCAATGCGGTTAGATTCCTTTACTTTTAATTCGGCTGCGTCTTTAATGACGGTTGTACCATCGGCAAAAGCAGCCATAACGGCCAGTATCGGGATTTCATCGATTAACGCAGGAATAATGTCGCCTTCGATCACTGTTCCTTTCAGGCTGCAGGATCTGACCAGCAGGTCGCAGACCGGTTCTTTGGATATCGTATGTTCATTTAATTTTGTGATATCCGCCTGCATGGCAGCGGCTGCACGTATGATCCCGTCTCTGGTTGGATTGATGCCGACGTCGTGAATCAGTATCTCAGAATTTGGTACAAGTAGTGCGGCTGCAAGAAAGTATGCAGCAGACGAAATATCTCCCGGCACTTCGATCTTTTGTCCGGTTAATTTCGGATCCGGACAGATGCAGGCCGTCGTACCCTGGCTGGTAATCTGAGCGCCAAAAGAGGAAAGCATCAGTTCCGTATGATTTCTGGATAAGGAAGGTTCGGTAACGCTTGTCGTATCATCTGCATATAAACCGGCGAGCAGGACACAGGATTTTACCTGCGCAGAAGCGACAGGCGAAGTATAATGTATCCCGTGCAGTCTGCCGCCGCCAATCTGCAGCGGCGCACAGTCATTACCGCTGCTGCCCGAAATGTCCGCCCCCATTTCCCGAAGCGGGGTGATAATACGCTTCATCGGGCGTTTCTGAATCGAAGCGTCACCCGTCAGCGTGGAGGCAAATGGCTGTCCGGCAAGAATACCGGACAACAGACGGATGGTTGTACCGCTGTTTCCAGCGTCCAGTATGGCGGCAGACGGACGCAGACCATGCAGACCCTTTCCATAAATGCGAATGCAGTCTTTTGTATTTTCAATAGGAACGCCAAGTTGTTTAAAACAGGAAATCGTAGACAGACAATCGGCGCCATGCAGAAAGTGCGTCACTTCGGTCAGACCATCTGCCAGCGCGCCAAACATTACGCTGCGATGAGAGATGGACTTGTCGCCTGGAATATGAATCTCTCCCTTTAACGATCGGGAAGGTTTGATAAACATAAGAAACTCTCCTTTGTTTTGTTCTGATTTGTATGAATCTGATTCTGTGAACCAGATTTTTATGACCCTGATTTTATTTGATACTATCGTTCGTAAACCGTATAGTGATATTTTTTCAATAGCGTAACGGCGGTATCCTGGGCAGACTGGTGATAAAATTCAATATGCAGCACGCCGTCTTCAAACTCACGGTTATGTACAATACCGATATTTTTAATATTAATACCATTACTGGCAAGCAGGGTAGCCAGCGTTGCGATGCCTCCCACCTCGTCAATTAAATCGCAATATAATTCATAAACCGGCTGAATGGAACCGGGCTGGCGGATTGTAAGGGAATCACGATAATCTTTTGCACTTGTAAAATAGGCGGTCATATCTTCTTTACTTTCTGACTCGATAAAAGAACGCAGTTTTGCCAGCTGCGCCGTATACAAATCCATCAGACGCAGTACCTGTTCTTTGTTGGACAGACAGATATCCTGCCACATAACAGGAGAAGACGCGGCAATACGTGTCATATCCCGAAATCCTCCGGCTGCAATTGTTTTCATGGTCTGTGCAGAATCGTCTGTTTCTTTAATCAGATTGACCAGACTATAAGCAAGCATATGCGGCAGGTGACTAATTGCGGCAGTCGCAAAATCATGCAGATCGGCGTTTAATACAAGCGGAATTGCACCAAGCGAAGCTACAAAATCACGCATACGTTGCACCTGTTCCGGCGGCGTTTGGGGCGTCGGCGTAATGACATAGTACGCATTTTCCAAAAGATACGGCGTGGAGGCCGCAAACCCTGTTTTTTCTGATCCGGCCATAGGATGACCGCCGATAAAATGCTCTTCCAGCCCGGACTGCATGGCAGCACGGTGAATATCGCCCTTTACACTGCCGGCGTCTGTAATGATGGTATGCGCAGCCAGGTGATCTTTTAACTGCATCAGATAAGAAAGATTTTGCTGTACCGGCGTACACAGAAAAATATAATCAGAATCTGATATCTGCTCCAGATCAGGCATCACATCGTTTTCAATAACGCCGGCCTGATAAGCCTGTGTAATCGTGGACAGATGACCGCAAACCGCATACAAACGGATGTGCGGATGGATACGCCTGATCGTCCTGGCGATAGAACCACCAATCAGACCCAGACCGATAAAACTGATTTTTTTGATGTCGTTTGACTGATTTCTTTCCATAATCATTGTGTTCCTCATTTCATATTGGATGCGGGAATAAATGCTACAAATATTTTAATGATTTGCAGTCAGAAAGTCAATGATGAAATCTTTTCGACTGCAAATCTAATGCGACTGTTCTGGCAGGAATGTTATTTACAGTGGTGTGGAACTTTTGGATGCAGGTTCAGGGAATGTACTGGCAGTAATATTTAGGTGTTGTGTTGTGTTTAAGTGGCTGCGCGGACGTGTGCGAGACAGCTGAAAGAGGCCCCGGAGCGGACCGCATGGGACTGAGCGGACTGGGACAACGCTGCGGTGAACTAAGCGCTAACTCCGACTAAGACATTCGGCGTGTGGGCCTCATGCCTAAGTCTGCGTAA
>CAJTMV010000058.1 GCA_910577225.1 uncultured Eubacterium sp. | reverse complement strand
GCTCTATTCGATTGAATGGTGCTTTTTAAAAACCGTGGAAAGATTTGAGGACGATTCGCGCATACTGTATGTAAATGGCACTTACCGCAGCGATACGCCAATCGGGAAGTTAATGCATGACTTCTCCTGCACAGACGCAGCGGATATGTACTATGGGATACTGGCGGACAGGGTGAGATTTTTCAAGGAGAGCAAGGAGGGAATCGAGATTATGTGCCGTGCTATGGAAGATATGAGGAATCAGACATTGAAAGAAGGAATGATAAATGTTGCAAAGAAAATGCTGGAAGATGGAACAATAACGCTTGAAAAAATTGCGGAATTTGTTGGCCTTTCTGTTGATGAAGTGAGAAAATTGAAAACAGACCAGAATATGTAAATGGCACTAATGAGCCAGGAATCTAAAAAACAGGTTCCTGGCTCTATCAATCTGCTCTGTGACCATGCAGTTGAGAAACAGACCGCAACCATTCGCAGCCGTGAGATATCAGTATCCATCATCTTACAGTCAAAATCACAGCCTAAAGCTGTTTATAAGGACAGCATAGATACGATAGAAGGCTGCTGTGATACCATATTATTCCTTGGAGGCAGGGAAAAGACATAACGAAGAAATAACAATATTAATCCGGCGTAAACAATTAAATGTGAATGACGAGGTTGTAATCCGAAAGCTAAATGAGGAATTATATATTGGTAAATATAAGGTTTCAGAAGAACAACCGTAATAAACCAATCCTGAACCATTTTTGAACCAATTTTTATCAGGTTATGGGTATTTCAGGAGAGTTATGGGAAATTCTGGTTTATTTTAAAAGTAAAATCATCCGGCTTCATAATGAAAGCACACATATTACCAATAGAAACAAAAATGAAGAAAGACTGGTGAATGTTATGGGTGGAAGAGTCATTGAAACGGAATCAGAAAGACTTATGAGACAGGGAATGGAGCAGGGGATGCGGCAGGGAGTCCCTCTTTTTCTGGTCTGGGACAGGTGTGGACTAAAATGTAAAAGGCAAGGGTCAGGCATAGTAATTTATAACATGCAGCATGACAATCTTATGCCGTTTATGGAATAAACATTATGAATTTAAGGAGGTACACAAAAATGATTGATCATAAAGGACAGGAAAGCAGCAAAAACAGCAGCTCATTAGAAGTAAATGCATTAAAAAATGCGGTCCGTATCTTTTTTTTCGCATGTTTTCTGATAATATTCCATCGGCGTCATACCGCATTCTTTTTTAAACATCTTAAAAAAGTGGTTATAACTGCTGAATCCGCATAACTGACAGACGTCGCGGACTGACAGATCCTGAAGGAGATATTTTTTACTCAGATCGATTCGGGCGCGTGTAATGTAAGAGTGCAGCGTAACGCCTGTACTTTTTTTAAATTCTCTGGAAATATGTTCGCCAGAAATGAAAAATACCTCTTCCAGTTTTTTTAAAGAAAGATCTTCAGTCAGATGCTGGCTGATGTATTCAAATACATCGTCGATCATAAGCATTTTCTTTTGGTGAAACTGATACATCTGATCACTCTGGATACAGGTACGTAAAAACAGAACAAGGAATGTGGTGAACAGGCTTTTCTCATATAATTCAATGCCAGGCTTCATATCCTCGTCTTTTAATGTATCCAGTTTCGTGATCATATTACGAAGCAGCATGGTAGATTTCATTTCTCCTGGGATCACGGCTGTATTATATGGGGCGAAACGAAAATTTGCTGCCAGATCACAGGTAGGATCAGAAAGCATTACGAGGGATTCTTCCGGAATCGTGATGCCAAGCAGCCGACAGTTGCTTTTTTGTGAAACAGAAACAATTTCCTGCGTTTGCCCCGGTTTTAAAAAGATAATATCAGAGGGACGGCAGAGCTGCTGGATGTTTTCCAAAAAACGACACATTCCATGTATGACAAAGACGATTTGATAATGCGGTCCAGAGTGAAACATGCGGCTGCTTCCTGTATCGAGATTGTATTTTACAATATTAAACAATTTTTTCATAGCAGATTCATCCATATTGTATCAGCGGGCATCTTATGACGAGCAGACTTATTCAAAGAGTACTCTGCCTTTTATATTTTTCTTCATAATATTCCCTGGCAGTTTTGCCAGCGACAGGAATAAGGCCATCGTCCGTATGCATTTTCCGTTCGGCTCTTTTCGCGAAGTTTTCAAAAGAATGTTCTTTTTTTCCCTGCCTCAGAAAAATAAGCTGGCCAGAATCTTTTGAAAATCCCGTAATAGATTCTGTATACGATTTACATACGACAATACCCGTATAATAAACGATTTTGTCCATACCCTGCGACATTTCATAAGCTCTTGCACCGGATATAACTACGATATCTGCATGATTTAGCAAGCGATATACTTCTTCAGACATCCGATATCCGTCAAACGTACTGATATCCATCCCATTTCTGCATACATAGAATCTGCCGGAACGATAATACTGATGCAGACGCTCCAAAACAGGCAGACGGAGCATGTCCATAACGTCTGCATAGCTGGCGTCATTGGAATAGGAATCATATCTTGGTATTAAAGTAAAAGTGAGCGACAGATTATAAGTCATCTGCTCTTCTATAAATTTCAGTTCGAAAATAGTCTGAATATAGTCGTCTGTCATCCATGCAACCGTTACGTTTTTTCCATTTATGACCTCGTTGTAATACTCATTGTAACAGTCGATTGCTATTTTACGCGGATCATGGATACAGACTTCTATTTTATCACAAAGTTCCGGAATAGTCGTCTGATTTAGAGAAAAATTATTCTTTAAACTGATGGGCGCGGTGCTTATTTTTTCCTCTTTGATGTTTAATCCAATGATACCGCCTGCTACAGACTGAAAGAGTCTGTCTCTAAAAGAATACTGCTTTGTGCATTCCAATATCAAAGGCACAGTCTGTCTGCCAAGTTCATTAAATTCTCTATGGTTATGGAAGATGAAAAGGGAATCGCCCGTCAAAATGAGCATAAGTATTCTTCTGAAAATATCGCTGAATTCCTGATTAATGATCTTATCTAAAAACATGATATGATCCGAATCGTAAAATCCTAATATATGAAGAGCATGCGTAAGAATCGTCTCTTTGCCTGTTTGTGCAATTGCTAGTGCCAATAAAGGATTCTTTGCAAGCTGATCTGCCTCCGCCTCGAATTTTTGATACAGCCAGAGATGAAAAGGTATTTTCGATTCTTCAGACAGATAAGCTGGTTTCTCTTTTCTGTCCCGCAGCCAGAAAAGTCCGGGAACATAGTCTTTACCCATTAGTTGATGGACTTTTTGATGATCGACGCGCGGATAGGGACTTTTCAGAATTTCCTGAATGATAAACGCCTGTATCTCCTTTTCTGGCAATTGGCGGATATCAGGGAACAAAGTCTGCAGATAGTTGATTGTATGATGAATATCCATGTAATACCGGCCTTTCTTCGGTGTACAGATGAATGGTTTCTTTATATGCTTTTCGTGAATACTCCGACAGATAAGTCTGCTGCCAGTCGTAATGTTTACAGTCTAATAAGCTGGCAGCTTTTTTTCTCAGGTACTGGCGGGGCAGCTCGTTTACAGAATAGATAAAAGAATTTTGCCTGTTTCCAATCCATAAATAAGGCTGTGCAGATGCGAAATCAGATAATGCATTTATTGAAAACGGAGTTTTTTTGCAATACATATGATCGGATTCGATGTCTGCTTCCAGGTTCAGCGCATGCGGAATAATATGCAGATGCGCATGATTTACAGATGCGCCTGCAGTATCGGGAAAAACGGCTCCATGTTCAAACCATGTAATTTCGGAATTTGGAAAAACAGTATCAGATAGATAGCGAATCACATACAATAAGTCGTTTATCACACAAACAGGTGCATCTGCGTAACTGTTAAAGTGGTCCTGTGACAGGATCAGCAAGTGGCCGGATGTTAAAGGCGCGAGATCCGGAGTAATACAGATGCGTTCATTTTCATAAATAACCGCTTGCTGAACATCCAGTCCGGCCTTTTGATTCAGGCGAAATCTGTTTTCTTTACAAAAGACACATCGATTAGACATTGCCGAACCTCCTAAAAAGTGATATCTGGCATGCTGTGGGAGGAAAAAGTTTCCCACTGGCTGTTTTTAAAATATGCCACAAAGGTTTTCATGGCAGGTATAATATCCGGAATAAGATTATAAGTAAGCACTTTATCAACAGGAACCCATTTTATGTCGGACAGATAATCGCCAGTAACTCTTCCGTTTGGAGAAATGTGCAGATTCAGGGGACGACAGTAACTGCCGACAGCGACGATCTGCGTCAGCGTATTGTCCGCATCCATATCCTCTTTTTCCAGGATCCATGACCATATCGCAAACGGAGAGCCGATTTCGATGTCCAGACCGACCTCTTCTTTTACTTCACGTTTGATATGTTCTTCGGGTTTTTCGCCGAATTTCATTCGTCCGCCAGGTACTTCCCATTCGTTTGGATGGTAAGGATCGTTTCCTGATTTCTTTACGAGCAGTAATTTTCCGTCGTTAACGATAAATGCTTTTTGTGAGAATTTAAATTGCTGCATAAGTTAATTCTCCTGCTCCTGTAATTCCTGGATGAAGTCTCTAATGGTATGTCTTAGCTTATTCTGGCCATTGATGGATAAACTATATACATGACTTCGTATATGAGTAACATCAAAAGGAAAATCTTCCCGATTTTGCGCGCACAAAAAGACTGGTTTTCCTAATGTGTGAGCGATACCCAGTTCATAAAAAACATTTGGATTTTTACCGGTGCAATCGGCAATGACAAAATATGCATTGTTTATCATTTCCCAAATCATATCGATAATACTACCGTCGTTACGAGACTTGTCACTACGCCAAAACCTGAAACCTAAATCAACATCTGCAAAACTACCATAGACTCCGTCTGACCAGTCGTTGTTAAATGGCATAAGTACGACACACAATTTTTTATTAACAACCGGAGTTATATCCTTAAAATTTTTAGGCTTAATAATCATAAAATTATCCTCCTGAAATTTAAATTTTGCGACCAGATTAGAAAAAGTATCTAAAATATGCAAAGCGTAGCAGTTTTCCCAGAAACGTGAATTTTTAAGGGTGTCGTCTTTACTATAGAAATGAGCGTTTCTAATCTTATCAGAAATCGTATTTATTTCCGGAATAAGAAAATCAACGTATGATTTATTTAAATATTTATAATAAATAAATTGTTCCAACGCAATAAGCAGTATAAAATATTTGTTAATACTAAAGTCGTCCCTGGTATTTATTGTTCGGATGTTATATCGGTCTTCATATATCGTATCGTTTTTTAAATTTTTGTATTTTAAAAGCAGTTTTATACATTCGACAGCTTTTTCGATTACCATTTCCTGGCAGTGTTCAGGATTTTGCGAAATTCCCCATAAAATAAAAACCAGCGTATCAAAATTGCTGTCATCGATTTTATTAGCCTGTTCTAAAGTACGATAAAATACATCTTCAATCTCTTTTATTTTTTTATTATCCGGAGTCAGATGAGTTAACGCAATATAAGCGAATATTGTTGCTAAAATATTGTCTCCCTGGTCTGTAGCTGTATTTTTGAACATATGTAGTTCGGGATTATACAATTCGTTTAGTTTATTTAAAATCTGGTTACACAGGTAAGGATCGCTTTGTTCTACGTAACTGGATGCCCATAGAAATTTAGCCAGTTTATAAGTAGCATTTAACGTCTTGTCTCTTTGCATTTTTCTGTTTGGCCCATAATCGAGAGACAGATCGATCAGATTTCGCTCGTCAAAAATGTGACATAAATTATGGAAATAAACTTTGTTTATTAGTTCTGTATCATTAAGAATCAAATGCTTTTGCTTTACATGGCTTAGCAAAATGATACCTTCACAGGAGGCATATACTCCTGCATAGACGGCATTTCGCCATTGTTCGTGCCATCCCAAGCCATCCGTATCCCAGGCCGAAGGAAGTATATTTTCTTTGTCGACAATAAATTCGATGCCAATACGGAGCGCTTCATCTGCTTTTCTTGCTAAATCTATATATTTCAAATCAAAACCTCCTTTTTATTGTAATATTTTACTACAAAATTAAATAACTTGCAACTTTAATTTGTTAAAATTTTATAAATGTCAGTAGTTTTTTATCGCTATTGATTTTATAATTTTATTATGGTAAATTTATGTAAGATCAGAATTGTTTTCTGAGACTGAATGCAGACAGGAGAGAGAACCATGCGGATGAGAATAACAGTAGTATCAGTTTTAACGGCAGCAATACTTGCAGCGGGCTGTGGGACAGATCCCGCAGATAATGGGAAGAATACAAAAACTACGACAGGCGCAGAGACATCAGCTGATGCGGACAGCAAAACTAACAGCGATGCAGAAGGCAAAACGGACAGCGCAACAGACAGCAAAACTAACAGCGATGCTGATGGTAAGACAGACAGCGACGGAGAAGAAAGAACAGAAGTCAGACGGGAAAAGTATGACGACTGTGACGGAAGCGGACACGGATATGTGGAAATATATTATTCAGACGGAAGTATGGAGACGGAAGAATATTAGGAGTGGTCAGATGCAGGAAAGAAGTAAAAAAATCAGAGCCGGAAAGATGTTGCTGATGATACTCGGGTGGTCAGTATGTCTGGCTCACATGGAGGTTCGGGCAGCTGAAATTCCGAAAGAGATGCTGTTCGATCGCGAGTCAAAAGATAAAGCGGAGCGGGAACCGGATGATGTTCAGACAGAGGAATCGGACGCGCACGCATCGGGAAAGTGGAAGAGCAGAAACCAGAAAGTTTTTTATTACGAAAATGGGAAGAAGACGCTGGGGCTGAAAGAGATCGACGGAAAATATTATTATTTCGATGCAAAAGGTATACAGCGAACCGGCTGGCAGTCCTGTGACGGTCATTATTACTATTTTAACATCGCTAATGGCAAAAAGGGTTACATGGAGAGCGAGAAAACGATAAATGGAATCGATCTTGCAGAAGATGGAAAGGCAGAGCTGACAGCAGCGGCTACCGGTAAATTAAATGTTTTACTAAAAGCGAACAAAGTCGTTGAAAAAGCGACAAAACCAGAAATGAAAAAATCTGAAAAACTAAAGAAAAGTTTTGAGTATCTGCTGAAACATTTTCAGTATCGGGGTTCTCCGGATTTTGAGAAAAGTAAACAATGGGAGCAAAACTATGCACAGGACCTGTTTGAGGAGGGCCATGGAAATTGTTACGCGTTTGGAGCTGCGTTTGCATTCCTGGCGAACGCGGTCGGGTATAAAGAGTGCTATGCCGTATCCAGCGGCGGACATGGCTGGGCAGAAGTAAATGGGAAAGTTTACGATCCGACATGGAGTCTTACAGATAAAAATCATAGTTATTATGGGATTAGTTTTGATCTGAGTGGGAAAGACGGCAGACCTAATTATAAAAACGCACGTAAATATGTTGTTCAGATATAAAATAGCTGTCAGGTTTGACAGATAACAAATTACAATTATAGGAATCCCGTTAGCTGAAAGGAGCAGCCAACGGGATTTTTATTGCTGTAGAATCAACTGTATTAGGATTTTTACAGAAACAAAAAACAATTTATGTAAGCAGAAAGCATATAATTTGTAAAAAAATACTAAAAGGGTGTCTGAATGATGCAGATAGTACTGGAAGAAATAGTAAAGCTGTGTTATAATATATGACAGCCATCCGATATGGATCGGAGGTTAGGGAGGTGGTCGTATGTTATTTAAAAAAAATGATAAACAAAAAAAAGAAGCGGATACAGAAGTACAGTTTTTAAGTAGCGGGGTATTTGGACCGCAGGCTGAAGAGTTCATTTCCGCAAAAAACAAAGACACAGGATTTGCAATATGCAGTTTGAGAAAAATGAAAATAAATGAGATCATTGTAAAGACGATATCGGTTACATGGGCTCTTATCTGGAGCGCCACCAGTCTTTTCTGTCTTTTTTCAGAGGAATATAAACTGTTGATGCCGGTTACGGCATTGCCTGCAGCAGGTTTTTGGTTTATTCTGGCCAGGTCAGCCGGATCAGTCGGTGTGATCAATACGGAAATCAGAGAGTTGAAAAAAAAGGCGGAAAAAGAATCGGATAACGGAACCAAAAGCAGATGGCGTGGCGGCAGTAATTAAGGGGCGGATATAGCAGTATAACAAAATGAGGAACAGGTTATCCTGTCCCTCATATCAGCGGAGTTTGTGATTTTTCTTTCTCAGCAGGTCGATCATAAGCGTTATAACTGTGATATCTTCTTCGCTCAGTTCGGATACATCCAGCCGTCTTGACGGATCGACTCCTAGCAGGTAATCGGTACTTACATGAAAAACAGATGCCAGCTTTACCAATATTGCAGGAGAAGGACTGCGTTCCCGCAGTTCGTAAAAAGATACGACAGATTTGGACTTGCCGATTTGTTCTCCAAGCTGTTCCTGAGTCAGGCCAGCTCGTTTACGCAGATCTTTTAATATTTCTCCGAAATTGTTAGAATCCACTTTTTAAACACCTCGCTCCACTATAAGTTTACCTTTATTGCATACAAAAAGGGTGTCGTAAATAAAAAATATATCCTGGATGGGTGTAAAAAGAAAATATTCACATTTCTGTCAGAATATGGTATAGTAAAAGTCCGTAAGAAATTGATAAATGATGTATTTATTATAGTAACATATCAATACTAATGTTATCAGGAAATGAGAAAAAACAGGATATTTTTGAAAGGACTACTATTTTGAAACGCAGATATTATTTCATCGATACAGAAAACGTAGGGGATAAATGGTTTGGGTTATTAGATAAATGTAAAAAGAAAGACCGGATCATAACTTTTTATACAGAAAATCATTCAAAACGGCTGGAAGATTTTTTGATCAGACAGGTGAATAATCCGCGGGTGATCTGGCTGGAGTG
Source organism: uncultured Eubacterium sp. (assembly GCA_910577225.1). GTDB lineage: Bacteria > Bacillota > Clostridia > Lachnospirales > Lachnospiraceae > Eubacterium_J. Next base: position 6,157 of record CAJTMV010000058.1, on the reverse strand, counting down.
CACGCCCGGCAATAATGCTCTGGACTATCAGCTGATAGGAGTACTGGCGTATCTTGTCACGAAACATCCAAAGGCAGCTTTTTGTATCTATTCAAATGACAAAGGTTATCAAAAGACGGTGGACTTTTGGAATAACAGAGGGATTCAGATATGCCAGAAAAGTCCAAATCAAAAAAAGAAAGCTGTAAAGAAGGGCAAAAAGAAAGAGAAAAAATCAAAAAAGAATCTGATTCCGGATATCACAGTACAAAACTATAAGAAAAAAGATCTGACAGAAGCGTGCGTTCCGACCGAAAATCCGCTGCCAGTAACGGCGGAACAATATGTAGATAGTATTGCGGAATGTATACCGATATCCAACCTGAACGGCTGGTATTGTGCTCTTACAGTTTTATTGGGACAGGAGACAGGGAGAGAATGGTATCAGAAAATACGTCAGGATGCGCAGATGCGGGAAATTCTCTCTGGATATTTTCATGGAGATAAACGTAAAAGAAGCATACGGCTAATTACATTGACGCTTCATGCTTACCAGCTGGATACGAATAAAGCGCAGGATGCCTATCATATTATCGCTTCACATCGATGCCAGAATCTGGGCGCTATCAAAATAGATTTTGACAAACTTACAGATCATCCGTCCCAGCAAAACTATTATAAAGTGCTTCGTCCGTTAATAGCGCTTTTGAGGGATTTTTGAATAATTGCAAAGGTCAGATGAGGAGAACAGAAACCAATGATGTATGATCAGATGATACAGGGAATACAGATAAACTGGGAAAAAATCCCTCCCGGCAGTTACCTTCGAAATATCGATGCGATTCAGCATGTTCAGAACCTGGAATTTCATAAGCCGGTGACTTTTTTTGTAGGGGAAAACGGCAGCGGAAAATCTACATTACTGGAAGCGATAGCGGTAGCCGCCGGATTTAATCCGGAGGGCGGTACAAAAAATTATAACTTTTCCACGTATGATTCCCATTCTGAACTGTGTGATGCGATCAGACTGATCAGAGGCGTTAGAAAAGCCGGATGGGGATATTTTCTGCGTGCAGAGAGCTTTTACAATGTCGCAACGCAGGAGGAAGAATATGCAAGAGAAGCGTGGATTCCTTCTGAGAATCTGCATAAAAAATCGCATGGAGAAAGTTTTCTGTCAATCGCTCAAAAACATTTTCGCCCAAACGGGATGTATTTTCTGGACGAGCCGGAAGCCGCTCTTTCACCACAAAGGCAGCTGACGCTGTTGATGGAAATAGACAGATGCACAAAGGAAGATTCGCAATTTATGATCGTTACGCATTCTCCAATACTATTGGGGATTCCGGATGCAGAGATTCTGACATTTGACGATGGCAGTATTCATCGATGTGAATATGAAGAAACGGAAAGTTATCAGGTAACAGAGATGTTTATAAAGCATAGAGAACAGCTGCTGAACCGCCTGCTTGAGAAATAGGGAAATGCATTATATATGAAAAATAAGTGTAAAGTGTTATTTGCTTACGCTATAAAGTTGCTGTAAGTTAATAAAAAACTTGTAAATACAGGCTTTCGGAGGTAAAATAATGAAAGAAAATAGTATACTTTTCTTCCAGCTAAAAAGAGGACAGACACCGCATGTCCATCCTCTTCCCATTTAAAAATTTTTATAAATCTTAACCAAAGTATCTCTTTAACAGACCTGCGAAAGCCTTGCCATGTCTTGCCTCGTCACGAGCCATTTCATGTACTGTATCATGGATTGCATCCAGATTTGCAGCTTTTGCACGTTTTGCCAGATCTGTCTTACCAGCAGTAGCGCCATTTTCAGCCTCTACGCGCATCTCGAGATTTTTCTTTGTGCTGTCTGTAACAACTTCGCCAAGCAGTTCTGCGAATTTAGCAGCATGTTCTGCTTCTTCATATGCAGCTTTTTCCCAGTATAAGCCGATTTCCGGATAACCTTCTCTGTGTGCGACTCTTGCCATTGCAAGATACATACCAACTTCTGTACATTCGCCGTTAAAGTTTGCTCTTAAATCGTTCAGAATATCTTCAGATACGCCTTTTGCAACTCCTACAACGTGTTCAGCAGCCCATGTTGTTTCACCTTCCTGTTTTGTGAATTTTTCTGCCGGTGCTTTACACTGTGGGCATTGTGCTGGTGCAGAGTCTCCTTCATGAACGTAACCACATACCTGACATACAAATTTAGCCATTTTAAATTCTCCTTTTCGTTTATTTGGTTTCTCCAGTGCCGCATGTAAGAGATCGCAGAGCGTCTATATGACAGCGGTTACTGAATCTTTGTTGATAAATTTATAACACATATTATCGCGAGTGTCAATATAAAAATAGAAACGATTACTGTTTTTATGAAAATTTTGTTTTTGCGCAATTTGCGCATTTTCCATAAAAATGTGTAATATGACCCTCAATGATTCCCGGAAAGTTGTGTGCCGCTAATAGATCGATATGAGTAAGGGAATCCATTTCAAGGTCGGCGACAGTTCCACATTTTCTACATATGAAATGATAATGTGGCATCGTATTGCCATCGAAGCGATCCGGACCGTCAAAAGAGGTGATTTTCCTTATTTCGCCAAGTTCTGTTAGTAACGTAAGATTACGATATACCGTTCCAAGACTGATATTAGGATTTTCGGCCAGGATATTCTGATACACAGTTTCTGCAGTTGGGTGACATTTGGTAGAGCGGAGGTATTTAAGAATACTTTCTCTCTGTCTGCTGTACTTCATTGCTCTTTCCTTTCAAAATAGTAATCGTTATCATTATTATAAATAGATTGTAAAAAAAGTCAATATGATTACCGTGAAAAATAAATGGAAATAAATCCATATGCTGTCATGATTTCGATGTTATTGCATACATTGTAATAATGACAGGCTTGGAGTACAGCTGGGCGTATGAAACGATTTGTTAGTTATTTATATTCTGTTTTTAACAATCAGAAAATTCATAATTCCGGTTTTGCACGGATCGAGCTTCGCACAGGGCGAAATCGTGTGGAAATTCATTTAAAGGAAAATGGATATTCCGGCAAAACGGGCACAGTTTATTTATTTATCAAAAAAGAAAAAAATATACAGGGAATTTCGATCGGAAATATAACGTTCCGTAATAATCAGGCAGATTTTCGATATGAGCAGACTGAAGAAAATATTGGACAGACACCCTGGCAGATTATGCAGATGAATGGTATTTTGATTGTAATAGACGACAGACCGGCATTTTTAAGCCAGTGGGATGAAGAGCCGGTAGATACATCGAAATTTATCGTCTGGAGAGGGGAAAACAGACATGAGTCAGCGAAAGCCGGCACAAAACAGGGAGAAGCAGGAGAAGACACGGAGAGAAGATCAGGGGAAGGGAAAAACGAGCAATCAGAGCAGGATCAGAGGAAAGAGGAGCATAAAAATATTTACGAAAACGAAGATAAATTAATACAGAATAGTAATAGTCAACAAAGTAGTAATGGGAAACAGAGCGGCATCAGCAGACAAAGTAACATCAGCAGACAAAGTGACATCGGCAGACAAAGTGACATCAGCAGACAAAGTGACATCAGCAGACAAAGTGACATCGGCAGACAAAATGGCATCGGCAGACAAAATGGCATCGGCAGACAAAGCAGCATCAGCAGACAAGGTGGCATTGGCAGACAGAGTGACATCAGCAAAGAGAGCAGCAATAGCAACCAAAGCGGAACCGGCAATGAAAACAGCAGCCAGAGAGAAAGCAATAAACAAAATAAAAACAGCAGCCAGAGAGAAAGCAATAAACAAAATAAAAACAACAGACAAAGAGAAAACAATAAACAAATTGAAAATAACAAAGAGGATATGGACAGGAAGACAGGAGGAATAACCCGGGATAAAACATTGAAAAGAGAATCGGCAGTGTTTGCTGGTGTGCATCCATCCGAAAGCATGGAGGGATACAAAGATGAACAATCGGTATATGAACAGGCAGAAGTATCGCAACAAACGTCAGATATACGAACGGCAGAACTGCAGCCGCAGCTTAAAAACACATGGGAGCAGACCTGGCGTGACATGCTGCGGATGTATCCGGTGTTAAATCAGTTTGAGGATCGGCAAAAAGTATTATGTGTCCGTATCGAAATAAAAGACGTGCGTATGCTGCCTGAAAAGTATTGGAGTATGATCAATAATAGTTTTTTGCTGCACGGATTTTTTAATTACAGATATCTTGCGTTTGGAAAAATGGATAAAAACTGGTTTATTGGTGTGCCGGGAATTTATCAGAAGCAGGAACATGTTATGGCTTCTATATTCGGCTTTCCTGACTTTCTCCCGCAAAAGCAGAGTAGTGAAAGAGGAGAACAGCCAGGCTACTGGTATCGAATTTTGGAAAGCTGAAAGATGAACAAAATGTAAACTTCAATATGAGATGATTCATGGGTGTATGATACTATAAATAATATGATCTTCCCAGACACCCTGGATCAGGGCGCTCTTACGTGCAATACCTTCCCGTTCGAATCCGGTTCGTTCGGCGAGATGGATGGAGGCGGTGTTATCTGGCATAATGTGTGCGGTAATCCGATGCAGATTCATTTCATAAAAGGCAATCTGGATACATTTATAAAGGGCTTCAGATGCATAACCATGATGCCAGCACAGAGGATCAAATTTATAACCAACTTCACAGCTCTGATAGATGTGACGCATGATGTTACGAAAACAGACCGTACCAATGACATGGTCAGGGTCTGTTTTTTTATATATCCAAAATCTCACTCCGGTCTGTTTGATACACATATGAAACTCATGGTTTAAAATTCGCTGCTGATAGGATTCAGTATAAAAATTTTCCGGACGGGAAGCCTCAGAATGTTCAAAGATTTCACGGTTTGTCAGATAAAACCGTAAAATGTCGCCTGCATTGGAGCCATCCAGAATTTTAAGGAGCAATCGGTCTGTTTCATAAAGAAATTTCATAATTTACCTCCATAATTTTTCTGCATATTATCTATAGATAAAAATATGAATGGATCATGTTAACTGCATTTATGTGATGCATCATACTGAAAAAATACGATTGCAGAACGCAGTTTTAGTATAGTATAATAAAATAAATACATCAAGATCCTGAATATGAATTCAGGATAAAGAAAGGATTGGATGAGGAAAGATGCCGGCTGATACGGTAATACAGGAAAAATATATGAAAGCAGCATTGAAAGAGGCAAACAAAGCATATCTGATCGATGAAGTGCCAATCGGCTGCGTGATCGTGCAAAATGATAAAATTATAGCACGAGGTTACAATCGCAGAAATACAGATAAGAATACTCTTGCACATGCAGAATTAACCGCGATACGAAAGGCATGTAAAAAGACCGGAGACTGGAGGCTGGAAGATTGTACGATGTATATTACGCTGGAACCATGTCAGATGTGTGCAGGGGCAATTGTACAGTCAAGGATGAAGAAAGTGGTAATTGGCGCAATGAATCCGAAAGCCGGATGTGCAGGCTCAATTATAAATTTGTTGCAGATGGAGCGGTTTAATCATCAGACTGAAATAGTAAACGGAGTGCTGGAAGAAGAATGTTCTTCTATGTTAAGCAGTTTTTTTCTTAACCTGCGCCAAAAAAAAAGAAATGCAAATATTCAGGGATAAACAGGTATATTTTACTTTATATATGCAAAGAATACAAATAGATTCAATCTTACGTAACCGTTCAGGCAGATCAGCGCATTTACTGCGCTGACCGTATGAACGTGTAGTGACTGCAGATATCCAGCCCGTCGCAGCCGAATTATAAGAGCTGGATATGTAACGGTTCAATGATTTTCTAAACGGTAACGATCGCACAGAAGAAAAAAATAAAAAAATGTAAAAAAATGGTTGACATGTAAAAATAACTATGGTACTATAACATTCGCCGCGAGGGAAGCGGATACAAATTTGAAAGAAATTTCAAAAAAAATAAAAAAAGCTATTGACAAGCAATAAAAAGTATGATAGCCTATAGCAGTTGCAGCAAGTCAGAAAACAACTTGGAAAAATAAAGAAATAAAAAAGTTGAAAAAAGTGCTTGACAAACAAAAAGAGAGCTGATATAATGACTGAGCTGTTAAAAACAAAAAAGAGAACATTGATAACTGAACAGTGAAATAACCT
>CAJTMV010000057.1 GCA_910577225.1 uncultured Eubacterium sp. | reverse complement strand
ACTATGCGGGTTTCAGCAGTTAATGCTGTTATTCCGTGAATAATTCAGGATTAATAATTAAACGTAATCCGCCCATACCCGCGAGTAATGCAAGCACACATGCACATGCAAAAATCGTTGTTCGTACATACTTATTTTGAGTCCTTGCAAAATGCAGAATCAATCCAATCGTAATAAATGATACACACAAATGCGGAGAATAATATAATCCTGCCAGAATCAGAGAATAAAATCCTCCAAAAAAATTTAATATAAATATCGGTGCTATGTACGAAAATAATTTTTTGCATTCCATCTGACAAAGTAAATAATAAAAACTGCACAAGACCATCACTATCCATAAGATACCTGAAACACATCTGACCACATGCCAGTCTGAAAAAAATGAAAATACCAGCTTAAAAATTAACTGAATATTTAAAATGCGTATTTCCGTGGAATAAAACCAACTATCTGTTAGAAAACAATTTTTCTCATTCATTATTTTCCCTAGCAGCAATTCTCCGGACATATCAGAATCAAGTATATTATCTACATGTTTCCATAAAAAAACAAACCACATCATAAGAACCGCAATCAGCCATACCCATGATAACAATTCGTGTATACGTTTTTTCTTCATTCTTTATTCTCCATTCTGTTTATAACTATTTTTCATATTTAATCATTTTTCTCAAGTGCTTTTCCAACTGTAATCATATAATAATTTGAAATTTTAAAATGCAGATCTCTATCGTCTGCACTACCCACATTTATCGACGGAATGTCCGACTGGAAACTTAACTTATTTTCTCCATCATGCAATGCCAGTTCTATAGCTACCTTATTTTCACCTGGCTGAATGAATAATCTATCCTGTTTGTCATTACAGTTCCAGTTAATATAATGTGTTTGATCGTGTGTAGACTGAATAACTGCATTCATAACAATGTTCTTTTCTCCTCTGCTATTCAATAAAATTTCACCATTCTGTTCAGACCATCTCCAATATTCTCCCGCATTTTGTTCTTCCTCATATACCCCGCTTTTCCAGATAACATCAACGTCTGTTTCCATAACTGTTTCATAATCTGTGATCATATAACACAAATTTCTTACATCTCCTGTTCCCTGCATCAGCGGCCCGTCCGTCGTCATCTGAAATGAATTATATCCTGGCTTAACATTCACATCCCAAACGCACTCCGTTTCTTTTCCCGGAATAATATTGAAAATCTCTTCCTCGTCTTCTTCTGACTTTATGATTAATTTGTAACTTTTTTCCCAAAATGGTCGAATTCTTATCTTCATCCGTACATTTTGTTCCACGTCAGACCAATTATATAACTTAAATTCACACTCTCTGTCAGCCCAGTTCCACGTCGCATTTCCATCGCTTTCCTGCTCATAAATTCCAGCTCCGAATTCGTAACTGCAATAATTTTTTTCTATCTTATTTTGTTCGATATATTTTTTTAATGAAAAATATATTTTACTTCCATCCGCACATTCCACTGGTTCCAGTTCCAATACATTTTTCATTGATTCCTTTAGATTTACGTACTCTTCCTCTATATACCCATCTTTATCTATATAAATACCTGTATATCCCATTCTGGCAGCTTTTGACACTAATTTACCTGCTGATAAGCCCTTCTTGTTAAATTCTTCAAAAAATTTGCTCCCTTTTCTGCCCATTGTTATTCCATACGACCATCGTAAATTATCAGAATATAAATAACCGATAAAATGGTCGCCATTCTGCATTTTTACAATTGGATCACTTTCCGGAAAACGCATAATTGGCAATTGTAAAATCGTTCCTTCTCCATTTTCTAATTCTTCGATTTGTTGTACAAAGCGATAGTCATTTTCAATATTAGCATAAACTGCATCTGCATCAAAATATTTGCTTTTGGTATTATCAAGAACTCCAAAAATCAAAATACATGCCAGAGCTGTCGTTACATATTTGTTTTTAAACTGATACTTTTTTAAGCATGCAGTTACTATTATTCCCAAACATATACAGGAAAAAAAAGCTATAAAAATAGAAATTCTATTTCCCGCACGAATCTTGTCAAAAACAATACCCTGTACAGATATGAAACCACCTACAGATGCATAGAGTAAAGCTGCCATATTTAAACACGCTACTTCATGCAAACATGTTTTCTTATTTTTACTTTGTTTTGACCACAAAAAAAGTAATAAAAAAATAAATCCAATCGAAAAAACCAATCCCAACGAAGCAAAATCATTTTCCGTATAGTTATACGAACTGTTAAATTTATTTTTTAATCTTGAAAGAAATGGTATTCTATGACCGGTTATCGGCAAAATTAATTGTGCCAGCTTAAGACTTAACGCTTCTACCTGTGCCGCACTGCGCACGATTCCCTCGGTATTTCTTCCATAAGTCGCTGTATAAATGATTGTTGGTACATATCCTACAAGCACCGTACCAGTTATTATTACCACACTGAATGCCATTTCCTTTATACGTTTTAAATTTTTTTCATTAATGAAAACATAAATCATTGCAACACATAAAAAAAGACAGGTAAAATATGCGTAATATAAACCTCCTGTTCCAATAATAATCATTGCTATAAAATATTTTATCCATTCCCGATAACTCTTTCCTTTTAAAATATCTTCTTTCATCATACGTAAAATATAATAAACCGCTATCGGAACAGAAATATAAAAGGATAAGGAAAAATGTGCTTCCCCTCTGAAAAAATGATAAGGTACACACGAATATAAAACGGACAGCATTACAGCTGCTCTGAGATCAATGCCCATCTTCTTTAAAACCGAAAAAGCAACGCAGGATACAATAACAAATCCTGACAAATAAGATATATTAACCACAAAAATCCAATTAGAACTAAAAAGAGCCATCAATTTTTTTAGTAAAACAGGTAAATATGTGCTTTGAGATGCATCATAAGTATCAAACCCAAATGGTGCTCCTAATCGATCAGACGCCCATCCAAGTCCTCCTTCATCAATCATTATTTTAGTTGACATCAATCCGATCAAACCATCACTGGTATATGTAAACGGAACTTTGAAAATATTTGTTTTCCATAACTGGTATACAAAAGAAACCATAATAATCGTTAAAACTGCAACGATTACATATGCAAAAAAACTTTTTTTCTTCATGTTTAAAACAAATTTTCCCATTTCAGAAAATTCTCCTTCCATCATTTCAACAAAAAATCCAAATATTTTTTTTGTATTACATCTTTCACAAAATTTTTTTGTACATATCTATAACCATTCTGTCCTAACGCATCTGTAATATCTTTGTGTGTTAAAAAGAATTTTAAGCACCTTTCAAATACAGGATAACTGTTAAAATATAATCCCCCGTTTGATTCCATACAAAAATGAGTCGTCACTTTACAATTTTCAGAAACCAGCACTGGTCTGTGCACGAGCCAGCTCTCCATAATAACGATTGAAAAACTTTCAAAATATGAAGGATTACATAATACCAGTGCCGCTGCAAATGCATTATGCTTATCTGTAATATCCAAAAATCCCAGGTCAATTACTTCAGTGGCAATATCCATCGGAATATCGATTTTTCCACCCCCAATAAATACAAGTTTTAACTTGTCTTCTGGATAAACCCTCTTATAGCGATAAAAATATTCTAACAATAAATCAGCTTTTTTACCTTTATCTTTTCTACCAGCAAATAAAATAAAATCATCATAGATATGATATTTTTTTCGAAATGCCCCGGCATCGACAGTATCTTCCCATCCAGATTCGACGTATGCTCCTAATACTGCTGTTTTCACATTTTGTAAATCATAAAGTTCATGTGCCAGGTCACTTTCCGGTTTTGATAAAAAAATCATCTTCTTAAAACATTGCAGGCGTTCTCTTACCATGGACATATAAGCGTATCCTTCATCATGCAGACAAGGGATAATTACAGCATTTTCAGGACATTCCATAGAGCCATAGTATGTGATACTGTATAAATATGGAATAAATACAAATAACTTATAATTGTCCTTATTATCTGCGATATACGCATACAAATCAGGACTATTAATATTTTCTTCAAAATATGCCGCTTCTTCCTTGCGGGATACCATTTGCTTATTATATAATCGGGCATTCGCCGCATGAAAACGTTTTTCATTCCTTTTCTTTACCAAAAAACGTCTTACAATGATTCCGGATTCTATACTTTTCCCCTGAGGCAGCGTATTGATTCCCCTGTCATCTGCAGCTTCTTTTACGCATGTGGTCAGTACTTCTACTGCCACGCCAGCGTCCTGAAAACAGTGTGCCAGCTGGTTACACTCAGCTTCAGCTCCGCCTCTGATATTATCCCCATACCATGGAATTACAAATGCTATCGGTTTTGTCTTATTGTCATTCATTTTTCACTACCTATTAATTCATAATATTGCAAAGCTATTCTTTCCGGGTCGAGTATTGCATCTGCATAGCGCCTGGCATTATTTCCAAGTGCCTGCCGGACTTTTGCATCATCGATCAGGTGTTTCAGATACTGTTCCAACAATTCTGTTTCTTTATTACAAACAGGTAATTTCCAACATATTTCATCCGGAAATTCTTTGTATTGATTTAACTCACTTACAATTACCGCTTTACCATGTTGAAATGCTTCACACAATGTCGCAGACGATTCTCCCATAGACGGGTATCGCAAATTAATAACAATATCTGTGATAGTCAGCGCCGCTTCATATTCAGCTTCAGTCAGATAACCAGCTATGTATACATTTTTCTGTAAATTCTTTTCCTGTATCGTTCCATTGATATGATTCATATTGGATTCTCCCCAAAAGACCAGTTTTAAGTTATATCCCCGGCATAGTAATTTTTCCACTGCACCCAATACAATCTCCGGTCTTTTATTCGGATTAAGCCATCCAAAACAGCCAATTATTAATTCATTTTTATAATCGATTCTCTTTTTTATATGTTCGGTTGCTGCATTTATTTCTTTTACTGAAAATTCTCTATTTTTAAAACAGGCAAGCGGAATAACGCAAACACGATTATTGTGTAGTTTTTCCTTTGACCAATGGTTATGTACAATTGTATATCTGGATTTTTTTGCAACCGCGTCACTCATCGGATATTCCATGGCATCCGGATGTGCAAAATTTTTCACACATAATTCATATTGTTTCGTTCCATCCTCATCATAAGCCAGTTCTAATAATTCTTTGAATTTTTTTCGCTTTCCATTTTTAAAAAGCATTTCATAAAAGAATGGTGTTAACACATGGTCATGTATTTCTGCAATCCCAGACTCTTCATCAAATATTTTGTAAATCGTCTTATGAAACAAACTATTATTGCCAAATTCATAGATTACATTCTGATACTCTTTCTTTCTTTTTAAAAACATATTTATATGGCATATGGAGATACCATCTGCTTGTATATAGTCATCTGAAACAGCATCTGTATAAATATCTATATCAAAATATTTTTTCAAATAATATGTCAGATTGAAAATATAATTCGCTATTCCTGTTTTTTGATTTGGCCATGGTGTCAATATTGCTATTTTTTCTTTTTTCTCCTGTTTCCTGATCTCTTTTCTAAATTGTTTTTCTATCAGCGATAATGTTTTTTTCGCAGTTTTTTCCCATGTATATGATTTTGCATAATTCTGCCTTTTATGTATCTCTTCTATCGTTTCCTTCTTTCTGTTACAATGAGCCTGATACAATTTTTTTGCCATATCGTTTTCATCATCAGCATCACAAAGCAGCGCATATCCTCCACATACTTCTGGCAATGAGGAATTATTTGCACTTACAATATATGCTCCCGAAAGCATTGCTTCTAAAACCGGCAACCCAAATCCCTCATATTTCGAAGGAAAAAAGAATATATCAGCATTTTTATACAAATCAGCCAGTTTACAATCTGTAACATATCCTGTCAGTTCTACTTTTTCTGAAATACCCTTTCTACTCAGTCTTTTCATATAATGCTTCCGAATTTCTTCATTACAGTCTCCAACTATGACAAATTTGTATTGCTGAAATTCTTCATCCTCTTTATACATACGTATTGCTAATGCAAACGCATCGATTGCACCGTCAATATTTTTCCTATAATCAAACCCGCCAGTAAACAGTATATATGGCGAATCCTGATTTCCACTCTTTTCACGGTTGCGATAAAATCTATGTATATCCGCCGCTAACGGAATAACGTTTAACGGAACAACATCGCTAATTTGTTTTCTATAATCGTTTGCACTTGCCTGCGAAACAAATACTAATTCTGGTTTCAAATCCTTAAGAAATTGGATTCTTCGTAAATACTCCTCTCTTACGGCCTCATTCCATTCTTTTATCGGAAAAATATATGGAATTATGTCATGAATAGTTACTATAACCTTACATTTTACCGGACTACTTAAAAACAGGACATTCACCATCAATGCATTTGGAATCCATAACACACTGATACAAAGTTCTTCAATCAGACTTTCCAGTTTTTTCGTATAATCTATATTTCGCATGTAATCTGTTCCTGGCTGAAACTCAGGTGCTTCTATTACATGCACTTTCTCCATTACCCATGGATCCAGTTCCTGTATATTTTTTTTATCTGAAACGCACAGATACCATGAATGAATGTAATCTAATTTAGGCATATAATTCATTACATTTTTAATATATACTCCTATTCCTCTGCGGATCTCAGGAGTTGTAAATGTCTGACCGTCAATTAATATATTCATTTGCATCAGCTCCTACTATTATTTTCTTACTGCAAGTGCATAATAAGGTAAAGTAACTATATTATCCTTTATCGATACCGTGGAAAAAGAAGTTTCTGACAAATGTTCTTCCTGTCCATCCGAATGAATAATCTGCTTTTCTATTCGATGATCCTTCCAGTATATGATCTCAAATTTTGTAAACTGTGACAGCTCAGCCATAAATAGCAATAATTGGGGATGTAATAAATTTTTATATGGCATATCTGCTCTCATATCTGGAAACATTTTTTCTATGTGCTGTATATCAGGAGTTTCAATCAATAGCAAGCCGCCTGGTTTTAGAGCACGTTTTGCCTGTCTGATCAATTCCATTACCTGAACTTTATCAAGATATTCGATTACACGAAACGCACTTATTACCGAGACTGATTCATCATTTATTGTTTTTAAGTACTCCGTTCCATCACCACAAAAAACATTCATCCCAAGTTGCGTACATTCATCAGCTGCATTTTTATTTCGATCTACCCCAATAGCCTTATATCCTTTTTCTTTCATGTAACGTATCCACTCGCCTCTTCCACATCCGATATCGATTGCTGTATGTACCTGCTCATCTGCATCATCAATGTAATTGGTCATATAATACTTCCATCTTTCGTGAATAAACTCTCCTGATTCATAATTCACATTCTGGCAGTTAATATTGCATGCATCGCTGAAGTTTCCATACTGATTATGAAGCAGTTGTTCCAGTGGTTTTATTTTATTTTCGAGAATCGTATATATACTATCTTCTCTTTCTATCAAAGCGTTTAAGCAGGAAATCATATTATGGTTAACGGCGATCTGGTCACGTAAAATAAATCTGGCTGATTTACGAATAATACGGGATATAAATCGGAAAATTACGCCAATAAAAGATGGATACCTTTCACATAATGGCAAATGATTTCCTATATCCAAATATTTTTCTGAATCATTCATCACATTGACTATAAAATCTGTAATCCGGTTCGTATCACTGTTATATAAACTGTACCGGATGTTTTCTCCGAAATCGTCTCCCGTGACGTCCGCTTTTATTTCCCGCATAATAGCTGCTACATCAATATTTTCATCAAACATCTGCCTATCTCCTAAAACTTTTCTTTTACCTGCAAATTATATTGTCTGAATCCTTCTGTCTTCCTCTCTCATACCCTGTTTAAGACAACAAAATATTTTCAATAATTATTTCGTCGCCCATATTTTCAATCACAAATTCAAGATTATCTTTTGGTTGCTCTAATACAAATTTAATCTCATTGACACCAACGTGAAGATCCTGCATACTTAATATCTCATTTCCGTTCTGACTTGTAATTTTTAAACTGGCATATCCTGACTCTCCCCGAATCATTACCGTTAAAAAATATTCGCTCTCCAGCAAATTTAAGTATGGTCCATATATGATGCCGTTTTTATACAATGTCATAAAACCGCTGTGATCGCGTTCTCCGTTCCGGACAAACATGGAATTTAGCTGAGAATTCGCATCCTGATTATTCTCAAAAACATAGCAGATAAAATCATTATTTTCTATATCGTTACAATAATCAGCTATATGTAGTCCAGCTTTTTCACACATAATTTTCACTGAATCCCCTGTAAAAAAATGCGTATGAAATCTTGTATTTTCATATTTATAAACGTAGCAGGAAGTACAATGAGCCATTTTAGCATTCTTGTTGAGCAATAAGCTCCTCATGAATTTTAAGTCTTCAACCGGATATAATAAATGTTCTAATAAATCATTTGAAAAAATCCCGTCAAAACGCATTTTTGATAACTGTTCTCTGCTGGTAATTAAATATGGATTCTCGCTATCTGGTGAATATGGTTCATATCCATATACTTTATAGCCCTGCTTTCTTAAATTTTGCAGCGTATGCGACCAGTGTCCACATCCATAATTTAAGTACGCCTTTTCTTTCTCCGGCTTCAACATAAAAAATGTCCGTTCCTCTTTGTAAGATGAATCGCCTTCTGAAAATCCGAGGTAATGAACTTTATAATCTTCATCAATATTTTTTTGACTTTGATTCATAAATTTGGTTGGGCCAAAAATCACTCCACATTTGGGACATACGTAACGCACCAGATGTCCCCCATTAAACATACAATCTGCTTCCCTTATTTCGTATTTGTTTCGTTTTTGAGAAAAACCACAGATTCTGCAGATTAAACTGTCTTCACCACTTTCCTGATAATAAAATGGCTCGTCCATTCCATGCCATTTTGCATACATAATCTGTCTGGCCATTACTTCCACATTTTTTTCCAGCGTATTTTTCACGCAATTTATCTGCTCAATTAAAATATCTTTCTGTTGTCTTTCACGACTTTCGGCAGCATCATTCATTTTTTCTATTTTCTTATTCAGTCTAATGTCAATTTCCTCCTCTTTTCGCAGCAATTCTTCATTCACTTTATTTTGAAATGAAACATAAGGCTTTATCAAAAACAAAACGCTTTTTCGTATCAGTTTTTTTAACAACTTTTTTATCAGATGATGTTCGTCAACTGATAATTCTTCATCATAATACATATTTTCTTTCATCATTATACTTCCTCATATACGTCTGGATTTATACCAATTCCATGTTCCATCTATGTTGCAGCCGCGATACGCCTACATCGTCTAACGTTGAAATAACTTCAAACTTACAGGCTTCACGATAAAAATCAACTGGTATCCCCATATCGCATTCTATAGCCACGTCCAATACGTAATTTCCCTGTAGTAATAGTAAAGATTCGATTTCAAATGATATTGTTCCACTTTTCACAATATCAAAATAATCTACTTTATCTATTCTTGTATTTGTACCATAGCAATGCACTCCATCTATACGAGAAATGCCTATCCCAACAACCGCATCACGAACAATTGTATTCATTTCATAATCAATCTTAATGCCTACAAAGTCTCCTGTCTTAAAGCATACTCTTTCCTGTCCAAAACTATCTGTCAACTGCACATTTTTAATCGTTACATTTTCATTACCCCAGCGTTTCTTTTTATTCTCAGTCGGTGTTGTTTTCTTATCTTGTATTTGTTGTTCTTTTTGTGATTCTTCTTTTTGTTTTTCTTTTTCTCGTTCTTCTGCTTTTTCTGCGACTGCCAGTCTGTGATCGCCAATATATTCCAGATATTGCGGATGAACTTCTTTGGGTTTTCCCTCCGCTTTTATTTTCCCTTCATGAATCCAGATGGATCTGTCACATATCTGTTCAATTTGTCCCATCGAATGAGAGACAATTACAATCGTTGTGCCACTTGCTTTTATTTCTTTCAAACGATTAAAACATTTCATCTGAAATCCTGCGTCTCCGACAGCTAAAATCTCATCTATCAATAAGATTTCTGCATCCACATTAATGGCAACTGAAAATGCCAGACGCATATACATACCTGATGAATATGTTCTTACCGGAAGATCAATAAATTCTTCCAATTCAGAAAAGTTAATGATATCCTCCACACGTTCATCGATTTCCTTTTTTGTCAATCCAAAAATCGACGCATTGATATAAATATTTTCTCTTCCGCTCATATCCGGATGAAAACCCGCTCCCAATTCTATCAGACTGGAAACCCTGCCGCACATTTCAATTGTTCCGCTATCCGGATACATAATTTTAGTTAATAATTTCAATGTTGTACTTTTTCCACATCCATTATGTCCAATCAGCCCGATTGCTTCGCCTTTCTTCACTTCAAAGCTAATCCCCCGCAGTACGTCACGAGTCTGATACGCTCTTCGGGATCGAAACATTGTCTTTTCCTTCAGCGTATGTCCTTTATCAAAAAAAATTTTAAACTTTTTTGTTATATCCCTTACCTCTATTGCATGTTCTATATTCATTATAATTCCTCAACAAAATGTTTCTGAAGGTGAAAAAAAACTTTCCACCCGACAAGCAACATTACGACACCAATTATAGTTGCAGATAATAAAGTTTCTAATTGCGGTACCTGACCATAATACAAAATCTGACGATAGGAAGTGATTACATATGTTACAGGATTTAAAGAAAATACCCAGCGAATCTCATCCGGAACCTGTTCTATGGAGTACATGACTGGCGTTAAAAACTGCCATGCCATTACGATAATTCCTAAAATATATTCAAGATCTCTCAGGTACACTGTTACTGCACTTGTAATCATCGTAACCCCCAAAGCAAACACATACTCTACAAGCATAACGATTGGTAAATAAAACAGCGCAATCAGATTCCATTTATGATTTGAAAAAAACAATACGATAAAGACAACTATAAAGCTAAGCACCATATTTACAAACTGGCTTGTCACAAATGATACAGGCAACACTTCCCTTGGAAAATAAATCTTTTTTATCATATCCTGCTGCGCCAATATGCAACCCGCTCCGCCAATAAGCGAGGAACTAAAAAAAATCCATGGTATCAGTGCAACAAATAAAAACAGATAATAATCTTTAATCCCTGACCGCATAATCACCGAAAATACCATTGTATATACTCCAAGCTGAAGCAGCGGATTCAAAAACGTCCATAAAAATCCTAATGCAGAACCTTTATATCTGCCCTTTAGATCCCTTTTTACCAATGAAAAAATCATTTCCCGGTACGCATACAATTCCTTCACTCTATTCATTATATAAACTCCATTCTGGCCCGTTTTCTTTGAAAATAAAATCTCTCGTTTACATCCCCTCTGTCTGTTATAGCCAAACAAAATACTTTACTCATATCTCAGTCTTGTGATTACTTTTTATTAAAGGTTATAGGCTGCATATATTTTTAGCATTTTACAATTTGCATATATATTAACCACAAGAATTAATCTGTTTATATTTTTATCTCTCCTCATCCAAATTACTTTCTGATATAATATAATGCGGTCTGTTTTTTGTTTCGACAAATGTTTTTGCAATATACTGCCCCATAATGCCCATACAAAACAATTGAATACCGCCTATAAATATAATGATACATACCAACGATGACCACCCCTGTACCGGATCATCTATGATCAGTTTTTTTGCTATGATAACACCCATCATTATAAAAGAAAAAACTGTCATTCCCAATCCAAACCATGATGCAATGCTTAAAGGCACTTGTGAAAAATCAATGATCCCGCCAATCGCATACCGGAATAATCCCCAAAACTTCCACTTTGTGTTTCCTGCAGCTCTCTCCATATTTTCATATGGCATCCAATATGTACGGAATCCTATCCAGCCAAAAATACCTTTGGAAAAACGGTTATGTTCTCCCATGGATACAATTACATCTGCCATCTTTCTGTTCATCAAACGAAAATCACGGGCTCCATCTACAATATCTGCATCTGATATCTGATTAATAATTTTATAAAATTTTTGGGCAAACCAGCTTCTGATCACCGGTTCACCTTTTCGATCCACACGTCTTGCGGCAACACTGTCATATTCTCCGCTTTGCAGTTTCTCTATCATGGAAGGCAGTAACTCTGGTGGATCCTGCATATCGGCATCCATAACTGCCACATAATCTCCCGATGCATTGCAAAACCCTGCATACATAGCCGCTTCCTTCCCAAAATTTCTGGAAAAAGAAATGTATACAACGTGTTTATCCCTATGTCCGAATTCTCTTAGTATATCCTGCGTTTGATCTGTCGAACCATCATTAATAAACAGAAGTTCATAATCATATTTCTGCCTGTTTAGAATATTCGTTATTTCGTTGTAGAAAACAGCAAGTACCTCCTGCTCGTTATAGCATGGAATTATAATTGAAATTTTATCCATAATTTATCCCTGTTTCATACATATTTTTTCATGGTTTCTCTAAAATTACCTCTTTTTATCTTCCAGCTTCTCACCTGCTGCTTTGACATATAGCAAGCAAAGAAAGACCTCCGATGGAAATCCCCAACTTTGAAAAAGCTCTTAAAACTGTGTAGTCGATATCCAGACAATATCTAATCATCCTTGTAATCAGGCTCTTTTCAGAATAATTCCATGTTCCAATATTTTGCGTCGTATTTTTACTCAGAATACGCAGCGGTATAAGACTTAGAAAAAAGTACGAATGATCAGTGACGTAATATCCTGATTTTGTTAAGGTCTGAGACAACAATTTATAACTATATCTCCTAAAATGTTTCAATTGTTTATCATGTAACGAATACAGCCGCTGAAATGCCGGAACCGTTATTAATACTTTAGCATTTTCATCCAGGTATTCCTGCAGATTATTCATAAATGAAATATCATCTTCGATATGTTCTAAAACATCCATTAGCAAAACAAATCTGAACTTTTTTCCGGCAATCTTTTCATATGAATTCACATAATTAGCCTTTCCATTCCTAATATCTTTTTTCGCACAGATGTCAACTCCCCATAATTCTTTGATCCGCGGAAATCTTTTTAAAAGCATGTCATCAAAATAAGCGTCTCCACATCCAATATCCAATACGTTTCCGGATATATTTAATTTTTTCAATTCTCTCAAAATAATCTCTGTTCTCGATAGTTCCCATGGATGCCTGAATGAGGATTCTGTTTTTTCACTCAAATCCAAATTAATCACCTCACACAATAATAATTCGTCCTTACTATAATTTCTTAGGATCAAACTCTTTCACAAGGACTTTGTAATTACGATTATCCAATATATTGCATACGTATATTATTTA
This sequence comes from uncultured Eubacterium sp., assembly GCA_910577225.1. GTDB lineage: Bacteria > Bacillota > Clostridia > Lachnospirales > Lachnospiraceae > Eubacterium_J. Next base: position 2,311 of record CAJTMV010000057.1, on the reverse strand, counting down.
ATTCAATATTTTGATCAGATATATTGTGGATAAAGACTTCCAAATTATTTACAGCATTAATAAAATTTATATCTATAGCAATACTTGTAACGTCTTTATTTATTATTTGAAAATCATGAAATTTTTCACCACCCTCTGAATAAACAGCCAGCTCTGCAATATCTAAATGATTTCCTGTTATTAAAATATGATATTTACCTCTCGGCACATCCCAATATGGTCCGTACGAATATCCTCCTGGATATACGGTCCGAACGCCTTCATTATCGCGTCCATTTTGCAGATAGCAATTTTGTGAAAATGTCCATGTATAATTCAAATCTAAATCTGATATAGTTGATGCATCCGCATAATTTAACAATCCAGAATATCCAATTATATATCCATCGACTAAATAGTAATTTAAATCGTATGTCAGTGTTCGCATTTTGCTATTATCCAAAAATATGAAAACCTTTGAATTATCAGCTTCGCTTAGAGCTTTTTCCAAATTTATCTCCATTACTTCATCACTAAGCTGCCGCGCAAAGTAAAATCTATTTATCGTCTTTTTATAATTTGTTGCCCACTCTGCAAAATCATATATTTCGTTGCCCAAAGAACCTGACTGCACAAAAAAAATGTGTTCAATTTGCCTATCTTTTCCCAATTGCTGCCAAAATTCTTTATCTTTCAATGATGTCTGATATGTCTTTTGACAATTGAAAATATTATTTTTTTCCAATAAAATATCATGTATGTCATATATCTGTATCATAGTGCAAATTACCAGCAATACAGCTGACATTCTTTTACTTTTTGCAATCTTATAAGTCATTATAACCGAACATATCATAATAATATAAACAGAAACCCATATCATCCGCCCTGATGCCCGGAATATCGACCAAAATCTATATACCGGGCCTGGTATTTTATATTCTAAAAATATTTGTTCTCCCACTGTCACAATTGGTGAAAGTGCTATTATGAACGATAGAATAAAAATGAAACATAATGCCAGTATTTCATATTTATATTTTGACAACGTTTTTTTCACATTCAAAATACACAAAAAACCCATACTTGCAAAAAAAGATAAAAAAAGACATCCTGCTCCCAGATATGCAAATCCTTCGTACTGTCCAGTACCATACAAAGGCATGTTTTGAAATATGCATGACCAGCTCTGCGGATTAAATAAAGCATTAAAATTCATGCTATGGATTCCCAGACCTGCTAATTCAGGCTTAACTCCTGAAGAAAATCCGCCCAAAACACCTATCGTTATTGTACATGTAACTAAATACAAACCAACTATGCATATACATCTTCTAATATTTTTAGATTCAATGAAATCAGCAATACAATAACCAATTAAAGCTATTCCACACATTGCCACAAAATATAAATGTATAGAAGTGGCAAGCAATCCTACGATCAGACATTGTTTTAAAATCTTATTATTACGTGTATAGCTTTTATATTCAAAAACAGGTTCTAATGCCAAAAGTATGACCCACTGACCAGCAAGTGCAGTATGTGCATACATACGCCATATCATAACAGGCACAAAGCCAAATATTATACCTGCAAACATAACAAACAGCTTATTTTTAACATAATACCTTATAATTCTTGCAGATAAAATCCCCTGCAAAACAAAACACATGATTCCCCATAATCCAAAATATTGAAACTCTTTTGGCAATATTGGGGATAACAGTTTAAAAATCACTGCAAAACACGGAATTGAATCAGTAAAAATTACAGATACCTTATCCGGATACGACAAAACATCTGTACATCCGATTGGAAACATCCAGTCGCCGACCCGATAGGCTTTCCATCCCATGTAGTGTATAGGAGTATCTCCATCTCTTATCAGCCATTCCGTATATACTGGATTTAGAATTCGCACGCCATAGATACAGCAAAATGCTGCAGCCATAAACAACGCAATCACGCAATATACACCTGTCCACTCCGAAAATTTAAACTTTTTTCCAATCATCTTTTTTCAATTCCTCCAGACCTTCATTCCTTCCAGTAATATATCTTTAATGTTTTCAGCGATGTCAAAAGCAACTGCATGATATCTATATTTTCATTTTCCAGTGTCTTTTCTTTCCAATGAATATTTTTTAACAGATTAATTTTCTTTTTCGTAGGCATTAGTTATACTTATACCATCCTATATTACAAAAAAACATTTACCATAAGCATTAATTCCACACCGCCTTTTCCTGTATCAACACAAACCGCTCCGTCTTCCACGATCGGGTAGGAGGCTACCCATTAGTTGAGTAGCCGACCTCCCACACCACTGTAC
>CAJTMV010000056.1 GCA_910577225.1 uncultured Eubacterium sp. | reverse complement strand
TCGAAGTGTGTACATGCCTCGCTACATCTTCATAGTTTATTTTCTCCATAAGATGTTCTTCCATATAAGTAATTGCCTGTTGCATTGCTGCTATCCACTCCATACTTTACTCCTCCTGTTGAAGCCTATTATAGAAGCTATTTGAGATGATTACATTTCCCGGCTTGCGAAGATTTGTCAGGTTGTTATACTGCATAACGCTGAATACTGCCTAATGTAATCATGCAATTGAACCAGTCAGCGTTATGCAGTCTGGTTTCACGGCAGGTGAAATCGTTAAGCAGTATAAATTCAAAGTTGTTCTTCGCTATAGCCGGCTGTGTCAGTGAAGACGGCACATTGGCCGAAGCTATCCTTATGGGTACTGATGCCGCATCCGGCTGGGTTCTTGACGAACCGAAGGACGGAAAACCCACACCCGAAGCAAGTCCATTGGAAAGCATTATCCCAACGGCCAGCGGTTTCGTAAGCATGTTAGTTCTGGACATGGGTAGCCCTATTCTTCTTTCAAAACAGTCGATTTCCAAGGCAAAATCCCTATTTATACATAAAATAATTCATCTGTCCGCCAAACCAAGCAGTGAATCTAAGAAGTTTTTCTTAAATGAAATAATTTGCGTTTTAGAAATGTAAAATTTCTGTTATGACGGATTTTCCTTAACTTAACGGCTCACACATCTAACTTTCTGACATTGGCTCATTGTCGGAAAGTTATGTACATGTACAATATGGAACATGTATCATTTTCCCCGTCTGATTTCTCCCCATCCGTTTCCGGTTTTAGAATCCCGCTTCAATGTACAAGTTTCCAGGAGCACTCCCATCGATACTGCATTTTGACGCGTTGCATTTATCCTCCATCATATCGTTTAAAATTCTTTTTCTGATCTGGCATTTCTCCTCAAAGTCTTCATCTTCCAGCCTCAGATACATTTCTACCCAAAACTTCTCTTTATTCCTGACAGAACAGTACCGAAGCATTCGTTCCAATTCCAGATAAATCAGCTTCCGCGACACCGCACATCGAAAAAGATCATCAAGAATATCTCCCGGCCTTTCATTCTCACTCATACACATCTTTAAAATCTTCATGGCAAGCAGACTTATGCCAGAAGAATATGCAATCTGTTCCAGTTCCTTCATAGTGTGTTCCGATATATACTTTCTGATATTAACCGGTTCCGTGACCAGTGACGGAATCAGCGCCAGGTAACCGTTGTCTTTGCCATCGCATATCAGTTTGCTTTTTATGCTGCCAATAGCCTTTTCAAATACTTCCAGCCGGAATTTTCTATAACTCCACATTCCCATTCCAAATTCCGCCTCCATCGATTCGTCCGTTATCACAAAATGAGGAATCTTCTTCCATAAATTCCCTTTAAACCGCGAGGCAAGTAAAACTGCAATGACTATATTTTCCCGAAATATATAAATATTTCTTCGGACTGCTTCATAAAGAACCTGAATCAGTCCGTCCGCCTCTTTTTCATCTACCGGATCTTCTTTGTCCGCTATGGCAGCTCCTGCAGTGAATAAATATCTTTTGAAAAAAACATTGTTTAATTGTTCCAGCTTTTCAAATGGGATCTTACTGTTATTCTGCAGTTCCTGAAACACATTCTTATTTACAACAATTTTATAGTTGAATCTTATATTCGTTCCATCTATACCTATTTTTGCAAAATCACCCTGCAAAAAACATGCAAAGTCATTTTTCCGTTTCATCTGCATCTTATCAAATTCTTCCGCAGAACGTATTTCACTCTTACTATAATGCTCTAATAATAACCGATATTTATCAGCTAAAAACTCCTCTTCATGATCTAATAACTGATATAGGTTTTGATATTTTTCAAAATCAGGGCAGATCAAAAAGTTACAAAATTGTTCTAAAAAATCCAGTCTCAATTTCTGAAATTCTTTCTTAATTTTCAATAAAGCAGGCTTATCTATGGTTTCATCATTGAACTGAATTTCTATAGATTTTGTCAGTTTCATCACGTTACTCCAGCCATCCTGATACTTCGGGCTAAAATAGCGGAACATCTTTGCCGTACTGCATGCAAGTCCCATCTCCTTTTTCTTTCTTTTTAAAAAAATTCTGCTATTTCCACCGGATGAATAAAGACATTGCAACAGCATATTCTTCTTTAACGCCATGCTGTCTTCTTTCTTTATTGAATAAAGTAACGTTTCCAGCAGCTTCAGTGACAAAAACTGCTTTATCTTTCCTTTCTCCAAAGCTGCTTTTAACCGGTCTGTTATGATACCTTTCACTTGCGTTCCGCATTTTACAATCTCCAATTCCAGCATCAGCAAATGTTCATCTTCCAGTTTACTTAATGCATCTATGATTTCCTGCGTCAGATCATTCTTTTCATTTTCGTCTAATTTAAAATATAATCTGGCAGATTTTATGATTTTTTCAGTACTGTCTTTATAATTTTCTTTTACATAGCACACAAGCCTGTCCCTTTGAATTCCTGTAATCGCGCTAAAATTGTTATAATTTGCACATTCATAAAGATCCATTGCCCTGGCTGCCAGCTGAATATATTTCCCCTGCGCCTTTCCGGCAAAAATATTTTCTGTCAGAATATCAACCGCAAGCCAGGAACCGAACAGACACACATTATCGGAAGTATACTCTTTTCTTGTTATATTTTCCGCTCCATTCATCTGCCCGCAAAGCAAACCGATTTTCGTTTCAAGATATTTTCTCTCTAATTCTATATACCCCAGAGCAAACAGCAGTACATTCCTCCAATAAGAACTATATGCAATGCCTGTTATATTGCGCATCGCCTCTTCGTCACTCCTGCCTTTCACCAAATACGTTCCCGCAAAAAATTCCTGCATGGAACGAATTGTAAAGCTGTAAAAGCCTTCCCGATTCTCATTTAAAAAGCAAATGCGCTGCGTGATCGTCATCAAAAATTCCGCTTCTTTTTCCTTATTCCTGCCTTCTTTCTCATAAAAATCATCCTGATTGTGCTTCACATAACTGCTGATTTCTTTTTCCAGCTCTTCCCTGCTGATTTCTGCAGACGCATTTTGTTCCATTTCAGACTCATTCTGCAGCCGATATCCAATCATACAGTGAATATCGTCCAGCCAGACTGTATTATCATTCAATGTTGCCACTACTTCTTTTTGTTTTTCCCGTTTTACCATAATGTCATAATACTGCCGGAACAGGGAATATCTGTCATGCGGCGGTTTTCCTCCGCTTTTTACAAGTATCGCAATAATCGTAACCTGAAGCGGGGTTTTCATTAGTCTGCCTGTCTTCTCATCCTCCAGGGCCTCATTCATAATACTGATATATTTTTTTCTTTGTTCAGACTGCTCCTCCATTACCGCAAACAGTTTCCGGATATAGATAAGACTGTCTTCTTTCGACAGCTCAGCCACTTCCATATGCAGATATTTTTGCTCGTCAAAATCGTTATTGTATCCCTGTTCTCTGGTAGTTCCTATAATCATACAGTCACATCCGGCATCTCTTAGTTCCAGCGTAATAAACAGATGAATTTGTTTTAATACTTCCTGCCGGTTCGAAGATTCCGGGACTTCATCCAGCCCGTCAAAGAAAAATATCCATGCCTGTTCTTTCAGCATTTTACGAATGGTTTGCGCGGATATTTTATTCCCCTCAAACTTTTCCATCCGCTCCTGCATATATTGTAAGACAGAGTGATTCTCTTCCTGTTTCTTGCGCCTGATCCATGCGGCATATTCACGCAATGCCACTTTAAACGCAATCCTGATACGGTCGATCCGATATCCGTAGCTTTTGGTAAACTCTGTCATAAATTGATCCAGTTCCCTGCTTCTATATCCCAGCGCTTTTAAAGAATATGCCCGGTATATCTGTGCAATAAACTGACTAATAGTGCTCTTTCCTTTCCCTGGCCCGCCAATTAATACAAAATTTTCGTCGCTGTGAAGTCCGTCATTGCATTCTGCCACTGCCCTTTTATAACCCAGTATTTCATTTCCCAGTTCAAATACCCTGCGGGCAAATTTCACTGTCTTACTCCTTCTTCTGTCAGTCACATTAATATCCACGCATACCTTTTCAAGCGGTATTTTCCTGTCTGAGACAGAATCTGCCTGCTCCAGACGCGGATACATTTCCTCTGTAAATTCACAAAACAAATATTTCTTCAAAACATCAAGATAATCCAGTGTATATTCCTCCAGCAGCTTCATCAGCAAATCTCCTGCCAGAATCGTGGCTGCATAACTTATGGCGACGTCACGATTATTATCCAGCATCGCGCAGATTTCATCATACCCCATCACATAAAAATTGCTGATAATATCATTTTTATCTTTCACATACGCTTCTATTTTATCTTTCACACCTGTATCTTTTGCCGGCGTAAGCACAACATTCGTATAAAAAAGATAATTGTCCGGAATATATTCTGTTTCTTTGAGCCGGAAATTACGCAGTTCTGCATCGATTTCCCTTGCCAGCCATGTAAAATCATCTTCCTTCGTCGTAACATATTTATATTTTACCTGTCCAACGGTACGCCCCTCAAACACAACTCCCGCAATGTCTTTTATGCTTCCTTCAAACACAAACTCCCGCTGTCCGTCCGGCCCCAAACCATACTGTTCGCATCTGACTCCAAATATTTTTTCATTCAAACTTCGAACCATAAGTTCAAATGCATCTGCACTCATTTTACTGAAATCATATCGCATATCAAATTCTCCTTAGTGATCATCTTTACTATCATAAAAACATTATAACATATTATTTTAAAAAGCAAATTACAATGTTAATAAAAGTCTGAAATGATCTTTGCGATTTCAGTAATTCTGTCAAAGCCTCCCGCAAATCAGCTGTCGCAAATTTAATCCCGGATACAGGATTATTATCTTTTTTACCATATATGCCATTTCCCCAGTTGTCCTCTTCCCAGAATCTATGTACGATATATGAAAAAGCATAAATAAGGAGATCATTATGAGCAATCTGCAGACACAGATAAAAAACTATCTGGAATACTGTGAATCCCAGAAAAGACCTGACAAAAAACATGAAAGGCCTACAAAATTGATCTGGAACAATTCCGTACCGGAATAAAAACTGACAGTATAACCAAAATTACCACAGACAATCTGGAGGATTTCATCGCCGCACTACACCAAAGATACCATTACCCGAAACCCTTTCAGCAGGATGCAGATAAAGTTCCGTGACCCGGTCATACTGCCCAAAACAATTCCTCTTCATACCGTGGAACATTTCTTATCTGCGATATATACATACCACTCAGAAGCATTTTAATTTATGGAAAAGGCTCCAGGCATCCCAGAAAAAAATTCCATATTTAGAGTCATCCTGCCTGATAAAAAGATGCAGGATGTGAAAATTTATGCAGCTGTCATATCCTGTATCGGTATCAGATAGTATTTATCAAAGAAAAACTTAAGAATACTTACCGCAATCTGAAAGCTGCAGACATCCGGCAGATCCACCTCACACTTCGCAGGCCCCGACCACTATCACATCATACATCCGTATATCACCCTTTCCGCTGTTTCCTATTACTTCGGCAGGATACCGTTCCCGCTAAAGCAAAAGCATCCACTGAATGATACCATAAAATTACTCTGTTTTTTCACCCGATGGCACGAAACGACTATTTTTCGGATTTAGCTGCTTTGAAAAAGCATTCAATTGACCATCTATTTCCATAAATACATACGATTTCCGCATCGCTGGGGCTGCAGTCTGTGCTAAAGAGATACAAGCACCCGCTCTTTTTATTGCGATTACGTACAATGGGAAAGTTGAGATAATGATTTTAAAAAAACCGCCCTTATAAATGGACGGTTTGTCTGCTATAATCTTTCTGAATCGGGCGGCTTGTGTGTCTGCCGCCCTTTTCTGTTGTGTTGAGGCTGTTTATTCAGCCCCTTTTTAGTTCCAGTTAACAGACTCATGCGATACGGTTTCCCCGTTCTCAATCTCTTTTATTGCCTTTTCAAGCTCCGCGCGTTCTGACGGCGTAACTTTTGTAAAATCCGGATCCCATGCAATCACCAGTTTTTTAATAAACTCTAATGCGAAATTTTGTTCGCTTTCCGGCAATATCTCCATAAGGTCTATCGCCTGTTTTGCTGCTGCACTCATGTTCCTGCTCCTTTCTGGGAATTATTTATATATATCCCCTCTTGAATCCACATCAGTTATATATAATATTTCTATTTCCCCATCCGGACGATAATTATATACAATCCTGTATTTTCCTACCCTTAACCGCTTTCTCCCATCTGAAAATCCCTGTAATAGCTTTATATCGCCTTTCGGCGGCTGTTCCGTCAATCCCTCAATCGCTTTCTTTATTCGCTGTTTTGTCGGCCTGTCCAGCCCTTCAATATATTTTGCGGCCTTCTTGCTGTATTCAATTTTCAAACGCTTTATTTCCCCCTTCTCCCTTTCGGGCTATTCGTCCTTTATCTCTGGGGCTAATCATAGTATATATCATGATATATAAATTGTCAATAACAAATTAAAACTTTTCTTGATTAAAACGGGCATTCTCCGCTTGTTTTTTGTGGCTCTTTTTCACCCAATTCCTCTCCTAAATCAGACAACACAAGACTGCATATATAATTATTTATATTTCCCTTTCTTTCCAGTCTTTCCCTTGTCCCTTTCGGAAATCTGACTTGTATAAAATCAAACTTATCACGATAGTTATTTACCGCTTTCTTTGTATATTCTGGTGTCTTGCCCATTTCAAAACCTCCATCTCTGAATTATTTTTTTTAATATATAACATTTTATATATCTTGTCAATCTGACATTTTGAATCTTATATATATCATCATATAAAAAATTATATAAATATTTCCAGATTCCCTATTGACATTATATATCATGATATATAATAAAAACATAGAAACAAGGAAACAACAAACCAAACAGGAGGGAACGGATATGAGAGAAATTATAAGTTAAGAAAGCATTGAAAGAAGCATATGCCAAAAGAAAAAGAAGGGGCAGCGCCACATGAGGTAACCGCTGGATTTGTCATAACCATTGTGTTTCAAGCGCAGCTTTTGCCGGCATAGAGGCGTCCCATCTTTGTCAATGGTGATGGTATCAGGGATTGTTTTTGGCCGGCCGCATTTATCGTTGAGGTCGATGAATGCCCGTATTTCACTCTAACATAGAAGCCACGGCATCTTCTGCACAATCAAAAGGACCATTAAGATTTTTGCAAAATCTGCTGTCGTAAACGGCTTCCTGAAGAGAAAGTGGAATTGCTTTATGTCTTATCGTAAAAGGAATTCCATCATTTTCAACAGATGCGTTCAAAAAAATGCGTATTGCCGTAGACGTATCCGGTCCAAGGCTGGAAAATAATGTATCCGCCTGCTTTTTTAAAGTATCATCAATACGAATTTGTAGTGTAGCCATATTGCACCTCCATTGATTTTGTAACATGATTGTATCATAAATGCAATGTTACTGCAACGCCAATTTAGCAGTATGGAGTGTTTGATCCTCATTCTGCCTAATTTGGTCAGACAGTGAGCAAATTAAATTACCAGACAGGTTTTCTTTGATGTAACTGATTTGCAAAATCCCAAAAGCAGGCGATTTTCATATTTTCCTCTTTTGTCATAAAAGTCCTCTTTCCCTGGAATGCCATTCTCTTTCCGCATTCCGCGTTCTATTTATGATACAATCTTCCTTCATTCGCATATACGCAAACCAGATAATTTATCATATCATAATCAATCTTCCATCTCAAAGAATATCTTCGCATCATATATAACTATAGATACTTTTGCAGCTATGAGAGACATCACTTTTTTCCGTCTGTCATTCTAAAAAATATGTGAAACTTTCTATTTTATTAAATTTAGTATTTATGATGAGTTCTTATTGCTGCATTAACCAAATTATGCTAGAATACAGGGAGAATTCGTACTGAACTTAAGATATGAGAATCATTCTTTATAACCATTTTTCTGGTGTTACACCAGGTTACGCCGATGATATCATGCTTACATTCTTTTGTCCTGATGAAGATGATCGCTACACCATTCATTTATTTCAGCCCGTCTTCCATCCCGACAATTGTACTACTTCTGATAATAATTTCATACATTGCAACCACAACGATGACATGTCTGCTCATGCAGTAGTTTTGATAAACAGGGAAACAACAGGCATAATATAACTAAAAATCTTCTGTATGAATAATCTTTATATCAAAATAATTATGGAGTAAAAATATGATAAAAAAATTTAGTTGTCACAATTTCAGAAACATAAATGCTTCAAACCTGGAATTTGCAAAAATAAATATATTAATCGGTCCAAATAATTCTGGAAAAAGTAATTTTATTAAAGCGCTTACTTTCTTTTCAGAAATGATTAAAAAATCAGAAGAAGGAAACCTAAGATCCGCTTTTTTAAATTCCATATCTCGTAACGGTTGGGAACATATTTTAAATAATTCTGCCCCTGAACACTCTCCCATTGACTTCGCATGGGAACTTGATTTGGATAAAGAACCTGTTCGATACAAATTTTCGTTTTCAGCTGGCAGTACGGTAGAACAATGTCAAATATTATTAGAAGAACTAAATGCTACTGATATATCCCGTTCTAAATATGACGAAGAATTTAATTATTTTAGATGTCATGACCAAAAGCTGGGAAGAGGCTATTTTTCTTCTGCCATACAAAAAGGGCAGCACAATCGTCGTTTGCCTTTTTCCGTTGATAATCAGGAAACACTCATGATGCAATTTAAAGATATTTTATTAGAAAATAAACAATTGTATGGTAGTGAAACCATTCGGGTAAACATAGCCCACCTTTTATATAAAATACAAAAATACTTTGAGGGATTCAGCGTCTATACAAGCGCACAGTTTAACACCCGGCAAATGCGCGATCCTGTAAGCATAAAAAATGTTGATCTGCATCTTAACAATAATGCCACGAATTTCATTAATGTGTTCAACAACCATAAGTCACACAATATGCTTTGGAAAAGTACTTTCGAAAAGTATTTCAAAGAGCTGATTCCAAATCTGCAGCAAATTGATACTGTATCCATATATGATAAACTATTATTTAAACTGATGTATGATGACAAACAATATGATTTATCAGACATTTCTGAAGGAACTCTAAAAGGATTAATTTTAAATTTATTGATTAACATGCCTATGGAAGAACACTGCTCTCTTTTAGCTATTGATGAGCCAGAAACCAATCTACATCCTGCATGGCAAAAAGTGATTGGCAACTGGTTACAAACCTCTGGTAATTTTAATCAATGTTTTATAAGTACACATTCTCCTGATTTTTTAGATTCTTTCACTGAAGAATTCAAGTGCAACCACGTTGCTGTTTTTGTTTTCGATAATGCAGAACAAGATAATATAAAAAAAATTATGTATGAAGATATCGCCAGTGAATTAGGAGATTGGGAATTAGGCGACTTATATCGAACAAATGATCCAGCGTTAGGAGGATGGCCATGGTGACCAAAAGAATCGCATGTTTTTTAACCTGCGGCTATACCGAAGCAGGCGCAATGCAGGCATTTTTAAAGAAAATTAATAGCAATTATGAATACAAACAGTACCTTCCCAACAAAACAATTAAGAAAAAAGGCGATTCAAAAACAATATCATCCAAAATAAGCGGATTAACTGGTATGGCGTTATTGGAAAAAGTTTATACAATTATTAAAAATCATGCAGTTGAAATTACTCAATGCAGCGGCATACTCATAGAAGATGATTTGGACGGAAAATTTCACAATATGACTAAATCCGAAATAGAATTATATATTCATTCCATAAAAGAGAAGATATATTCAATCATAGAAAACCATATCCCTATCTTCATACTTTATGCTTCACCAGAAATCGAAAGTTGGTTTATTGCCGATTGGGATAACGGTTTTGGATATCTTTATAATTCCGATGGCTGCGTTACAGATATTGATATACCTGCAAAAAAGTTTTTTTCACATCACCTAAAGCAGTATATCAATCTGTACATATTAAAAGAATATAGCAACGATATTGAAAACTATGGATATTTTAATCAAATTTACTATAAACTCAGCGACCAGATTATAGAGTCCATACAAACTAATGTGAAAGAATATATTTCTGCTCTGCCTAATACAAGCGAACTATATGCTGAACAAATATCATCTTCAAGAGAGTTATACTACTCTAAGAAGCTGCACGGTGATAGAATGTTAAGAAACCTGGAGCCTTCCATCCTTTCCAAAAAATGTAGACATTTCTTTTTTCCTGTATACAATATGCTTTCAAACTTTAACTAACTATCCATCATCACACCCACATAAAAAGCCGGAACAAATGCTGTTTATGCATCCTTCCGGCTTTCTATCTGCAATTTCAGACACATTGACTATCTCCTATTTGTCTGTCTTCAATAAGACCCGCATATCTTTCTATATCTGCAAAATATATTCTTATATAGTCGCTGCTCATCACAATACTACGGTATCTCATATGCCAAACGATACCTTTGCAAGGTCCTTTGACCAGTCAAAAAAACACCCCAAAATGTCAACTGACAAATTTTCTCTGATGCAAATGATTTGCAAAATACCCAAATGCGAGCGATACAAAGAAAAATTTAATCCCCATATTCGCATACTGCAGCGATAAATTTACCAGACTCTCCCCGTTTTTATTAATATTCCCTGCCAGAATCCCAAACGCAACCGCCTCACGAATATCGATCGCTCCAAAATTATTCAGATAGCAAAGAATCGCCATATCCGCAGATACCTCCAGATAGTTGATAAACAAAAAAATCATTGACCGAATGACATTCGCCGATGGCCGCTGTATGTCAGATAAAACGATCAGAACAAGCAGATAAGTAACGGTATCTGCCATCAGATACAGTGTCAAAATCTGTAACCCTGCTGCCAGTCCGGGCGAATACCCGCATTCATTTATTATCATGAAAAAGGCAAACGGCAGCAGCATCTTTAAAATAACCGTCCCCTCGACCACCGCTCTGCGCCGTTCCCAGTTATATCCGCCAAAAAAATCTTTGAATGACAGCATCGGCAAAAATATAACCCGCAGATACATCAGCAATAAACGAAAATTCCTTGCGATTGCAAAATATCCCCTGTTTTTATCATATTTTCTGATTTCCTGTATATACCGAAAATGTGCCATCCAGGTATTCTGCATCACTACTTTATGGTCGTACCGCAATATTTTCTCGTAACTTTTCCAGACTTTTCCCGCCAGACGATATCTGTCTGTCTGATCTGCAGAATCTTTGCCATAAATACAGATATAGATCTTTTGAATCGCTGACTGATTAAATAATTCTGTGTCCTTTTTTCTCCAGTCCATCAGAGCGTTTCCGATCGAGGCAAGCGCGATACGAACTGCTGTTTCATATGGAAATTCGTAATTTCCGGAACTGACGATCGGTATCGCAATCGTTTGGATATCCGGATGTTCCATAATGGCTGTTACGATATGCCGATAGCAGGACTCCAGATTCTGCATGCAGGAGCTGCTGCAATAAGCAGTCGCCCTTCTGGAAAGCCCTTTGTCGCGAATCCCGTCGTATTTTGTTCCTACTACATGTATTACATATTTGCAAAAATAATGTCCGGGTTCTCCGCCTTTCGTCACAACTGCCTCTCCTCTTCTGCAGCGAATCGCGGCATCCGGCAGCTCCTGTATTTTATCTGTCTCTTCTTTGATAATAGCGTTAAATGTCTTGGAAACCGGATGCAGTATCTCGTCTATTCTTTTATGCAGCGATTGGTCTACACTTGGTTCATTGCTTCCCATAAGCGTAGGATTTGCAGCATTTACCACCGCATCGATATGTTCACGCTCTACGAATGATACAATTTCTTCGGTTACCAGCTGTATCAGATCTGATACACATTTTTCATTTGGAATCATAATGATTTCTCCTATGCATTTTCTAACAATGTGATGATATCTGTTACTGTCATTGTATCGTGCTATGATTGTGATAGTTTAACTACAGATTAACACACTTACAGTTATTTATCAATGCATATGACATCATTTTTTATTTGGAGAATTTTTCTTTTTTTGGCAGGCGGATTTAATTCATTGCCATCAATTTGATAGTTGAATGTGGCCGGTTCGTTTTGGTTATCGGGAAATCAGTCCATATTCAACCGGACTCTGCCATAAAAGATGTATTAGAATTTCGGTTCGAATCTCTCTTTATATCAAGACATCCGTCTTTTTTTACAATAAAATCCTCTGCCTGTATTCCAAAATCATTTACTACTGACTGGGTTATCGTACAGTACACTAAAATATTCACACCACTTTCTACTTTTTGATAAACGGTACGATCAAATGTTAACATATTAACATAACTCAGACTCCCCTCATCAAACCACCGTCTTATACACAAATCATGGCCGTCCCATCGAAAATGCAAAAAATCTTCTTCCATTCTGTTGGCATACTGCACCTTATAATTATCGCCATCTATAACCCAAAAACCACTGTTTTTTATGTATGGTATTGCAAGTTTTTGAAATAGCTTCTCCAAATTTTGTTCATCTCCTGCACAATCTCCATTCAAGGACACACAAATCTTATAATTCGGATTTTTCATTCTTTTTGCCAAATCTTCCACCGTCACCGCCTCTTTCAGCTCCTGATTCCGTATCGTGGCCATTATATACTTTGTCTGTTTCTCCCACGATTGATACTCTGCATCTCCCCTGCGATCAGTAATATCATAATGATCTGAAATATATTGTCCCAAAACAGACGAAAACTTTTGATTTCCTCTATAATTCAAATGCCCTGGATCTGCCGCATCCTTCGAAAAATCTATATCTGACTCTTTATACAACAAATTATAATTAATAAAATCTACTCCGTATTCTTTTGCGATATCTCCTGCAGAAAGAAAAACAGCCTGTTCCTCCTCTGTAATCCCTGCATAAGGACTCAATACTACCAGAATCGGAATCTTACTTTGCAGTGCAAGTTCTATTATTTTACGATAATATGTTTCCGTTTTATTCGACATTTTTTCTCTTTTCGTAACTTTTGAAATATCCGGCGTGGGAAATGCCGTAACTGCCATATTGCAGCCAAATCCCTTCCAGCTTTCATATTGGATATTTCCTTTATTTTTCAAAAAATCTTCCCTGGATAATTCAGCATATCTTGTATGATACTGCATATAGGGAAGCAAAAATTCCATCCATCTTTTCTGTGGCGCGCTAATCTTAACTGCGTCTATCCTGTCCTTCGACCACTTCATGCCATAAGTATTCTTAATAATACGACTGTCATCCATATAGTCTGAATCAATGATCGTAGTATATGCTTCCAGAACGATCAGTTCCGGTTCCTGTGTTTTCAAGGCCTCTTTCAGGTAATAATATGTATTCCACATCGGCTGGAAAGAACCAGCCAGAATATAAGATGCTATTCCATACTTCTCCCAAAAAACCCCCGTATTTATATCTTCAAAAGCATGACTGCTACCCAATATCAACGTGTCAACCGTATCCTCTTTTTGTTCATAAAATTTCTGTATACCATAGATGCCATCTCCATATTTAAATTTAAAAATATCATCTGTTTTCTTTAGGATCAGTAGCAGAAACAGACAAAAACAGACCACCCGGATTATATTTTTCATCATATTTCCCCCTACTTTCTAAAATTGAAAATAAATAAACTGCTGTGCATCAAAGGACGGCCCATATTGCCCAAACACAAAAATCATTACAATTAAACCAGCTACTGCACCCCATCGAAACCACAGATTCTGCTCAAACAAAAATTCATCCAGCAGACATTGTTTATGTACACGTATCAAATCTACACAACCTAAAAGAAAGATAGAAAAAAGTAAAATGTTCATCTCAGGGCGGTCAAGACCCAGCGTATAAATATCACCATTAAAAAGCGTCCATGGAGTCGGACAAACAAAAATTCTTTTAATAAAATATAATGCATCTTTGACAGAATCCGCTCGAAAAAAAATCCAGGCAAAATCAATCAGAATAAACGTAACTGTCATCTGAAGCAACTTCCAGCTAAAACAGTTTCTCTTTACACATAAACTGTCCAGGCACTTGTTTTGAAAAGATACCGATGTATCTGCAAAGATCTGATAAAATCCATGTACCCCCCCCCACACTACAAATCGCCAGTCTGCGCCATGCCACAAGCCGCTTACTGAAAAAACAATCATCTTATTTACCGCCTGATGGATTCTGCCTTTATAACTGCCGCCTAACGGAATATACAAATAGTCTTTAAACCAGGAGCTTAGTGAAATATGCCACCGTTTCCAGAAATCTTTCACCGAAACGGCAAAATAAGGTGCATAAAAATTCTCCATTAAAGTAAATCCCATTATTTTCGCAGCTCCTGCCGCAATTATTGAATAACTGCCAAAATCACAATAAATTTGCAGCGCAAATCCGACTGCAGCCAGACACAATTCGGTACTTCCATACATCTGATAATTATCAAATACCGTATCGACCAGAATGGAAATACGATCGGCAATAACCATTTTTAAAAACAATCCCCAAATCATCAAAATTGCTCCGGAAGCAACGCGTTTTGCATTCCACAATTGTATCTTTTCTATTCCATGTATTTGTTTTAACAGATTGTACGAACGCTCAATCGGTCCGGCAACCAGCTGCGGAAAAAATGACACAAAAAGAGCATAACGAAGCAAACTATGTTCTGCTGCTATATCGTTTTTATAAACATCAATAATATATCCAAGTGCCTGAAAAGTATAAAAAGAAATTCCTACCGGAAGTAGTATCCCAAACTGACGAATCGGCGGTTCCAGACCAAATAAGCGCAGTAGCGCATCACACTCTTCCAGAAAAAAATTTCCGTATTTGAATACACCAAGCATTAACAAGTTGACAAACAGACAGCTTATCAAAACTGTTTTTTTCCAAAACTTCTTTTTTCTTCTTTTTGACGCCTGACATTTTTCAAGTGCAAGTCCGGATCCAAAAGTAATAATAGTGGATAAAGCAATTAACACAACGTATTTGGGATTCCAGCTCATATAAAAATAGCAGCTGGCTGCCAATATCCAAATACTTCGCAATTTCCGCGGGATTATAAAGTATAAAAACAATACAATTGGGAAGAACAACATAAAATGAACAGAGTTAAACAGCATATCAATTTATCCTCCTGCAATTCTTACTAATTTACCTATAATTTATACAAATGTTCCATACATCAACTGCATCGTATTACCAAAATACATTGTGAAAAATCTCCCATACATCAATAATCCCAAAACTACATTCCCTCCTTTAGGGAAGTTTTTTGATTGACATTTTTGTTATTGATACTATTTGATCTGATCTGTTGTGTACTCTGATTTCTGTTTCGGATATTTTTTCACTGATCACAATCTTATATGTCGCATATTCGTCATTACACTCTAAATCTGTAATATCCACAAAATTCATCCCATTATTATAAACACAGTCAAATACTGCCTGATTCAGACATTTTCCCTCAATCCTGATTTCATAGGTACCTGGATACAACGACATATATGGCCCATAAGAAGTACCGTCCTGGTACAAATAGCGGGTATTATTTTTATCTTCACCTTTTGTTAACCATTTATTATCGTTAAACTCAAATGTATAATTTGTTAATGTATTTTTCAAATCTTCGTAATTTTCAAACGTATACAAAAAATATAAAGAATTATAATATGCCATTTCTTTATTTTTTAATAGTTCTTTCAGCGAACTGGAACTGTATTCATCCTGTTTAAATAACAAAAATAATTTACCCTGAGGACTTTTTTCATTATGTTCCGTTAACTGACACCATCCAAACAATTGATCTATATCTTTTAGCATATCATTACCTGGAGCGTGGGCCCATACATCAATTTTTCCATTTGATAATTCTGTCAGTACATTGGCATTCCAATATGTCGCATATCCATTTGAGATATTCTGACTCACAAGATAATCAACAACTTCCCTGGTTGGAGCAGTATAATTTAATTTTCTAATATCATTGTACCTGTATACTCCTCCCACATAAATTATAAATATAATAGCTACTGAAAGCCATTTTTTTGCCTTCTGATTATAATCTGCTTCCTTTAAATTAATTGAAACAACAGGTATTGCAAAAACCAAATTACAAAAAAGATATCGGGAATCATATTCCATATCTGTAAAGGAATATAATAAAACAAGTATTATAATACCAATCACAAAGTAAAGTGATAAGAATCTGCTCTTTTCAGAGGTTTTCAATTTTCTTGTAATACTGATATACGCACATAGAACTGTTATCAGAAAGAATATACAGGCGCTTGCAGTCAGCACAGTACGAAAAGACAATACCCTCCCTGTCTGAAATCCAAAAAATAAAAGCATTCCATTAAAAACTTCAACAAAAGAATCCAGCGAAAAATACTTATACTGAATACCTTCCCATGATTTGAAACTATACTTTTCTGATAATATCTTTACATTTATCAGATATCCAGTCAACGAAACCAAAAAACATATCGTTGATGCAATTGTATATTTGACTGATACACTTTTTCCTTCTCTTTTTTCCAATACATACCATAAAACTGAAGCTAAGGACAATGGGAGATATAAATTAACCTGAATTATTCACGGCAGTATAAACTCACATAAAATCCGCCGTAGTTACC
>CAJTMV010000055.1 GCA_910577225.1 uncultured Eubacterium sp. | reverse complement strand
TTGCTTGTAAATTCAAGCGTTTAACCCAGTTTTGCTGGTGGGAAAGTTGAGTTAAGAAGCAAAAAGCGGAAAAATCGCCCGGACTGACTTCTTCTCCCCGCGATCTTTCCGCTTTTTTGCGCATACAGATCAGAACATCTGTTCCCTGTATGACAAACTCCTGATTGTTTTTCAATCAGAAATTACAATTTTCATAAAATTCATTTCACCGGCCAGATTTGCGGAATTTTTTATTCTCGTACATCTTCTCATCGGCCTCTCTTAACAATGCCTGATAATCCGCGCACCCCTCTGTCAGACAGCATCCGAAAGAGAAACCGAGCGGGATCTCCAGATCGTCGTTCAGACGCGCGCTGCTGTTGTTCTGCAGCTCCCCGAGTGCCATGACAGCATCCGCCAGCGCCGCCCTGTTCTGATATTTGTATAAAAACAACACAAATTCGTCGCCTCCCAGTCTGGCGGCAACACCGTGGCCAGGTGCAAATTCTTTAAGAAGTATGGCAAGCTGCCTGAGATAAGCGTCGCCTCCCTCATGTCCATAGGTATCGTTAACAACCTTTAGATTATCCGCATCGATCATTATCAGCGCGCTTTCGCAAAACTCCGCCGGCTTATGGAAACAGACATCCAGAAAACTTTCCAGTCCACGACGGTTATACAGCCCGGTCAGATGGTCATAGTCTCTCTCCTGTTCAATATGCAGACGTTTTAACGTATCCTCCGTCACGTCGATCAGCACCCCGAACACATTTCTATTCTCAGATATTTCCTCCATCCTGATATAGCGTTCGTCCAGCCTGAAAACATTGTCCTCATCGGCAAAAGGATGATTCCGAAGCTCAGAAAGAAATTTCCTGAACATCCGGTAATCGCAGAATAACTGTCCCGTCTCTTCAGGGGAGAGTCCGAGAATCTGCGGTACATACTCCGTAAAGCGGACCTGGAGCACATGCTCGTCATACTCGTACACACCAATATACATATTCGTTTTGCTAAGCACATAGGACATCTTGCGACTGTTGTCCAGAAGACTTTTTTTCATCCGGTTGATATCGCTGCTCAGCTCTGCGAATTCCGTGCTGCTTTGAATATCGATGACTTCGTCGAGATTTCCGGCAGCGATGGCATGGAGTTTTTTATTGATACGATAAATATCGTCCACAACATAGCGGTTCATATACGCAGTTACTGCACGCATCAGAACCACCGCAATTATCACAAGACAGAAAAGTAAAACTACAGTATTCATCAGGATCCATTCATAAAGCGCGCGGTTCGTAAGGATACGCCCGATATAATTGGAATCCACCAACCTGAACACACAGAAAGAGTCCTGACCATTCACCTTAGCATGGAACCCCCTGGACTGGACGTCGATATCATTCAGACTGATGCCGATGTCCTCAATATTTTTATGCACATCATCCAGCTCTGTAGAACCGACAATCTCTCCGCTCGTCTGGTCGATCGCGTAATAACCTGCCTCCGTATTCACCCGAAACAGTGAGAAAATATAGGAAAGTTCATTTTTCTGCGTAGCTTTCATAACATTAACCGGAGACATCCCTACCTGAACGATAAAGTTCCCGTCGGCGCTCCAAAGAGCCGAATACTGCATCAGCTTTGCCTCAGCGACGTTCGGCATAATATCCTGCACAAGTTTTAAAGACTTATCCGTCAGCATCGGTTGAAAGAACCGCATCTGCTCGCCAGAGTCAAAGGTATAACCATAATAATCCGGATGCGTTCCGGCAAAAATGCGCCCCGTCTCGTCAAAAATATGGATTTCGTCTACCTCCATAAATCCGGCAATCCTTCTGAACTCGTCAACACTGTCAGGCACAGAAGGCTTGTCCTGGATCAGATACGCGATTGCCTCGGCATTGTGCAGGCAGGTATTCCTGTATTCCTCGCTGATTTCCGCAATCTCGGCATTGTTCTGCTCCAAAACCTGCTCGATCTGCTGCAATGTCGTTATGGCATCGTTGTACGCCTGCCGGTGCGTATCGGCGTTCTGAACGCATACGATAACGACTGTTAAAAAAGAAATCATGGTCAGTGTAACCAGATTCATGTACCGGCTGATAATTTTTTTGAGCGGTTTCATCCATGCCTCCTGTTTAGTAAGAAACTGACTGCAACACGCAGCCCGAAATACCCTTTTTGCTCTATTCCGTTATGTTTTCAGTTACAGGAAGTGTAACACTCCGCAAATATACTGTCAACCCTTTCGTGTCTGACAGACAGTCAGGTAAAATAGCAACAGACAATTGCCTGACAGCAAAACGGGTATCTGTTATAATAAAAATATCTTAAAAAGGAGGACAAACACATGAATACAAAGGATGTCTTAAAAAACATTCGCATAAAAAACAATCTGACGCAGGATGAACTGGCAGAAAAATTATCAGTTACCCGCCAGGCTGTTTCACGTTGGGAAAACGGAGAATCAACGCCAAACATAGAAACGTTAAAACAAATTTCCATCGTTTTTGATATTTCCATTAATACCTTGTTAGGAAGTCCCCGAAGGCTCTTTTGCCAGTGCTGTGGTATGCCATTAGACGATGACTCTGTCATCAGCCGCGAAAAAGATCATAGCTTTCACGAGGACTACTGCAAATGGTGTTATACAGACGGACAGTTTGTATATAAAAATATGGACGAGCTTCTTAACTTTCTTGTAAATCAGGCGTCAGATAATCATGCTTCACCGGAACAGACAAGAGCATATTTTAAGGAACAGCTTTCCACGCTAAAACACTGGAAGTAATGGCTGTATGGCGCGAACCAGTCTTCCCGCAGTTCCTGTTCCAGTGATTCCCATCAAACCCGCCCATACAACAGGAACCATAACTTCTTACATCCACAGGCAGGAATCCTGAAAAAGGTATCCTGCCTGCATGCCGTAATTCCAAATAAACTGCTCTGTCTGCGCGCTGCTATTTGCGAATTCCGTCCAGCACATCCGCTGGAATTTCAAACGAAACGGTTCCCATATACATCGGCGCTACATCTCCTTCATTAAATGCAATCACCACATTTCCCTTTTCATTCAGATAAAAAGAAACGTCATCGGAAATCGTCTTAAAATTCCATTCCTCCACTTCCTGATCCAGCCAGTAGGTCACGTTTTCATCCGCCTGCATCTGCGCTTTCATCTGTTCTTTGATATTTTCACTAATCGGCGTCCGATAATCTGCGCCGTCTTTAAAAATATCCTTAAGCGATAACCGCTCCCCTGTATTCAGGTCGATCGTATAATAATAATTCCATGCATATCCGCTGCCGGCCCCCTGATAGCAGCTAAGTTTTAAAGTAAAGTAATCCTCTGTCGTTGCCAGCGTCTCGCTATCCACGACAACGTCCTGATATCCTTCCTCATAGGACAGATTTTTTTCAAACTCTTCTACCAGCTCATCCGTAATGCTGCGTATCTGCGCGTTAATCTCTTCCACAGTCCGTTTGAGCTTCTTTTGTGACGTGCCCGCGTTTGCATGTTCATCTACTGTGATCTTTGGAACTTTAATATCCGCCATATTCCGGTCTGATTCATATTCATAATTACGGAATGTCACAGCTTCGATCAGCCGTCCAATCACCGGGATCCGTTCCATTGCATCTGCCGCTGCCGCGGATGTATTTGGCAGTACGATAAATAATCCGAAAATGATTGCCGCTGCCGCCGTATATCTGACCGTTCTGGTTCTTCGTCGTTCTTTTTTACCATCGGACTTCGCCTCTTCTATTTTTGCAAGCAGTTTTTCAAACTGCTCCCCTGACATTTCCGGTTTTTGATACTCCGCTTTTAATACCCGAAGTCCGGATTCCAAACGATCGTTTTGATCTTTTCTCTCAGAAAAATTAATCATATCGTCGCCTCCCTGTTCTGTACGTCTCCAGCCGGCTTTACATATGCCCTGCCGTCCCCATCCTCATCCGCAAGACTGCTGCGCAGCTTTTTCATGCAGCGGTACAGCCTGCTTTTTATCGTACTTACATTTTCATCCAGAATCTCTGCAATCTCTTCCAGTTTTTTATCTTCGAAATATTTTAATATCACAATGGCCTTCTCTTTGTCCGGCAGCGCGTCGATCGCTCTTTGCAAATCGATATTCGTATAATGATCTTCCATACTGCCAGCGCATACGCCTGCTTCTTCCTGAACGGCTTCATACGACAGATCTTTCGGCTTTCGTAAATACGTAAAGCATTCGTTCAGCATAATCCGGTATACCCAGGTACTGGCATATTCCGGCTGTTTTAACGTATGGCAGCTCCTTAGTGCCTTGTAAGCGCCGGTTTGTACAATATCGCAGGCATCCGGATCCTGATGTGTGTATCCATATGCAAGACGGTAGTACTGCTGATAATTTTCCAATAGAATCTGTTCGATCAGAGCTTTATATTGCTGATCTTTGTTACCTGAAAACAGTTTCAAATCCTTCCACCTCCCGTATGTTCCGCGTCGTTTAATGATTAGATCGCCGGAACTGGAAAAAAGTTTCATAATATTAAAAAGGACTTCCAAAGAAGTCCCTTCTGTCAGTTCTTTCTCATGATTGTTCTAAATAGTTCTCTAATCGTCACTCTCAATAACTCTCAATAACTCTAAATAATTCCCCAGCCCGTCCGCTTCTCTAACGCCTTATAATAAGATTCTTTTTCTGTAATCTTAAAATAGATCGGCGGCAGCCCCTTTTTCCTTAGCATCCAATTCAGCAAAGCTCTGGAGCTTCTGCCGTTTCCATCTGGTAATGGTACGATGGAATACAAAAAATTATTCGCAAACTTCCCAATAGCCGTATCATTTACTATCCTTACGCTTAATCGTACCTGTACTCTTTAATACATCCAAACCTCTCTGGTTTGTTCGTCTATTAACAGCCTGACTATTTCAGTGATAGTAATAGATGTATTTTTTTGATCAAAGTTAATATTTCCATTTCTATTGCGACATCTTTTGTGACATTTAGGACTTTAGAATCTAATACTTTAGCATTTCGAAGTGCTTCCCTTTTAGCTCCTACTCTATAACATTGTCTATTTCCCATAATTTTTTAGTTCTTCGATCAGTCTCCATAAATTACACCCTATGCTATCCACCAATTCATATTCATCATCAGGGAACTTTTTTGCCTGAATAACTGCTTTATCCATATAAGGCAAATATCTTCTGGCAAAATTAATACCACTTTTCCCGTGATGTGCTCTATTTGATACCTCCCTGCTCACAAAAGTATGTTGCTCCGAAACCTTCTTATTTTCTTTAATTTTATCTAGCTGATCACCAAATTCCGCTTCTATATCAGCTAAATGCATAAGTAACCAAAACTCAAAGCAAGGATTCGCAATATAACATTTATATCCATTATCCCTGCAATACTTAATACATTCAGACATGTTAGATTCTGAATGTGTTTGCATATCTCTGTCAATCAATACGGCAAACTCATCCCTCTCATTATTATACTTTTTTAAGTATTTCCGATAATTGATATCATAGCCTATTTTCTTCAATTCCGTAGCAAACAAGTTTCTCTGTTTCTTTGGTAATTTATCAGGCGTTTCCAGGAATTGCTTTATAAAATCCATCGAAAATTGTTCCTTAAATTGTTCTGATACTTCTTGTAAAATATCATCCTCATTTTGCTCCCTAAGCCTAACATATTCTTCTAATAGTTCTATTACCTGCTGCGGTGCACTATTCGTATCCTTCTTTCCCCTACGCAAAACCTCTACATCAACTTTTGCATTAATACCTATTTTCACTCTATTTTTTGATAAGCCATCGAAGTATTCTTTTTCTGTCACATTTCCTTCTACGGACAAGAATACCCTTTTTTCCGGAATAATTTTCTGGGCTTCATCTTCCCGGTCATATACCGTTGATGCTAACCTGTAACGATTATACATTTAATTCCTCCAACACTTCATCATCAAATACCGGTATAGCATCGTAACGTCCCAGTAAATATTCTTTGTCTATTTTCTTATCATAACGCTCCTTGTATCGATTTAACGAATATAAATTTGAGCTATGATCCCCTTTTCTTTTTACAAACCAAATTTCATCCTGCCTGACCAAGTCCAAATCCAACAAGTTATTATCATGCGTTGTTGCAATTATTTGACTTGTATCATCTTCCGTCAATTTATAAAACAACTCAAGAAATTTCCGGGTAAGATTCGTATGAAGGCTTCTGTCAATTTCATCAATAAAAATGACTCTATTTCCATTGTGCTCATAAAATAAAGGAATAAGATCAAATAATCTTTGTGTTCCATCTGATTCATCTAAATATTCAAAAAGCTCCTGCATATTACCATGATTTTGCATCATTTTTGTCGTAATAATATTCCCTTCGGTATCTTTAAGCAAAGAATATACCTGACTATTTACCTTGAACATTACAGGTTCATCCCCTATATCATTCGAAATTCTAGCTTTTAATTTTTCAGCTTCTTCCTTCGGAATCCCTTCAAAAATTTTATCAAATTCCAATTGTCCCATCTTTGATTCCACAGATTCAATACCAGTATCAAAATATTTTAAGAGTTTTGAAAAAACATTTCTAATCTGTTCATCTTCAACCATCTGGTTCAAACCGCTATATTGACTGGTCGGAAATATTATAATCATGCTTTGAAACCAAATAAAAACATCTATAATTTCAGAAAAAACTCCTTGTCTGCCATTACTTCTTTCAGCTATATCACTCAGAATGCTTTTTTTCTTCATAGACTCAGATATATTTTCACCAAAATCATCCAAATAAATTTCCCATCTCATTCTCTCTTCAGCATCTTTAATTTTAATTTCGCTTTCAGTAAAATTTATGCCATTTTCGTCAATATCTCTATTAAAAATATAAGTCTCTGTGCCATTTTTCTCTATACGAATCAGCCATTCTGAAAAAATTTCTTTTTCCGCATAGGATATCGCAATCCCATAAGAATATTCCTTTCCCGTATGTGTTATCAACCTATACTCGAAAACTCCTGGTGTCTTATAACACTCGCCACATATTCTAAAATATTTTTTGTTTAAATCAACTTCACCCAAGCCATCCAGTATAATATCCTTTGAAAAATCAATCGCTTTAACTAAATTACTCTTTCCACTTGCGTTGGCGCCATAGATAAGACCTGTTTTTAATATTTTCCTTCCATTACCATTTAAAATGTGTTCCTTATGCCTTGCCACCTTAGATGCTGCCATTGATATTGTTTGTGCAGTTTTGAATGACAAATAGTTACTGACTGAAAAGCCTATAAACATCTCTTTCTACTCTCTTTCTATTATTCTATTAATATATTTCCTATTATATTGTGAATAATTCTCTCATGTCAATGGTTTTATGCGCATCCCTATTTATATTTTGATTCTTATTAGAGTTTTTTTCTCTCATTGTATCTTGACAACGATCATCCCATATGTTATCTTTTACTTACAGGGATATTAGCACTCGTTTTATGCAAGTGCTAATAAAGGTAAAAAGATGGCCTTTCGGCCATCTTTCAAACCGAATCTGCATTGTGCAAATTCAACGTAGCACTTGAATCTTATCACATAAATGCAGAGAGTTCAACAGTTTTGCATTGCATTTAAGCAATTTACCTTTCCCAGTTTTATGAGGAAGGAGGAAAAATATGTCATTTGATGGAGCTCTCATTAAAGAACAAGGGATTACCTTTGCAATTGCTGTTGTAAAACCATATGTTCTAACCAGCCCTGAAAAAGAATCCATTCGACTTGGTTTCATGCGTTATTTTGGAAATATCCCAATAATTCTAATGGCGCAGAATCAAAAAGGTATTCCGACATACGATGGCCGCAAGGATATTGTACGCTTTTTGACAAATATACACCCATCCAGAATACCTTGGAGACATTACACAGCAACTTAATGTAAAGGAGAAGTTTTATATGGCAAATCAACATGTAGTTCCTAATAATGGGAAATGGCAATTAAAACGAGAAAATGCAGCTCGGGCAACAAAAACTTTTGATACACAAAAAGAGGCCATTGCTTATGGCAGAGATATTGCGATACGCCAACAATCCGAACTTGTAATTCATGATCGCCATGGCCGTATTCGCGATAAGGATAGTTATGGCACTGATCCTTGTCCACCCAAAGATACTAAATTTTAAATTTCAAAGGAAAATTTGGTTGAAAAACCCTTATTACATCGTGAAATGTTATAGTTTCTTCCTTGTTGCCTTCAATCTTTCATGCATAGTTTCCACCTCCACTTCATAAATCAATATACCCAAAAACAGCAAAAAGATCAACAGTTTTTCCCTGTCTAATTCCTGCCCCTCCACATCCAGGTTTTCGTTTATCATTTCAGGCGCAAAAACGGGCGGTGTCTTGACGACATCGCCCGTTTTCTATGCTGTTGTTCACTTGTTTGTGCCACCCCGTTTTCCGCTGCCTTTAAAAAACATTGATTTTACTGGATTTTCTCATGTTTTCTTATAGCAACGCTCCTTTTGGGAACAGCTCTTTTACACATTCTATGAAATTCAGTCCTTTTTCGGAATAAGCGTCTCTTTTCCACCCATATATGGCCGCAATGCTTCCGGAACCCTGACGCTTCCGTCAGCGTTCAGATTGTTTTCCAAAAATGCAATCAGCATTCGAGGAGGAGCAGCTACCGTATTATTCAGTGTATAAGCAAAATATTTATTTTTATCTTTGCCTTTGACACGAATTTTCAGTCTTCTTGCCTGCGCATCTCCCAGATTGGAACAGCTTCCGACTTCAAAATATTTCTTCTGACGCGGAGACCAGGCCTCCACATCGCATGATTTTACTTTCAAATCCGCCAGATCTCCAGAGCAGCATTCCAGTGTGCGCACCGGTATATCCAGACTCCGAAACAAGTCTACCGTATTCTGCCACAGCCGGTCATACCACTGCATCGATTCTTCTGGCCTGCAGACAACGATCATTTCCTGCTTTTCAAACTGGTGAATCCGGTACACGCCGCGCTCCTCGATGCCATGCGCCCCTTTTTCCTTACGGAAACACGGCGAATAGCTGGTCAGCGTATAAGGCAGCTTCTCTTCCTCATGAATCGTATCGATAAACTTACCGATCATCGAATGCTCCGACGTGCCGATCAGATACAGGTCTTCTCCTTCGATCTTATACATCATCGCATCCATTTCTTCAAAGCTCATAACGCCGGTCACTACACTGCTGCGGATCATAAACGGAGGTACGCAGTACGTAAACCCGCGGTCGATCATAAAATCTCTGGCGTACGAAATAACCGCCGAATGCAGTCTCGCGATATCGCCCATCAGATAGTAAAATCCATTTCCGGCTACCCTGCCGGCCGCGTCCAGATCGATACCGTCAAAACGGTCCATAATTTCCGTATGATACGGCACCTCAAAATCCGGAACCAGCGGTTCTCCGTATTTTTGAATCTCCACGTTACAAGAATCGTCCGGTCCGATCGGTACCGAAGGATCGATCATGTTCGGGATGACCATCATATTTTTTAATACTTTTTCCTGCAGCTCTTTTTCCTGTGCCTCCAGCTCTTCCAGACGTTTTGCATCTGCGGCTACCTGCGCCTTGACAGACTCTGCTTCTTCTTTCTTTCCTTCTTTCATCAGCGCCCCGATCTGTTTCGAAAGCTGATTTCTTCCGGCTCTTAACGTGTCCGCTTCCTGCTTTGCTTTTCGTGCCTGCGCATCCAGCGCGATCACTTCGTCAACAAGCGGAATCTTTTTCTCCTGATATTTCTTCCTGATGTTCTGCTTTACCAGCTCAGGATTTTCCCTGACAAATTTAATATCCAACATATGATTTCCTCCAAAAAACACTCCCCGCTATTATTTTAAAGGATATTTTGCAGTTAATGTCTGTGTAATTGCGAGCGCCTGTTCTGCCGCTGCGTCTCCTTCTTTAATCATCATTGCAATCGCCTGCGCGATCTGATCCATGTCTTCTGTATTCATGCCTCTGGAAGTAACCGCCGGCGTCCCCAGACGAATACCGCTTGTTACGGTCGGCTTTTGCGGATCGTTCGGAATCGTATTTTTATTTGCGGTAATATGCGCCAGATCCAGTCTTGCTTCTACTTCTTTTCCGGTCAGTCCGAATCCGGTCAGATCGATCAGCATCAGATGGTTGTCCGTTCCGCCGGATACAATTCCGATGCCGCGATCGATCAGCCCTTTGCACAGGGCCTGCGCATTGTCCACAACCTTCTGCTGATATACTTTAAAGGACGGATCCAGCGCTTCTTTGAAGCAGACAGCCTTTGCCGCAATCACATGCATCAGCGGCCCGCCCTGAATGCCCGGAAATACACATTTATTAAATTTAAATTTCTTTGCCAGCTCCGCGTCTCTGCACAAAATCATACCGCCTCTCGGTCCGCGCAGCGTTTTGTGCGTCGTGGTCGTTACGACATCCGCATACGGAATTGGCGACGGATGCAGTCCGGCCGCAACCAGTCCGGCAATATGCGCCATATCGACCATCAGATAAGCGCCCGCTGCATCAGCCGCTTCACGGAATTTCTTAAAATCGATCGTACGTGCATAAGCGGAAGCGCCCGCAATAATCATTTTTGGTTTGCATTCCTTTGCCGTAGAGATCAGTTTATCATAATCGATAAAGCCTTCATCATTTACACCATAAGGAACAATGTTAAAATACGTTCCGGAAAAATTGACAGGGCTCCCGTGTGTCAGATGTCCGCCATGATCAAGATTCATACCCATGACCGTATCGCCCGGCTCGAGCAGAGCAAACTGTACCGCCATATTTGCCTGCGCGCCGGAATGCGGCTGTACATTCGCATATTCGCAGCCAAACAGCTGTTTTGCACGTTCTCTTGCCAGTTCTTCGACCACGTCCACACACTCGCAGCCGCCATAATATCTGTGTCCCGGATATCCCTCTGCATATTTATTTGTCATAACGCTGCCCATTGCAGACATGACTGCCGGGCTAACCCAGTTCTCAGATGCAATCAGCTCGATATGGCTGTTCTGCCTGTCCAATTCAGCTGTAATCGCAGCCGCTACCTCCGCATCTGCTGCCTGAATATCTTCCAATGTGTACATAATGAAAAGCTCCTCTCCTTCTGATTTTTCAATTGTATCAGGCATAATTATATATGGACGGGGTCATAATTTCAAGTAGTAAATCGGAAAAATTAATGCAAAACAACTTACGGCAAAAAAACCTGCCTGATTCGTCAGGCAGGTTTTTGCGCAGGCTGAAATCTGTTTGATTTAAGGGATTTTCAATTCAGCGCCATAATACAGCTTGTCATTCACACCATGTGCAACAAGCTCAGAGTGTGTTTGGGAAATTTTCGTTTATGGTTTTTTCAACTGCTGCGCTGTTTTTATTATAGTCGTGTTGCGACTATTTTGCAATAGTCTTTTCACGACTTTTTAAAATAATAATGAATATGGTCATTGCAATAAATGTGCAAAATAATTATCAACCAAACAGGAGGACTCATGATTTTTCCAAATATCAGAAATTTAAGAGAAGATAATGATAAGAAACAAATTGAACTGGCAAATTACCTGAATGTCAAACAGACCACTTACTCGAAATATGAACTCGGGAAGATTAACATACCGATCGAAATCTTTATCAAACTGGCTGACTATTATGACGTAAGCGTCGATTATCTGCTGGGCCGCACAAAAGAAAAAAACTGCCGCTGCTGCAGAGCTGACCGGCCAACCAGAATGTAAACGGATCAAATGATCAAATAAAATAATACGCACATAGTCAAAAAGACTGTCGGAAAATGATTGTATATCCGCAATATTACGCATGACACCTGAGTGTCACAGCTTATCCTATCGCAGGATTCTTTCACTTTCCGACAGTCCGTTTTTATCCTGTCGCCCCGTCTTTTGACGCAGGCTCCACTGTCAGCTATGCCATTTTCTTTTTCGTACTCTTGCTTTTCTCACCCGAAGATTTCTGATGAATCTTCATTTCAAACCAGAGCTCCGTAGCGATACAGATCGAAGAATACGTACCGCTGATCACTCCTACCATCAGCGGAAGTGCAAACTCACGAATCGACGCCACACCAAGCACATACAGCAGCAGCACCATAACAAACGTAGTCACAGACGTATTGATGGAACGGGACAGCGTCTGCGTAATACTTCTGTTTGCGATTTCCTTTAACTCAGATTCTGTAACTCTTGCCTTGGAGCGCAGATTCTCACGGATACGGTCAAATGTTACGATCGTATCGTTGATCGAATAACCGAGTATCGTCAGCATAACCGCAATAAACGTAGAGCCGACCGAAATTCGTACGAGCGCATAACAGGTAATTACAACCAGAATATCATGCACAAGCGCAATGATCGCACTCGCTGCAAAACGCAGATCGCTAAACCGGAACCAGATATAAATAAGCATCAGTATAACCGCAATGACGACTGCCCAGATCGCATCCGACGTCATTTCCTTACTAATCGTCTCACTGACATTCTGGTAAGAAATAGCATCCGATTTAATGGAATAATTGTCTTCGAAAACCTTTGCAAACGTCTCGCGTTCCGGAAGATCCAGATTTCGTGTTTTAAAAATTACCTGCGTCGTATCCGCAATTTTTTGTACCTGTACTTCCGCTGTATCAAGCGCATCGTTGATCAGCGGCACGATTTCCGAATCGATCTCTGCCAGTTCATAATTTTTGCCCAGATCTACCGTCGTAGAAGTACCGCCGACAAATTCCAGACTGTAATTAAACGCGCCTTTTCCGCCAGCCGCATGAATACCTTCGCCGACAAATCCTGCCGCGATCAATACGACCGAAATAATGAAAAATACATAACGTTTGGAAATAAAATCCACAACCTTGCGTTCTTTTGCAGCGCCATAATATTTTTCATCTTTGAACCCGATTGCATGAATCGCATACATCGAATAACGGGTCACGATCAGCGCCGTCACCATAGATAAAACAATACCAATTGCCAGCGTATAGGCAAAGCCCTTAACGGTACCCGAGCCTTTCACAGCCAGTACCGCAGCTGCGATCAGCGTCGTCACGTTTCCGTCAATAATTGCTGAAAGCGCTTTCTGATATCCGGTCTTAATTGCCGCACCGGTAGATTTGCCAAGCGCCAGTTCTTCTTTAATACGCGCGTTAATTACCACATTTGCATCGACAGCCATACCGATACCGAGAATAATACCAGCGATACCCGGCAGCGTCAGCGTAACTTCAAACAGATAAATAACCGCAACCACAGACGTCGTATAGACAAGCAGTCCCAGAGATGTCGCAACCCCTGCAATCCAGTAAAACGCAATCAGGAATATAATAATCAGAGCCAGTCCGATTGCAGCCGCAGTCAGCGCCGTCGAGATCGCTTCCTGTCCTAACGATGCGCCAACCACCTGGGATGTCAGCTCTTCCAGCTCAAGGGAAAGAGAACCGATACGAATCTGTGACGCCAGCGTCTCCGCAGCCTCGAAAGATTCCATGCCTTCGATCGACGCCGTACCGCCGCTGATCTTCTGATTGACCGTCGGATTGCTTATAATCTCTCCGTCGTATACAATCGGAATGTTTTTCCCGATATTATTCGCTGTCAGATCCGAAAATGTTTCTGCCGCATCATCGGTAAACGTAAGCTCTACAATCGCCTGATTTCTTCCGTCCTGCGTCACATATCTGGCCGTCGCATTGGCCACATCATCGCCGGTCAGTACGACGTTTCCATCCGGATCCTGGAACTCCAGAGAACCTGGCGTACCCAGATCTTCCAGTATATCATTGGCATCCGTTACGCCCGGAATGGCAACTGTAATACGGTCGCTGCCTTCTCTCGCCACCTGCGCCTCTGTACTATAGTCATCCACACGTCTTTGCAGCTTATACACCGTATCGCTGATCTGCTCCGCCGTCGCTCCCTCATCTACAATCTGATACGTAATGCTGACACCGCCAGCCAGGTCAAGACCTAATGTAATATTCTGGTTCTCACCGCGTCCTGTGGAAGACAGGATGATCGATGCATAGTATCCAAGACCCAGTATGCAGGCCAGAACAATACAAAGTATCGTTATGCCTTTTCCTTTTTTCATTGTTTTATCCCTTCCTTAAAATACAAAATCATATCTGTGGTACGAAACACTGTTTCTTATGATTCTTCAGCCAGAGCAGCTTTTATCATAATCGCACACTCTGTTCTTTTTTTCTGCAGGGCGCACCCAATATCATACGATTCATGAATATCTCCATGAAAATGATATGCGTTTGCTGCGCAGCCTCCGCTGCAGTAAAACCTTGAAAAGCAATCCCTGCATGTTTCTTTCGCATATACGTTACAGCTTTTGAACATATCGCGAAGTTCTATATTTTGCACGCCGTCTTTTACATTACCCATCCGAAATTTTTCATTCCCGACAAACTGGTGGCACGGATACAAATCTCCCCATGGCGTTACGGCAAGATATTCCGTTCCGGAACCGCATCCGGACAATCGTTTTGCCACGCACGGGCCGCCTTCCAGATCGATCATAAAATGGAAAAACTCAAACCCGCGGCCTTCCTTTTTCCGCCGTATCACTTCTTTTGCCAGCGCGTCATATTCTTCGAACAGCTGCGGCAGATCTTCTTCCCGAATGGCATAATCTTCCGTCTGCGGCGCCACCACAGGCTCCACGGAAATCTGCTTAAATCCCAGATCCGCCAGATGCAGCACATCCCTGGAAAAGTCCAGGTTGTGATGTGTAAACGTACCTCTTACATAATATCTTTCCTGGTTTCTGCTCTCTGCAAACTTTTGGAATTTCGGCACGATCAGATCATAACTGCCGGTTCCGCTGCGAAACGGACGCATACGATCATTCACTTCTTTCCTGCCGTCTACACTCAATACCACGTTCGCCATCTCCCGATTGGCGAACTCCATAATATCTTCATTTAATAATACCCCATTGGTTGTCAGAGTAAACCGGAAATTTTTGTTATGAATTTTCTCCTGCTCCCGGCCATATTTCACCAGCTGCCTGACCACGTCCAGATTCATGGTCGGTTCTCCGCCGAAAAAATCCACCTCCAGATTTCTGCGGCTGCCTGAATTCGCAATGAGAAAATCCAAAGCTGCCTTACCAGTTTCAAAGCTCATCAGCGCCCGCTGTCCGTGATATTCCCCTTCCTGCGCAAAGCAATACCGACACGCCAGATTACAGTCATGCGCAATATGCAGACAAAGCGCTTTTACAACAGTCTGACGGTTTTTAAAATCAGTGATATAATCCTGATACTCATCCTCTGTAAACAGTTCTCCCGCATGTTTCAGCTCTGTAATCTCTTCGTATGCTTCTGCCACTTCATGAACCGGATACGTATCTTTCAGCCGGTCGGCAATCTCCTGTTTCGAGCATGTTTCATACAGTGCGAGTACGTCATAGACAACGTCGTCCACCACATGCACCGCGCCGCTGTTCACATCCAGAACGATATTATAACCGTTATTTTTATATTGATGAACCTGATGATTCAACGCCTGCTCAATCCTCCTTAGCATGAAACGCACAAATGACCGCACGCGTGGCGGACGGTCTTTCTGCTGATCTTAATCGTTAACTTTCTTACAATATCCGGAGCGTGTTTAAAAATCTGCTTCTGGTAAAATCTCCGCCTGCAGGCTGGAAACCGCTTACAAAAGTCAATTTTTAAACACGCTCCATACATTTCCTGTATGTTATTTATTCTGCTCGCAGGTCTGGTTGCCTACGGTACAGGATGTCTTACATGCAGACTGGCAGGATGTCTGGCATTCTCCGCAACCGCCTTTTTTTACTGTATTCTGCAACTTTCTGGTATTTAAAGTCTTAATGTGTTTCATAAATATTCTCCTTTCAATTTCATACTGGTGGAATCAGAATTCCTGCATGCTTTGTATCCAAACGTATCTGTCATACGCCTGTCAGCTAGTATAACACATCTTTTCTTATAAGGAAAGTATTTTTTTTAATATCCTGCACGAACACTGCAGGAAAACGCAACCGTTCCGATCACCCATGGAACGGTTACGGCAAAACAGTAACGATTGACAAACGTTCCCTCCTCTTTTATAATTGCAGGCAGAATCAGTAATATCCTCTAACAGGTCACTATCACTACAAAAAGGAGAACCCACTATGAATGAATCAGAACTGAAATACGGATGCAACCCAAATCAGAAGCCTTCCAGAATTTTTATGAAAGACGGCTCTGATCTTCCGATCCGGGTGTTAAACGGCAAGCCAGGATATATTAACTATCTGGACGCTTTCAACGGCTGGCAGCTCGTTACCGAACTGAAAAAAGCGACCGGTCTGCCGGCTGCCACTTCTTTTAAACACGTATCCCCAGCCGGCGCTGCCGTCGGACTTCCATTAACCGAAATGGACCGAAAGATCTGCCAGGCTGACGCCTACGATATCAGCTATTCCCCGCTGGCAAGCGCTTATGTACGTGCCAGAGGCGCTGACCGCATGTCTTCTTTCGGCGATTTTATCGCGTTATCCGATCCTTGCGATATTCCAACCGCTGAATTTATCAGACACGAAGTTTCTGACGGCATCATTGCTCCCGGCTATGAACCAGAAGCTCTTGAGATCCTAAAGACAAAAAAACGCGGCGCCTATAACGTCATCGAAATCGATCCTTCCTATACGCCCGCACCGGTTGAACAAAAAGATGTCTTCGGTATTACGTTTGAACAGGGCCGCAATGAGTTGCAGATCGACCGCGATTTTTTCCAGAATATCGTAACAGAAAACAAAGAACTGCCGGATTCTGCCCGTATCGATCTCGCAATTGCGATGATTACCCTGAAATATACACAGTCCAATTCCGTATGTTATGTAAAAGGCGGACAGGCAATCGGTATTGGCGCCGGACAGCAGTCACGTATTCACTGCACCCGACTGGCCGGCACAAAAGCAGACAACTGGTTCCTGCGCCAGTCTCCGCAGGTACTGAACCTGCAGTTTCGTGACGATATCAAACGTGCAGACCGTGACAACGCCATCGACCTGTATATCGGCGAAGACTATATGGACGTACTTGGCGACGACGTGTGGGCGAATACGTTTACCGTAAAGCCTCCGGTATTTACCGCAGAAGAAAAACGTGCCTGGCTGCGTCAAAACTCAGACGTTACGCTCGGCTCCGATGCATTTTTCCCATTCAGCGATAATATCGAACGGGCTTTTCGAAGCGGCGTAAAATATGTCGCACAGCCGGGCGGCTCCAAACGTGATCAGGATGTAATCGACGCATGCAACGCACATCAGATGGTCATGGCATTTACCGGAATACGGCTGTTTCACCATTAAAAAAACATCGGAACAATTCTGTGTTCCATCAGACGCAAAATCTGGTTTTGAGCAGATCACATTTGGTCCTACTGCTCAAAACCAGATTGATAAATGCCTGTCTGTACGGATTTAAAAATGATTTCCCCAGTCAAGCTCTTCTTCTTTTTTCAAATCTTCCTCTGTCATATATTTGCGGAAAATTTTTTCCAGAAACATATCATACAGATACATAACTACTGATGGTACAAACGTAATCGAAATCG
Source organism: uncultured Eubacterium sp. (assembly GCA_910577225.1). Lineage (GTDB taxonomy): Bacteria > Bacillota > Clostridia > Lachnospirales > Lachnospiraceae > Eubacterium_J. Next base: position 1,354 of record CAJTMV010000055.1, on the reverse strand, counting down.
GCGAAATATACACCAGCAGAGATCCTGCTATCATTAATACAAGCACCACAACCGACCACGGAAGATGCAGCAGCGCGATAATCCCCGCGTTTTTCATCGTATCTTTCAGACCATTTTCAAATCTGGCCGAATAAGCAAATATATAGACGCACCAGACTGCCACAAAAAACATCAGGAAATAGAAGAAATAATACAATACTCCCAGTCTGGAGCCCTGTTCCAAAAATGCAAACATAATCCGGTGATCTGCATACAAAAACGCAAATATCACAAGCAGAATCAGCCAGATTTTTGTCGTCTGTTTAAAATTCGACTTAAACGAACCCCAAAAGCTCCTCCATATATAGCCTCTGTTCCCACGCAGGGATTTATGCACCGTATAATAAAACGCTGTCGTTGACGCGCCGCAAGTAACAATCGGCAGACTAAAAATCATCCATAAAATACTTGCCCAGAAACCGTCGACAATCTTATTTACCACTCTGAAAAATCCATTGTCATAATTAAAGATATTGTTCATATGCTACTCCTTCGTATAGAAAATACCTGCCAGCTTTCCCTGATAAATATAAAAATCAGTTAATGGCGCCCCGTCGTCATTCTTCCGGTGCAAAAAGTTTCCCTCACGCTCATACGTACCCTTGAGAACGCTGTCGTCTCCTCCCGCCATTCCCCTGATCGTATACGTATAACCGCCGTCTTTGGAAAATTCTGCCACATATTCCTGTCCCGCGGAATCCGTCATCGTACACTGCGCATCAAATACATCCTCTTCGGGAACTGTTCCTTCATAAATATAATTGTGCGGAATCAACAGATCTCCTTCCAGATAGCATGTCATTGTCTCGCTCTCTGCCCCGATCTCTTCTTTACCGTCCGACACAAGCGTCACAATATCTCCTTCTATCGTATAACTGCCTGTCATCAAAGACCGCTCTCCCCAAACCTCTTCATAAGTACCCTGGTCCGCATCGAACTTATAATACACAACCACCGACTGCTCCTTTTTTCCGTTCACCAGATACTCACAGGAATACGTTCCTTCCACACGTTTCCTCTTCCCCGCATCTGCACGCATCGCCATCCATACGCCAGCTACAATGACCAGTACAAGTATGGCCGCTATCACGTATTCTACAGGCAAAAGCCTTTTTTGCTCTTTTTTTCTCATTGTTCGCTCCATATCTAACAGATTTCTGCGTATCGTTTATGTATCAAACATTTCTATTATAACATAAGGTGACAGATACATAAAGAGAATTCATAAGAAATTCACAAATGACTTTTAGGTGGCTGATATGGCTGCGCGGACGTGTCCGTGACCGCTGGCAGGAACCCGGAACCGGCGGCAGGG
>CAJTMV010000054.1 GCA_910577225.1 uncultured Eubacterium sp. | reverse complement strand
ACAGTAACTATGCGGGTTTCAGCAGTTAATGCTGTTATTCCGTGAATAATTCAGGTTTATTGAGATTATATTTTTTAAGAATGGATAGTCATTCATTTTTCTGGAAAGGAGTATTTTATGAAAAAATGTTTCAAATGCATCGCCTGTATTTTAATTGCGTATCTTCTCGTCCTTGTTCCGTATATGGGTTATTTTATACGTAGCGTATCTTATGACCCGTCATTGGGAATGCCGATGGATCATGTAGATGCTTTTTACCCGACATACAGCAGCCTGATCTGGTCAGCATTTATGGGTATTTTATTCTATGTTATCCTGCAGGGCAGGAAAAATGAGCGGCAAATGTCTGAGAGGGAAATTGAAAGAAAGAAGCTGTTTTTACACACTGTGGCTGGTGCGTTATGTATCGTTGCGATCGGCTTTGCGTTGGAATGGTATCATGGAGTCATAGAGAATTCTGTTTTCAATGATATTTATTATGCCATCAGTAATACAGGTCAGGTTATTGCCACAGGCTCAGAGGAACAGTTTATGCATGTTACAATTATCGCGCAATATTTTGAACGCGCTATAATTCCGGATTTTCTGAAAATGATGAATTTATTGGTTGTGTTCCTGTTTTACCAGGGGCTGCAAATGCTGTCTCTTGTACATGTAAATGATGCTGCAACAGTGAAAAATTCTGTGAAATGAGAAATATTTTAACATCTTTCGTTTTAGGCAGAAGAACTGTGGAAAAAAGATGTATGGAATTGAGGAAAATTGAAGAACGTCGGGGATTGAGAGGCAGATACTGATCAAACGGAGAATTATGAAAGCAGGAGCTCTAAAATGGAGCGTCCTGCTTTTACTTTCATTCTTTATAACCAGGATTATCCATCCTGGCGATGCAGTAAAAAATTCTGATAAACAACATTTTCTTATAAAATGTTATCTTCAAGTATTTTATAACAAGTTTTCATATTTTGCAATACCATTCAAAAAATTGGCAGTAATTACCAAATCTTATCGTCTGATTCTGTAAACAGAAGTCAAAATCTACAAAAAATTCAACTGTTTATCCATATTTCAAAGACGGATGTAAATCTGCATATGAAACGATTGTAATCATTTCCGTTTGTGAAAAATCTGTAGGAATCATCATAATTTTCTTATTTTATCAGTGTTTCCGGCACTTTTCAGACAGGTATTTTTCATAACAAATTATAAGAAAATGTTATGTATCTGATACGGCAGTCTGATTCTGCCGCCGTTACGGTCAGACAGCGGCGGAGAATGGAGGAATATATGAGAGAACTGGATTATGGAAAGATGGGAAACCGCATCCGTCAGATCAGAAAAGTGCGGGAATGGTCGCAGGATGAACTGGCGAAAAAATGCGGGATCAGCATGTCATTTTTAGGGCATATTGAGCGCGGCACGAGGATTATGAGTCTGGATACCTTTGTAAATATCTGTGCGGCTCTGGAGACGGGAGCAGATGAGCTGCTGTGGGGGATTGCCAGTCCGTCGGAAACCATCCTTGACATGTGGGAGCCCGCGCAGGGAGAGGATGGCAGGAAACAGAAGGATACGGACAGCTATACGATGTATGTAAAGATTATGAAGTCGGTAGCTGAGATTATGAATGAAGCGTAAGCGCGTGTTGATGGCTGCATCGGTGGCATCGATGATCGACCAGTTTAACAGAGAGAATCTGGTCCTGCTGCAGGAGCTTGGATACGAGGTGCATGTGGCATGTAATTTCAGGGAAGGCAATACGTGTGACGAAAAGCGGGTGCTGAAGTTACGGGCAGATCTGCGAAACATGCATATCATACTGCATCAGTGGGATTGTCCGAGGAGTGTCCGCAATCCGGTGACCTGCGTGCGGGCATATATACAGATAAAACAGCTGCTGGCGCGATATCACTTTGACTGGCTCCACTGCCATTCCCCAGTTGGAGGCGCGCTGGCAAGAACTGCCGCGTACCGGAAAAATGTCAGGGTCATTTATACTGCACACGGCTTTCATTTTTATAAGGGTGCTCCCTTAAAAAACTGGCTGCTGTATTATTCGGCGGAAAAGCTGCTGGCATATCAGACGGATGTGCTGATTACGGTCAATCAGGAAGATTACAGGCTTGCAGAAAGAAAACTGTGTGCCGGCAGCATCCACCGGATTCCGGGTGTCGGGATTGCGACCTTCCGGTACGGGAAACTGTTTGCGGATGCGCCTGCAGAAGCGGATGTCATGGAATGCGACGCAAAAGCATGCGCAAAAAAAGCGGTATATCAGAAATATAACATTCCAAAGGGAGCAAAGCTGGTTCTGTCTGTCGGAGAACTGAATAAAGGAAAAAATCACAGGATGGTTCTGGATGCACTGGCGCGTCTGCCGGACAGGGACATTTATTATCTGATCTGCGGACAGGGAGCGTTGCGGGAGGAACTGTGGCATTATGCGTTAAAAACCGGAGTTGCCGGTCGTATCCGCATGCCGGGATTTCAGGAGGATCTGTCCGTGGTTTATCAGAGCGCGGATGTGTTTGTGTTTCCATCTCTCAGAGAGGGGATGCCTGTCGCGCTGCTGGAGGCCATGGCGGCAGGAACGGCATGCGCGGTATCGGATATCCGGGGGAACGCGGAGCTGATCGCGGAGAAATATCGCTTTCCGCCAGACCGTCCGGATTTGCTGGTACAGATACTGGGGCGTCTGCTCAACGATGAGCGGGAGCGGAACAGACAGATCAGACAAAATCTGGAGAAAGTTAAAAAATACAGTAATCAGGCAGTAAGCAGACAGATGAAAAGAATTTATCAGCAGATGAACCATATCTGATGAAAAGAATTTATCAGCATGAATACAGGGAATCGTTACAGAAGGCCAGGTTACGGGCAAAAAGGAGACAAAAATGCCAGAGATTTCTGTACTGATGGCGACTTATAATGACAATCCGGTATATGCTGCAAGGGCCATCGATTCCATACTTGCACAGACATTTACCGATTTTGAATTACTGATTTGCGACGACGGGTCTGACGCGGATTATGCAGACTGGCTGCGTGGCTGCTGCAAAAAAGACGCAAGAATCAGACGGATAAGAAACCGGAAGAACCGGGGACTGGCAGCGTCGTTAAACAGGTGCATTGCCTGTGCGTCTGGCAGATATCTGGCTCGTATGGATGCAGACGATATTTCAGGGGCTGACCGGCTGGAAAAGCAGGCGGCATTTTTAAAGGCTCATCCGGAATATGCGTTTGTCGGATGTAATGCAAGGCTGACCGGGGCGCATGGTGTCTGGGGAGAGCGGCGTATGGAAGAGGTTCCGGGCAGGACATCGTTTCTTCCGACCTCACCGTTTATTCATCCGTCCGTAATGTTTCGCAGGGAGGCATTTGCGGCAGCCGGAGGATATCAGAAGTCGCGCCGGTATCTGCGTGCGGAGGATTACGAGCTTTTTATGCGGCTGTATGCCCTTGGCCTGCGCGGATATAACATGCAGATGCCGCTGATCGACTACCAGGAAGATCAGAATGCATATCGGAAGCGGAAATACCGGTACCGGTTTTGTGAATGTGTAACGCGTCTGTACGGATTCCGCAGGCTTGGCATTTTAAAGGGAAATGTCCGCTATGTGCTAAAGCCGCTGCTGGCAGGAATGATTCCGCGAAAGCTCATGGCATGGATCAGAAAGAGTCGTTACGCAGTCTGACAGACCGTACCATGCATACGTCAGGACAGATGACAGGCAGATATCTGCAGGCAGAACATCCAGGAAAACAGGCAGATGTTTTAAAGCGGGTATAAGATACAGACAGGAAAGAAATCATGACAGGAATAGTGATCTTAAATTATGAAAACTGGGAAGATACACGCAGGTGCATGGAAAGTATCCGCCGCTACCCACCGCGGGATGCGTATGTGGTATTGTTGGTAGACAATGCCTCACGGACAAATCCGGCGTATGATCTGCAGGATCTGCTGCGGGCATGCAGGGCACAGTTGGTGCGAAATGAAAGAAACCTGGGGTATAACGCAGGAAACAACGCGGGAATTGCAAAGGCGCTCGCTCTGGGCTGTGCATATATTCTGGTGGCGAACAATGACATCTGTTTTTGTAAAGACAGTATCTGGAAGATGACAGCGTATCTGAAACGGTATCCCAAAACCGGAATTGTCGGTCCGAAGATTTTGGATATCAGGGGAAGACTTACAAGAAACTGTCTGTGTCAGAAGACCGGACTGACGGAAAAGTATCTGGTACGCACGCGGCTGCATGTATTGTTTCCAAAACGATATGCCCGTTATTTCGGATATGACAGGGATTATGAGAAGCGTTTTCGCGTATATGCCGTGCACGGGTGCTGTTTTATGATGTCCAGGGCATGCGCAGAGGCTGTGACACCGTTTGATGAATACCCGCTTTTGTACGAGGAGGAGCTGATGCTTGGGATCCGTATGGAGGAAGCTGGGTTTACAACGGTCTATTATCCTGCGGCAGTGGTCAGGCACCTGCATGGGGGAAGCACCCGCTATCAGAAGGCGTTCTCATTCGCACACAATGTCAGAAGTGAGATTTATTACTGCAGAAATTATCTGCATGTCGGCCACTGGCAGATCCGGCCGCTTTATATCTACCGGGTGCTGCTTTATCTGATCAGGTGTATCCGGTACAGGGATTTCAGAGAAAGGCTGAAGTGGTTTTTGCATATGACAGGGCAGGAGATGCGAAAATGAATATTTTATATCTGGCGCCGGTAGCTTTTGATTATCTGAAGCAGAGGCCGCAGTATCTTGCAGAGGAGCTGGCAAAAAAACACTGTGTCTGGTATGTCGAGCCGACCGTATCTGTGCTTGCGCGCAGCAGTGCCCGAACGATGTGTACAGCGGAAAGCAGCAGGATTTCCCGTTCATTGTACCGGATCCGTCTGAGCGGCAGGGCAAGCCTGCCATATAAGTTAAAGGTATTTGACCGGATGCGTCTGTGTATCCGATACGAAGCGGCGCAGATCAGACGCATGCGGATCCGGTTTGATCTGATATGGGTCGGCTATTGCGGCAGATATGATCTGGTAAAATGCTTTCCGCATATACCGGTGGTTTATGACCGGATGGACAACAATGTGCTTCTTACCCGGGACTGGCTGACAAGGCGGTATTTAATCTGCGCGGAAAAATGGATCTGTGCCAGAGCGCAGATTGTACTGACATCGGCAAAAAAGCTGTATGAACAGATGAAAGGTCTGCGTGATCACGTATATCTGCTGCCCAATGCTCTGCCGGAAAATTATGGGGAAAATTATCTGCCGTCCGATGGCTGGCAGGAAGATAACGGGGAGAAGTATCTGCTCTCCGATGCTCTGCAGGGAGATGATGCGGGCAGTTCTCTGCTTTTCGGGAAGGCAGGTGTCCGGAATTTTTTATATGTCGGAACGATAGCGGAGTGGTTTGACTATGACAGCATCCGGTGTATGGCCACGCATGGAAACGATAAAATTACGCTCGTCGGGCCGGTAACAGGAGAAAAGGTGCGGCTGTCCAATGTGCATTATACGGGAAAAGTTCCAAAAGAAGAAATCGGCGCTTATATTGCACAAAGCGATGTCTGTCTGTATCCGTTTCGGAAGGGAAAGCTGCTGGATACGATCAATCCGGTGAAAATCTATGAATATCTGGCATTTAATAAGCCGGTCATTGCCCGAAGGAGTATGGAAACAGAGCAGTTTGCGGACTATGTGTATTTGTATTCTGATGAGAAAGAGCTAAAGCAGCTTCTCTGTGCAAAATTAGAGCCGCCGTTTGCGACAAAAGAGGCATACGACCGGTTTGTAAGCGGTAATACCTGGGGCTGCAGAGCCGCTTTTCTGGAACAGATTCTCCAGACTCTTACATTGTATGAGTTGTCAGAGGATATACAGCGGTAGAAAGTCTTTTCCCATAATGCGATTTCAGATAAGGGATGTAATCGCGGGCTGAAATGATTGTTGCCAGACCAGAAAAGTCTGAGAACATTTACAGATAAAGCAGCCGGTTGTTAAAAACAGTCCGCCTTGGAAAAATATTACGGCAGCTAAGAAAGACAGATGGTACAAACAATGGGAGGAAATGATGAGGATAAAGGTATTGTTAGTGTTTGGAACAAGACCGGAAGCAGTGAAAATGTGTCCGCTAGTGCTTAAAATGCGTCAGCAAAAGGAGATCGAGTGCGTTGTCTGCCTGACGGGCCAGCACAAAGAGATGCTGGAACAGGTGATGGATATTTTTGGCATTCAGGCACAGTATAACCTGAATATTATGCGTCCGCAGCAGCTGTTAACGACGATTACGACAGATGTGCTAAATGGAGTACGTGAAGTACTTGTAAAGGAAAAGCCTGATCTTGTATTGGTACATGGAGATACGACTACGTCATTTGCAGCTGCCCTGGCAGCTTTTTATGAGCAGATACCAGTTGGACACGTAGAAGCGGGATTGCGTACGTACGATAAATATTCGCCGTTTCCAGAGGAGATGAACCGGAGTCTGACTGGACGAATTGCACAGCTGCATTTTGCACCAACATTCGGAAACAGAGAAAATCTGGAACGGGAACATGCTTCAGGCCATATATATGTGACAGGTAATACAGTTATCGACGCGTTCCGGACGACTGTAAAAAAAGACTATATGTTCAAAGATAAAACGTTGCGGACAATCGATTTGGATAAAAAACGATGTGTATTGATCACTGCGCACAGGAGGGAGAATCTGGGACATCCACTGGAACAGATCTGCGATGCGATTAAAACACTGGCAGAGAGATATCCGGATATGCTATTTGTTTATCCGTTACATTTGAATCCAAAAGTACAGCTTACTGCCAGGCAGATATTGGAAAATATATCTAATGTATATCTGCTTGCGCCGATCGATGTGGAGGATATGCACAATCTGATCAGTCGTAGTTTTCTGGTCATGACTGATTCGGGAGGACTGCAGGAAGAGGCGCCTGCCTGTGGCGTTCCGGTGCTTGTATTGCGGACGGAAACCGAGAGGCCTGAAGCGGCTGCGGCTGGAACTGTCCGAGTGACCGGCACAGAGAAAGAAACGATTATACGAGAAGCGACAGTGCTGATCGAGCAGTCTGAAGCGTATGAGGAAATGGCAAAGGCTGTAAACCCATATGGCGATGGACATGCCTGTGAGCGAATTGTAAAAGCGATTACAGAATGGAAACGGAGTCTGAAAGGATGAAAGCATCAGTGAATACGATAAAAGAATTGTATCAGTATCGGGAAATGATATTCAGCCTGATCAGAAAAGATCTCCGAGGACGTTATAAAGGAACGATCTTAGGATTCTTTTGGACGTTTTTAAATCCATTGTTTCAGCTGATTGTTTATACGATAGTATTTTCTGTACTGTTTCCTACAAATGTCGATCATTTTTATATTTTTTTATTTGTAGGTCTGGTGCCGTGGATGTTTTTTAGCACTTCTCTGACTGGAGGAGCCTCATCAGTGACAGGGCAGGAAAATCTGATTAAAAAAATATATTTTCCAAGGCAGGTGCTGCCGATTTCTTATGTTACAAGTGCATTTGTAAATATGCTGCTTACGTTTCTCGTAATCTTTGCCGTGTTAATAGTAAGCGGATTTGGAATAAAAATCAGTATTCTTTGGGCGCTTCCGATCGTAATGATTGTCGAGTATGCGCTGGCAGTCGGCATTACGATGCTAACTTCGGCACTGACGGTTTATTTTAGGGATCTGGAGCATATTTTGGGTATTTTATCGATGGCGTGGATGTATCTGACACCCATTTTATACGAAGTAACAGTTATACCAGAACAGTACAGATCTCTGATCTATATGAATCCGATGACTGGTATTATTTTGTGTTACAAAGATATTTTATATTACAGGCAGCTGCCCGATCTGAAAAATATCGGAAGTGCTTTTGGAGTTGGCATGTTGTTTTTAGCGGCAGGTTTTTGGGGATTTGGCAAACTGCAGAAACGATTTGTAGAAGAACTTTGATACAAAAATTTGGATTAAAATCATGACAGGAAAACACAGATGGGAAAAAGCTATTGGGCGTTATGGCGGAAATTTCGGATTATTCCTCCGGTACAGAAAGTAAAACTGGCAGTAAAAGTATTGTTAAGAATCTTCGGTATACGCATGCCGCTGTTTATTGGAGGATACGATTTAAAAGTAGATGAAAAACAAAAGAGACAGGATCGTTTGATTGCTAAAAATTTGAATATGCAAAAAATAGCAGATACCCGAAAAATTACAGGAAGAATGTATGCCAGAGCCAGATACGAATCCAATCGGTATGGTATGAATAATCTGGTTCTGTCGATTCCTGAAAGAAACAGTAATGTAAAATTTCCGTCTTATATCGCATTGATGACAGATTATCTGCATCAGGGAGGTTTGGAAGAAGTTGTACAGTTACTGGCTTTAGAGTATCAAAAACGACGGATAGCGGTGAAAGTCTTTTGCGTTTATCAGGGTGGCAGGATAGCCAGACGGCTTGTGCGGCGGCATATCACAGTCGTTTCGTTTTATGGAAATCGTAAAAAATTTGCGGAATACCTGTCCGTGAACAGACCATATCTGGTGAATACACATAGTGTTTCTGATTTTACAGATATTATAAATAAACAGAAAATCCCGGTGATCGAAGTGATTCATAATATGTATGTCTATCTGACACCGGGCAGGATAGCGATGGAAAGAAATAAGATGCATGACATTTGCTGTTATATAGCTGTTTCGGATTGTGTGAGAGATATTTTTATACAGAAAATGTATAGAGGATCCCTGGAACAAAAGCACAGGCATGTTGTTCCGATTTGTGTCATAGGAAATACCGGAAGACGACTGTCAAAGTTACAAAAAGACAGAAAGCAGATACGTCAGCAGTTTCGAATAGCCAGTGATGCATTTGTATTTTTAATGGCAGGCAGTATCGATCCAAGAAAAAATCAGATCGGAGCAGTTCGGGCGCTTTCAATTCTGACCAGCTGTATCAGCAGACCAGTGGCGCTTGTTTTGGCAGGTGCAGTAACGGATGTGGAATACGAATGGAAGCTGCGGAGCGTGATTAGTGAAAGAGGTTTAAATGATCGGGTTATGATGACAGGTTTTCAGGAGCAGATAGCCGATCTGATGTATGCATCTGATGTATATCTGGTTGATTCTTATTATGAAGGATGGAGCATGTCGGCGACAGAGGCTTTATGCTGCGGTCTGCCGCTTATACATTCATGGTGTGGCAGTGGCGTAGAGCTGACGGCAGGAGGACGTAATGGGATTTTAATCGACAATCCAATCAAAAATATTGGAAGTATTTCGGACATTTCTCTCATAAATGATATGCATGCAGGAATAAACGAAAATATGGAACAGCTGGTATCGGCGATGCTGGAAATGATAGAACACGAACCGTACTGGAAACAGAAACAGACAGAAATTGCGGCATATGCACATAAACATTTTTCAACAGAGCAGATGATAAATCAATATCTGGCCGTTTATGCACAGATCTAATCGGATTTGTCATCGTCAGATAACAAAATGGAGCAGGTAGAAATGAAAAAAGCAGGAATCGTCATTATTAGCTTTAATGCTGGTAATTATCTGGAACTTACGTTGCAAAGCATATTAAAAGCAAAAACAAAAATCACGTACGCGATTGGCGTAATTGATAACGGATCCGTTCCAAAAGAAAAAAAACGATGCAAAGCGCTCGTAAAAAGATTGCAAAATGAATATCCGGACAAGGAATTTAGATTTTATGATGTTGAAAAAAATCTTGGATTTAGCGGAGGAAACAATGTGGTGATCCAGGAATTTTTAAAGGATTCTGAGATTACACATATCTGCCTGCTGAATTCTGACGTTATCGTAACGGATGACTGGCTGGATATTCTGATAGAAAAGGATTGTGATGTGACAGGGCCTGTTACAAATGCTGCAGGAAATGAGCAGACGATTCAAATCGATTACACAGTGCAGGAGGACTTTCGTGCATTTGACAAAGTCAATCAGTTTGCGCAGAAACGCCGGAAAAGTTATTATGGCTACATGACAAAAAGTGATCTTGTTACTTTTTTTGCTGTTGTTTTCAAGAGGACAGTCATTGAACAAACGGGGTTGCTGGACGAGCAGTTTTTTCCAGGATCCTATGAAGATGATGATTATTGTATGCGTGTGCTAAAGGCAGGATATCAGATTGTAATTGCAAGAGACTGCTTTATTCATCATTTTGGCAGCGGTTCTTTTGCAAAGCTGAAAATGGCAGACAGGCAGGTGATTGCAAACAAAAACAGGGAGCGATTTGAAAAAAAATGGAACTGTGAATGGAGAGATCGAACATATAAATTGCTGGAATCCTGCAGGCAGGATATGGATTTTTTACTGGATAAGGAGCAGCTGGACTGGCAAAGACGGCAGATTGACGCTTCTATGTTGCAGATCGAACAACTGATGGAAGACTGGGGAAAAGCCATTCGTTTTTTTTCGGCACAGACAGATCATGCAACAGACGGTGAACGTTGTTATTCCATGAGTCAGTTGTTGTATATGATATGGGCGAAGCTAAAAAGAAAAACAGGACAGATACCACATGCGGGTATACAGAAAATAAATCGCATCCGAAGTCAGCATACCAGACAAAAATATATATTATCTGAAATGCAGCGAATTTATGAACTGATCGCGTCGGCAGATAAGAATGGACATTCTCCAGTCTGCGTGTTTGCGCCGATGTATAACAGAGAAAATGAAAAGGATGGATATGTACAGCGTGTAAAAGCGATCGATACGACGGTATTGTCTGAAATGTGCCGGATTTATTTGTATGATGAAGGAGTCGACTGTCAGCAGATGCGGTTTGATATTATCGATGAACTGCATGGATATATTGTATTTAACAGTACGGATTCGCAGCAGCTGAATCTGATTCTGGAGCTTGTCAAAATATGTCAAAGGACATATATCCATAGCCTGCTGCGATTTATGGAAGATCGTACGTGTCGTGAATTATGGCAGATCTTTGACTACGAACAGGTACGGCATGTCTGGGACGTGCATGGCGCCGTCGTAGAAGAATACGCATTGTCTGGCAGTGAGACAGGCAGAGGGCTGGCTGAAAATATCGAACGGGTATTAGCTGAGAAAGCAGATGTGATTGTAGTCGTAACAGATGCCATGGGCCGTTATCTCAGACAAAAATATCCGTTTATAAAAGCGGAGATGATAATCATTCCGATATTAAATAGCGATTTGCTCCAGGAGACAGAACCGAAAAAGCGATTGGAGAATAACAAGGAAGAAAAAGAACACAGATCAGTCGTATATGCCGGAGGTATGCAGCCATGGCAGAATATACACCTGATGCAGCAGGTGATGCAGATGTCGCTTACCAGATATCATTATAAAATCTTTGTTCCAGACCCTCAGCAATTTCTTTCCATGTGGGGCGAACGTCCGGGATTGGAAACGATTGTAGTGCAGTCCAAAACGCCAGAAGAATTGTATCAGGAATATGAAGATTGTGATTTTGGATTTGTCTTAAGAGACGACAGTCCGGTCAATGAAGTTGCCTGTCCGACGAAAATTGTAGAATATCTGAAATATGGGATTATTCCGGTGTTTAAATCTGCAAAGATCGGGGATTTTGTACAGCTGGGTGTGCGATATCTGTCATATACAGAGCTTATGAATGGAATCTGCATAACGGAACAGACAAGGCATGAAATGATCAAAAGTAATGATCAGGCATTAAATCGGCTAAAGCAGACTTACAGGGAAGGAATAGCAACATTAAAACAATGGATGGAAAATGTCAGGACAGCAGTTGGGCTGGTCGTTACAACATTTGATAAAGGTGGTCTGGAACAGGTTGTCTTAAATCTTTATTTTGGATATAAAAAACAGGGGATTCAGGTGTATCTGATGTGCCAGGAAAATCAGACGGGTGTTATGGCACAACAGATTGCGGAAGGGGACTTGTTTGTATTTGATCATGATATTCACAAGTTTTCGAGGTTTTTAGATGAAAAAAAAATCACGCTTCTGCATTATCACTATAATGTATTTGGATGCAGAGAAGCGAAAAAGCGTGGTGTGCAGCTGATTTATACGATGCATAATGTGTATACATGGAAAAGTGACAGTCAGATGGAACAATACAGCAGACTTTTGAATACGATGGATCATATTGTCTGTGTATCCAATCTTGTAAAAAATTATTACCTGGCGCGGACACATGCAGACGCGGGGAATGTGCAGGTTATTTATAATGGTATCAATATAGAAGAATTAGAGGAAGCATATCTGCCGGACAATTTGAAAAGAGAATCGCTTGGATTAGAAAAGACAGATTTTGTGATTGCTTTCGTAGCTTCTTTTTATCCAGTCAAATATCAGATTGGTATGATCGGTGTTATGGAGCAGTTGATCAGAAAATATCCGAATGTCAGGTTATTGTTTGTTGGAAATAGAGAAAACAAATATTTTCAGAAGTTTGAAAGCGAATATCAAAAAAGCAGTGCAAGAGAACAGATGCAGGTGGTGCCTTATTTTGAACACAGATATATGGGCGCTTTTTTAAGGAATACAGCAGATCTGTTTACATTGCCGACACTTCAGGAAGGATGCAGCAACGCTGTGCTGGAAGCTGTCTGTTGCGAAAAACCGATGGTGCTGACGAACGTGGGCAATGCTATGGATGTATCTTATTTAAAAAGCTGTGAAATTGTGTCACCAGCATATTCGGATATCATTACTACATCTAATGAGGATATGATCCGGATATCTGTATGCAGAAATTCTGCAAATCAAAAACAGCTTGTCAGTGCATTTGAAAGAGTGATCGATCATTTTGATACATATAAGAAGGCGGCACATTTGACGGACGAGGAAAAAGCACAGTATGCATCCGGGTATATGGTACAGCAATATTTGAAACTAATCAGAGAATCCGTCAGCGCTCATAAAAATAAAGAGGTTTTCAGAGGTAATGAATACAGATAACGCAATAGAAGTAAAAGACGTCTATAAAAAATTTAAAAATTATTTTGACAAAAACAGAAGTCTGAAAGAAAAAGTACTCAGTCATAACAGCAGACAACATGATTACTGGGTACTAAAAGGGATGGACTTTTATGTGCAAAAAGGAGAAGCGGTAGGTCTGGTTGGCAGAAACGGCTGTGGAAAAAGCACCTGCTTAAAACTCCTGACAAAGATTATTTATCCGGATAAGGGCAGCATTCAGGTGAACGGCAGGGTGTCCAGTCTGTTGGAACTGGGAGCAGGATTTCATCCGGACTTAAGTGGGATGGAAAATATTTATCTGAATGCGTCTGTATTTGGACTAAACAGAAGAGAAATTGAAAACAGACTGGACGAGATTGTGCGTTTTTCCGAATTGGAAGAGTTTATTCATCATCCGATTCGGACGTATTCGTCTGGCATGTATATGAAACTTGCATTTTCAGTGGCAATTAACGTAGATGCAGATATTCTTTTGATCGATGAGATCTTAGGTGTAGGAGACGTCAGCTATCAGAAGAAATGTTTTGAAAAACTGCTTGATATCAGAAAAAGCGGAACAACGATTGTCATAGTATCTCATGCGGTCAATCAGATTGAGAAGATCTGTGATCGTAGTATATGGATAGAGAACGGGAAAAACAGACTGGAAGGGGTACCGAAAGAAGTCCATAAGTATTATCTGGCGACCATGGAAGAGGGCAGATTAAGACAAAAAAGAAAGGAAGATGAACAGCGCCGTCACAAAATGGAACAGGAACAGGAGGAATTTGCTGAAAGAAGGCAGGAGATCCAAAATCGGAAACGGAAACAGGACCATGCGAGACAAAAAGAAAGTACAGGGCAGAAAAATGGTGTGCCAGATGTACAACAATTACTCAGACAGGAAGAAATGGAAATACATTTTCAAAGAAAAATGGAAGAGATCGCTAACGAAAAGAGACAGGAACAACAGGTCGTGTGCGATAAATATATAAAAAAAGAAATACTGCAGCAGGATCAGATACTGCAGTTTTACAAAAACGAAGCAGAGCGTTTGCAACTTGTGATCGATGAGAAAGAAGCAGAAGCTGGACGGTTGAATTCTGTTATACGACAAAGGGATATTCGGATACAAAGAGAGCAGCAATTATCAGAAGAAGAGAGACAACGGCTGGAACGGATTATTTTTCAAAAGGATGAAGAAATAGGTCGTATCGATCTTGCGGTATTGCAAAAAGACGAAGAAATCGCACGACTAAACCACGTTATTGCAGAAAAAGAAGAGCGGATCAATGGACTGATATTCACCGCGGGAGCCGATTGCTGTTAAACAGACAGTGAATTGTGAAATGAGGAAAACTATGAAATATGGTGTTGTTTTTTATAAAGATACAGATAATATTGGTGACGATATTCAAAGTTATGCAGCAATGCGGTTTTTACCACGCACAGATTATCTGATCGATCGCGAACATCTTAGTGATTTTGTCTGTAGTGAACCGGTTGCCGTTATTTTAAACGGCTGGTTTTTACATCATAAATATAACTGGCCGCCTGCCAGCTGTATCTGGCCGTTATGCGTTTCTATGCATTTTTCAAAAAATGATTATATGGGGATTGGATATGGTTTTTTGTGTGGTGTGGGAAACGATTATTTAAAAGCATATGAACCAATCGGATGTCGTGATAAAAGTACGCTGGATATCATGTGTCAAAGAGGGATAGAGGCATACCTTTCCGGCTGTATGACGTTAACATTACAGTCACGGCAAAGAAAGCAGACCACAGAGAAATACATCTGTCTTGTAGATGTATCGAAGCAGATATATGAAAAGGCGTGTGAACAGACAGATGGAACAGATAGTAAGATTCGCTGTATGTCGCACCGGGTAGAGTATAAGCAGCAATCAGATAACTGGGAAATGCGTATGAACAGGGTGGAAGAGTTACTGGATATTTATCAGAATGCGTCCTGTGTTGTAACTAAAAGATTGCACTGTGCGCTGCCATGTCTGGCTCTTGGTACGCCGGTATTGCTGATCCTTGATAAAGAAAGCGATGATGTTGCGAGATATTCTCATTTTACGGAATTATTGTATACATGTTCTACGAACGAATACCTGAATCAGGAGACAGATTTTCAGATTACAGATCCGCCAGTGAATCAGACACGATATGTAAAAGAAAAAAACCGGCTGATAGAGACGATATGTCAGTTTATCAATCAGACAGCAAATGGAACGCCGCCAGAAGCGTTTTGGATGTGGAATCAAAAAGATCAGCGAACGATTGACAGATGGCGTATGAGAATGATGGCAGATGCGGCGGAATTCGCAGCAAAGCAGGTGGATGAACTGCTTAGACAGAAAGGCGGGATGGAGATTCATCAGTTTGAGGAGATCCGGCAGTTGTCTGAGCGGTATGAAAATAATACACAAACATGGAAAGATTATGTTGTGATGTTAAAAAAAGAAGAACAGCGGCTGAATGATGTGATAGCAACAAAGGAAAAAGAAGAGCAGCGATTGAACGGAGTGATTGGAGCAAAGGAAAAAGAAGAGCAGCGATTGAACGGAGTGATCAGAGTAAAAGAAAAAGAAGAGCAGCGATTGAACGGGTTGCTTGAAGTAAAGGAGAAAGAAGAAGCCCGGCTGAACGGTATGATGGAATGCAAAGAAAAAGAGGAAGATCGTTTAAATGAAATAATCAAAGAGAAAGAAGAGGTTAATAAACGGTTGGAAAGCAAATTGCAGAAAAAGGAAGAGGAACTTAGAAAGATACACGATTTTATAGAGGATAAAGAGCAGACATCCATCATATGGCTGATTTTTTTTTCAAAAACATACCAGCAGGCGCCAGGTACACGCAGATTAAAGTTGCTAAAGGAGAGTTTTGGGAGAAATATTCACAAAGTAATCTTGTTCAAAAAGAGAAAAGATAATAAGAAATAAGAAAAAAATTCATCAGGAAGAGGATGTTTATGAAAAAATACATAAAACTTTTGCGAACAAAACATTATATAAAAAATTTATTGATTTTCGTGCCTCTTTTTTTCGCGCAAAGTTTATTTTATCAGGAGAAATTCTATCAGGCATGTATGGGAAGTCTGGCGTTTTGCTTTATCTCTTCGGCCGTATATATTTTAAATGATTTAAAGGATATTGAAAAAGATCGTATACACCCGGTAAAAAAAGAACGTCCGATTGCGAGTGGAAAAATAAAAACAGGAACAACTGTGAGGATACTGTTTATCTGTATATTTTTGTCTGTTTTTATGAATCTGTTAACAGGAAACTTTTTAAGGGGAAGTATATACATTATCGGTTATTTTATTCTAAATCTGTCTTACAGTTTTGGAATGAAAAATAAACCATTGGCAGATATCGTTATTCTGACTTCTGGATTTGTAATACGTATTTATTATGGAGCAATGATTACCAATACTGACATATCAGTCTGGCTGTATTTTGTGATTATGGTGGGCGCATGCTATATGGGACTTGGAAAAAGACGAAACGAAATGAGATACAGTCTGGATACCAGACATGTACTGAAATACTATAGTTATGATTTTTTAGATAAAAATATGTATGTTTGTGTTGCATTATTAATTACGTTTTACTCTTTCTGGACCATTGAGTTTGAAATGACAGGAATGCGGTGGACGACACCGTATGTTATGGTTATTTTAATGAAATACAGTCTGGTCGTGGAAGGAAATTCAGACGGTGATCCGGTAGAAGTACTTGTACAGGATAAACTATTAATACTGCTGATCACTGGCTATATTCTCTGGATTTTTTGTATTTTATATTTATTGTAGTGATATTGATAAAGATGGGATGAGGTTGTCAAAGATGCGTGTATATAAAAATGTAGAAAATATAGGATTGATGACGATTGTATTTATATTTTGTTTGGAAATAATTACAACAACAAGATTATTGACCAACGGATCCGTGTGGGGCGGTGATTGTTTCATTGCAATGATTATGAGTATGGTTGTCTGCTATTGGGTGTCAGATAATATGAAATATATAGTTTTAACTACGGTGATATGTATCTTTATTTTTATGGCGGGTACATATATTTGCGGACATCTCTATAGTATTGACTGGGATGGTAATGCATATCATAAAATGGCAATCGGGTGTTTGAAAAATGGATGGAATCCGATATATGAATCGGCGCAGTCTTTTGTGAATGGATATTTTAATGATTCTAAAATTGATTCTTGCGCGATATGGATAGATCATTATGGAAAGGCATCCTGGATATTTGCAGCGAATATATATGCGCTAACCGGAAAGATAGAATGCGGTAAAGTGTATCAGCTGTTGGCAATGGAAAGTCTTTTTTGTCTGGCTGCGCCTTATATGATCCGTAAGGGTATAAAGAAATGGACGGCAGTGATGGTGAGTATTCTGCTTGTAGTTAATCCGGTCAGCTTTGTTCAGATTTTTTCTTATTATGTCGATGGATTTTTGTTTTCGTATTTGTTTATACTGATCCTGGGACTGACACGGCTCCTGGATGCTGAGAACAGGGAGCAAAGAAAGATTGCCTGGCTTGTAATAGTTTGTTCGATGTCTGTATTGGCTAATATTAAATTTACAGGTCTGTTATATGGTGGAATTTATTGTGTAGCATATTATATTTTATTTTCATTTTATCAATGGAAATGCAGTTTGAATCTTTTTTCGAGAGAAACCATATGGACAGGAGCAGGTTTTTTTATTCTGGCAATGATTTCTGTTGGATGGATTGGATTTCCTGCGTATATAAAGAATTTTCTTGATCATGGGTCGTTTACTTATCCATTAACCGGATCCGATATCGATATTATAACGGGAAATTCGCCACGGGGTTTTGAGGGAAAAAGCGGTATGTATAAACTTTTTTATGGTACATTTGGCAGGTTTGGCAATATAGCATACACATCCTCAGAGGAATTGCCAGCACTGAAAGTACCTTTTTTTATCTCGGGAGAAGAATTTGTATTGCCAGGAACAGATATGCGTATCAGTGGTTTTGGACTTTTATTCAGCGGCATACTTATTGTATCTCTTGGTCTGATTTTTTATTATTTTGTATGTGAGAAAGATGATAAGAGAAGCCGGATTTATTTTGGAATGAATATGTTATTAATTGCCAGTCTTACACTATTTATTTCGGACAGCTGGTGGGCCAGGTATGCTCCGTATTTATATCTGACAGCAATTTTTGCAGTTGTAATTTTTTCTAAATTAAAATATCAAACCGGATGGCATCTTGTAGTTCAAAAACTGGTAATTTTGATTATTTTTCTAAATAATCTGTATTTTGTCTGGCAGCCGGCTGATGTAGTGAAAAGATCACCACAGATCTCAGATGAGCTCCATCAGTTATCCGGAAGCATTATTAATCTGACAGGTGCGACTGTATCAAACTTTCCGGGAAAATTATTTGATTTTGAAGATGCCGATATTTCTTTTTCTATTGTAGATGAAATTCGGGAACCGGATGGAAGTTGCTATTATGAACCGTGGGAGTATGCAGAGTGATATGGCTTGTTTTCATCCGCCTGGACTGCAGTCATTAATTATAAAACCTTATCATATCTTGTGGTTATAAAAGGACTGTTTTTATATGATTCGGATTGTATCACATCGCATTCTTCTGCCAATACATTCAAAGCACGTCAGACATCATGAAGCTCATAAGAAGGAGCTTCTAATAATGATTGTGAAGACTGAAAAGAAGAACGTTTACTATCCGGTTCCTGAATGCGAGTAAAAATCAAATCAGACAAAATGGCATTTAAATCGGATTCATAGTGTGTTTGGCTTTGATTTTTGTACATACGTTTTTCAGTCCCAATTTGTAGTAAATAGATCGTAAAAAAGATATCTGCCCATGTAAAACTTTTGCTCGCTGCATCTGATTCCCTGTCCGAATGGAAATGGACTGGTATTGTTCTGCACTTTCTAATTTCGCCTGTTCTCTGGCCCATTATTGCATTATGTCATCACGGTTGGTGACTGGTTTTTCAGATAATCCGGTTAAAGTTTCAGGTTTTTTCATATGCTTTGATGAACGGGAACCATTAATTTCTTTTAAAAGTCTGAGTAATGTAAAAGAATTCTGTATTTTTTGAAGGGATTGTATCAGATAAAAGGTTCTGGGAGAACTGGAAAGAGAAACGTTCCGGTAATGCCGCTAACGGCTGGTATAACTATACGATAAGATTTGCCATGCCGGTTATGATAATGACATGAAAACGGAAAATTATAATATTTATTCCGGCTGTCTGGTAGTAAACTGTACGGGGAAAGGGAAGATGTACCTGTATGATCTGATGGATATAAAAAAGAAGCAGGTAACCCACTCAGGACTAGCGAATAGTCAGGTGGTACAAAACCGCCTCTCTTTGGTTAAAAGAATGCTACTGGATGGGGAGCAGGCAACTGGTTTAACTTTGATATTTGTTTGAAGGGGGGGCATTTGGAATCTGCAATAAATAATTAAAATCTTAATTTTTTTGTTTTTTATTATTGTAAAAAAGTGTTGATTGTAGTCAGACTTATGATATAATATACTAGACATGTAAAACTTAGGGTGATTAGGATGAAAATATGATATTTTCTAAAATTTGAAGGATAATACCTGATTATCCGTCATTTTTAGAATTGGAGTAACAAGAGCTATTTGTTGGATATATTTAAAATTATTTTACATAAGAAAGGCATTCCATGAAGAAAAGTAAATTATTTTTCCAAATAAGTATTGCTGTTATACTTACTTTAATTTGTGTTCTATTTTCTGGAGGTTCAGCATATTTTCTTTATAAAAACAATTCAGGAACTTCTGGTGTGTTTGCTACTTTGATAGGGATACCGCTTGCAATATGTATATCATTTTGGTCATTTTTATTTAGCAAATTTCAAAAGGACACTTTAATTGAGCGATATTTGAATGATGAGCATTTTGTAGATAGAGATAATGAATATGTCAAATTATCAAATTTGATACATAATGACCAAGAAAGAATAATATATGTTAGC
>CAJTMV010000053.1 GCA_910577225.1 uncultured Eubacterium sp. | reverse complement strand
AATGGTAACTACGGCGGATTTTATGTGAGTTTATACTGCCGTGAATAATTCAGGTTAAATATTCTGGAATACTATTCCTTTCCATATGTTAACTTAATTTGCATATTTCACTTATATATTCCTCTGCATTTTCCCTGATATTTACAATTGTCCTATGGCTGCCACAGACCCTGCAGTCTTTATTTTTACTATTAAAACGTACAATCCGTGTCCTCATAGATAACCCGTCCAATATGAACATCTTTCCAGTCAGCAGATCTCCAGCACTCAATAAATATTTTATCGCTTCCAAAGCCTGAATGCTCCCAATAATACCAGCAACAGCACCAATAATTCCTGCCTGGCTGCAATTAGGAATCAGCCTGCTTTTGGGTATTTCTTCAAAAACACACCGGCAGCACGGATAGTTCCCCGGCACATAAGTCATTACCTGCCCAGCAAACTGTAAAATTCCTGCATGGCAAAATGGTTTTTCCAACAAAACACAAGCATCATTAATCAGAAATTTAGCTGCAAAATTATCAACAGCGTCAATAATAAAATCGTATTTACTGATAATTTTCTCTGCATTATCTGTTGTTAATGCATATGGGTATGTCTTTACCTCAATTCGATCGTTCAATTTCTCCAAAGAAAATCTGGCAGATTCTGCCTTATTCATATTTTCTGTTTCCATATTATGTATAATCTGCCTTTGCAGATTAGAAATGCTTACTGTATCAGCATCCATAATTCCAATTTTTCCCACTCCGGCACCAGCAAGATATAATATTGCCGGTGAGCCAAGCCCACCGGCTCCTATAACCAATACTTTTGATTTTTTCAGTTTTTCCTGCCCCCTGCTCCCTACCTGTGGAAGAATGATCTGCCTGTCATATCTCCTTACTTCCTCAGCACTTAATTCTCCAAAGCTGCATAAAAGCCACTCCCGATACCCTCCCGACAGATTGTAAGTTTCAAAACCTCGCTGTTCTAACTTTTTAACGGCTGTAATACTCTTTTCTCCATAAGTGCAATACACAACCAGTTTTTTGGTTTTTGGCAGTTCCTCAAGGCCTTCATCACTGCCGTTCCAATAAACTGCCCCTGGTATGTGTCCATGCTGATACGCAATTTCACCTCGTATGTCAATGCATAGATAATCATCTGCTGGCATTGCACTCATCTGTTGTACGGAAATATTCAAACTCCTGCCTCCTGTCTCATTATTCTCTTGCATCTTTTCTATCACACTTATCTTTTTCAATATGGATTCTGCCAGCAAGCAGTGTCCTTCCTCATCCAAATGCTCTGATACAGTTACCACAGAAAATTCCAAATTATAGCCATTTTTCCATGCATCCACGACCAGGTGTATTAGTAATATCAGCAACACCTTACTTTCTCCTGCATAGGTGCAAATCCGGCCTGCAATTTTTATCCCTTTTTCTGTCAATCCCTCTTAGTTTTTAAACTGCAGTTCCTGCTCTTTTACGCTTACCCTCGTATCTTTGCCTATGGATTTCGTGATAAATGTATTGCCTCCTATTACAACATTTTCTTCAATCACCGTGTCACCGCCCAGAATAGAAGAACCGGAGTAGATCGTAACGTAATCCCCTATCGTCGGATGTCTCTTTACTCCTTTTAGTTTCTGCCCGCCTTTTGTTGATAACCCACCTAATGTAACTCCCTGATACACTTTGACATGTTCTCCAATAACAGCGGTTTCACCAATGACGATACCTGTACCATGATCCATAAAAAAATACTTTCCTATCGTGGCACCGGGATGAATGTCAATTCCGGTAACACTATGTGCATGTTCTGCCATGATCCTTGGGATCATGGGCACACCAAGCAAAACCAGTTCATGAGCAACCCTGTAAACGGAAATGGCATACAGCCCTGGATATGACAGAATGACCTCATCCTTACTTCCTGCCGCCGGATCACCCTCATATGCCGCCTGAATATCTGTATCCAGATATACTCTTATCTGCGGTATTTTTTCCATAAAATCTAATGTAATATTTTTAGCTTTTTCATCTAATTCACAATCTGTATATGCCGGATATGTACTGCAATATTTCAGTACGGTCATAATCTGCTTATTCAAATGAAATATAACATTTTCAATAGCAGCTGACATATTATTTTTCAGACTGTAAATATTATAAACTTTATCACTGTAATATCCCGGATAGAGTATCTTCAGCAATTTTCCAACAATATCAATAACAGCCTTTTTATCAGGCTGGTTGTATAAATCTGTCTTATTGATGGCTCTTTCATCAGTATAATCATCAAGTATCAGCTGGACAATACTTTCCACCCTGCCCTCATTCGGCCTGCCCATATCAGTATTCCTCATCTTCCGCTTTTTCTGCAATATCATTTACAGGCTCTTCTAAATCTTCAATCACAATATAGTTTTTCTGTGCATAATCCCACAGGGCCGTATGGATAGCCTCTTCCGTCAACAGCAAACAATGTACCTTTACAGGCATCAGTTCTGTAGTCATACTGCTTGCTGCCACTGCTGCACCGCATCCAAATGTCTTAAATTTGACATCCTTGATAATTCCCTGTTCATCTATATCCAAATACATCCGCATAATATCGCCACATTTCGCATTTCCAACTGTCCCCACTCCACTGGAGTTCTCAATTTCACCAACATTTCTCGGATGATTAAAATGATCCATTACTTTTTCACTATACATCTTCTTTCTCTCCATTCCGCCATTCAAGGTTATCTGCTAATAAATATACTACTGCCTGCTTTTTACAAAATCCTCATATAGCGGGGACATGCCTCGCAGCCTCTCCACAATCCTTTTAAGCTCGTCTGACACAAAATCAATATCTTCCAAAGCAATTTCCTCTGACAGAGTGATCCTCAATGAACCATGTGCAATCTCATGCGGAAGCCCGATTGCAAGAAGTACATGGGAAGGATCTAATGAGCCGGATGTACATGCCGAACCGCTGGAAGCACATACTCCCAGCTGATCTAATAAAATCAGCAATGATTCCCCCTCAATAAACCGAAAACAGAAGTTCACATTATTCGGAAGTCTGTCGGTTTTATGCCCATTCAGCCTGACATAGGGAATCTCTGATAAAACTTTTTCTATCAAATGATCCCGCAATACTATCTCCTTCCTGGTTCTTAATTCCATCGTTTCCCCGGCAATCTCTGCTGCCTTTCCAAATCCAACAATTCCCGGTACATTGGATGTTCCTGCCCTTCTGTTCCTTTCCTGTGCACCACCATGTATAAAGGAACGGATTTTTACACCTTTACGGATATACAAAATCCCAACTCCTTTTGGACCGTTAAATTTATGCCCGCTTGCAGAGAGCATGTCTATTTCCATATCATCAACATTTATCGGAATATGTCCGTATGCCTGTACTGCATCTGTATGGAACAACACGCCGTTCTCATGTGCAATCTTTCCTATTTCCGCAATCGGTTCTATTGTTCCAATCTCGTTATTTGCCGCCATGACCGATATCAAAATGGTATCCGGACGAATAGCAGTTCTAAGTTCTACAAGAGATATTTTCCCTTCCTCATCTACATCAAGATAAGTTATCTCATATCCCTGCTTCTCCAGATATTCACAAGTCTGCAGTATGGCATGATGCTCTATTTTACTGGTTATAATATGTTTTCCCTTTGAGCAATAAGTCTCCGCTGCTGCCTTTAATGCCCAATTATCAGACTCGCTTCCTCCGCCTGTAAAATATATTTCTTCAACATTTGCACCAATTAACTCAGCCGCCTGCTTTCTTGCACGGTCAACTGCTTTCTTACCCTCTCCTGCAAAGCTATATACCGCAGATGGGTTACTGTATGTCTGCCTGAAAAAAGGAAGCATTTCATTTAACACTTCTTCACTTACCCGCGTTGTCGCAGCATTATCTAGATAAATCAGTTTCTTCATAAAGATACGCCTTCTTTCTTAATTGTTTCTTTATTCAATACTATGTTCATATTTCTCTCCAAAAACAAATAAACCTATTATTTATATATAGTTTTCTCCTATTTGATTCACTTCACATCACAGTGATCTCCCCTGCTGATTACTATGCGATAGCCCACGCTTTCTATCCGTTTCTCCAGACAATTCCTACACTCTGCTGCTTCATCTCCCGTACAGACTTTTCCATCATATAATGCATATTTATCCCGAACCCCCACCGGAGACAGATTCGGCATTACCACATTGGCTCCTGCCTCTATCCCAAGTTCACGCCCTCTGGGATGAACTGTCGCTAAGGCTGTAGTCGCCGGTAACAATACATCAGGCTGCTGGATACGCAGTAAACTTAAAAGGTATAGTGTCAGCTCCATACTTCCCTGTGCTTCTTTCGCAAATGGTGTGTCACTGTGTGGGATAAAAGGTCCTATTCCTACCATCTCTGGCTGCAGTTCTCTGATAAATTGAAAATCCTCCGCCAAATGTTCAGCCGTCTGTCCCGGACTTCCTACCATAAACCCACATCCGGTCTGATAACCAAGCTCTTTAAGATCCCGCAGACACTGCTTGCGATGGTTCAGTGATAAGTTATGTGGATGCAGTTTTTGATAATGGGACTCTGCCGCCGTCTCATGACGCAATAAATAACGTTCTGCCCCTGCTTTCCGAAAACGTTCATAGCTTTCTCGTTCACGTTCACCAATAGATAATGTAATGGCACAATCTGGATAGTCTGTCCGAATCTGCCGTATCAAATCTACAATATGGTCATCGGTATAATACGGATCTTCGCCTCCCTGTAACACAAATGTCCGAAATCCCAGTTTTTTCCCTTCCCTGCAGCACGCCATAATATCCTCCCTGCTTAGACGATATCTTTCTGCTTTAGCATTGCTGCAACGAATTCCACAATAATAACAATCATTTTTACAATAATTAGTAAACTCAATCAGCCCACGGATATAAATATTCTTACCATATTTCCTGTCTCCAATGGCTCTTGCCTTTACTTTTGCATAATCACGCAACTCCGGACAATTAGAATCAATCAACCCTGCCATCTCTGCCTTTGACAATTCATGTTCCTGTTCCAGACGATCAATAAGCCATTTTCCTTCTTCTACTGTCAATAAGGTATATTCTGAAACACCGATATTGTCTCCTGTCCTCCATATCATGGAATCGGCATCTGCTTTCATAGTATCGTCCCTCCTCCTGCTACCAGACTGCCATCATATAATACCAGTGCCTGTCCCGGTGTTACCGCCCTCTGTGGCTCTTTAAAGACGCACTCATACAAATCATCTTCCAACCGTCGCACAGTACAGGGAGAACCTCCGTGATTATAACGTATCTTGCCAAGATACGTCTTATATTCCGAGAAATTTTGTTTTGACATATGGTTTACATGAGATATATACACTTTTTCAGACAGATTATCTTCCAATCGTCCGATTACAATTTCATTCGTCTCTGGTTTAATTCTAACCACAAATGCCAGATACCCTAAAGCCAAATTTAATCCTTTACGTTGTCCTACCGTATAATGAATTATCCCCCGGTGTCTGCCAAGCACATGCCCCTGCATATCCACAAAATTACCCGGCTCGGATTTCACTCCCTTAGCCTCTTCTATATAAGATGCATAATCACCATCCGGCACAAAACAAATCTCCATACTATCCGGTTTATGTGCCACCGGCAGCCCTGCCTCATCTGCAATCTCCCTCACTCTGTCCTTTCCATATTCTCCTATTGGCATTAAAGTTCTCGCCAGTTGTTCCTGTGTCAGATTGTATATGGCATAGCTCTGATCTTTCCCGGCTGTTACAGACTTTTCGATAGCATAGCGTCCGTTGTCCATATGACGTATCCTTGCATAATGACCTGTTGCAATGTAATCCGCCCCGATCGCCATGCTGCGCTTTAATAATGATTCCCATTTAACATAACGGTTGCAGGCAATACAAGGATTAGGAGTACGCCCTGCCTGATATTCTTTTATAAAATAGTCAATAACATGTATTTTGAAGTCATGTTTAAAATTCATGACATAATAGGGAATATCCAATACCTGCGCCACTCTTCTGGCATCTTCCACGGCGCTAAGTCCACAGCATCCAACTTCTGATTCCTGTTTTTGCTGCTCTTCATCCTGCCAGATCTGCATTGTTACACCGATTACATGATATCCCTGCTCCTTTAATAAATAAGCCGCCACCGATGAATCTACTCCACCGGACATACCCACAACCACGGTCTTCTGCTCACTCATTCCTCTACCTCTTATCTATCTGCAGCATCTCACTTTACCAATGAATTGCAACAAAAATCCACGAAACAACTCCATGCCTTTTATTGCGCCAATTCCAACATTCTGCTAAGCGGTTTGGCTGCTTTTATACGCAGCTGCTCATCTATTTCCACCTTCGGTTCTAATGTCTCCAAGGCATGTAATACTTTTTCCAATGATATTTTTTTCATATTCGGGCAAAACTGCCGATGTCCTACAGAATAAAACTTCTTGTTAGGATTCTCCAATTCCAGTTCATAAAAAACCCCCATCTCTGTACATATAATGAATTCTTTTGCCTCTGATAGTTCTGCAAAACTTAATATTTCAGAAGTGCTTCCAATAAAATCCGAGATTTCCAGTACATCCTCCCTGCACTCTGGATGCGACAACATCAGTGCATCTGGATGAAGCTCTTTCGCATGCAGCAATTCTTTTTTATAAATGCTTGTATGCACATGGCAAAACCCATCATTTAAAATAAAATTCTTCTCTGGAATCTGACTGGCAATATAACGCCCAAGATTTTCATCCGGTACAAAGAAAATGTCCCTGTTCGGCAATGCCTGAACCACCCGCAATGCATTAGAGCTAGTCACACAGACATCCGAATGTGCCTTAATCTCTGCCGTGGAATTGACATAACAGACAACTGCTACATCCGTATATTCCTGGCGAACCTCTGCAATCCGGTCAATATCTAACATATGTGCCATCGGACAGTCAGCAGTATCATCTGCCATGACCACATGCTTGTCCGGATTAAGGATTTTCGCACTCTCCCCCATAAAAGATACACCACAAAATAAAATATTTTTCTCTGTTATCTCTGTTGCTTTTTTTGCCAAAAAATAGGAATCTCCCACAAAATCAGCCAGTGCCTGCACTTCACCATCTACATAATAGTGAGCTAATATCACAACATCTTTCTCCCGCTTTAATTGTTCAATCTCTTTTTTTATGCTATCCTCCATATCTTATCTCCTCGCATCATAAACACATCATATTACATATTGATCTATCAGCAGTTCATTCTGCCATTCCAGCATATCTGCCAACGTTATTCCTTCTAGTACATCATTGATAGCCGTATCCAGTTTCTCCCATAACCGATAACTTACACATGTACCTTTATTTTCACATAAAGTTCCATTTTCACCAACGCAGTCTGTCGGTGACATATCCCCCTCAACAGCTTTCAAAATCTGCCCCACCGTATATTTTTCAGGCGGATGATTCAGGACATATCCTCCATGCGCACCTCTGATGCTTTTTACTAAGGCTGTTTTATGCAGCACTGCAACAATCTGTTCTAAATATTTCTCAGATATATTCTGTCTTTTCGCTATATCCTTGAGCCTTACCGGTTCTCCATGACTATAAGTTGCCAAATCGAGCATTAACTTTATCGCATTTTTCCCTCTTGTTGATATCTTCATAAAAACCTCCTTGTTGGCAAACTCCCGCATAGATATTATACTATTCATATAGGACTAATCAAATTATTTGTTTTCTATAACCTGTAATAGATTTTGCCTATTTCACATAGAAACACATAAATAAAAAAAGGAAATTTCCTTGTTCTTTAGGACAAACGCTTAAAAATCACCGAAAATCCAGACAAAAAAAGTCTGTCTTTTCGTCTTTCCCTTATTTTCCGTCCTTTTTGCAAGACTCCATAATTATACCTCAAGGACTTCCGGTTCTTCTGTTAAAAAATAGATAACGGCACTGTTAATATCAAAATACAATGTGCTCGTATTGACATCTCCTGCTGTGTAAGTATCCTTTAAATGTGGGTATTCCTCTAATATCGCATGATGTACCTCAATACGATTGATAACTATTTCTGTACCATGGCTGAAAAAACAATATCACAAAAAGGATGCCCCGCACAAATGCATCCTTTTTGCTATGTAACCTGGCATCCGCAGACTTTTTACTTGCCCGCCGCTTTATTTCACCCTCCTCACATCCAGCTCGCACACCACGTCGCCGTGCGCGATTTTCTTCGGGAAAGAAATCGCAAGCTGCGGGAAGTTGCTCGCCCGCCCGAAATCGCCCTTGCTCGCGAGGTCGCACAAATACGCGACGCGCTCGTCGCTCAGCCCGTAATTTTTCCACGCCTCCACGAGCGGACACGCATGGAAATAAGCCACCGCATGGTCGTCCTCCGCCAAAATGACCTCCTGGTCGAACGCCTCACGCCCAGGCCCCGGTTCCGTCATCAGGTCCACAAAATCCTTCGCGCTCTCCGCCTTTTTGTCGTGGAACAAATTTGCGCCGAACGTGAAGATGGCGTCGTCGGTCAGCTTCTCGATATCCACATTCTGCTTCTCCGCCGCCTCAACCAGCAGATGGAACCAGACCGCACGGTCTGCGATTCCCGCCTTTAATCCTTTTGCCCCTTCTGAAAGTTTCTTGCATAAATCTGACATGTCTGTTTCCTCCCTTGTCTAATGTAACGCCCGCCTCCTGCTCATAGGCATTTTGCCTTCCTCCTTGTCTAATGTAACGCCCGCTGTTCATAAGAATACTCCGGATTCAGCACGACACTGTGCCCGCCGGACACCTCGAGGCTCGCCGCCGTGATGTAGCCCGCCGCGCTGCCCGCCAGAAAAACGACCGGCTTTGCAATCTCCTCCGGCTCCGCCATCCTCCGCATGAGGTTATCCTCCAGCAGATTTTTTAGCGCTTCCTCCGAAAATGTCCCCTCCACCAGAGGCGTCCTCGTGTAGCCCGGGGGAACGGCGTTCACCCGGATGCCGTAGGCGGCGTACTCCCCTGCCGTCGTGTTTGTCAGCCCGACGATGGCGGACTTGAGCGCCCCGTATATCGTGGAGCGGCCGCACGTCGCGCACCGCGCCGCCAGCGAAGCGATATTCACAATGCTTCCGCCGTTTTCCCTCATGCTGGTAAACGCCGCCTGGCTCCCGAAAACGGCGGATTTGAAGCAGGCGGAAATCAGCGCATCCAGCTCCGCCTCCGTGTAGAGCTCCCCGGCTCTGGCCCGGTTCGTCCCGATGTTGTTGACCCACACGTCGATGCGCCCCGTCCGCTCCGCCGCCCGGCGCGCCAGCTCGTACATCTCATTCTCCTTTGCGCCGTCCAGCACGAAGCCCCTCACGCTACCATAGGCGGCGAGCTCTTTTACGGCACCCTCCAAATCCGCTTCGTTTCTTCCCGAGATTACAACGTCGGCGCCCTCCCGCAAAAGCTCTTTTGCAACTGCATAACCGATGCCCTTGCTGCCGCCCGTCACGACCGCCAGTTTTTTGCTCAGCCCGAAATCCATCCGTCATCGCTCCTCGTATAATAAGTTTGTAAGCAAGAAAAACAGCTTACAGACTTATTCTTTTTTGATTAGACAGAAGGATAATTCTAAACATCCTTTCCGAAGGTTCTTCTTCAATCATGCTGGCTCATCCATTCTCTGTCTATTGGTTAATAAGTTACTTTATAGTCATGGCCCCAGATGTTACAATAAGCTTCATAAGAACTGTAGCTATGGTTACTGCTTTATCGCTCCAGCAAAGCTTCTGCTATTGCCAAGAAAGCCTGCAGCCCTAACGCTACGCTAAGACTTATTACACAAATGCTGCATCCCGGTATCTAGCCACCAGCAGGGTATTTCTGCCGGGCAATGCTCATAACGCGAGGTTTAGGGCGGCGTAGTGATCTGGGACAAGCCATGATTACTCTTCTTCATTTTTATTGAAAGGTGGTGATAATCCGTGAAAGAACCTATTGATTACCTCTCAACACTGTTTGTTGGGATTGACATTGCATCCCGTATTCATGTTATTTCTGCACTTGATTTCAATGAGAAGTTCTACATCAGGATGAAACCCGTAGAAAACACTCAGGAAGGTGCAGTTCTTATGGAACAGATGATTTCTGATGTGTCAGAGCATAACCATCAGTTCAAATACGTTATTATCGGTATGGAATCCACTGGTTTCTATGGTGTCCATCTGGCTAATTATCTTTCTTCCAGTGGCCTGCTTGCGCCATTTTCTGTCAGGGTTTACTGTCTTAATCCAAAGGAAGTCAAGAACTACAAGAAGTCCTTCAATGACATCGGAAAGAACGATGGCATTGATTCCTATGTGATTGCTGATTTTGCCCGTGTAGGACGTATTGCAATCAAACCATGGCGTGGTTCCCAATACCTCGCCCTGCAGCGTCTTACCAGACACCGTATGCACATCACTGAATGTATCGCAAGGGAAAAGACTTACATGCTTAACAACATTTATCTCAAGTTCAGTGAATACGCATTACTCCGTGATGGACAGCACCCATTCGCAAACAAATATGGTGCCACAGCTGAAGCCATTCTTACTGAGTACACAACGAATGAAGATATCGTAAACTCATCCGTAGAAGACCTCGTCGCTTTTATTAACTCTAAGAGCAGAGGCCGTATTGCTGACCCGGAAGAAACAGCAAAAATCTTACAGGCTGCAGCCCGCAACTCATACCGGCTTGATAAATGCCTCTATGAGCCGCTTACCATCTCAATCGCTTCTTCATTTAACTGCATCAGTTCCTTTGAAAGGGAACTCAAGGCGATTGATAAGGCAATCCTTCAAACAGTTCAGGGACTAAACCCTGACGAGTACACGGTACTGCATTCCATTCCCGGAATCGGTAAAGTTTATTCAGCCGGTATCTTAGCCGAAATGGGTTCCATTAAGGCTTTTCCTAATGCCAATGCTCTCGCAAAATACTGTGGTATCGTTTGGAACGATAATGACTCTGGCGACTTTGTAGCCGAAGACAAACACATGAGCAAGGCTGGCAACAGATATCTGCGCTACTACATCATAGAAGCTGCCGGAAGTGTCATAAGACACTGTCCTGAATACAAAGCTTTCTATGACAAGAAATATGCTGAAACCAGAACACATCAGCATAAACGAGCACTCGCGTTGACTTCCCGTAAATTTATACGTCTGCTCTTCGGTCTGCTGGACAAGGGCCAACTCTACTCTCCGGAAAAGAGTAGGTAATCTATACCACATATCGAACTTACGTTCTTGTCAGACCGTAGGTCTATTAAGGTTACCCTTTTCCATGAAAATCTTTTTCATTTTCCTCTTGACATATTACCAAATTGCTTTTTTATCAAATTTCATAGCGGCTGAAAAAACAGAACCGATGAAATGCAAAATTTCCCGTATGCTTTTTCTGCCGTCAGTTTTTTTCGATGCGGGAATAGATAACAGGCGCCAGCAATGCTGCGATTGCAGCCACAATGAAACAAAGGGTGTTTGTCATTCTGGAAAGATGTTGTCTGGATGTGTCGCGTTCTGTTTTGACAGCGGTAATTAAGTGGATGGCAAGCATCAAAAGAGGCAGGCCCCATGCGCCAATATTTTTTTCGATAAATCCATCTGCCTCGCCAATGGGATTCCAGTGAATGGGCATTCGATTCGGCAATTGGTCATACAATCGCGCAGATACTGTCAGCGGCAGCAGACACACGATGGATGACAATACGATGCGTTTACTTATTTTCATTATCCACACCTCCTGTAAATTGGGAAATCCAAATTAAAACATCTTCAAAGACGGTTACATTGAGTTCATAAAATATGAAATTTTTATATTTCGTCTCAAGTATCAGGCCGGCTTTTTTTAACTGGCTCAGGTGATGAGAGATCGTCGCGGCAGACAAATCAAAGTGTTTTCCAATATCGCCAGCCGAAAGGCGTCCGCTTTTCAGCAGCTCCAGAATCTTTCGCCGGACAGGATCAGAAAGAGCTTTTAATGTATCGTGTAATCCCAATGTTCATTCACCACCTCTATTTAGATATTTATCTAAATACTATCATACGCCTGCAGACGCTTCGTGTCAATGCTATTTTGAAAAATATCGAAACAGAATCGTGTGTAACAGTTCAGTCAGGTCTGCGCATTTACTGCGCTGACCGTATGAAAGAGTAGTGGCTGCAGGTATTCAGCCCATCGCGAAGCGATTTCAAATGACTGAATACGTAACAGTTCCATGGGTTATCTGAACTGTTACAATCGTGTTACAGAAGCCGCTAAAAGTCCGTAAAGAGTATGGCTATTTTTCCAATAATCTGGTATACTATCCGTTAGATCGTGTCAGCAAAATATCCGGACGGGTGTCAGATCCAGCCGGATATTTTGCTGACAGCAGACGGATATTGTTATGAGGTGTTTATGATGAAAAATTCTGAATGTAAGAAAAGAAAAAGGGTCTGCCTTGTTCTGGCGCTCTGCTGGATGACAGTGATATTTATGTTTTCTGCCAGAAATGCGGATTTATCCACGCAGGATAGTATGTCGATCGGGATTTTTTTCGGACGGCTGATTGTGCCGAGCTTTTCGGATATGGATACGCAGATGCAGATCTCGTTTGCCGGTCAGGTGGATCATCCGATTCGCAAACTGGCTCATGCCACGGAGTATGCCATACTGGGATTTTTACTGACCGGAAGTTATGCAGACAGCAGTACGAAACGCAGAAAAGCGTGGCTGCTGCCGGCGGTAACCGGATCTTTGTATGCGGTTTCGGACGAGCTGCATCAGATGTTTGTGCCTGGACGCAGCTGCGAGATTCGGGATATGCTTATTGACAGCAGCGGAGTGCTCATAGGTACCTGTATCGGGATTTTTGTTTTTGTGTACTGGAAACGCCGCCAGTATGGTCAGGCAGACGTGGGGAGAGGGAGCGACAGATCCAAATGAAAAAAGCCGGAAGGAAGAATTGGAAATGAAGAGAAATGGTGCGGTTGATTTTTGGAAATTTGTATTTTCAGTGGTGATCATGTGTTTTCATTCGCTGTATTTTGCCGGTTCGGAAAAATATGTATTTTTTGACGGGGCGAATATGGTCGAGTATTTTTTTCTCGTATCCGGATTTCTGATGGCGGCCTCTGTTATGAAGGAGGGGACACAGTCGCCGCAGCCGCCGGTCTGGAAAAGCACCTGGCAGTTTTTGTTTCATAAAATAAAAAGCATGTGTCCGGAATATTATGTGGCATGGGCGGTTTCGTTTCTGATTAAACAGGTGGCAGGCGGTCTGCTGCCGTTGCACCTGATAGCGAAACATGCCGTATTAAGCATCTGGGAGCTGCTGTTTTTAAGGATGGCCGGATTTAATGATTATAACGCAAATGGGGCGACGTGGTATATTTCGGCGATGCTGGTCGCAATGCTGCTTTTGCTGCCGTTGTTTTACAAACAGAAGGAGTTTTTTCTGCATATGCTGGCGCCGGTTCTGGCGGTCGGACTGATCGGATATTTATATGCGACGGAGAAAACGATGAGAGGAAATACCGACTGGATGGGAATCTGTTATAAGGGACTGCTTCGGGCGCTGGGAGTGCTTTGCCTTGGATGCGTGTGCTATCTGGTCTGCCAGAAAATGAAAGAGATCCCGTTTACTCCTTTTGCAAAAGCGCTGTTATCTTTTGCAGAGACAGGCGGGTGCCTGTTTGCGCTGTATTGGACCTATGGACATGCCACATCCAAAATGCAGTTTATAATTTTACTTTTATTTGCTGCGGCGGTAACGATCAGCTTTAGTCATCAGGGATTATTCGCGCCTTTGTATGACCGTCCGGCTGTGTACTGGCTGGGCAGATTCAGTTTCCCGCTTTTTTTGTCGCATCACGCCTGGAGCGGGCGGATGAACCGGATGTTTCCGGAGGATACGTATGCGCAGCTGTTTCCCAAATATCTTTTGCTGTCCGTAGGTACGGCGTTTGCTGTGTATGTAATATCCGCATGGGTAAGGAAACTTTGTGCAAAATATAAAGATTCGCTGAGACAGCTGTTTGTTCAGATGTGAGGGGCGATTTTACGCGGCAGATTTAACGATCGCCCGGAATCGTTGCGAGGAACGGCTGCAGTACGTACATCGTAACCGGATGATCATAAAAATTGTATGAATTATCCAGATTGCCATTGAATCGCAGAGTATGAAATGATATAATGGCGTCAATACTTGCAGGTCACACACATTATAAGAAAACGAGGAAGCGTACGATGAAAAAAATATTTACCAGAAGCCTGTGTATTTGCATGGCAGCAGCGTTAATTATTAATATTGCGGTCGTGGCGCTGCTCCAGATTGTCGTGATGGAGCATACGCATACGCAGAGCAGTAATGAAAGGCTGGAAGCGGTAAAAGAAACTCTGATACAAAATGAAGAAAATATCGCAGAGCTGACAAAAGCGGTAGGAGAAAACAATCTGGCCAAGACAAGAGCCTTCGCAGATCTGCTTGCGGCGGATCAGAGCATTCTGGAAGACCAAAATAAGATGAATGCGGTGAAAGACCGGCTGATGGTAAACGAACTTCATGTCATAGACGAAAAGGGGACTATTACACACAGCACGGTCGAAAATTACATAGGATTTGATATGAACAGCGGTGAACAATCCGCCGCATTTATGCCGATTGCCAGTGATCCGTCCATAGAGATCGTGCAGGAACCGACGGTAAACGCAGCGGAAGGCATTGTGATGCAGTATATCGGGGTAGCCAGAAAGGATGCGCCGGGACTTGTGCAGGTCGGCATCCGGCCGGAAGTGCTGGAAAATATGCTGGAAGGTACGCAGATCGACGTTGTACTGGCAGGGATCGATTTTGGCAAGAGAGGATTTGTGTATGCGCTGGACGCTGCCACAGGCGATATTCTGGGTTATCCGGATGAGAATCTGATTGGAACAGCGGCGCAGAACGCGGGAATTCCGCAGGAAGCCGGGAAAGGTTCTGCCAGATTTAACGGTATGAACGGCAAATACGTCTCGCAGGAATATGATGGAATGTATATCGGTACGTTTCTGCCAGACGGCGAATATTATAGCGATCAGGTAAGCCAGATCGTTATGATGGCTTTGAGTATCTTTGTGATATTTTCCGTACTGCTGTTTATGATTAATAAAATGCTGGACAAAAAGATTATCAGCGGAATGAGAAATATAACGACGTCGGTAAAAGAAATATCAGAAGGAGATTTTAGCAAAGAGGTCAATGAACATGGAACGCCTGAGTTTTCCATGCTGAGCAGCAGCGTGAATAAAATGGTAGAATCCATTTGTCAGAATATAAAAGAAAACGAGGATCTGATTGCGCATCAAAAGGAGGATATGGAAAATAATATCAGCCTGATTGAAAATATTAAGCAGGTCTGTTCGAACCTGGACGGAGTCTCGCAGGAGACGTTATCGACAGCGGATGCCATTCATAGCGGTACCTATGAGCAGGAACAGGCGGTCAAAGATCTTGGACAGGTGATGGATAATCTGGTGCGTGAGCTGAACACGAGCGCGGAAGTGTCCCAGAAAGCGGCAGGAGCCGCGCTGGCAGCGGCTTCTAAAATCGAAACGACGGGACTTCAGATGCAGACGCTGGAAGACGCGATTGAAAAGATCAGTAATATGTCTGCGGAAATCGAAAAGATTATCGGAGAGATCGATTCGATTGCGCAGCAGACGAATATGCTTTCGCTGAACGCTTCGATCGAAGCGGCAAGAGTCGGCGAGGCAGGCAAAGGATTTGCGGTAGTTGCCACGCAGGTAGGCGATCTGGCTGCCAGAAGCGCGCAGGCGGCGAAGCAGACCGGAGAGCTGATTACAAACTCCATTCAGGCCGTGGAAGAAGGGCGTCTGATTACGAAAAAAACGACCGATGAATTTTCGACTGTGGTGACGGAGATTGAAGAAGCAAGCCGCAGCGTGAAAGAAATCGCTACCATGGTAACGCAAAATGTAGAAACGGTCAGACAGGTTGTCGAAGGACTGGACGTGATTGCCAGCGTAGTAGAGAAAAATGTTCGTATTTCCGAAAACAGCAAGGCTGTTTCCGAGCATATGGCGGATGAAGCGGGCAGACTGCTGGAGCTGGTAGAGTAGCGTTAAAAGGAA
Source organism: uncultured Eubacterium sp. (assembly GCA_910577225.1). Taxonomy (GTDB): domain Bacteria; phylum Bacillota; class Clostridia; order Lachnospirales; family Lachnospiraceae; genus Eubacterium_J. The sequence continues at coordinate 4,191 of CAJTMV010000053.1, read as the reverse complement.
TTAGAAAATATAATGGAATATACGTTTTATGAACTGTCAGTGATCTTTTTTGTCTGGTCGTTTCTGGCGTGGATGGCAGAAACGGCGGTCGCTACGTTCAAAGAGAAAGATTTTAAAAACCGTGGATTTGTTTCGGGACCGTTTTGTTTTATTTATGGTTTTACCGGAGTGCTGCTGACGGTATTTTTACAGGAGTTACAGCAGAATACGTTTTTTCTGTTTTTGGGATGCTGTGTGATCGCGACTGCTGTAGAGTGGTATGCAGGGAAACTGCTGGCACGTATGAAACAGAAAAAATGGTGGGATTATTCTGGGAAAAGATGGAATTTTGACGGTTATATCTGTCTGCAGTATTCGCTGCTCTGGGGATTGCTTGGTTTTTTTGTCGTACGATATGGAAACGGGCTTGTACTTGGACTGTATGAGCTGCTGCCGGAAACGGCTGCCAAAATAGCGGTCTGGGGACTTGTGCTGCTCGGGTGGACAGATATGGCAGGTTCCGTGATATCGATCTATCATATGGAGGAAAAGCTGCCGCGTCTGTTTGGGTGGAATCGCAGATTGCAGAAATGGACGTATCAGCTGACGGCAGGACTTTCCGGACATATTGAAGAGCGATTTGTCAGATCTTATCCGTGTATGCTGCAGGTACAGGAAGATGCGTCAGAGGAAGAGCAATGCAGTCTGGTACAGTTGTTCTGGCTGTTTTTCATTGGAGCCTTCCTTGGGGATCTTGTAGAGACTGTTTTTTGCAGACTGACCGCGGGCGTATGGATGAGCAGGAGCAGTCTTGTCTGGGGACCGTTCAGCGTTGTCTGGGGACTGGCGATTGCGCTGGCAACAGCGCTTCTATATAAAGACAGAAAAAAGCAGGATCATTCGATTTTCTGGACAGGTGTGTTGCTGGGCGGCGCTTATGAATATATTTGCAGTGTTTTTACGGAACTTTGTTTTGGGAAAGTGTTTTGGGATTATAGCGAGATTCCGTTTAATCTGGGAGGCAGGATCAATCTGCTGTACTGCTTTTTCTGGGGGATTGCGGCTGTCGTATGGATTAAGGCGCTGTATCCGTATATGGCACGATTTGTGGAATGGCTGCTAAAAAAAACAGGCTGGGTGCTGACCGGACTGTCGGTGTTGTTTCTGGCAGTCAATATGTGGGTGTCGGTGCTGGCGCTCGTACGATATGATACGCGCGCAGAGGGGAAACAGGTGGAATCCAGATGGGAACAGGCAATGGATACGTATTTTGACGATGCAAGAATGGAGCAAATTTACCCAAATGCGATCTCTCAGTAAGGAAAGCTGATTTTGAAAATTTTACATACGCTTACGGATAGCGAAAAGACCGGATGGAAAAGGATGCTCTGGTAATCGGATATTTTGCCGGACATACTTCTATCTCATATTACAATGTATGGTATTTGACAGAAATGGAGATTCTAAAACAGAAAGAGAGGTATAAAAATGGAACAGAAATTTTATATTTGCGAGCATTGCGGAAATATCATTGCGATGGTTAAGGACGCGGGAGTTCCGATTATGTGCTGCGGAGAGAAAATGAAAGAAATAGTGCCGGGTACGACGGACGCGGCTGTAGAAAAGCATCTTCCGGTCTATACGGTGGACGGTAATCTGGTAAAAGTCTGCGTTGGTTCCACAGAGCATCCAATGATGCCGGAACACTTTATCGAGTGGGTTTCTCTGCAGACAAAACAGGGGAATCAGCGAAAAATGCTGCGGCCGGAGGATAAGCCGGAAGTATGTTTCGCTCTTTGCGAAGGCGACGAGGTGAAAGCGGTATATGCATACTGCAATCTGCATGGTTTGTGGAAAAAATAAAACAATACCGGTAAAAAACGGCTGTCCGGATGGAGTTTCCATTTCGGACAGCCGTTTTTTTAATTTTCTTACTGGCTAAGTTCAAATTTTTGTACCATTTGATTCAGCCGTTCAGCCTGTGAAGCCAGTTCTTCAGAAGTAGCGGATGTTTCCTGCGAAGCGGCGGAATTATCCTGAATACTATGAGAGATTTCCTGAATGCCTGCGCGCAGCTGTTTCATGCTTTCGGCCTGTACAGCCGCGTTTTCCGCTGTTTCCTGAATCATTGTATTGACATGGCTGACAGCGTTTACGGATTCTTTTAGTGAATTGACCGCGCCTTCGGCAATCGCATTTCCTTTGTTAATTTCTTCCATTGAGATTTCAATCAGCTCTTTTGTCGTATTTGCCGCTTTCGAGCTTTCTAACGCCAGCTTTCCAATTTCGTCTGCGACAACCGCGAATCCTTTGCCCGCTTCTCCGGCACGGGCTGCTTCGATAGAGGCGTTGAGTGATAACAGATTGGTCTGGGAAGCAATTTCTTCGATGGTCTGTATAATGCCCACTACCTTTTGAGAAGTTTCGTGGATATTGTGCATGGCGATCATCATCTGTTTCATGTTTTCCTGATTTTGACCGATCATGCTGGCAGCCTGTGCGGTTGCTTTGGCAGAGGTTTCTGCTTTGCTGCGGCTGTTTTCCACCTGGTCGGCGACTTTGTTTGTCGTTTGCGTGAGCTGTTCGACAGAAGAAGCCTGTGCCTGTGCGCCGTCAGCTAATGCCTGTGAAGCAGTAGAAAGCTCTGTAGCGCCGATGGATACCCGTTCTGAACTTTCATTGATGCCTGTCATAATCTGATTCATCGAATCGGAAATATGGAACAGGGCATTTTTGATCTTCTGAAATTCTCCGGCATAGTCATGCTTTAACGCAATGGTTAGTTTTCCATCGGCAAGCTGCGAAAGTACGTCGGCCGTTTCATCGATGTATACAATATATTCCTTAAGACGGCTGACTGTTTTTTGAATAGAGACGCCGAGCTCTCCGATTTCATTTTCGCTTGTAATCTGCAGATTCACATCCAGGTTTCCGGCAGCGAGCTGCTGTGCGGTTTCATTTAATTCCAGAATCGGCTGGGTCAGACGAGCGGCGCTTTTTCGGATACGCAGTGCGATCAGCACAATGCCTGCGGCAAATAGTACGATCAGTCCAAGGATCATGACGTACAATATGGCATGGTATTCGGAGAGCGGCAGACTGCTTAACACTACATATCCGGTATCCCCGGCGTACTCCAGATAACCGTACCTTGATACTCCGTCTGCTTTATATCTGAAAAAGCTGTCTTTTTGGCTGGCGAATGCGTCAATCACATTCTGGGAGATGTCATGGTCTTTGATATTTGTTTGTATCCGGTCATTTTGCGGGTGATAGAGGTATGTACCGCTTTCGGATAATAACAGAACATATCCTTTCTTTCCGATTTTGTATTCGCTCATAATTTTGGTCATATGATCCAGAGAGATGTCCATGCCAACGGCGCCCAGTACGGTTCCGTCGGTATCGTCGATGACCGGCGCAGCGGCGCTTAATATCAGCTTCCCTGTGGAAGAATCTATATATGGCTCTGTCAGAATCGGTTGTTTTGTTTCGATGCAGCCGTACCATCCGCGGCCTGTAATATCCCAGCCCTCTTCGCTTGTAAAGCCGTCAGACTGTGTAAGTATGCTGGCATCCAGATCAGAAATCCATGCGGCCATCACATTTTCGGAATCCGTAGCGGCAATTTTTACAAGATTGTCCATGACTGTGTCCATGTTTTCCGCCTGGCGGATATCGTCGCCAGGCACAGTCTGCCTCATAACGGATTGGATTTCCGGATTGACGGCGAGCTGCTCTACGCATTTTGTATACTGTTGTAAAAATCCGGTCAGCTGATTTGCAGCGGCATTGGATTCCTCAGTCAGCTCAGTACGTTTGGACGTATAGCTCAGCCAGCCTGTCATGCAGACGGCAGCTACAGCGATGAGAAGAAGTACGAGGATTACGCTTCCGCCGATTTGCTGTAGTATTTCGTTTGCGATTTTTTTGTTTGTTGTCGGGTTCTTTTTTAGGTGTTCTTTTTTTTGTTTCATTTGTATCAACCTCCCGGGATTTCTTTTCCTCATCTGTTATTGTATCGCTAAATCACAGGGAATACAAGTAAGAAACGAGGATTTCTTTTGAAAGAAAGAGTTGATTTATTTAGGGGATGTGTGGGGGATGTGGCTGCGCGGACGTGTGCGTGACAGGTGGCAGGGGGCCCGGAGCGGGCGGCAGGGGACTGAGCGGACTGGGGCAACGCTGCGGTGAACTAATCGCTAACTGCGA
>CAJTMV010000052.1 GCA_910577225.1 uncultured Eubacterium sp. | reverse complement strand
GATGCATCAGTGAAATCTATGTGGTACCGGCTCAGCCGCAGGGAATCAGACTATTGTATCGAGTGCAGTACAGATGGCACCACATTCCAGCAGATGCGTATATGCCATTTGTGGAAAGGAGACGGGGAAATTTCTTTTGGCATTTATGCCTGCAGTCCGGAAGAAGGTTCTTTCCAGGCAGAATTTACGAATATGCAGATTACAGAATGTATGTGGGAAGCTCATAAATAGTGCGAGTGTCCATAGTTAGGGCTGGTAAAGGTTCTGGTGGATCATCCTTACTTTCGGAGATGTTACTGGCGGCTCATTATATATTAAAACGGTAAAAGAAGTGTGATACATATGTTGGAGGGCGTGCTGCGTTTCACTATAGATGTGGATTGCAGCACGCTCTTTTTGACTCCAAAAGAAAAAATAAATGTTTACGCCCGATAAAGGCAGTCAGGCTGGCTGCACTTTGCCGGGAGTTTTCTGTTGTTCAGGGAAAGGACAGGCCATGCCGGTGGAAGGTTCCGGGAGGGGGTTCCAGCCGGAGTGCACTGGTCAACAAAAATTGGACACTTACCATGATTCGTAACCGTTCTTCTCGGACTGCAGAAGATTATATAGCAAATATCGCTTCTTTTATGAAATGGACTGGTAATAAACCTATGGAAGAACTCTGCCTACAGGATGCAAGAGAATTTATTCTTTTCAAAAGAAAAAGCGCAGTATCTGTTTCCACATGTAACTTTTATAATTCTTCCATTGCATTTCTATATAAACATGTACTACATATACCCTGGGATCAGGACGTTGTTCCCAGAATGCGAATGGATGCGCGTCTTCCTAAAGTTCTTTCTCTTAGTGAAGTTGAAACTCTGATTGCTGCTGCTTCACATATCCGAAACAAAGCGATCATTGCATTGCTTTATTCATCAGGACTTAAAGGAGTATTGGAGGAGCTACCCTGTTAAAAGGGATTATCTGTTTGTTTCTTTGGATAAACCTCATGAACCAAACCACTAAAAGTAAGTGGTGTTGAGGTTATGCTTCGAGCTGTTGGAAAAGACGCAGGATTAAGCGTACATCATCATACTCTGCGTCATTCCTTTGCCAGTCACGTGATTGAACAAGGTGTTCCCATTAATTATGTCCAGTCTATGCCTGGACATCGCTGTCTGGAATCAACGCAGGTTTATATCCACATCTCCAACAAAACGCTAATGGGAATCAAAAGTCCATTAGATCATCCGCAAAAGAAAAAACGTGGCCGTAAACCCAGGAAAAAGGATGGTGATTTTAATGAGTAATGAAATCACTATTCAGGATGTCTTTAATGGTGCAAACTCGGTGATTAAATATCCGGGCAGATACACACATCGGATTGCCATCAGCAATCGCCGGATTATCAGTATGACATCCGAAACAGTCACTTATCTTGCCAAGGACTACAAAAATGATGGAAAGATGATTTCTTACACTGTGAAAGGGACAGAATTCTGATTTTTCCTCTGTCCTGACGCCGATTGTTCACGAAATAATTTAACATTGTTTATGATATTCAAGTTCAGTGGGAAGATTTTCCCATAGCTCCGTCCTTGTTTTACTTTTTCTCAATTTTTCCAATACCGCTATATCTGGATTAGGATATATTACAAAACTGTCAGTTTCCCCCATTTCTGAACGTATGGGAAATGCAAGCTGTTCGGTTTCTGTTGAAAACTGTGCATTTACACCAATTTTATTTCCTCTTGCGTCAAGCCTTATCCATTTTTTATAATCTTTGATGTATACACCATTTAGTCCATGATAAATTAGAACAGGAGATGTTTCATCATCTAAAATGAGCTTTTGGTAACAAAAGCCGGCAGGTACAGATTTACAACGCAATAAAGCCGCCAGCAAGTGGGACTTGGCAAAACAAATCCCATGTTTCGCTTTTAACACTTCTGAAGCAGCACATGTTATTACATCTTCGTTTATATCTGCCGAATGTGAAATGTTATCTCTGACAAATTCATAGGCTTTTCTAATGAACTCAGGTTCATTATCCGCCTTTTTGAATAACACATTCGCCAATTCTGTTATAGATTTGTTATCATAATCAATTACACTATCATGCTTTAGATATTCGTCCAGTTGATTTGAGTATAAAATTATATCCATTTTCCCTCCACGAAACACCGATTTATCGGTTTGTACTGGAGAAAATGATACCATAGCCAATTACGAAAAGCAATTCCCGTTCTACGTCTGTTCCGACTATCCAGACGGTCAGGGGACGGGGTGATAAAGGAAGAAAATGGTTATCAATCTTGCCACAGAATGATTGGTATTGTATAATGGCCATAATGGATGAAAATGGAGATATTATACTGTGGTATATAGATATGATAGCATCACAAGGTATGGATGTAGATGGAGTGCCATATTTCGATGATTTATATTTAGTTTTGGCAGTTTATCCAGATGGAACAATTATAGTTGATGACATGGACGAACTGGAAGAAGCATTGTCAAAGAAAGATATTACACAAGAGCAATTTAATCTTGCAATCGAAACAAGCCATAGATTGCAGCGAGGAATGTTAAGTAATATTTCTTCATTTATAGAATATACAAAAAGGTGCTATGAGATGATTAGGAAATTGCGGAATTGATAAAGGGATGTGGTATAATCAAATTATTAAACAGAGAATTTGGAGGAGTAATAATGTCAGGAATTATATTTTTAGACATAGATGGTGTACTCAATTCTAATTTTTGGAAGGATAATCATCAGACAGAAATCAGTGATGGCACATTGATTGATGAAGAAAAAATCAAATTGTTGGCGAGTTTGGTAAAAGAGACCGATTCAGAAATAATTCTTCATTCTGGCTGGCGCTTTTGGTTTGACACCGAATCTTGGATATCGTATGTGGCAAAAAAAGGAGTCAAAACCGGAACTGGCTGCATCGATGGTGCGCCAGGTCATGCCGGAATTCAAAACCATGAAAAATGTTATCATCCTTTGCGACAGCTGGTATGTAAAAAAGAACCCTGTTTCCATTGTGGATGAATATGAGAACCTTGACCTTATAGGAAATGCAAGGTCTGATTCCGTTATTTATGACCTTGCGCCACAGCGGACGGGTAAAAAAGGACGGCCTGCATCGCATGGAAAAAGGCTCTCCATCCAGGATGATTTTACGCTGTCTGATGAAAAAATGGGGGACTATTACATGGCCGTGCGCCGTGTCCTCACAAACATTTTTGGAAAAAGGGAAGTCCTTGCGTATGTAACGTCCCCGGAAAAAGTTCCGGCAGCAGGCGCTTGTTTTTCAGCACAGTTTTTCCTGAGCAGCTGCAGATATTTTGCGCATGGCAGGAAAAATCCCCGTTAAACCAGACAGGGAGTGGCCGTGTGCAGTTCATCCCTTTGATGCTGTATGTTTTTCGATGGCCAATCGAAGTTAGCTGCTACGAACAGAAAACATTCTGGTCATTGTGCAGTTATATGGAAGCAGCCGCAAAGGGATTGAAATGCTGATCAATCTGATTAATATCTCATACTGTGCCATGAAGCTGCTGCCATACCAGGATGAGGCGTTTTCAAAATACCGTGCGGAAAGTGTGCAGGAATTTCGGTTTGCCCTCAGCGAACAAATCCGGCAACAGGTATTTTATGCCATTTTCGTGGAAAAAGTCGAAACAAGCATAAAATCAAATGTCATAATAGATATCTTAAAACAGCTATCATCTATAAAAGTTGTAAAGTCGTGTTATTTTATTGATGTAAATCTGTTTTCCGATGTCCGGTCTTTCTTCTCTTGTGTAGCCCATTGGTAAACCTCCTGTTCCTTTTGTGGGGAATGATGTCCATGTACAATATAGACAGTGTTTCATCTTATCATGTACCCTGTCCAGTTTTTACTACCTCCCTCCGTGTCCGGTTTTAGTATACCACTTTAAAATCAAAATCATTTATAACTTTGTCGGGGAGATACCTGCGGTAACAGAATAATGGCAAATGTCCTTCTCTCTTTCCGGGGGAAGTGTTCTCTTTTGCCTGCATAGGAAAAAGAAGCTGGATTCCCTATTCTACGGTTTCTGGGGGCATTACCACCATTATGAGGACTTTATTGAGGTATTGGCTAAGCTGGAGCCGCCCCTTGACAAGCGGTTTATTAAAATCATGGACGAACAGCCTGACGTAATCCCGTTTGAGTTCTCGGAAATGTTCATTGACGGTTTTAAGCTGGGGGCAAGGATGATGGCAGAGGTTTTCAGGGACGAGTAGAAGGACAGGGACAGGAAAAGGCAGACGCTTTGAGGGGAGCGGCTGACTTTTTTGGAGGGTTGCTGACAAGCTGGAATTTACAATACTATTGGCTTATACTGTAATGCTATATCTGCTATTTCTTCTGCTGTCATTTCGCTCCAGTATATATAATCAGAAATTTGAGGGTCAGGCACACCTTCTTCTAATCTATCTATTAGCCTGTCAATTTCCTGCTCACTTTTATTACTGCAATCCGTTATTTCTTCTATTGCTGCAATAATCTCTTCTTTTGTAAGTAATTTCATAATAACCTCCTTGCTAATTCCGATTTTTTTGATAAATAGGAAGTTGCAGACTGAACCCTAATCGTCTATGCTGTCCTCGGACAAGGATTCAACAAAGTCCCGAAAACTCTCTGCAATACAATAGAAGCATCTATCCTCCAATTCTCCCAAATCCATATATACAATATAAACTCCTCCGTTCTCCAAATTGACACAAATCGGATTAACTCCATAGTCATTAGCAAAGGGAAAATAAGAGGTCATCAATGGGGATTTTCCTGTGAACAATAAATGTTTTTCCTCCGCTGTCCCTATGGGAATGTCACAATAACGATATTTTAACGGAAGAAAAATTTGAATCTCTATTTCAATATCTTCCTCTTTCCCGCTATATCTTCTCTTGTAAGTGCTTTACTCATTTTTTCAAACATATACAACTCCTCCGTAAATCCTGATTTTCCAGTATGCCAAACCAGAATTGCTTTTATTGTAAATCATCTTTAGAAATTGCTATTGAAGGATAATGAGAAAGTTCTGTCAAATCAACATTTAGTGGGACACTATAAATCATGTAATAATTATTAGGATTGACGGCAATCAATTCATTTATTTTTTCTTCTGCCAAGTCCTTATCATTTGTAGCATACACAACTGATACAACACCTACTTTATCATTTTCCGTCCCCTGTATATTTCCGCATAATATTATTTTTAATGGGGCGTTCCCATTCAAGCCTTGCTTAATATAGTCCTTATATTCCATAGTTTGTCCTCCGTCAATACCGATTTGTTGCTGCGTTCAGTTTAGCACATTTATAAAACATCTACAAGATTCCGTGTACGAAAAAGAATGAATTCTTCACTTGACATTGTGGCAAAGAACGGATGAGCCAGGAGTTTCCCACTTCTTGCAAGCAGAGTTACCCACAATTCCATAAGATAATTTCAAAATTACAATTATGTGTGATTACGAATAGCCACTTGATTTTCATCGAAAATAGTGGTATTTTCTATGTGACCAGATTTTAATATTTCGGTCACATAGAAAAGGCGGTATATATGTCGCCAGTTTTTCCATTGAAACAAAGACAACAAATATATACTGAATTACTGAAAGCCGGAATTGAACTGATATGTGAAAAAGGCGTACGGAAATGGACTATTGATGAAGTGACTCAACGTGTGCAAATAGGCAAAGGAACTTTTTCTCATTTTTTTGCTTCAAAAGAACTGTTTGCGTATGAAACAATTATGTTTAGAAAAGAAGTTGTTTAAAAAAAATAAATGAAACAGTAGAGAAATATGGAGCGTTAAACCGTCAGGCAATAAATGAACTTTTTTCTCATTTTTTCTTTGTTAGGACAAAATAACATTATAAGTTCCTTGTCAATGGAAGATGAAATATGGCTTTCAAAAAACTTCTACCAGAGTACATTTTAGACCCAACTAAAGAAGAAAAAATTGTGGATTTACTTTTTTAAAATAGGAAAGAGATTCGGAGTGACATTCATTCCCATGTCGTAGCCAATATGATTATGTCTTATCCGCCGAAGATTAGACAAAGAGTGGAAGAATTGCCACAATACAAAGGAATGATTAAGCAAAGAGAAAAAGTTCATATAGAAAAAAATATGATATGTAAAAATGAAGCTGTATGATGGGGAAAGAACAATGGGAGAAAGATGAATCGTGTATACAATTGCAATATGTGATGATATAAATAAAGATACTCAGTATCTCGCATCGGTAGTACAAAGCTGGGCACAAGAACAAAAAGTTTCCGTAAATATAGAAATGTTCCCATCGGCAGAGAGTTTTCTCTTTCATTATGAAGAAAAGAAGGATTACGACATCCTGCTTTTGGATGTGGAAATGAAAAACATTTCCGGCATCGAGCTGGCAAAACAGATTCGTTCCATGGATCATCGCGTGGAAATTATCTTTACCACTTCCCACTTCGAATTATCCGGGGAAGGCTATGAAGTGGACGCGCTGCATTATCTCATAAAACCCATTGCGGAAACAAAACTCATGGAGGTGCTTTCCAAAGCGGCCCGGAAATTATCAGTGGAACCTCCGTCGCTGGTTATCGTCTGCAACGGGGAAACCGTGAAGATTTTGGAACCGGACATTCTGTATATTGAATCTTTCCGGCATTATGTCGTTGTCCACACGCAAAGTACAGAATATAAACTGAAAGAGAACCTCTCCGCTTTGAAAGGAAAGCTCAGCAGCGATTTTTACCAGACGCACCGGTCCTATCTGGTGTCGCTAAAGCATATCCGAAAAATTTCCCGCACGGCGGTCTGGCTGGACTGCGGCGCTGAAATCCCTCTGGCCAGGGGAAAATACGACGACGTCAATCGGGCGTTTATCGCGCGGAATTGAGGAACCTTATGAGAAAGAAAACCTATTTAAAGCTGGTGGAATATCAAACGGAACAGTCCAGGCAGCACCTGGACGAAGTCCGCGGCATCTACGCCGAAATGCGGGGATACAAGCATGATTTCCATCACCATTTACAAACGCTCAAAGGCCAGCTGGAAACTGGCGAAACAGGGCGCGCCCTTGCGTACATCGAACAGCTGGACCGGGAACTGATGCATGTGGATACGCTTCTGAAAACTGGCAACATCTCCCTGGACGCAATCCTGTCTGCGAAAATTGCCCAGGCCAAAGCGGAGAACATTGCTGTTTCTGTTAAGGCGTGCGTCCCGGACCAATTGACCATCACCGATTTGGAACTCAGTATCCTCGTGGGCAACCTGCTTGACAATGCCATCGAAGCCTGCCGGACTGCCGCGGGGGAACGCTTTATTCGGATTTATATGTCCATGAAAGGGAAAATGCTGTATTTTTCCATGATCAATTCTGCGGGAGAAAAGAGAAAGAAAACAGGCGGACGTTTCTCCTCCAATAAAAAAGGGCTGCATGGCTTCGGACTGCGGCGCGCTGAAGGGATTCTGGAAGATCACGGCGGATGGTGTAAGTACAACAGCGAAAACGGGGCGTTTACCTCGGAATTTTTGGTTCCCGCTGTGGAATAAGTGCAATTCGTGTACCAGCTGACGCAGTTGGTGCACGAATTTTCATTTTCGCCGGAATCACGATACAATAAAGCGCGAAAGGAGGCGGAAAGCAATGCAAAAGAAAAATACGGCTTCGGATGAATGGAGCATCCGCCACGATCCCATCATCCAAAATGTCTGGTACTGTATCCGAAATACCTCCTGCTGCTACTGCCCGCTGTTATGCTGGTGCGGGATTTCCATATTGGTCAATGCGGCCCTGCCGGTTTTATCCGTTTATCTTCCCAAAGCGGTCATTGAAGCTATTACGGAAGGAAACAGCGTATGGGAATTAACCGCCACTGTTTTGGTGTTCATGGGCGTTATTGCCCTGCTGTCCGGGGTGGGCCGGTTTTTTACAAAATTCATTTATCATCAGAAATATCGGATGAATACCTTTTACCTCAAACAGGTGGCTTTAAAGGGACTGACGACAGATTACAGCAACCAGGAAAATGAACGGTTCCGCAAACTGCAGGCGGAAAGTTTTGCCTGCTGTAACGGGAATTATTCCCCACTTACGAGCGTTTATGACATCTTAGTCAGCCTTTGCACCAGCGTTCTGGGACTGTGGGCATTTGGGGCCATACTGGTTCAGGTAAACGGGTTCATCCTGCTGTTTTTGGCTGCAGCCACTTTGATGAGCTTTTTCCTGAATCGCCGGGTTGTCAAATGGACGGACCAAAATAATCCGGAACGAATCCGTTATGAGCAGCGGCTGGACTATATCAACGCGGTTTCCGGAGAAATTCGTTCCGCCAAGGATATCCGGCTGTACCGTATGGACGCATGGTTTTCTGATATATACCAGAAGAACATGGACGGCATCAGCAGCTGGTACCGGCGATTGACCAGGCGAATCTTCGGCGTCGCCGTGTGGGACAGCGGCTTCGCTTTGCTGCGGGAGGGCATCATCTATGTTTACTTCATGGATCTCGTGTGGAATCACCGAATCACTGTGGCGGACTTTGTCCTCTATTTGGGCGCGGTGGCGGGTTTTTCCACCTGGCTAGACAATGTTATTTTGCAGGTGTCGCTCCTCGATCAGCTGAACTTAAAAATCAATTATTTTCGCTCTTGTCTGGAATACCCGGAAACTTTCCGCAGGGAGCATGGGGCGCCCCTTCCAACGGGCTCGTTTCCCGGGACCATCGAGCTGAAAAACGTAAGTTATCGTTATGAAGGAGCTGAGCAATACGCCCTGCGTAATTTCAATCTGAAAATCACGCCCGGTGAACATTTGGCGGTGGTTGGGTTAAACGGCGCGGGAAAGACGACCCTTGTCAGGCTGTTCTGCGGATTGATGGATCCCACAGAAGGGCAGGTCCTTTATAATGGGATCGATATCCGGGAATATAACCGGGCAGAGTTTTACCGGCTGTTCTCAGCGGTTTTTCAGCAATTCAGTATTTTGCCGGTGACCATTGAGGAAATTGTGGCTGAAACGCCTGCGGAAAGCCTGGATGCGGATCAGGTCCGGCATTGCCTGAAAACAGCGGGGCTTTGGGATAAGATCGCCCGGCTTCCGCAGGGGGTCAAAAGCCAGTTTGGGAAAACCATTTACGATGACGGGGTGGAATTTTCCGGCGGTGAAGTCCAAAAATTGCTCCTGGCGCGGGCTTTGTACAAATCTGCCCCCATCATGCTGCTGGATGAACCCACCGCGGCGCTGGACCCCATTGCTGAAAGCAGTTTGTATGAAAACTACCATCAAATCAGCGAGGGAAAGACCACCGTATTTATTTCCCACCGGTTAGCCAGCACCAGTTTTTGCAGACGGATCATTTTGATTGAAAACGGGCAGGTTTGCGAAGAAGGTACGCATACCAGCCTGCTCAGGGAAAAAGGAAAATACTATCGTTTATTTGAAATGCAGGCAACCTATTATCGGGAAAAAGACGGACAAAAGGAGACGGCAGAATGAGCAAAATGACGATTCGCAGGCGGTTTGCCGTCACAGCCCGGGGATTTCGCCTTCTCAAAAAATATTGCCCGGGCCTTGTACAGGGAAAAGCGCTATATGAACTTATCAACTCATTACAGCCTTTTGTAACGGTTTGGTTTGCCGCACAGATACTAAATGAACTATCTGCCCGGCAGGGGATCAGACAGACCGCCATTTACGTTGTCAGCGTGATCCTCATTCATTTTATCTGTTCCGTTGCAAAAAACAGCATCGATCGTATTTGCAGCGAAAAAGAAACACAAATGTGGAAGTGGTTTGGCAAAATTTTTTCCGACAAGCAGATGTCGCTGGATTTTGAAGATTTGGAAAACGCGGAAATTCAGCGCCAAAAACAGGAGGCAGAAGAAAACCTCTATATGTTCGGAAACGGTTTGGGACAGCTTGTCTGGGGGACTTCCGGGCTGGTAAAAGCCAGCGTCAATATCCTTGCTTCTCTGGCTATGGCCGGTTCCCTGTTTCTTTCAAAATCCGGAAATTCGGTAATAGACAACCCCATTTGGATGATGGCTGTGTTATTGTGTGTCCTCTTAGGGGGACTCAGTAATTCCAAAGCAACCGTAAAGGAAAACCAGATTTTTCTGAAATGGTGCCAGAATACCGTTTGGTTTAACCGAACCTTTATGTTCTTTGGAAGAGAATTGTATATGAATCCGGAAAAAGCGAAGGATGTCCGAATTTATGAGCAGAATTTCATCGCGGAAAAAGCGCTGGACAAACTGATCCAGGCGGATCAGGAAAATCAGGCAGATGTGATCCGGATGTCGATGTTCCCGGCGATTGCATGTGTGATGATCGGGCTGGCGAATATGGTCTGTTATCTTTTTGTTGCAGTCAAAGCCTTTTTCGGCGCGTTTGGAGTCGGCAGCATTGTGCAGTATGTTACCGTCCTGCAAAGGCTTGGTACTGGATTGCAGGAACTGATGTTCATTTTGTCGGACAATGAGGTGTACTGCCTGCATTTGCAGAAGCTGTTTGATTATTTGGACATCCCCAGCCACATGTACCAGGGCACGCTGACGGTAGAAAAACGGGACGATAACGAATATTTTGTAGAATTCCGTGATGTGAGTTTCCGATATCCCAACACGAATCATTACGCGCTTCGGCATGTGAACTTCCGGTTCAAAGTTGGGGAAAAACTGGCGATTGTGGGCATGAACGGCTCGGGTAAAACTACCTTTATCAAGCTGCTGTGCCGTTTGTATGATCCAACCGAAGGGGAAATTTTGCTAAACGGCGTAGACATCCGGAAATATGATTACGACGAGTATTTGTCCATCTTTTCGGTGGTGTTTCAGGATTTCAGGCTGTTTTCGTTCCCTCTTGGACAAAATGTGGCGGCAGGCGTCGCGTATGACCCGGAACGGGCGGCATCCTGTCTGGCGAAAGCCGGCTTCAGCGGCCGCTTTGACCATATGCCGGAGGGACTGGATACCTGCCTGTATAAGGATTTTGAGAAAAACGGCGTGGAGATTTCCGGAGGCGAAGCACAGAAAATCGCCCTGGCCAGAGCGCTGTACAAAAACGCGCCCTTCATTATTTTGGATGAACCGACCGCCGCGCTGGACCCCATCGCAGAATACGAAGTGTATTCAAAATTCGATGAAATTGTGGGAGAGAAAACGGCCGTCTATATCAGCCACCGGCTTTCATCCTGCCGCTTCTGCGATACCATCGCGGTGTTTGACAAAGGGCAGATTGTGCAGAAAGGCGCTCATGAAGAGCTTGTAGCAGATGAAAGAGGAAAATACTATGAGCTATGGCACGCACAGGCACAGTATTATACAGAGTAAATCTGTGTTCCGTTTTTCTGTGACACACAAACATTTTCGATCTGTGTCGTGCGCGCGGCATAGGAGAACTGCTGCAATTTTTATCCACACATAGGATGAAAGTTGCAGCTGTCAAATTCCCGCGTGTTTGCTTAAAATTAAAAAGCCCCCAATCTTGACTTCGAGAATTCCTTTTTATATAATATTAGACTGTATGGCAGAAAACTGCTATGTGGAATTATTTTTTAAGAGGATTCAGATATGTTTAAGATAGCAATTTGTGATGATGAAGAAATACTGATCCATACATTAAAAGAAAATTTAACCAGATATGCTACGGAGACGGGGGTGGAATTTTGTTACCAGACTTATACTGACGGAAGTGAGCTGCTTGCAAAGTATCAGCCCGATCTTGACCTGATTTTTATGGATATTAAGATGGAAAAGCTGGACGGCTTAAAAACGGCAGAAGAAATCAGGAAGATGGACAGTACTGTCGGTCTTGTATTTTTGACCTCTTTAAAACAGTATGTTTGGAAAGGTTATGAATATCGTGCGGCCAATTATCTTTTAAAACCTGTGAAATATAATGTGATGAAAATGGAGTTAGATCGTTATTTTGCCCGTTATCAGGGAAAAGAGGAGCCATATTTTAGCTTTGCAAATGATAGTGGGAAATACAAGGTGCCGTATAAAAATCTGTCCCATGCGGAAACCAGCAGGCGCAATGTGATGCTGCATTTTGACGGACAGGAGCAGATGATTTATAAAAGTATGAAAGAAGTATCTTCGCTGCTTTTACAGCAGCCACAATTTGCCTGCTGTCATAAAAGTTTTGTAGTCAATCTTTCCTTTGTGAAAAGTCTTGAGGGACTGGAACTTATACTGACCACAGGAAAGCGCATACCCATCAGCCAGCCGAAGCGAAAGGAATTTATGGTAAAACTGACAGATTACTGGGGGAATATGCTATGATGTGGCTGTATCAGATCCTGGATATTCTGTCAACGATTACAGAGTCGATCTTTTTAATGGTTTTTGGCATCTGTTTTTGTAAGGAGCCCCGCTTTCGTTCTCCGGGATATAAATGGTGCATTTCAGGCGTCTATTTTATTTGTGTTTATGCGTTTACCTGGTATTCAGAATTGGGAGCATACAAAATGCCTGTCTTTATCATCATAGGGATTGTCATTTTGAAGATATTTTATAAAGACAGTATCTGTCAATGTATTGTTGCTTATGAAGTACAGTTTCTTGTGGTAACAGTCATACCTGAGAGTATTGGCGCGCTGGTTTTCACATTGTTCTTAGAAGAGGATCTGATCGTCAGGGTGGGCAGTAAATATTTTGCACGCTGGGAATCATATTTTTTTATGCTGGCAATCAGGGTTTTGACTGTTATTATCGTTTATAACATATGCAGAAAAGATCGATACCAGCTTATGTGGAAAGATACCCTGATCCTCACCATTGTTTTTGTATCGGGATTCTCTATATTTATGAAAAATACTTTTATGCAGATAAATCTGGGAACTGTGTCGGAAATCTCTTTTTATATCGTAGAAGTGATTTTCCCATTGTTCTTTATGATACTTTTTCTGTATGTGAAAAATACCTTATATCTTCGGGAGCAGGAACGAAAAGATAAGATGCAGATCGCACAGCTTCAGAAGCAGTTCGATTATTATCGGGCGAAACAAAGGGACGAAGAAAAGGTACGTTCCGTTTACCATGATATGAAAAATCATCTGCTTATTTTGCAGCAACAAATCAATTCTCCCGAAACAGCTGAGATCGTAGAGGAACTGCAGGCACAGGTGGCAATGTATGAGGACTATGTACATACGGGCAATGGTATTCTTGACATTATTCTGAAAGAGAAATCCGAGCTTGCCAGAGATAAACAGATTGCTTTATCGGTTGCTGTCGACTTTCATGGCGTGGATTTTATAGAGCCGCTTGACATCAGTACTATTTTTGGCAATGGATTGGATAATGCCATTGAAGCAAGTGAAAGGCTTCCCGTAGAACAGAGGACAATACTTGTAAAAACAGGTAAAATACATAATTTCCTTTCCATTGTCATACAAAATAACTGCACGGAAGAAAGTAAGCCGAATAAAAAACGCACGACGAAGGGCAGTGATTTTCTTCATGGCTTTGGTATTTCTAATATGCAAAAAGCAGCCGGGAAATATGACGGTCAGCTTACAACAAAATGTGAAAAGGGAAAATTTGTTTTGAAAATATTAATTCCAATTTTATAAGCTCAAAAGTCTGTTGTCTGATTTTGTGACAGCAGACTTTTTCTTTTTCATGTTAGATTTTGCGTTCTGGATATTAGAATATGCGGCGCCTGTTGTTTCTTTTTTTCGATAGGGTATGATGAGCATATCAGGCGAGATAAAAATAGGAGGAAATGTTATGTCAATATTAAAAGTTGCCCATTTGAAAAAATACTATGGGAAGGATGAAAGTCTTGTAAAAGCACTCGATGATGTCAACGTATCGGTAGAAGACGGACAGTTTGTCGCGATTATCGGAACTTCAGGAAGCGGTAAGTCTACGTTGCTGAATATGCTTGGCGGTTTGGATATACCTACATCAGGAAGTGTGCAGGTGGAAGATCAAAATCTGGAAAGTTTAAGCGAGGAACAGCTAACGGTATTTCGCCGTAAAAGAATCGGTTTTATTTTTCAAAATTACAACCTGATTCCATATTTGACAGCTTACGAAAATATTGTTCTGCCTGTTCGTCTGGACGGAAAAAAAGAGGATAAAAAGTTTTTAGAAGAAATCGTGCATTTTCTTGAACTGGACGCAAAACTTCAAAGCTATCCGAGCCATCTTTCGGGTGGTCAGCAGCAGCGTGTAGCCATTGCGAGAGCTTTGGTATCAAAGCCGGCGATCATTTTAGCTGACGAACCGACAGGCAATCTTGACAGCCGCACCAGTGATAAGGTCATTGCTTTTTTGAAGATGACAAGCGAGAAATTTCATCAGACTATCGTAATGATTACCCATAATCCGGAAATTGCGGAAAAAGCAGATGTAAGAATACGAATTGAAGATGGGAAAATTCAAGACTAGGAGGTGGACAGAATGAATGAGAAAAAGACAGCGTCAAAAATGATTTCTCTCATGTCAAAGCAGAGTCTTAAATCAAGCCGCATGCGTAACTTTTTCGTGATGATTACCATTGTTTTGGCATCCGCTCTTTTGACCGCCATTCTTATGTTTGCGGCAGGGCAAAAGCAGCAGCTCAAAAATGACCTGTCCCATGTACAGCAGGTAGTTTTTTTTAATCTGACTGACAAACAGGCGGAACATCTGCAGGCGGATCAGCGAATTTCTTATCAGATCAGGGCAAAGCTGGGGGTTCGTACCCAAATGGACGGTTTTGACGTGATGCCTTGTTTTCTGAGCGATTTATCGGAGGAAATAAGAGTTTTTGCAGCGTTAGAACAAGGAGAACTTCCTAAAGAAGAACATGAAATTGCAGTGCAGGCTGCCATGTTGAAAAAAATGGGAATA
Organism: uncultured Eubacterium sp.; assembly: GCA_910577225.1. Lineage (GTDB taxonomy): Bacteria > Bacillota > Clostridia > Lachnospirales > Lachnospiraceae > Eubacterium_J. The sequence continues at coordinate 5,559 of CAJTMV010000052.1, read as the reverse complement.
GCGCCCCGGATAGGCAGTAAGTTAAAACTTGATTTTTATGATGGCAGCATAGAGACATTTACAATCAGCGGTATCCTGAATGGCAGTGAAAAGGTAAAGCAGTTTTCGATACTATTATCGGAAAGCTATGCAGAAAACGGAAGTCAGCTAAAAGATGTGCCTTATGAGGTATATGCAAAAATCAATGGTGCAGACGATATGGGAGCTTTGGAATGTAAAGAAACAATGTTTCAGATTGGAAAAGATGCGGGCATTGACAGAAAAAATATCAATCCTTCAAAAGCCTTTCTTGATTCACTGTCTGTGAATATGCAGTTTGTGATGCTTTACAGCGTAGTCGGGGCGGTTATTCTGCTTGCCTGTGTCCTTGTGATTTACGGGGTATTTTACCTGTCTGTCATCGGAAAAATCCATCAGTTTGGACAGCTCCGTACCATCGGTGTGACAAAGAAACAGATGAAAAAGTTTGTGTCCCGTGAGGGCAGGATGTTGTATCTTCGCTCTGTTCCGATTGGTATTCTGATCGGCAGTATGGCTGGATATTTCATTATCCCAGACGGATTTCACATCTGGAACACCCTTTGGATCATTGTTCTTGTATTTGCGGTTATTTATGTCATTACAATGGTTTCGATACATAAGCCTGCAAGACTTGCGGCGGCTGTTTCGCCAATGGAAGCGCTGCGCTATGTATCGCAGGACGGTATGAAAAAGACTGCAAATAAAAAACTCTGCCGCCAGCTGTCCCCGCTGGGCCTGGGCTTGATGAACTTCTCGAAAAACAGAAAGAAAGCAATTATCACAATGCTTTCTCTTTCTTTGGGCGGTATCCTTTTTATGACCGCCGCGACTTATATGTCTTCTTTTGACAAAACGAAGTATGCAAGACAGGGCTATTTTGCAGATGCTGAGTTTCATATCGAATATGCACAGTCCGCGATAGAGCTGAATGAAAACGGGATGAGTGGTATGCAGGCAGAGATGCCTTTAGATAGCGAAATGGTGCAGGAAATTTCTTCCTTAGACGGTGTGGAAAAGGTGACGGAAATTAAGAGCTTCGGCGTCCGATTTGACTATCCGAAAAACGATGAATACGGTAACGATGATATGATTTATCCTCTGACCAAAGAAGAGACAAAGGAGATTGCCAGATATCTGGAGGACGGAAGTTCCGATTATGATAAATTGATGAGTGGAGACTATATTCTTACGGCAGACAACGACAATGCGGCAGAGATCTACGGATGGGAATTTACGGTTGGCGATACGATTGCACTCCACTACTATGACGGCGCCAAAATGGTGGAAAAGGATGTCATAATACTCGGTATTTTGAATGACAGGTATAACCTTGACCACGACGGACTTGAGGGATGGTTTTTAATGCCGGAACAGGCAATCCTGAATTGGCTCTCCTATGACAGCTTAAATGCGCATCTGCTTGTATCGACCGATACGGATAAAGAAGAAACTGTCTGTCAGGCACTTACTGAAATGCTGGAGAAAAAGAGCGAATGGAACCTTGAAACCTATGCTGAGCGAAAAGTTGTTTATGAACAGACTGCCAATCAGATGTTTGCAGCGATCAGCGGACTTGCCGTCTTCATTATGATGTTTGGTATTTTAAGTATGATGAATACGCTGATCACGAATATTGTTACCCGCAAACAGGAACTTGCCATGCTGGAAGCTATCGGAATGAGCAAGGTTCAAATCCGTAAGATGCTGCTGGGAGAAAGCCTGTTTCTGATACTTGTTACTGTTGGTGTGACGATAACCATCGGTACGCTGTCCGGCTATGTACTTAGTAATATGCTTTACAATGTGGGAGCATTTTATATGGCTTTTCGGTTTCCTGCGAATCTTGCACTGATCTATGCAGGTGTGCTGACTGCAGTACCGCTTCTGATTACGCTTGTGTCTATGCACAGCTTCTCCAAAGAAGCGCTTGTAGAAAGATTAAGAGGAATAGAAAATTGATATGCGAATGTACAATCAGAATGATCGGAGAGTATGATATTTTAGTACTCTCACCTCAAATGATTGCTCACTTAATCGAAAATATAAAGATCTCTGACAGTAAAGAATTGGTTATTTCTGCGGAAGAGCTCCTTCCGCAGGGATATTTGGAATATCTTGCCCGTGTGGTCGAAACCAATCTGGACATACATCAGGAAAATGAGATTTATAAAATAATTGCCGGGCAAATAGACCGGCTCAAAATCAACGAGCAAAAGTGCTTTGATAAAGTTGAGTTTACAACAGAGGCAGATGATATACATTTCATGTTGCATACAAATGACTATTTCTTTATGCTGGTAAAAGAGAATCTATCAGGTTTTTCTTATGTATACAAAGAATTGAATGGAACCATTTATTTGAACGACGCAGATATGAAAATAATTATCGAAGCTGCGCAGAAGGATGCCGGCAAAAACATTGTGAAAGATCAGCCGCAGGCAGGTGCGAATCTGGATTTGAAGATATAAGAGGAGGTGGGGACCGGAAAGCTGCGGTTTCGCAGGCTATCCGTCGCAGCTTGCAATCTGTCCGGGATGGCGCTATGGCTGTTGGCGTGATGGGATTTTCGCAAGGCACAGCTGGGTCTGTTACGGTGTTTTTCCTGGCATTGTCGAAATTTTTAAAGGTAACGGGCGTGTGGCCTGCAGTCCCGCTTGCGGAGTTTTTCACGCTTATGCTGACGGTATATCTGATATGCAGGCATCGGAAACAATACAATTATATTTGATAGAAAGGCAGGAAATTGAAACAGACAGCGTGCAGATGACAAGTGAGTTTGCCCTTATGTTACGAACCCTCATAAGGTCAAAAATAAGGGAAACAAAAACCTGTAACAAATGATAACATGAAATGAACAGGACAGGATGAACTGATTAGAATGCTATCGCAAATTTCTCCAAAACACAAGAAGAAAGGACGAAAAAGATATGAGGTTTATTCATGCAGCATATAATCTGCTCCATAACAGTATTGATGTAACTACTTTTGATGGATATGTTTTACAGATAGACTGTGGAAAAGCGGAAGAAGGGCTGAAAACCTGACAGATACCTGACAAAAAGGCAGGTAAGCTGATGAATTGCTTTACCTGCCTTTTTATTTTTCACTATCGGGTAACAATCCAATAAAAAATTCCGAAAAATCCACACCATAAATTTGTTTCAATGCGAGAAAGTCGCTAATCCGTTTATTCCGAGTGCCAGTATCGATTTTGGAATAAGTGCTACGTGACATCAGGACATCAACCTTGAGGAACAATATCTGACAGTCTGCAGGAGTGTCCGTTACAACGGCGCTATCCATAAGCACGAAATCGGCTCGACCATGAGGAAAAGTAAGCACAACCATGAATGTCTATGCACACGCTACAAGGGCGGCTAGGCGGGATTCCGCTAAACTTTTGGATAAGGTTGTGGGAATGAGTTAAAAACAAAAACTGAATAACAAAAACGTTCCCTTGTAACTTGCTGATAAGGGCAAAAACAAGGGAAAAGGATACATATTTTGAGGCTGAACATACCGCAAAGCCTTGAAAATAAAGGAAAGTTAAGGCAGTTAGCAGATAAACGGGAATTTATCTGTCTTCTTCAAATTTAATCTTTGAAGGATATCTGCTTTCGCTCATTTTGGATTTCATTTTAATTACCTGTTCCATATCGATGTCATATATATTTGCAATGGCTAACGCATAATAAATGACATCCCATAATTCTTCATCCACTGTGCCCTTAATTTCAGCGTCGTTTGGTGCTTTCAGACCTTTTCTTATAGCGCAGGAAAGTTCTCCGACTTCTTCGCACAATTTAAGAAAATAATCTTTCAGCAGTTCTGGCTGATAGTCCTTTTCCTTAATGTAGGTTTGTAAATATTTTATCGTTGTCTTTCCATCCATATAGTTTTTACCTCTGTCAAATTCAAATTTTTCGGTATGTCAGACTGGAATAGACTTATTACCTTTTATATGAACAATCCAATTCTGTCAGACTTATCTTACATGACTGGCATCGGGCAGCTGCATAAGTTCGGTAACGTTTTGTCAGCTCCATGGGAGTACCTCCTATTCCTTTGCGGTTGCAGAGACTGGCCTGATAGAGAAATCAACTAACAAATCGCAGTTTATGCAATCCAGCACTCTTCTCCTTTCAGGAATATTGATTAAAGAATAAACGGAAATCATGTAAAAGTCAATTATTATTAAATATAAGTAAGTGTAATGGGTTAATAAATACATTAAAAAATACATCAAAAAAGTCAGAGAAAAAAGGTTGACAGGTAAATTAAAATAACTTATCTTCTTGATAAAAGCAAACAGGAAAGCTATGAGAAAGAAAAGGTTCATATGAGAGATATTAAGACAATCAGACAGCTATGAGGCTCTGTATGGAAGAAATGATTTGGACATATGATATGTAAAGAAGCCCGCTAATGGGTATGTCAGAAAAAGAAAGGAGCAGGATTATGAGTAATATATTATTGCTGGAAGATGATTTAAGCCTGATGAACGGGCTTTCTTTCGCACTCCGCAAGCAAGGCTATGGCTTGGAAGTGGCAAGGACGATAAAAGAAGTGAATACTGTTTGGGCAGAGGGGAAGTATGACCTGTTAATCCTGGATGTTTCACTTCCTGACGGTTCCGGTTTTGAGATATGCGAAAAAGTCCGCCAGACTTCAAAAGTACCTATTATTTTTCTGACAGCATCAGATGAGGAAGTCAATATTATTATGGGACTGGATATGGGCGGCGACGACTATATTACCAAGCCTTTTAAACTGGGAGTGCTGTTATCCAGGATAAATACGTTGTTAAGACGTGCAGGTGATTTTGGTCAGACAGACACTGAAATTCATTCGAATGGTTTAAAGGTGCTTTTGACGCAGGGAAAGGTTTATAAAAATGGAGAACTTTTGGATCTGACGGCAGGAGAGTATAAGCTGCTGTGTCTGTTTATGCAAAATCCGGGTACGGTGCTTTCTAAAGAGCAGATTTTAGAAAAACTGTGGGATAATGAAGGAAATTATATAGATAACAATACGCTGAATGTCTATATTCGCAGACTGCGGATAAAAGTTGAGGACAACCCCGGCAATCCGCAAATGATTTTGACTGTAAGACGCATGGGATATAAATGGAATATTATTTGATGGGGTATTTTTATGAGGATATTTACAACCAAAAGTATTAAGGCACTATTTATCGGAATGTCCCTGTTTTTATTTTGCAATACGATTCTGTCGCAGGTTATATTGTGGAGATTTCACGGAAACTGCCAGCTTGCATTCTTTATTCTTTCTCTGTTTATGGGATGCGGGATTTTGTTTCTCTGCTTATGCTACTTTCATAAGCAGCATAAAATCATGGAAACAGCAGTGGCAGAAATAGATGATTACCTTACAGGAGATACGGATGCCCGCATTGAATGTGATGATGAGGGTGAAATGTACAGGCTTTTCCATTCGGTTAATACGTTGGTGTCGGTATTGAACGCACATATAGAGAACGAGTTTCGGACAAAGGAATTTCTGAAGGATACCATATCG
>CAJTMV010000051.1 GCA_910577225.1 uncultured Eubacterium sp. | reverse complement strand
AGAGCATCTGCCTTACAAGCAGAGGGTCATAGGTTCGAGCCCTATAGGTCCCATTCTATACAAAGTATAGAGGTAAGCCCGTGTGGCGGAACAGGCAGACGCGCAGGACTTAAAATCCTGTTGTGGAAACACAGTACCGGTTCGATTCCGGTCACGGGCATTGATGAGTAATCATCAGATATTATATGTGTGTGTAGCTCAGCTGGATAGAGCACTTGGCTACGGACCAAGGTGTCGGGGGTTCGAATCCTCTCACGCACGTTAGCAGAAAGTCTTGAAAATTAATGTTTTCAAGACTTTTTTCTTGCTTAAAACGGGAGAATCCTCATAGAAAACCTCACAATTTTTCAGTTTTGTATTGACATGGACAGAAACGCTTCTTAAAAAATTATTTAAGGAGAGAAAGACATATGATTGAAAAGACAAAATGGAAGAATGTGGGGCGCTGGAAGATACTATGAATAATGTAAATAATCCTGAAAGTGTGTCTTATGCAGATGAAAATTGCTGGGCGAAACAGGCATGAATCATATGGAAACAGGTGAACGTGAAGTGCCTGTAGAAGATCTAAGATCATCCTGGAAGTATGTTAGTCATTATTAAGAAATCATCTTTCGGGTGGGCATTGATTTTTAAATGAAAGGAAAATATAATAATATCATCAGAGGTAAAGCCAACGAATATCCCAGCTGTAAAAGCGAATGAGCTTCGTTTGGACAATCTCTTCGAATTGGAAGATGAAACAGTGGCTATTGTAGACTATGAAAGTAAATACGATCAGGCAGATAAAGTCAAATATCTGAACTATTTGGCCGGTATAGCCAGCAGATATCAAAAAGAGAAGGAAGAATGTCCCAGGCTGCGGATGATTGTAATCTATACAGGCGATATCAGAAAGGAGCAGGTTTCCATTGAATATGATATTGGGGCAATAAAAATGAATATAGAACCGGCTTTTCTTTCCGAGATGGACGGAGGCGCCATTCTGCAGCATCTGAAAGAAAAAGTGGACAGGAACGAGCTGCTTACGGACGAGGAACTGATGGAAATGATTATACTTCCGTTGTCTTATCGGGAAAAGCAGGAAAAGGAAAAAAGAATTTATGAAACAGTGAATCTTGCAGTCCGGATGCAGGACAGGGGACAGCAGGTGTTCGCACTGGCTGGAATACTGGCATTTACGGATAAGATCATTGACAGGGAAACGGCAAATAAAATAAGGAGGGCGATTGAAATGACACAGGTAGCGATGATATTTGAAGAGGAAAAGCAGCAAGCCTTGACGCAGGCAGCAAGAATATTTGAAGAAGAAAAACGGCATGCGGTGGAAACGGAAAAGAAGAAAGCTGCTGATTCAGTAAAAGCGGAAAGAAAGAAAAATGCCGATTTCAAGCAGCAGACTGTAATGAAAATGATTGAAAAAGGGTATTCTACAGAAGAAATCGTGTCTCTGGTTTCTGGTTATTCAGAGAATAAGATCGATTCTCTTCGTAAGAAAATGCAGGATTCAACAGGCAGTCTGCAGCAGTGACGAGTGTGAGGGTGTGAGATTTTTAGGCCGAACTGTATGCAAATATTTGAAAGAATTTCAGGAAGAAAGCTGACAGATAAAAATGCATGAATCTGGGATTTGTTATGAAACAAGGAGAACAGGATGAAAAAAATTCAAAAAAGATGGCTGGTTCTGCTGCTGGCGTGTATCCTGGTTTTTCAGGCGGCGCCGGTACAGGCACAGACGCAGAAGCCATATATGAAAAGAATGAATCTAAGCTGGGATTTAAAACCAGGGAAGAAAGTAACGTTTCAGACTCACTGGGCCGGAATCGGGTATAAAGACGGACTGGTTACGCTGAAAGACTATAAGATTACAGATGCAGAGCAGGACGGATATAAAAAACTGACGTTTACAGTCGTGTTTGAGGAAGATCAGGCAGGATTTCGTCCCAAAGAAGTCCATAAGCTGCTGGAATCGGATATATGGGAGAAGTACGAGGATACGGGAGGCTATTACAATGTAACGCTGGTGGATTACACGACGGGCAGATGTCTGGAGAATATGTCAAACAACAGAGATGTGACGGCGGAAATTTCAGATGCAGTACAGACCGGTGAAAAAGAATATAAAGATTCTGACGGATGCAGCCTGACCTGTTACAAGAAAACGACATGGAAAGCAGCCGTTACATATCCGGAAAATTATCAGGGACTTTGCATCGTTGCAGGCGGAGCCAATAAAAACGTATTTGATTCTGCGTTTGACTATGACGGATACTATGCGGGCGACGTCAAATTTGGGAAAAGCGTTTTTTACAGCATGCTCAACAAGAAAGTAGCGCATGCGATACGGGTAATATAAACGATTATGGCTGGAAAGCCCGAAAGAGAAGGCGGAGAGTGAACGTATCATTCTCCGCCTTCTCTTTTTAGTATCAGCGTTGTTCTCCTTCCGGGAATATGATCTTAAATACGAAGAAAAAGATAATCATCGAAACGCCGCCGGTAATAAAGGTTACGAGTATATTGTATACAGCAGGTGCCACATATGCGGATGCAATTGGCATCCACAGGTTGTTAAAGCCGTTGCAGACCAAAGAAATCAGCACCCACGCAATAAAGTACCACATTGCCTGATAGAATGGATTGCCATGGCTTTTAAACGTAATATTACGCTGCAGCGGAAAATTAATGCACTGAGCGATAAAGGATCCTGTTTCATAGCTGATAAAGTAGCCAAGGCCGCCGCCGATGACGACTGCTCCGGATGCGTCATAGAGGACGTTGTAGCCAAGCAGACTCCAGGTAAAATCCACGCCGAAGAGATGCAGTTCCTTTTGCGGCCACATGAATTCTGTGCCGGCCAGCTCTTTTCCAAGTATTTCTGGCATAAAGGTGAAAAACAAATACTGTACGATCGTTACCCCCATGCTGAATACAAAAAAGTAAAAGATCTGATAGACCCATTTGGCAGCTTCAGGGTGCTTTTGCTGAAAATCCTGCCATTTTGGGCCCCACCATTTCATAAATTGTTGCATATGTTGTCCTCCCTGTATCGTTGCTGGTTTATTTTATTTTTGCGGCTTTTTTTGCGGTTCTGCGCTGCTGAAAGAAGCCGGATATTATTTGTCCAAGTCCTGAGAAAAAGTGTCCGTTGACAGCTTTCATCATGCCTTCTACCATATATTGGCTGCACATGCCGCCTGCCATTTTGCCGATGCCTCGAAATGGCATGTTGTAAATAAACATAATGTTTAAGTCAGGTTTTCCTTTTTTGATGCTTTTGTTCAGCATATGGGTCAGTATTTTATAGATCAGGCGGGCAGCCGCGCTTTTTGCATAGTACATCTGACAGATCGCATCGTTAATATCGAGCGTACCCTGCCAGTGACCGTTTGGAATGGCATGACCGGTCAGCTGCTGAAATTCCCGGTCTGATACGTGCAAAATATCGCCGGATACATAAGACGGCAGCTTTGACAGATCGGCAGGAACAGGCGCTTCGGTACCGGCGACAGTGATCGTTTCACTGAGACGAATATCTGCGCAGCTTGCGCCGATTAAAATGTCATAAGTCCCGCCGTCGATCTCAAACCGGTTTGTCGTTTCGTTGAAATAACGGAATGCCTTATCGTCTAATTCAATCGTAACTTCTTTGGACTCGCCTGCCTTGAGGAAGACTTTGGTAAATCCTTTCAGTTCTTTTGCCGGACGGTAAACGGTTCCGTCTTTTGCGCTGACATAGAGCTGGGCAATTTCTGCGCCGTCATGGTTTCCGGTATTTTGAATGGTAAATACCGCTCTGTGCGCATCCGCTGTCAGATTGCTGTAAGTAAATGTCGTGTAGGACAGACCGTAGCCAAATGGAAAACGGACAGGTTTTTTAACGGTTTCAAAATAGCGATAACCGACATACAGACCTTCCCGGTATTCGGCGTTGCGTTCTTTGGCAGGAAAATATGGCGCGCTGGGACTGTCTTCGTAAACGAGCGGATAGGTTTCGCTTAATTTGCCGGACGGATTGATTTTTCCGGTTATGGCATTTAACATAGCGCTGGCGCCTGCCTGTCCGCTCAGATAGCCATGTATCACTGCTTCGCATTCGTCCAGCCACGGCATCTCGATGGCGGAGCCGGCGGACAAAACGGCAATGATATGTGGATTGGCTTTGTACAATTTGTGCAGAAGACGAATCTGGCTGTCTGGCAGCTTCATGTGCGCCCGATCCAGACCTTCGGATTCCGAGATTTCGTCCAGACCGATATACAGCAGTACAACGTCAGCCTGTTTTGCCAGTGTGACAGCCGACTGTTCGAGTGAGGCATCGGCTGGTCCCGTACGCGGGTATCCGGCTGCAAAGCCGGCCAGTTCCAGCGGATAGTTCCCAATGATATCCAGCGTGGAGTCCAGTTTTGTAGGATTGACAACGGAGGAACCGGCTCCCTGATATCGTGGTGTTTTTGCAAAATCGCCGATCAGAGCGACTTTGGAAGATTTTTTTAACGGCAGAATATCATGTTCATTTTTTAGTAGTACGATACTTTGTTCTGCCGCTTTGCGGGCCATCTGATGATGAGATTTTTTATCAAACGGTTTGTTTTTTAACTGGTCTGTGGAATGCCGCAACGGGAGTATCGCGCCTAACAGTTCTTCGACACGCTGATCGACCAGCCGCTCGCTGATTGTTCCGTCCTTGACAGCCTGAATCAGTTCTTCGTCAGAGTCTCCTCCGGTCGTTGGCATTTCCAGATGGGAACCGGCGGCGACGCCTGCCGTATGGTCGTTTGAAGCGCCCCAGTCGGAGACGACAAATCCGTCAAAACCCCATTCGTCCCGCAGGATTTCCTGTAGCAGATGAGGATTTTCGTTGGCGTATGTGCCATTGATCCGGTTATAGGAGGACATGATGGACTTTGGCGACGATTCTCTGACTGCGATTTCAAATCCGGTCAGGTAAATTTCGCGCAGTGTGCGTTCGTCCATAATAGAATCGCTGGCCATGCGGCGCAGTTCCTGAGAATTTGCAGCGAAATGCTTCGGACATGCGCCGACGCCTTTGGACTGGATGCCGCGGACATAGCTGGCAGCCATTTTGCCGGCCAGATAAGGGTCTTCGCTGAAATATTCAAAGTTGCGTCCACACAGCGGACTGCGCTTGATATTCAGTCCTGGACCGAGCAGCACGCAGACGTCCTGAGAAGCGGCCTCTGTACCCAGATGTGCGCCGATCTCTTCGCCAAGGGAGACGTCCCAGCTGTTCGCGATGGTAGCGGCTGTCGGATAGCAGGTGGCCGGAATGCTTTTGTTTAAACCCAGCTGATCGCTGGCGCCTTCCTGCTTACGGACGCCGTGCGGCCCGTCGGATAAGGTAACGCTGGGAACGCCGGCATGCGCCACAGAGCGTGTCTGCCAGAAATCTTTTCCGGACAGGAGGTAACACTTTTCTGTCAGTGACAATTTTTGCATGATGGCTTTTATGTTATCTTGTTGTTTTGATTTTGTATTGGTTTGGCTCAATACCAGGGTCCTCCTTTTATTTATTACGAAAGTTCCGTGCAAGGATCAGAATTTTTATTACATGCGATCTGCTTTTGCAGGGAACTTTCGTTTCAAAAGTATTAGCTGTTCTTTTTCTTTTTTAAGTAGCGGATGATCAGAATCGCTTCGATGGCGACGATCAGCAGACCGACAATGATGTCCACGGTCAGGAAGATTTTGGTCATGTTAGTCATTGTTCCTGCCGGATCGCTGTTGCCTGCATAATAACCGCTGTTGCCTACGGTATAGAGAATATTTTTGCATGCCTGGCGCATGGCGTTTACCGCAGTCGCGCTCTTGTCCGAAAGTACGTTGGACTCTGCTCCGGCGAATCCAAGCATCAGGTCGTTGCCGTTTCGGATGCAGTTGTCAGTGATCATGTAACCGTAAGAGCCGTCGTAATCGCTTTCTACCATTCCGACAAATCCCCATTCGTCGCGCAGTACGTTTTTCAAAAGATGACCGTTGGCACAGCTTGGCGTGGTGCCAATCCAGTTAAAGGACGACATAACTGCGCGGGAAGTTCCGGTAAACTTTTTCGTTGCGATTTCAAAAGGCTTTAAATATATTTCGCGAATTGCCTGTTCAGATGCAAACGTAAGGAGCATGGAAGTACGGTTGATTTCCTGATCGTTCAGGGCAAAGTGTTTGATATAGGCATAAACGCCATGCTCTGACGCGCCGTTCATCTGATTTGCCGCTATATAGCCGCCCAGAACGCCATCCTCAGAGTAGTATTCAAAATTACGTCCGGCAAATGCGCTGCGGTGGGTATTCATGGCAGGGCCGTACCAGCCAAAGTTATTGGCGTCTTTATATTCCTGTCCCATGGCGGTTCCGATTTCATAAGCAAGTTCCTTGTTCCAGGTCTGTGCCATCAGTACTTCGGAAGGATAGGCGGAACCATATGCGCCGGTAATAAAATTGCTCAGTCCGGCTGGTCCGTCACAGTCTGAGGTGGCAATTTTTCCTACGGATTTTATTTCTGCCGTCTGCCAGCCGCCGATGTTGATCATGGTAGCCATATCGTCAAAGCTCAGCTGATCGAGCAGTTCGTCCCACTTTGGATCGTCATAGGAAAGACCTTTCATATCATAGAGAACAAGTCCGTTCTTTGCCTCCATCGTCGGCATCGTATCTGCATCCTCGTTATAAAGGGTACCGTCGTACGTGCCGAATGCGTTTTCCGTCACGCGTGCGCGAATCTCGTCAGACATTTCGTACTGTTTTGCCGCCGGCGCCGCACAGGCTTTTTCGTAGTTGGCAAAACGATCTTTTCTGGAAAGCTGTTCAAAATCTCCACGGGAATAGTCCTGGAACTGGTTGGTTGCAGTTACAAGGTCGCTGTCGCGTTTATTCGCGCTGTAGTCGATGTCGGCGTCTACGGTAAACAGCGCTTCGGCAACTACCGTATGAGAATCCGAACGGACAGAAATGGAATATTCGCCTTTTTCCAGAATATAGCCGCCGCCCGGTATTTTGATGCCTTCGGAGTCATACGCTGCCATATCTTCTTTTGCGATTTCAAATGAAATTGTTTCGGAAGCGCCCGGTTCCAGCGTCTGCGTTTTTCCAAAATCGATCAGACTGACGGAGGATTTTTCGATACCTCCATTATAATAAGGCGGTGTAAAGTAAATTTCAACTACTTCTTTGCCGGCGGTATCTCCGGTATTTGTGACAGTAACATCAAAAGAAACGGAAGTGTCGTTATCTTTGAAGTTTTCCAGTTTTTTGTCAAATGTCGTGTAGCTCAGACCATAGCCGAACGGATATTGTACATGTTCGTCATAGGATATCAGTCCTTCTTCGGCGGCTGTTTCATAAAACTTATAACCGACATAGATACCTTCCACGTAGTTTACGAAAGAAAGATTGCCGATGGCGGAAGGGTCAGCAGCGGCAATCTGGTCGTTTAAGTCTTTGACATTGGAATAGGAGTGATTGCCGATATTGTTGATGTATGGTGTATTTAACAGGTCACGTACGTATGTGTCAACGGTTCTTCCGGATGGATTTACGGTACCGTTGATAATTTCGCCAAGGGCGGCAAAACCAGTGATGCCGGTTCCAGGTGCAAGGATGACTGCGCCGATCTGATCGTATTCTTCTACCCAGCCTAATTCCATCGCGTTGTTTGCGTTGATAACGACAATGACCTTATTAAACTCGGAGCATACTTTTTCTACGAGATCTTCTTCGGTTCTGGACAGTTCCAGATAGGATTCGCCTTCTTCAAAATCGTCATAAGAACCGTTGTTTGTATACGAACTGTTCATATAAGTAAAATTATCCGGGGCGCTTGCCACTTCGGATGCAAGGTCGTAAGTTCCCTTGATGACAGCATTCATATCTGTCGGCAGATCAGCATTTTCACCTCCAGAGCGTCCGATGACCAGAACAGCTGTATCAGAGAAAGATTTTGCTTCATCCATAATTGCGTCTGTATATGCGTCGACCGTCGGTTCTGGAAGCGTCCAGTCCTGTTCGCTCATACTGACCGTCGGACGTTCTGCACGGTATTCGGTATACAGATCCGTTAAAGTCTGGTTTGTTTCATAGCCGGCATCTTTCAAAGACTGAAGAATACCGGTTGCAGATGCGGAATCCGAAGAACCGGAGCCGGTACCGCCGAAAATAGGGTTTACAGAATCCCAGCCAAATACGTTCAGAGCCTTTGTATCTGCAGTTAATGGGAGCAATCCCTGATTTTTTACAAGCACCAGACCTTCTTCACCGACTTTTTTTACCGTTGCTTTGCTCTGTGCAACTGTTTCAGCGGAGAGATTTACTTTGGATGCGTTTAAAAATCCGGATACATTGCTGTACATCGGGCCGTAACAGATCATGTTCACAACGACGGTGATGGCCGCGACAAATGCAAGTACGGCCTGCCACCGTACGATGTGTTTCAGTCCTTTTTTTACTTTAACCGCAAGAATGAGTACGACGATCATTGCAAGCAGGGCAGCCAGGATAAAGTAGATATATCCTTTTAGCTGGGTCAGATAATTCTGAAAATCTGCTTCGCTGACGCCGAGACCGGTAAAGAGAGGACCTAAGACGTCTCCTAAAAATTGAATCATTTTCATTTCCTCCTTTGTCAGGCAGCAGTCCGGTTATCGCTGCCGCCGTATTTTGATGTAAGTATCTTAGCAGGAAATGCGGGGTTATGCGGATTTATGCATAAACTGTGTTTATTTTGCACAAATTGTATTTGTTATGTACAATTATTATAAAAATCGCTATTTAAAATTGGTGAATATTACCAAATACCAAAGCGGCAACATCCATAGAATCGGGAATCATAATGTTGCGGCTGAAAATGATTGTGCTGTCAGATAAATTCATTTATAATATATAAAAAAGAGATAAGAAGATGCTCAAAATCGATCAGGTATGGCAGGGGTATGTTACAGATGGCAATAACGGTACAGGGTGACAGGTATGGAGGTGTGTGATGATAAGGATAGCCATTGTGGAAGATGATGAGCTGTATATTGACCAGCTTCGGCAGTATTTAAAAGATTATCAGTCTGAAACAGGCGAGAATTTTGAGGTAAAGATCTATCGGGACGGGGATGGAATTACGTCGGATTACAAAGCGCAGTATGATCTGATTCTGATGGATATTCAAATGCGGTTTGTAGATGGCATGACGGCTGCGGAAGAAATACGCAGAATGGACTCCGAGGTGATGATTATTTTTATTACAAATATGGCGCAGTACGCCATTCGCGGATACGAGGTCGGCGCACTGGATTATATTTTAAAGCCGGTAGCCTATTTTGCATTTACGCAGAAGATAGGGCGTGCAATTGCGAAGCTGAAAAAGAAAACGAAAAATTCTGTAGTCATTCAGATTCGGGGCGGCGTATTAAGGCTGGACGCTTCGGATATTTATTATGTAGAAAGTCAGGCACATAATCTGATTTATCATACGAAAGACGGTATATTTGTCGCAAGCGGGACGATGAAGCAGGCGGAGGAGCTGCTGCGCGGCATGCATTTTTCACGCGGGAACAAGGGATATCTGATCAATCTGGAACATGTGCAGGGGGTACGGGATAAATGCGCCGTTGTTCAGGGCGAAAAACTGTTAATCAGCCGGCCGCGCACAGGCGCTTTTATGCAGGAACTGACGCGGTACTGGAGTGAAGCAGATTAAAATAACTGAGGTACGGCAGAAGAGATCATGAAAAGGAGAACGGGCGATGGGATGTGGCGGCATCGAACAGACATTACCGGATATACCAAGAATCTATACGGCGCTTGCGGAATGGCTGGCGTGTATGGTCTGCATCCTGGAGATGCATCCGCGATTTGACAAATGGAAAATCTGCGGGATATTGGCGCTGGCGCTGCCGGTTCAGGCAGTGTTTCTGGAGCTGACAAAAGGGCGGAACGGATTTCTCTGGTTTTTATTTATGGCCATGGCTGTGCTGTTTATGTATCTTCTTATTTATGGATGCGCAGACAGTCATGAGCTGGATGCGGCATATCATTGTATCCGCGCCTTTGTAATGGCGGAGTTTGCAGCGTCTCTGGAGTGGCAGCTGCAGTGTTATTTTTATTATTACTGCGGCTTTCAGGCGACGTGGCTGACGCTTTTGCTGCTCATCGGGATCTATGGCTCTGTGTATCTGATTTTATGGAAACTGAGCAGACAGGTAGCGTCCAAAGAGGATGATCTGGATATTACGGGACGGGAAGTTGTATTTGCGGCAGTGATTGGTATTTCCGTGTTTTTGTGCAGCAATCTTGGATTTGTGTATACCAATACCCCGTTTGGCGGAAGATATCAGGAGGATGTGTTTAATGTACGGACACTGGTAGATCTTGGAGGTCTGGCTATTTTTTACGCGTATCATATTCAGCGGCTGCATCTGCGTTCGCAGCAGGATCTGGCACGCATGGAAATGATACTGCATAATCAGTATATGCAGTATCAGCAGTCCCAGGAGACGCTGGAGCTGATCCACCTGAAATATCATGATTTGAAGCATCATATTCTGGTGCTGCGCGCTGAAGAAAGCGCAGAGAAACGAAGCGAATATCTGGATCAGATGGAAGCGGATATAAAAAGCTACGGGGCGCAGCGGCATACCGGCAATCCGGTACTGGATACGCTGCTGACCAGCAAAAGTTTAAACTGTATGAAGCATGGGATTGAAATGACGATCGTGGCAGACGGCGCGCTGCTGGATTTTATGGATGTCATGGATATCTGTTCGATCTTTGGAAATGCGCTGGATAATGCGATCGAATGTGAGAAACAGCTGCAGGAGCAGGAAAAACGGATGATTCATGTTTCCGTATTTTCACAACGGGATTTTCTGATTATTCGGATTGAGAATTATTGTGAACAGCAGCTGCGATTTGAAAAAGAACTGCCGGTGACGACGAAGGCGCAGAGGGAGTTTCATGGTTATGGATTAAAAAGTGTACGGTATACGGTGCATAAGTATGGAGGAGAGGTGGATATCAGCTTAAAGGACTGCTGGTTCAGTCTGAAAGTGCTGATTCCGTTATAAATACATACAGGTCATTAATAAACAGAAAGAAAACTTTTCAGAGAATCGTCAGGGAGAGACAGTATGGATGACAAAGCTGCGATCCGTCCGGATAGCTTTAGGAATCGGCAGGTGTCCGTAAATCAAATCATTACAATAGAAAAAACGAACGATGAAAAACCATTGCATGGCTGGCTGTTATATATGGACGGCGATCAGGGCATCCATCCGCAATATGTACAGCTGTATCGGGATGCCTGCAAAAGACGCGGAATGTCCATTTGCCTGGGATGGTATCGGCCGGATTTGCTCTGTGAGAAAGATGCCGTCCGTCAGCTGAAAAATCAGATTGCCGGCGACGGACCTTCCTTTGTGATTAATCGTACGAGAGATTACCGGCTTGCAAAGCTGCTGGAAGTACTGGGGGTAACCGTTTATAATTCTTCGCAGCTGGCCAGGGCCGGAAATGATAAATCGACGGCATATCACTGGATGCAGAAGCGGGGCGTGCCGATGATGCCGACGCTTTTTCACATACAGCCGTCCCTGCCATGGTATCCGGCCGTAGTCAAAAGCTGCACAGGACACGGAGGTACGGAAGTATTTCTGATTCGCGACGAGCTTGCGTGGAGGGAATGGAATATGCAAAGGAATCAGGCGGAAAAGACGGATCACAGGTTGAAAAAGCAATATGTGATACAAAAGGCCGCGTCAGATCTGGGGAGAGATGTGCGGGTCTATGTAGTTGGAAACAGAATTACAGCCGCGGTGCTGCGCACATCCGGGACGGATTTTCGCAGCAATTATTGTCTGGGAGGCAGTGTGGAGCTGTATCATCTGACGGAAGCCGAACACAGACTGACAGAACGCGTAATGGCACAATTTTCGATTGGAATGGCAGGCATCGATTTTATTTTTCATAATGGCAGTATGGTATTTAATGAAATAGAGGATGTGGCAGGCGCCAGAGGCCTGTATTCTTTGACGGACTATGATATCGTAGACGATTATATCGGTTATATTAAGGAGGAGTGTATACATGACGCAAATGCAGACAAAATTAAGGATTTGTAAAAAATGCTTTATCAGAGATCTGGCTGCCGAGGATCAGAAAGATATGCAAAGATATCTGGACGCGATCAAACGACAGGACCGGACAGACGAGGATACTTATGAAAAAAGACTTGCCGTCTGCACGGAATGCGACAAATTATTCGAAGCTACCTGCCAGGCATGTGGCTGCTATGTGGAACTTCGTGCAGCGATCAGGCATGGCAGATGTCCTTATAAAAAATGGTAAGCGGTTACAGGCTGTCCACCGGCGTATAGTGAATACTGACTTTGATATCCTGTCCATAATTACCGAAGCCTTTGCCGTAGATCGTAAGTCCGCCAACATTTTCAGCATCGTCGTCAACGCCCAGACGCAGCTTGATCATACTGTTGCTGTTCAGATGAAAATCATGGATCGTTTTATCTGAAATCTGCAGACCGTCTATAAAAGTACCTTTATGATTAATGACAAGCATTTTCAGCAATCCATACTGATTCCAGTTTGGAAACCACCAGTCCGGTGTAAAAATACCTCGTACATCGCCAAAATCACCCGGAGACGTCCATTTTCCAATAAATACGTCATTCAGATAAAAGCTGATGTCTGACAGCCAGTTATTGTTGGAACCGGGCGCTTCAGAGCTTAACTCGGCGGATATGACAATCTGCGTGATTCGCTGTGTGTATGGAATAAAGTTTGGAATCATATATTCGACATATCCTTTTGTGAACCAGAGGATATCCGCGTCATATCGTCCGGGATGCGCAAAATATCTGGTATCGTCTACCTCGCCAATCAACCGCTGGTCAGAAGCAAGTCCGCAGGTAGGAAATACCTGATAATTGGAAAAGTGTCCGACTTTTAATTCCGCATTATAGACGTTTTCCTGAATAACCGGATTGTTGATCTCGATCAGCACTTTGTCAAGCTGAAGGGAGCAGAGCTTCTGATTGCCATGGCTGGCAGATTCATTTGAAGTATTGACAATGCCGCAGGCTTCCAGCTTTTTAATATGATTTGTCAGCGCGCCGTTTGTAATGTTCAGTCTTGTTGCCAGTTCATTCATATTCATATATTTGTTTGTGATGAGCAGCTTGATAATTTCTATTCTTACCTCGGAACCGAGCGCTTTAAAAAATTCAAGTCCGTCGTCAAGCGATTCAATATGCAGCATAATAATTTCCCCCAATATAATGCAATGATGTATCTGATTCTAACCCCAATCGTTTCTGCATCTACTTATTGCCAACCCCTGTTTTATTACTAACAGTATATCGGAAAAGCTGAAGCGAGTCAATCCTTTATGAAATTGAAAAATAATTCTGCAAAATCTAAACAAATGTATGTTGTCAAATTTTTACAAAAAACCACAAAGGCAAAATCTACAATTTTTGAAAAAATCAACTCATTTTTTTGAAAAAAACTAACAAAATATTGCATGTCTTTTTTAACATATTTAACAAACATCTAAAATAGTATAGGAAAATCTAAAATAAATATTGACAAATTATAAAAAATATAATAATCTACAATCATGAAGTTAGAGAGCTGATTTCAAATTTAAGGGATTTTCAAAACAGGAGGGAAAGCAATGAAAAAGAAATTAGTAAGCGCATTCTTGTGTGCGACAATGGTTGCCGGATGTCTGACATTTGCAGGCTGCGGCGGCTCCGATGACGGTAATGCAAAGAGTGATAATGCCACAGATGAAGGGGACACAGCAGACGACGGCGCAGACGCGGCAGACGACGGCGCAGACGCTACAGATGCTGAAGGCGGCGATTCTGAGACAGCTGCAGCAGAAACATTCAATTCTACATTCGGTGATGCGAACGGTACGCATATTGATTTATGGACATTCGTAGACGCACACGCTGAAATGTATGGTAAAATGGTTGAAAAGTGGAACACTGCAAACCCGGATCGTACGATCGAGCTGACAGCCGTTTCTTATCCGTTTTCTGATATGCACAATAAAGTATTAATGTCCTTCCAGGCAGGTGAAGGCGCTCCGGATATCGTGGACGTAGAAGCCGGACAGTTCCCGAACTTTGTTGCAGGACAGGAAGAATGGTTATATCCGTTAGAAGACGCAATGGCTCCTTACAAAGACGATATGGTTCCATCCCGTCTGGAAATCTATATGGGCGCCGACGGACATTACTATGGCGCTCCGTTCCATGTAGGCGCGACTGTAATGTACTACAATATGGCAGAGCTTGAAAAATATGACATCACACAGGAAGATGTCGACGCGGTAAAGACCTGGGATGATTATGAGGCTCTTGGCAAGAAATATGTGGAAGCGCGCGGCGAAGAAGGCAAGTACTGGACATCTATCGATACGGCAGGAACAGACTGGATGTCAATTGCAATGGCTGAATATGACGAAGACTGGACAGGCGGATTTGACGGCGAAGCAAACGTACAGTTAGAGTCTGTTACAAATATGCTTACATATCAGAAGAGATGGCTGGACGACGGCATCGCAGAGATCTCTCCGGACGGACAGGTCGATCTGGAAGCTGGTTACCAGAACATCCTTGACCACAATATCGTATCTTTCCCGAAGGCAATGTGGTATATGAGCAGATTTAAAAACTATATGCCGGAAGAAGAAGGCAACTGGTATATCGCGCCATGTCCTGTATTTGAAGAAGGACAGAAGAATTGTTCCGTAGGTATCGGCGGTACAGGTACAGTCGTTACACAGCAATCTGAAAATAAAGAACTGGCAGCAGACTTTGTATGTTATGCAAAAATGTCTCCTGACGGTGAAAAAGTAATCTGGGAAGACCTTGGATTTGACGTATGTAACACAAGTCTCTGGACAGATGATGCATTTGCGCATGATGAAAATAACTATTACAACAAATTCTTCCGTAATCTGCCTTACGATGTATTAGCAGAAATCGACGGACGGATCGGAAAAATTTCCATCGTACCAATTACTCCGACAATTAATGACCAGATGAACCTGATAACATTTAATGAGATATTTGAAGACGGCAGAGATATTGAAGAAGCACTTCAGGATGCTCAGGATGCAATCGAACTGGAACAGTAAAATTGCATAAGGTCTAAGCTGAATTGCCTAAGAACCCTGTTTCTTAGGCAATTCTCATCGAAAGGGAGAAAAGGAGAGAGCCATGAAAAAAAAGCAAGGTGTGATTCATAAATTTATGTACTCCCAGAAGACGGCTCCGTATGTGTTCGTGTTACCATTTTTACTGAGCTTTACGATTTTCTGGATATATCCGCTCTGCAGCACGGTAATCATGAGTTTTCAGAATATAAAACCGGCGACAACGGAATGGGTGGGTTTTGAAAACTATGGAAAGCTGCTCAAAGACAGCGTGTTTCATACTGCGGTCGGCAATAGTTTTTTGTATATGATACTGACGCTGATCTTTCTGATACCGTTTCCAATGCTTTTTGCAGTGCTGATGGACAGCCGCATGGTGAAAGCGAAGGGGTTATGGAAAGCAATTCTGTATATGCCGGCTTTGACGTCGGTCGTTATTTCTGGTACTTTATTCCGTCTGATGTTTTCCGAATATCGCACCGGTCAGATGAACGTTTTGCTGCAGGCGCTTGGTATGGAGCCGATCAGCTGGTTAAAAATGAAAGGAACGGCGTATTTCGCATTGCTGCTGCTGGCATGCTGGCGGTGGACGGGGGTAAATATGTTGTATTTCCTCTCCGGCTTAAAGGCGATCGATACGAGTCTTTATGAATCCGCGTCGATTGACGGTGCAACTACATGGCAGAAATTCCGTTATGTCACGATTCCTCTGTTAAAACCGACGACTGTTTATGTATGTACTATTTCCGTATATGCAGGTCTGGCAATGTTCCTTGAGTCCTTTATGTTATGGGCTGGTAACGGTTCGCCAAAGAATATCGGTCTTACGATCGTTGGATACCTGTATCGGCGTGGTATTGAAAAAATGCAGATGGGCTATGCATCCGCAGTTGGTCTTGTGCTACTGATAATTGCGTTGTTTATTAATGTTATCCAGTTAATAGCAACCGGAACATTTAAGAGAGGAGACGATTAGAATGGCTCATAGTAAAGAACAGGTCGGCGGGACAAAAACAACCGTTCTGACAGTGGTTGGTACAGCAATATTTGCTATTTTAAGCGCGCTTATCGTATTTCCGGTATTCTGTGGTCTGCTCGCATCGTTTCGTCCGGGGCGTGAAATGGTACGTAAAGGTCTGAGTCTGAATCTGGATTTTTCAACAATGAACCTGAATAACTATAAATACATATTCAGTGGGAATAACGATTCGCTGCAATATCTGAATGCGTTTAAAAACAGTTTATTCCTGACATTGGTAACTGTAGTGGCTACGCTTGTAATCTGCTATTTTGTAGCATACGGCTTGTCAATGTATGACTTTAAACTGCAGGGTATATTATTTTTCCTCGTAATTGCGACGATGATGGTTCCGTTTGAGATTCTGATGCTTCCGTTATATCAGGAAATCATCGCTTTGAACATGATCGATACGACATGGGGCGTTGTGCTGCCCGGCGTATGCGGGGCCGGAACGATCTTCTTTTTCCGGCAGTATATGCGTACGCTGCCGAAGGAGCTGATGGAGGCTGGCCGTATCGACGGCGTAAGTGAGTACGGTATCTGCATAAAGATTATGCTGCCGCTTGTAAAACCGGCGTTTGCTTCGCAGGCGATTTTATTATCCATGAACTCATGGAATAACCTGCTGTGGCCAATGCTCGTTTACAGAACGGCAACGAAGTTTACACTTCCTGTATATTTAAATGGTTTGTTATCTCCTTATGGAAACAATTATGATATACTGATTGCCGGTTCGATGTTTTCTATCGTTCCTGTACTCGCAGTATTCCTTTGTTTCCAGAGCTACTTTATCGAAGGTATGACAGCTGGCGCTGTTAAGGGGTAAGAGTTGGAAAAATTATGTCAGCTTTCGATACATATATAACTGATTATTGGCAGTGACCATGTATTGGCTGCGGTCAGCGGCTGGTTATGCCAGTGGGATTCTTATTTCATTCAGCATAATAAGAACGGCTGGCATACCGGGGCTGGCCGTTTTTTTGACGAAGATCAGTCAGAACAGACAGAAAGGACGGATGGAAATGGATACGAAACTAAAATTTAATGAACCATGGATTCTTCAGAGAGCGGATCCGTATGTATACAGGCATACAGACGGATGGTATTATTTTACCGCATCGATACCTGCATACGATGGGATTTGTCTGCGCAGGGCAAAAAGTCTGGCGGAGCTGCCGCAGGCTGAAGAAGTAGAAATATGGCATAAACATGAAGAAGGCCCGATGAGTATTCATATCTGGGCGCCAGAGCTGCATTTCCTGGATGGAAAATGGTATATTTATTATGCTGGCGGGGATAAAGACGACGTCTGGGAAATCCGGCCGTATGTGCTGGAATGCCAGGGAAGCGATCCGATTGCGGACCCATGGAAAGAGCTTGGAAAGATGAAGCGGGCGCCGGAAGACGACTTTTCTTTTGAAGCGTTCTCCCTGGATGCGACGGTATTTGAAAATAATGGCGAGCACTATTATGTGTGGGCGGAAAAAACAGGCGTTGGCAAACAGATCTCGAATCTGTATATTGCAAAAATGGAAAGTCCGCATCAGCTGAAAACCGTACAGGTATTGCTGACGACGCCAGACTATGACTGGGAGAGAATTGGCTTTTGGGTAAATGAAGGGCCGGCGGTAATAAAACATGGCAACAAGCTGTTTTTGACGTATTCTGCGAGCGAAACAGGCGAATATTATTGTATGGGTATGCTGAGCGCAGATATGGATGCAGATCTGCTGGATCCGCTTTCCTGGAAAAAGGAACGTTATCCGGTCCTGCAGACCGATGCAGCCAGAAATATTTTCGGACCGGGACACAACTCATTTACAACGGACGAAGAGGGGAACGATATTATGGTATACCATCTGCGGACCGAAGCAAAGATCGAAGGAAATCCGCTCTACAATCCGAATCGTCATGCCTGTCTTATGAAAGTGCGCTGGGACGAAGAAGGAAGACCGGTATTTTCTTACGAATAACATGGGAATGAAAGGAGATCTGAATGGCAAAATTAGTAATTAACGATGCGAAAAAGCAGGGGTATATTGCACCAGAAATATATGGACAGTTTTCAGAACATCTGGGCAGAGGTATTTATGAAGGACTGTTTGTCAGGGAGGATTCTGGCATTCCAAACGTCAACGGCATGCGTACGGATGTCGTGGAGGCGCTAAAAGAGATCGAAGTGCCTGTACTGCGCTGGCCGGGCGGATGTTTTGCGGATGAATACCACTGGAAAGACGGCATCGGACCGAAGGAAAAGCGGAAACGCATGATCAATACGAACTGGGGCGGCGTCATTGAGGACAACAGTTTTGGTACGCATGAATTTATGGAGCTGTGCCGTCAGATTGGATGCAAGACTTATGTCAATGGCAATCTGGGCAGCGGAACCGTGCAGGAGATGGCTGAGTGGGTCGAATATATGACCTTTGAAGGCGTATCTCCGATGGCTGATCTGCGTAAAGAAAATGGCCACGAGAAACCATGGAAAGTAGATTATTTTGGCGTAGGCAATGAGAACTGGGGCTGCGGCGGGAATATGAATCCGGAACATTACGCGAACGAATATCGCCGGTACCAGACTTTTGTCAAAAATCTGGATCCGGACAAAGAGCCGATTCAGAAGGTTTGCTGCGGAGCGAATGTGGACGATTATTACTGGACCAAAGACGTTATGAAAACCTGCTTCGCACACGTAGAAAAGAAGAACCATGGAAATATGGACTACCTGTCGCTGCATTATTATGTACATCCTGAAGGCTGGGAAGTAAAAGGCAGCGCGACGGAGTTTGACGAGGAAGTCTGGTACAAGACGCTGTCCAAGGCATTGTATATGGACGAGCTGATCGAACGGCATGGTACGATTATGGACCGCTTTGATCCACAGAAAAAGATCGGAATGTCGATCGACGAGTGGGGAACCTGGTTTACCTGCGAACCGGGCACCAATCCGGGCTTTTTATATCAGCAGAATACGGTACGTGACGCGCTCGTAGCCGGCGTTACAATGAATATCTTTAACAAACACTGTGACCGCGTAAAAATGGCATGTATCGCGCAGACGGTAAACGTCCTTCAGGCTATGATTCTGACAGAAGGCGAAAAGATGATTAAAACGCCGACTTACTACGTGTTCCATATGTATCGGCACCATCAGGGAGCAAATCTGATCAGCAGCGAATTAACCGGCGTGGAAGATATCGGTATGGGCGAATGGTATGTGCCGCAGGTAACGGAGTCTGTATCAGAAAAAGATGGTATCATTACGATTACGCTCAACAATCTGTCAGCAACAGACTGTCTGGAGATGGACGTGCAGTTTACCGGAGACAGAGACTATGAAGTGGTAGAAGCAAACGTCGTTACACATCAGGATATGCATGCATACAATACATTTGAAGAACCGGATCGTGTAAAGGAAGAAACATTTGACGATTATACACTGGAAGGCGGGAGAATGAAGCTGAAGCTGCCGGCATGCTGTGTGATGGAGATTCGTGTGAAGTAAGAAGCAAAATAATAAAAATAATAAGCCGGCAGATCAGGGAAAGCTGAGTCTGACTGGCTGTTATTTTTTTGCGGTACTTTAAAGTGCTGGTATTTGTCGGAATGAGGGGAGTGATTGGTTTGGGCTGGAGAAGGCAGGTTCAGGTAAGGGGCTGGTAAAAAAATCAGGTGATGTGGGGTGATTTAGGTGGCTGCGCGGACGTGTGCGTGACAGCCACAAGAGGCCCTGGAGCGGGCGGCAGGGGACTGAGCGGACAAGGGCAACGCTGCGGTGAACTAATCGCTAACTGCGACTAAGACATTCGGCGTGTGAGCCTCATGCCTAAGTCTCCGTAAGCGCTGGATTTCACCTCCGCTAAGAGCGCCCTTCGGATGTCCTTTCAGTCCCCTGCCGCCCGCTCCAGGGCCTCTTGCGGCTGTCACGCACACTGTTTTGTGGCTGTTTTTTCCCCATAATAACTTTTAATCCTGATGAATCAGTCAGATGTCATAGACTGCAAACTGGTTCCTGCCAGCAATTGTGAAGGTAACAGGAAAGAACCCAAATACAGCGATACGAGAAGCATCACATACCTGTTACATCTGCCAGCAATTGCGAAAGAACCAGGAAAGAAACAAAATTCGCCGATATGAAAAACATCACATACCTGTCACTTTTCTCATGTGAGATAAAGAAGTAAAAGAAGTGTAAAAAATTTTGCCGTTCCCTGTCCGGCTGACTGCCGGACGGGTCGGGCTTTAGTCGGGCAATTCTACCTTGCCGACAAAAGAGTAATAGATTTCGATTTCCTGTCTGCGGAGCTTCCCCC
>CAJTMV010000050.1 GCA_910577225.1 uncultured Eubacterium sp. | reverse complement strand
ATTTCATTCTCCCTTCTATTTCATTCTCCCTTCTATTTCATTCTCCCTTCTATTTCATTCTCCCTTCTATTTATACTAATTTATTTTAAGAATTATTTACAACAAGTTTTATCATAGGGGAATTTATATCTATTTTAAATTTATTTACTAAATATTTATTTATAAACATCATAATCTTTTTTAGTACTAAACTAAATTTCATTCATTATCTATGATTCAAATCTGGCTCTTCATTTTCCAAAATAGAGAAAAATGTTTCACGTGAAACATTTTTCTCTATCATAATTATTAACATTTTTCACTTTCTGAAATAAAGATCCTCTTATAATATCGCTAAATCAATCCAATTCTAAATAACATTTTTATAACACAATATCCCTTGGTTCTCAAAAGCATATTGAAACTTTAATCAATATAAAATAACCAACACCGCAGGGCTGTTCCCTGCCTTGCGGGATTACATACATTTTGACAGTAAAACACCCTGCAAAATTTCAAAACCTTGCAGGGTGTCAATTTTGAAAATTTATAACTGAAATTTGGCTTACGGTTTTTCAGCTATTGCAAATATACCAGCCCTTCTGAAACTGCCCATACCACTTGGCATTACATACTTGTCATAGTAATCGCAGATTTCAAGAAATTCCTTGTTGGTACTGATTTCATTGATTTTTTTATGCACTTCTTCTTTGCTATTCTGCCGATAAAGATGCAGCAAATACAGGTGTGTTAGGCTGCCGATACTGTGACATTCCAGAACATTCATTCCGTTTTTGTCCAAAATTTCCCTCAGCTCGTCAACATCATAGGCCTTTAATTCGGTAATTGAAGTCAGTTCATCAACATCATCATAGTTTTCTTTGCTAAAATAGCCCGTTTCCATCATGTCTTTTACAGATGGATGGATACGGTTCAGTTTGGCAAGACAGTAGTTCAGCCATGTAGCCGTCATGCAGCTTTTGCTGGAAACGGAGAGCATAACCTTTTTACCAACACGACATATTTCGGAAATTACATTTCCTGCCTTGGCTCCAGAGAAAGAAATTGCTCCATCAAAACATAGCACGAGGTCAAATGCATCGTCACCAAATACATCAAGGCAGGATGCATCATGTTCGATAAAACGAATATTGTCCAAGTCTGCCGCGTTCTCTTTTGCTGTCTTAATCATTTCATCAGACAAATCCAAATGTACTACATCAAATCCCATTCTGGCCAGAGGGATAGAATAAGCTCCTGTTGCTGCTCCTACATCCAGAATTGTGTGAACCCCTGATAAATGACATTGAATGGCTTTAAACCTCAAAAGGCGGTTTATCATTTCGTCATCATAGTCGACTTCTTCTATCTGGGAAATTTCATTCCAAAACTTCTCATGTTCGGTCAATGCCATTTTGTTCACTCCTTTATGGTTGGCATTCGATAAATTCAAAGTTTCTATTGTAATCTTATCTCGCCCATTATTTAGATAAAGTATATCACAAAAATGTAAAAATTTCTACCGCCTGCTCAGAACGCCAGAATATTTTTGTCCGAGCGTTCTGGCGTTGATTGTAGCACTTTATTTTTGCAGTTTTATCATAACCTCGTCAACAGCATCCGTATATTTGCCTTGAGTAATCAGTTTGTTACGGAAAGCAAGCAAAGCATTGAAAATATACCTCAGTTCCTCTGCTGTGAGGTAAAGGTAATATTTCCGCTTTCTCATACGAAGATCACCTCGGCATTGACTGTTTCCGTAACCGCTGACCGCAGGGCATTCATTCTGCCAATCCACTCCATCTGATTATCGGCTTTCAGTTTTTCAGTAATGCCTTCACGCTCCGCCCGTTGCTTCATAAGACGGTCAAACAGTTCCTGTGCCTGTGCCCAACTTCGGAAAGGTAAGATTGCAGTTTGCCGCTTATCAACAAATTGGTGTAAAACACCTTTCTATGCTCACGGATATACCGCAAATGCCGCTGTTACCATAACTCTAAAACAAAATGAAAACATTGAAATTTTCATTCATATAACAATACCTTTTATTTTTATATTAAATTATACATACCCATAATCTTTCTTTTTCTTATTCAGTATTAAAAAGACTATAAACCTATCAAATATTAAAAAAAATACATCTAATTATTTACTCTCACAATTATTCTATAATATTTAAAATTCTAAGGTATGTTTCACGTGAAACATATCAGAATTTTAAATATATTTTATAAAAAAATACAACATAAAATGCAAAAAATAAGGTATAATAGATAGTAAAATATCCAGAAAAAAAACTATAAACACGCTATAATAAATAAAGAGGAGGCTCATAAATGAACAAACCTGCAAAAAAAATAATTACTTTTTCAGCTTTATTATTCACCGGAATGCATATCATAAATGAATATACTGATTTAAGCAATACTCCGATAATCCCTGAAAAGGATGAGAAAACTTTTTTATGGAAAAACATGAATATCACCTACATAGAAAAAGGTAATGTTCAAAAACCTGCGCTTCTGCTCATTCACAATTTAGATCCATCCTCTTCGAAAGAAGAATGGCTGTATATAGATAAGCAATTATCCAAAGATTTTCACATCTTTGAATTAGATTTACCTGGATGCGGTAAGTCTGCAAAACCAAATATTATTTATATAAATTATATGTATGTTGAACTTTTAAATGATTTTATAAATAAAGTTATCAGAAAAAAAACAAGTATATGTGCAACTGCCTACTCCAGCTCGTTTACTTTTATGCTGGCACGCATTTATCCGGATATTATTAATAAAATCATCGTTATAAATCCAATATCATTTCAAAAGTTATATACTCCTGCCACAAAAAAAGGAAAATTAGCAGAAAAAATTTTTGCTCTCCCTGTTATCGGAACCTTTTTATATAATTGCAACATGAGTAAATCGGTAATTACTGATAATTATAAGTCTAAGTACTTTTATAACGAAAAAAATATATCCCAGCAGTCCATTGATTTATCCTATTATAATGCGCACTACAATCATTCAGATGGGAAATATCTTTTAGGAAGTATTCTTGGAAATTATACAAATATTAATATTATGCACGCTCTTCCAAAAATTAAACATGAAATATATTTAATTGGAAATGAAAATTATCAAAATATTTTTCAGGAATATAAAAACAGTAATTCGTTGATCCATTCTATATATGTATCACACTGTCGTCTTTTGCCACAGTTAGAAATACCTGAAACCATTGCTCATAATATTTGTAATATTATGACTAATTAGCATTTATCAATTGTTTAAATATTGGAAATGAACAATATATACTAATACTATTTAACTTAATTGAATATAGCTGTATCTGCAGTAACTGCAGGAAGAGATTTTATATTTATTGTGTAAGCATAAGAAAGGACAATTTTATGTCTGATACTCGAATCGGAAATTCAGACTTTACTACTACCATTATTTTGACTGGTTCCATTGAAGACTCACTGAAAAAAGCTGCTTATTTAATTTTGATTATTTTTTATGGCATATATTTTACAAAACAGTTTTCTCAAAAAAGACAAGGTATCCAAACATTGCAGCTGGGAAGAAAAAAAGAAAAACATTTGCAAAGAATAGAAATTCTGCTTTTATTTTTAAATGTTTCGATTGTTTTTCTTCAATTAGTATCAATCACTTTTACATGGGGAATTTCATCCAAAAATGTTCAGGTTACAGGATTAATTATCGGATTATTGGGTGATTGTATCTTTTTTGCCGCTGTCTTAACAATGAAAAACAGCTGGCGGGCTGGCATTCCGATTGATGAACATACCGAATTAATATCAGATGGAATATATAAATACAGCAGAAATCCCGCATTTTTAGGATTTGATTTTATGTATGTTGGAATTCTGCTGATGTATTTTAATATTCCTCTGCTTATTTTATCAGCCATTGCAATCCTTACGCTCCATCTTCAAATTTTAGAAGAAGAAAAATATCTAACATCTAAATTTAATAATAGTTATTTGGAATATAAGAAACATACATACAGGTATTTAGGCAAAAGAAAATAATCCGAAATACAGAAAAACCTCAAATTCAAAATAACTTGAATCTGAGGTTTTTCTAAATTAATTACAAATGACATCTGACCGGCGTCCCGGCTTTTCTCGGATATGTTTTTAAAGTATGATTTACTTTTTCAATAAAAACGAATGATCTTCCATACTCTGTATCTGGTAACTGAAATTTTTCTACTTTGGATAATTTTCCTCCTAAAATCTCAATCGCTCTTTCTGACTGAGTTAACTCTTCCGTAATTTCAGCAGATTTATATGCTACAAACATACCTCCCCGTTTTACAAAAGGAATACAATACTCACTCAGACAGGATAAATGAGCAACCGCGCGTGACACACAAAGATCATACTTCTCGCGATAATCTTTTTTGTGCGCAAAATCCTCTGCTCTCCCGTGAACAGCACAAATATTTGAAATCTCTAATTTCTGAATTACCTCATTTAAAAACACAATTCTCTTCTTTAAAGAATCGACTAATAATATGTCTAATTCCGGAAACAAAATTTTTAACGGAATACCGGGAAAACCCGCGCCCGTTCCGATATCTATGATTCGTTTCTCATGTTTAAGATCTATAAAAGCTCCCAACGCGACACTATCCAGAAAATGTTTTTCTATTACTTCATCAAATTCTGTAATAGCTGTAAGATTCATAACTTTATTCCACTCACACATCAAATCATAATACTGAGAAAACTGATTTTTCATCAAATCAGTCATACTTAAATGTAATTGCAGTAACTTTTGCTCAAATTTGTCAAAATTATAATTCATTATAATATCCTCTGCAGACAGGATACAGTTCATACAAGATTCAAAATATTCATTAATGTACGCTGTACTATCCTGTTTATATAATCTCTATTTCATATTCTTATTACGATAATATTGCTCCAGATACACCAAAAGTACCGATATATCTGCCGGAGATACTCCGGATATTCTGGAAGCCTGTCCAATAGATACCGGCCGATACAAATTCAATTTCTGCCTTGCTTCTATTCGGAGTCCACTAACTGCATCGTAATCAAAATTTTTTTCAAGCATCTTAGTTTCCAGTTTTTTAAAATTCTCTACCTGCTTCATCTGACGGCGAATATATCCGTCATATTTAATATTAATATTAACCTGTTCACAAACATCATACGGCAAACACGGACGATCAGGATCCAGAGGCGCTAATAAATTATAATTTAATTCTGGTCTTCGAATTAGTTCCACCAAAGTTGATCCTGTATTTAATGGAACACTTTGGTATGTTTCTAAAAACTCCTGCGTCTTCTTATTTGCTCCAACAGTCACATGTGAAATACGTTCTACTTCATCTCTGATCTGCTGTTCTTTGAGCAGTACAGATTCATAACGCTCTTTTGAAATCAGTCCTGCCTCGTATCCTCTTTTTGTAAGTCGTAAGTCCGCGTTATCCTGTCGAAGCAGTAGCCGATACTCCGCACGCGAAGTCATCATGCGGTATGGCTCATGATTTTCTTTTGTAACCAGGTCATCGATCAGCACTCCAATATATGATTCGGAACGATCTAAAATCAACGGTTCTCTTTCATATATCTCCATCGCGGCATTAATCCCGGCAATCAGTCCCTGTGCTGCGGCCTCTTCATAACCAGAACTGCCATTAAACTGTCCCCCGCTAAAAAGGCCTTTTATTTTCTTAAACTCCAGCGAGGGATACAGCTGATTCGGATTAATACAATCATACTCAATCGCATACGCGCAACGTACAATTTTTGCATTTTCCAATCCGGGTACCGTTCGATACATTTCATATTGCACATCTTCTGGCAAAGAACTGGACATTCCTCCAATATACATCTCATTGGTATGTATTCCTTCAGGTTCTACAAACAACTGATGTCTGTCCTTATCCGGAAACTTTACAACTTTATCTTCAATGGACGGACAATAACGAGGTCCGGTTCCCTCGATAACTCCGGCATAAATCGGCGACCGATCCAGATTTGCCCGAATGATCTCATGTGTTTCTTCATTTGTATAAGTTAACCAGCAGGATACCTGATCGATCTGCACATCTTCCGGGTTGGTCGTAAACGAAAACGGTACAATACTTTCATCCCCTTTCTGCTCCTGCATCTTTGAAAAATCCAGAGAACGTTTGTCTATTCTTGCCGGAGTTCCAGTCTTAAAGCGGAACATTTCAATACCATTCTCTTTGAGCGATTCTGTCAGATAGTTCGCAGCCATCAATCCATTCGGTCCGGTATGAGATATCATTTCACCGGTCAGACAACGTGCACGCAAATAAGTTCCGGTACATAAAATAACCGCTTTACAATGATAAACAGCTCCTGAAACCGTACCCACTCCAATAATTTTTTTTTCTTTTTCAGCATCCTTTTCGGTTAATATTTTAGATACTTCTGCCTGTCTGATCGTCAGATGATCAGTACTCTGAAGTGTTCTTCTCATCTCCATACTATAATCTGCCTTATCTGCCTGCGCACGAAGGGAATGCACTGCAGGTCCTTTGGATCGATTCAGCATTTTTGACTGAATAAACGTACGATCGATATTAATCCCCATCTGTCCGCCCAAAGCATCTATTTCCCGCACCAAATGTCCTTTGGAGCTTCCTCCGATATTCGGATTACAAGGCATCAATGCAATACTGTCCACACTGACAGTAAAAATAATAGTTTCGAGACCCAGTCTGGCACAGGCCAGAGCAGCTTCGCAACCGGCATGTCCGGCGCCTACCACTACGACGTCATATGTTTCTTCTAATAAATTTTTCGGACATTCCATTCTATCCGCCTCCATATTTTTGCTTTTCCGATTCTGTCTCTCACATTAGATAAAAGTTTTTATCAATCCTTTTATTTTCCCATACAGAATTTTGAAAATATTTCATCCGCAAGATCGTCTTCTACAGATTCACCAATAATTTCACCTAACGCCTGATAAGCATTCATCAAATCAATCGAATAAAAATCTTCAGGCATCTGGTTCTGTATGCTCACATCTACCAGATTCAAACTTTCCAATGCTTTTAATAAGGCATTTTTATGTCTGATATTTGTAATAATTACCTCGTCATTCAACGATATCTTACCATGTAAAAACATTGTTTGTATCATTTGTGTAAGTGCTTCTATCCCGTCTCCTTCTTTTGCAGAAATCAGTATGATACGTTCTGCTATTTCCGAAAGATCTTCAGCTGTAATATTTGGCTCCAGATCAGACTTATTCATCAGCACAATCACATTTTTCCCCCGGATCATCTGTGCAATTTCATAATCTTCCGGACCAAGTGCCTTTGAGCTGTCTATCACATATAATACAAGATCCGCCAGATTCAAATATTCTTTCGCTTTATCTACTCCAATTTTTTCTACAATATCATCTGTCTTGCGAATCCCCGCGGTATCGATCATATTTAAAAGAATACCGTTTAAATTAATTTGTTCTTCCAGCACGTCCCGGGTCGTACCAGCCACTTCTGTAACAATGGCACGCTCAGAACCGGCTAACACATTTAATAAAGATGATTTTCCTACGTTTGGTTTCCCTACGATAACTGTATTTATTCCTTCTTTCAGAACTCTGCCCTGATCTGATGTGTCGACCAGATACTGTATTTTCTTTCTTACTTCAGAGATAATTTGTAACAGATGGTCTGCATAATCATCCAGAGAATAATGCTCCGGATCGTCGATTGCTGACTCAATAAATGCCGTTTCATGAATGATTTGATCCCGCAATATCTGAATTTGATCCCGTACTGCGCCTCTGAGCTGCTGAACAGAGCTTTTCAGAGCAAATTCATTTTTAGAGTTAATAATATCGATGACTGATTCTGCCTGTGTAAGATCTATCCGCCCATTTAAAAATGCACGTTTTGTAAATTCTCCTGGTTCCGCAGGTCTGGCGCCATGTCTGACTACTACTTCCAAAATTTTTTGCATAACAAGCACGCCGCCATGGCAGTCTATCTCTACCGTATCTTCACGCGTATAACTATTCGGTGCTTTCATTAATAATACAATAACTTCATCAATAATTTCATTTTCATCCTTAATATATCCATAATGGATCGTATGCGATAAACTATCTTTTAAAGCTATTCCGTTTTTTGCATAAAATACACGATCTGCAATCTCAACGGCATCCTCTCCGCTGATGCGAATAATCCCAATTCCGGAAGCAGCCATCGCTGTGGCAATCGCTGCAATTGTATCTGTTTCCATAATACTCTCCCATTCAATCGTATCTGTTTGTCATCTATATATTTTTAACCTTATATTTTCATAATCATACAATTTTAAAATAATTCTGTAAAGTCTTTTTTATCATTCACAGCTATTTCCGGCTGTTACGAAAAAAACTGTGTTCAAAATAATTTGAACACAGTTGCAATTGTATGTCATTTCTCAATTATCTGATATCAATTTCTTTTTAATGTAACAACAACATGACGATAAGGTTCTTCTCCCTCGCTATGTGTAGATACAAAGCGATCATTCTGAAGTGCAGAATGAATGACTCTGCGTTCATATGGATTCATCGGCTCCAAAGCAACCGGCCGTTTTGTACGTTTCACTTTATAAGAAATATTCTTTGCAAGATTTTCTAACGTTTCTTTTCTCCGTTTACGATAATCTTCAGTATCCAGCTTGACTTTCACATAATGATCAGTCTGTTTGTTCACTGCCAGATTGGTCAGATATTGCAGAGAATCCAGTGTTTGTCCTCTTTTTCCAATCAGAACACCCATCTCTTCTCCTTTAAACTCAACATCGATCAGACCATTTTCTTCATCATAATTCGATATAATCTCAACATCCAGAGACATTGCCTGAAATACCTTACTTAAAAATTCTCTGACACTTTCTTCCGGCGAATATTTTTTACGTGCTTTAATTATCGCAGGTTTACTGCCAAATCCTAAAAACCCTGTACTCCCCTCATGAATAACCTCATATTCCAGCTGATCACTTGTTACGCCAAGCCGAACCAAAGCATCCGTAATCGCATCATTGACTGTTTTTGCACTTACCTCAATAAACTCCATCACAAAAATCTCCCCTTTATTTATTATTCCTCTCGTTAAAATCTTTTACCAGATTGGCTTTTGCTGTTAAACTGTTCGGATTGGCTGTTTTTCTATATTCATATGCTTTTTCAATCTTATTGTCTCTCTCAGCCTTGGACATTGTCGTCGAAAGCTGTACATTGCTCTTCGTACTCAGCTTCGCAGCATTACGAATCTGGTTTTCATTAATTCCCATCTTCTCCAGTTTCTTTTTCCGCTTTTCTACATTCTTTGCAATCACTTCATCCAAATCCAGATTCTGGATATGTTTATTTACAAAATACTGCTGAACGCATCTTGTTAAAGAACTAAAAATCCAGTAAATACCAAGACCGACAGGTACCGTAAAACAAATTCCTACCGAAATTAAAGGCATTGTATAATTCATCGTTTTCATCTGTTTTGCCATCGGATTATCCGGATCCGAATCTGCCTGAGGCATCAGCTTAATATTCATCATCTGTGAAGCATACGATGCTACTGGTATAAGAAAAGCCAAAAGTACAAATAAATACGCATGCTCTTTCATGCTATTTGAAATAATTGTAACAGGCGAATCCGATATATTCAAACCAAGAAACGCATTCATATGATTTAACTGATCTTTTGTTGAATGAATCACTTCCTGTAAATTCGGGAATGATTCGCTTAAAGTCTTCCAGCCGGAAGTCGGCATCTTATATATAGA
This sequence comes from uncultured Eubacterium sp., assembly GCA_910577225.1. Lineage (GTDB taxonomy): Bacteria > Bacillota > Clostridia > Lachnospirales > Lachnospiraceae > Eubacterium_J. The sequence goes on along the minus strand of CAJTMV010000050.1, from coordinate 12,794 downwards.
ATCCACTATAAAATTTTTAACTGCTGTTAAATCCGTACTATTAAAATCAGCTTTGATTTGCTGCGTCAGATTCAGGCTTTCCAAAAATTTTTCCATGATTCCCTGGAATCCGGCCGTATGGATAATACCGTCCACGATACCGTCAAAAGCTGTTTTTACGCTTGATACATATGCAGGAACATTATAAATAACACGATACAACGCTAAAAATACCGGCATCTGAAGTAAAAGCGGCAGGCATGTCCCAGTCGGAGATATTCCATATTTTGCATATAATGCCTGAGTCTCTTCATTCATTGCCATTTGAGATTCCTGGTCTCTGCGTCCCTTATACTTCTCCTGAATCGCCCTGATCTCCGGCTGCATCGTCTGCTGCAGCTTTGAAAACTTCTGCTGCTTTATCGTAAGGGGCAGCATACACATATAGATCAATATCGTTAGTACAATGATCGTGATGCCTATGTTCTCTATCCCAAACACATTTGCCAGAAATAGATAAATCCAGTTCATAATCCAGCCCAAAACTTTTGCGATCGGACCTAAGATAGAACCGGAATATTGTGTCAATATGATCGTAGTCAATGAAATACCTCCTTATGGAACAGGATCATATCCACCTTTTGAAAAAGGATTACAACGCAGGATCCTCCATGCAGCAAGCATTCCTCCCCTGATTGGCCCATATTTTGTAATCGCTTCCAGCGCATAATCCGAACACGATGGAATATAAGGGCATTTCACAGTTTTCATCGGCGATAGATACCTTTTATAAAATTTGATACATAAAATCATTATTTTTTTCAATTTCAATCATCTTCTTTATTCATTTTAAAATCTTATGAAGACCTCCAAGATGCAATAACGCACTCTTTACTTCCTGATAAGATATTTCCTTTGCTGACATTCTTGCAATAATTACAATATCCAAATTACTTTGAAACAGTTCTTCCTGCAATCTGTAAGCCTCTTTTATCAAACGCTTCAGCCGGTGTCTGACAATGCTGTTGCCCACTTTCTTACTAACAGAAATCCCAATCCGATTGCGCCCCGTCCCGTTTTCCATCATATACATAACAAGATAACGGTTTGCATAAGATTTTCCCTGCTTGTATACCTTTTGAAAATCAGAATTCTTTTTTAACGATTCAGAAAATCTCATGATTCCTTCCCAGATACAACTAATGTGTTTTCTTCATAATTCTGATTAAAAACGGCTATTTCTATGGGATTTTTTCAACTTACTTCAGTTCTTTTTAAAAATAACCGTTTTATAATAAAATAAGAAGAAAGACCACAAAAGATGTGGCCTATGCTGATAACTTCTTTCTTCCTTTTAATCTTCTTGCAGCCAATACCTTTCTTCCGCCTGCCGTACTCATTCTTTTTCTGAAGCCATGCACCTTTGATCTATGTCTTTTATTTGGCTGATACGTCATCTTCATACTACATGCACCTCCTCTATGCAAATCCTTATAATTGAAAAAATACCATTACAATTATAACAAAAAAGCCGCGCAAGTCAAGGAAAACCTTTTGTTTTTATAATTTTTTTATTAATTTTTGATTAGTGTCCATCCAGGTCATACACTTCCACATATTGCAACAAAAAAGTTATCCACAATCCCGTTATCAACAAAAACTTATACACATACTTATCCACACAAATTTTATAGATTCCACAAAAAATGTTGATTTTTCAAGGCTTTAAGAAACATCTGAAATTGTGGATAACTTACCAAATCATCACTGAAATCCGTGAAATAACTGTGAATAAGGTACTTCCGTCCACAATCTCTTTGTCCGTCGCTTTTTTATTTTGGACATTTTATCCACTTCAGAGTCACTTTTTTTATCTGAAGATTTAATTGCTAATTTCGTCATTTTGGTTTATCATATATAGTGTGGCTTTTATCTGCTTTTTTAGAATGTATGAATATAACGGAGAAGTGATATGATTGTTGAGGAAAAATGGCAAGAAATACTATTAACGGTAAAAGAAGAATATGAACTTTCCAAAGTTGTTTTTGATTCGTGGATAAAACCTTTGGAAATTTTTCAGATAAATGGAGATAAAATCTATATTCTGGCCCCGCCAGAGCAGATAGCTCTAAATTACATTACAAAAAAATATCGTACGCCCCTTCAGGTTGTAATTGCTGAAGTAACGGGTATTGACTATGAAATTGAATTTATCCTTCCTGAAGACGCAAAGAAAATGAAACCGGCCAAATCAACTGCCATGCAGGAAGATACCGCTTCCAGTAAAAACCATGATCTGAATCCAAACTATACATTTGATACCTTTGTGGTTGGAAGCAATAATAAACTGGCGCATACCATTTCTCTGGTAGTTGCAGAAGAAGCAGAAAACCCTGCAAAACAATACAATCCCCTTTTTTTATGGGGCGGTGTGGGACTTGGAAAAACGCATCTAATGCACTCCATTGCACACCATATACTTGCAAATCATCCAAAACTGAAGATACAATACGTACCTTCAGAAGTATTTACAAACGAAGTCATCGACGCTATCCGCAATGGCAGTAATTCTCAAATTAACGCCATTCGCGACAAGTATCGAAACGTCGATGTACTATTAATAGATGATATTCAGTTTATAATAGGAAAAGACCGAACCCAGGAAGAATTTTTTAACACTTTTAACGTACTTTATAACGCCGGCAAACAAATTGTCGTTTCAAGCGATAAACCGCCAAAAGAAATGACAACGCTGGAAGAACGTTTCCGATCGCGGTTCCAATGGGGGTGTATGGCTGATATCGGTTCTCCTGATTATGAAACACGCATGGCAATTCTTCGTCGAAAAGAAGAAATGGACAACATCCGATTCGATGATGAGATTATTAAATACATAGCTACCAACATTAAATCAAACATACGTGAACTGGAAGGCGCCCTAAACCGCCTGATGGCTTTTTCAAGGCTGACAAACGTTGAGATTACAATCGATACTGCAAAAGAACAACTGGAAAGTATTATTAATCCTGATATGCACCGGGAAATTACTCCACAGCTGATTATTGAAATCGTAGCGGAACATTTTCAAAAAACGCCGCAGCAGCTCATATCGAAATCCCGCAGCAGCGATATTGTAAGACCTCGTCAGATCGCTATGTATTTATGTAAAAATATGACGGGTACTTCTCTTGCGGGCATTGGAGAAGTGCTCGGCGGACGCGATCATTCTACCATTATACATGGCATAGAAAAAATTGAAGCAGAATATCAGACAAACGAATCCACACAAAATTTAATAGAAACCATACGAAAAAAGATCAATCCTAATTAAAAATGCATGATTTATCCACACTTATCCACATTTTTTTGTGGATAAGTGTGGATAACCAGAGCATTTAACGTTTATAGCACTGTATAACTATTTTCCATATACCACCAAAAACAGGTACGGATTTTTTCGTACTTCAGTTATAAACAAATTATAAAGTTGTTTACGTGAGGTTGTTCACGTAGTTTTAAAACCTTATTTTTCTTATATTTTCAAGGGGTTAAAGTGCTTTTACACTTTTACACTCCCCCTACTATTACTATTACGAAGTAATATATATATTATTTTATAAGTTTCACCCCGAAAGGAGTTGTACACATGAAGCTGATTTGTTCAAAAGTAAACCTGCTTTACGGAGTAAATATTGCAATCAAGGCAGTTCCGACAAGAACTACAATGCCTATATTGGAATGCCTCCTGATCGACGCTTCCAAAGATAACATTAAATTAATTGCAAACGATATGGAACTTGGAATTGAAACAATTATAGAAGGTACTATTGAAGAACCGGGAATTATCGCTTTGGACGCTAAAATTTTTTCAGAAATTGTACGTAAACTTCCAGATAACGATATTGTAATTACGACAGATGAAAAATTGAAAACAACGATTACATGCGAAAAGTCAAAATTCAATATTATAGGAAAAACAGGAGACGATTTTTCTTATTTGCCTGATATAGAAAAAAACAGACCGGTTTCCATTACTCAGTTTACATTAAAAGAAATCATCCGACAGACTATTTTTTCAATTGCAGATAACGATACAAACAAGCTGATGACAGGAGAATTATTTGAAATAAATGAAAATAAACTCAAGGTCGTATCTCTGGATGGTCATCGGATTTCCATTCGCAATATTGAATTAAAGAACAATTCTGAAGATAAAAAAGTCGTCGTACCAGGAAAGACGCTGCAGGAAATCAGTAAAATCCTGCCGGGATCGACTGAAGAGAACGTAGATATTTTCATAACAGATAATCATATTATTTTTGAATTTGAAAACACTACAGTTGTATCAAGATTAATCGACGGAGAATATTTTAAGATCGATCAGATGCTGTCTTCAGCGTATGAAACAAAAATCCGAATAAATAAACGGGTACTTCTTGGGTGTATCGATCGTGCCACGCTTTTAGTAAAAGAAAATGACAAAAAGCCGATCATTATGGATATTAAAGAAGAATATATGGAATTAAAAATATCTTCTTACATTGGTTCCATGAATGAAGATATAGGGATTGAAAAAGAAGGAAAAAATATGATGATTGGATTTAATCCAAAATTCTTTATCGATGCGCTGCGCGTTATCGATGAAGAAGAAGTTACTTTGTATATGGTAAATCCTAAAGCTCCTTGTTTTATTCGAAATGATAACGACGATTACATTTATCTGATTTTACCGGTAAATTTTAATACTGCAGACAATTAATGATTGAAAGTGAGGAAAATTTTGAGTAAAGTAAATATAAAAGATCAGTATATCAAATTGGGTCAGGTACTTAAGCTCTCCGGAATGGTTGGTTCCGGACTGGAAGCAAAAATAGTAATCCACCAGGGAAAAGTGAAAGTGAACGGAGAAGTAGAACTTCAGCGCGGAAAAAAACTTCATAATGGAGACGTTGTCACTTACAATGGTGAGACAACAAAAATATTGCAATGCTAATTAAATCCATCGAATTAAAAAATTTTCGTAATTATGAAGATTTGAGGATTGAATTTACTGAAGGAACAAATATTCTTTTTGGAGATAATGCGCAGGGAAAAACAAACGTATTGGAAGCCGCTTATGTTAGCGGTACAACGAAATCTCATAAAGGAAGCAAAGATAAAGAGATGATTCAGTTTGAAAAAGAAGAATCTCATATTCGTACGTTGGTGGAAAAAAATGATCAGGAATATCAGATAGACATTCATCTGAAAAAAAATCGTTCGAAAGGAATCGCTGTAAACAAAATTCCAATCAAAAAAGCAGCTTCTTTATTTGGGATTTTAAATATCGTTTTTTTTTCGCCGGAGGATCTGAACATTATAAAAAACGGTCCTTCCATGCGCAGACGTTTTCTGGATTTGGAATTATGCCAGTTGGATAAGATTTATTTGTCTGATCTGACGAATTATAATAAAATTCTGAATCAAAGAAATAAATTATTGAAAGATCTGGTTTTTCGTCGGGAATTAGCAGATACGCTTTCGGTCTGGGATATGCAGTTATCAGAGTATGGGAAACGTATCATAAGCCGCAGAAGCTCGTTTGTTGAGGAACTGGGAGAAATCGTATGGAATATTCATAAGAGTATTTCCGGAAATCGGGAAGAATTACGATTATCTTATGAGCCTGCTATCGCTTTCGATCAGTTTGAATCAGCATTGGCAGCGGCACGTGAAAAAGATATGAAATATTGTCAGACTTCAGTGGGTCCCCATCGGGATGATCTGCTGTTTCAGATAGGCGACGCAGATATTCGTAAATATGGTTCTCAGGGACAGCAGAGAACTTCGGCATTGTCGTTGAAACTGTCTGAAATTAAACTGGTAAAAAAGATGATTCATGATACGCCTGTGTTATTACTCGATGACGTTTTGTCGGAGCTTGACAGCAGCAGACAGAATTATCTGCTTGCGAGTATTCATGATATTCAGACAATTATCACATGTACAGGACTGGATGAATTTGTAAAAAATCGTTTTCAGATTGACCGTGTATTTGAGGTGAAAAGCGGACATGTAAAATTAAAATAACCGATAAACCGATGCAGAAGATCAGGAGGATGACATATGGCTATCGAAAATAATTATGGTGCTGATCAGATTCAGATACTGGAAGGACTGGAAGCAGTACGCAAGAGACCGGGAATGTATATAGGGAGTACATCATCAAGGGGATTACATCATCTTGTTTATGAGATTGTAGATAATTCTGTAGACGAAGCGCTTGCGGGTTATTGTCAGAATATTGAAGTAAAGATTCATCCGGATAATTCTATTACAGTTATCGATGATGGAAGGGGAATTCCAACCGGATTAAATCATAAAGCTGGTCTTCCTGCTGTAGAGGTTGTATTTACGGTACTTCATGCAGGAGGTAAATTTGGCGGCGGAGGATATAAAGTGTCCGGCGGACTGCATGGAGTAGGGGCTTCTGTTGTAAATGCGCTGTCAAACTGGCTGGAAGTTGAGATTTGTCTGGATGGAAAAGTCTATAAACAGCGTTATGAGCGCGGCGTTACGATGTATCCTTTAAAAGAAACCGGTACCTGTGATCCGCAAAAAACCGGAACAAAAGTTACGTTTTTACCAGATGATACGATTTTTGAAGATACTGTTTTTGATTATGATACGTTAAAACAGCGTTTGCGTGAAACCGCTTTTTTGACAAAAGGACTTCGGATTGTACTAAAAGATAAACGGGACGATCCGGTGCGTATGCATGAATTTCATTATGCAGGCGGAATCAAAGAGTTTGTCACTTACTTAAATCGCAGCCAGGAAGCCTTATATCCGGATGTTATCTATTGTGAAGGTCAGAAAGATCAGGTTATGGTTGAAGTGGCTCTTCAGCATAACGATTCATATAACGACGCTACTTACAGTTTTGTAAACAATATTGTTACACCGGAAGGGGGCACGCATCTGGCAGGTTTTCGGAATGCAGTTACGAAGACCTTCAATGCTTATGCAAGGGCGAACAAAATATTAAAAGATAACGATCCTGCTCTGACAGGCGAAGATATTCGCGAAGGTATGACCGCGATTATCAGTATCAAAATAGAGGAACCGCAGTTTGAAGGCCAGACCAAACAAAAGCTGGGGAACAGCGAAGCCAGAGGAGCGGTCGATTCTGTGGTAAGCGAGCAGCTGACGTATTATCTGGAGCAAAATCCGCAGGTTGCAAAAGCAATTTGTGAAAAATCTCTGCTGGCCCAGCGAGCCAGAGACGCGGCCAGAAAAGCCAGAGATCTGACACGCAGAAAAACCGCCCTGGAAAGTACGTCTCTTCCCGGAAAACTGGCAGACTGTTCAGACAGAGATCCGAAAAACTGCGAGATATTTATCGTGGAAGGAGATTCGGCCGGCGGCTCAGCAAAGACGGCCAGAAATCGGGCAACGCAGGCAATACTGCCGCTGCGGGGAAAAATCTTAAATGTGGAAAAGGCACGCCTGGATAAAATTTATGGAAACGCTGAAATTAAAGCAATGATCACTGCATTTGGAACAGGTATTCAGGAAGACTTTGACATTACAAGACTCAGATATCACAAAATTATTATAATGACAGACGCAGATGTGGACGGCGCACATATCAGTACGCTGATGCTTACGTTTTTGTATCGTTTTATGCCGGATCTGATTCGTCAGGGGCATATTTATCTGGCTACTCCGCCATTGTTTAAAATAGAAAAAAATAAAAATGTGTGGTATGCCTATGATGAAAAAGAGCTCGAAAAAATCCTTCAGGAGATCGGGCGTGATGGAAACAATAAAATTCAGAGATATAAAGGACTTGGGGAGATGGATTCCGATCAGTTGTGGGAGACAACGATGGATCCGGAAAAACGTGTTTTGAAAAGGGTTTTGATAGATGATGAAAATTCTTCAGCGATCGACCTGACATTTACTACCTTAATGGGCGACAAAGTAGAGCCTAGACGGGAATTTATAGAGGAAAACGCACCAAAGGTTCAGAATTTGGATATTTAGGGGGTAAATTAAATGGATGATAAGATATTTGATCAAATCCATGACGTAGATCTGAAAGGAACGATGGAATCATCGTATATTAATTATGCGATGAGTGTCATTGCGTCCAGAGCTTTGCCGGATGTCAGGGATGGATTAAAGCCGGTACAGCGCAGAGTTTTGTTTTCCATGATCGAGTTAAATAACGGACCGGACAAACCGCACCGTAAATGTGCACGTATTGTCGGCGATACGATGGGTAAGTATCATCCGCATGGAGACAGTTCTATTTATGGCGCGTTGGTTAATATGGCGCAGGAATGGTCTACGAGATATCCGCTTGTGGATGGACATGGAAATTTTGGTTCGGTAGACGGTGACGGAGCCGCTGCGATGCGATATACGGAAGCAAGACTTAGTAAAATTTCTATGGAGATGCTTGCAGATATCAATAAAGATACTGTTGATTTCAGGCCAAACTTTGACGAAACAGAAAAAGAGCCTGTAGTGCTTCCTTCCCGTTTTCCGAACCTTTTGGTAAATGGTACGACTGGTATTGCGGTAGGAATGGCTACGAATATTCCTCCGCATAATCTGCGGGAGGTTATCGATGCCGTTGTAAAGATTATTGATAACGAGGTCGAGCAGGATCGGGAGACAGATATTGAAGAACTGCTTGCTATCGTAAAAGGACCAGATTTTCCTACCGGCGGCAGTATTCTTGGTACGGCTGGAATTAACGAGGCTTACCGAACCGGAAAAGGAAAAATAAGAGTCCGCGCAATTTCAAATATTGAGCCGATGAATAACGGTAAAAATCGTATTATTGTTACAGAATTGCCGTTTATGGTTAATAAAGCCAGACTCATTGAAAAAATAGCAGATCTTGTTCGTGATAAAAAAGTAGACGGGATTACCGCGCTGCGCGATGAATCGGACAGACAGGGAATGCGTATTTGTATTGAACTGCGTAAAGACGTAAGTCCAAATATGATACTGAACCAGTTATATAAACATACGCAGCTGCAGGATACTTTTGGCGTGATTATGCTGTCGCTTGTGAACGATCAGCCGAAAATACTGAATCTCAAGCAAATGCTGCAGTATTATCTGCTCCATCAAAAAGAAGTAGTTACAAGAAGAACCAGATATGATCTGAATAAGGCTGAAGAGCGTTCTCATATTTTAGAAGGACTGCTGATTGCCCTGGATCACATCGACGAGGTTATTGCGATTATTCGCGGCAGCAGAACGACTGCGCAGGCGAAGGAAAAGTTAATGGAACGATTCGGACTGACGGATGCACAGGCACAGGCAATTGTAGATATGCGTCTGCGTGCACTGACCGGTCTGGAGCGGGAAAAAATTGAAGGCGAATATAAAGAACTGGAAGAAAAGATTGCGTATTATAAAGCAATCCTTTCGGATGTGAAGAAATTACTGGGTGTGATTCGTGAAGAAATCCTTCTTATTTCGCAAAAATACAGCGATGAGAGAAGAACATCCATCAGCTATGATGAACTGGATATCTCCATGGCTGATATGATACCTGTGACAAATACGATTATCACAATGACAAAGCTGGGATATATTAAGCGTATGAGCATGGATAATTTCCGCAGTCAGCATCGCGGAGGCCGTGGGATCAAAGGCATGGAGACGATCGAGGATGATTATATCGAAGAATTGCTGATGACGACATCACATCATTATCTGATGTTTTTTACGAACACAGGTCGTGTGTATCGTATGAAAGGATATGAGATTCCAGAGGCCGGACGTACTTCCAGAGGAACGGCAATTATCAATATTTTACAACTTCAGCCGGGAGAAAAGATTACGGCGCTTATACCGATTCGGGAATATAAAAAAGGCGAATATTTGTTTATGGCGACAAAAAGGGGAATTGTAAAAAAGACTCCGATTTTGGAGTATGCAAATATTCGAAAAACAGGACTGGCGGCAATCAGTCTGCGTGAAGATGACGAATTGATTGAAGTAAAGCTGACAGATGATGACAAAGATATCATTCTGGTCACAAAATATGGTCAGTGTATCAGGTTTAATGAAAAAGATGTCCGAAAAACAGGAAGAAATTCTATCGGAGTGATTGGCATGAATCTGGCAGCAGGAGACGAAGTAGTCGGCATGCAGTTAAATACGCAGGGTGAAATGCTTCTGGCAGTTTCTGAAAAAGGTATGGGCAAATGTACGCTCATGGATGAATTTACGTCGCAAAATCGTGGTGGAAAAGGCGTAAAATGCTATAAAATTACAGAAAAAACGGGAAATATTATAGGTGTGAAAGCAGTCAGCAAAGAAAATGAAATTATGATGATTACGACTGAAGGGATTATTATCCGTATGCCAGTTGCCGGAATTTCTGTATTGTCCAGGGTTACTTCGGGGGTTAAGCTGATGAATCTGGAGCCGGATGTTAAAGTTGCAAGTCTTACAAAAGTGCGGGAAGCAGATACAAAAGAAGATGATGAAGAGGATGAGGTAAGAGAAGGAGCAGAGGAAACGGATGCGGATCATACTTCTTCACAGATCGAAGAGCTGTTAGAACGTGCACAGAAAGATGTGAAAGACGATGCGGATCACGAAACAGAAGATGTATAGTATCACTCTGAGATGAAGGAGACGGCTATGAGAACAATCCATACAGATGAAATTATCAAAAATATCAGCGAAATGTGTATAGAAGCAAATTTGCATCTTTCAAAAGATATTACAAATGCGATCGCACGATCAAAAAGTAAAGAAGAATCTTCTCTTGGCTGCCAGATTTTAAGTCAGCTTGAGGAAAATATGGAAATTGCCGCCGCAGATCAGATACCAATCTGCCAGGATACCGGAATGGCAGTCGTATTTTTAGACGCAGGTCAGGATATACATATTGATGGAATTGCGATCGAAGACGCTGTAAACGAAGGGATACGCAGAGGATATCAGGATGGATATTTGCGTAAATCTGTAGTAGGGGATCCGATATTCCGCGAAAATACAAAGGATAATACGCCTGGCATTATTCATTATCGAATTGTGCCAGGCGACAGGCTTACTATTACTGTGGCTCCAAAAGGGTTTGGAAGCGAAAATATGAGCAGAATTTATATGTTAAAACCCGCAGATGGTATAGAAGGAGTCAAAGCTGCAATTATAAATACAGTAAATGAAGCCGGGCCGAACGCATGTCCGCCGATGGTGGTCGGGGTTGGTATTGGCGGAGATTTCGAAAAATGCGCTATTTTAGCAAAGCAGGCACTTACCCGGGATATCGATACACATTCGGAAATACCTTATGTACGAGAGTTAGAAAAGGAAATGCTGGAAAAAATTAATGCGCTTGGAATCGGACCGGGAGGACTGGGCGGTACGACAACTGCTTTGGGCGTGAATATCAATACTTATCCGACACATATAGCAGGACTGCCTGTAGCGGTTAATATTTGTTGTCATGTCGCGCGACATGTAAAAAGATCCATATAAAAAACTGATCAGATACAGATAAAATAAGAGAATTGCATAATGTAAGAAGAAAACGAAGAGAGAATGAGAATGGATAAATATATTTCTACACCAATTACTGAAAATATTACAAAGGAATTAAAAGCAGGAGATTATGTGTATCTGTCAGGGATTATTTATACTGCACGAGACGCTGCACATAAACGAATGGCAGAGGCGTTGGATCATAATGAAACGCTCCCGTTCGATATTGAGAATGCCGCGATATATTATATGGGGCCTTCACCTGCAAGAAAAGGGCAGGTGATCGGCTCAGCTGGTCCTACGACAGCAAGTCGTATGGATAAGTATGCGCCTGAACTTCTGGATCTTGGACAGAAGGCAATGATAGGGAAGGGAAAGCGATCTGAAGAAGTGAGAAACGCGATTATCAGAAATAAAGCCGTTTATTTTGCTGCAGTCGGAGGTGCGGGTGCAATCATATCCAAATGTATTAAGAAATCCGAAATTGTTTGCTATGAAGATTTGGGAACGGAAGCGATCCGAAAGCTGGAAGTGGAAAATTTTCCGTTGGTCGTTGTAATTGACAGCGATGGGAATAATTTATATGAAATTGCGGCAAATAAATATAAAAAGCACATGTAAAGTGAAAAGAATAGCGAAAAAAGGCAGTAAAAAATAAATTTGAAAAAATTTAAAAAAACATATTGACAAATGATCAAAATGCATGTAAAATCATTTTTGCGTTGTGACGCAAACAGATTTTAAAAAAGAAATTTGGAGAAGTACTCAAGTGGCCGAAGAGGTGCCCCTGCTAAGGGTATAGGTCGGGTAACCGGCGCGAGGGTTCAAATCCCTCCTTCTCCGTTTTGTTTTTTGGAAAGCAACAGAAAAATAAAAAAAGTTGTTGACAAAAAACAACAAATATGGTAGTATACAGAAGTTCGAGTCATTCAACTAAATAAGAAAAGCAACAAAGAAGTATAAAAAAAATACAAAAAAATAAAAAAGTTGTTGACAAGATAAAAACGATATGATATAATATCAAAGTTGCTAAGGCAACCAAGTACATTGATAACTGAACAGTGAAATAACCTTGAAAGATTCAGAAAAGAACTTGAGTAAATTCCATAAATGGAAGTTTGTATCTTAAATGAGACAGTTCCATTTGAGAACAGTGTTTTTGTTAGATAAGTATCCGGACAGGTCTGTGAAACAGATAATTTCGGTATGGAAAGAATGAAGACACACCTTTAAAACAGTGAAGAATCGGTTGAAACAAATTAGCCAAGCAGATTCTTGACGGGACAAATATCAGAACATGAGAGTTTGATCCT
>CAJTMV010000049.1 GCA_910577225.1 uncultured Eubacterium sp. | reverse complement strand
CTAAGACATTCGGCGTGTGAGCCTCATGCCTAAGTCTCCGTAAGCGCTGGATTTCTCCTCCGCTAATAACGCCCTTTGGATGTCCTTTCAGTCCCCTGCGGCCCGCTCCAGAACCCCTGCCGGCGGTCACGCACACTGTTTTATGGCTGCTTTAAGTGAATAACATTTCATTTCTGCATGCTGATTCATACACGCAAATGCCATGGATTACTGACTGGCGCCTGGGTAAGTATTACCATTCACTTCTGAGACAAACATCCTCTTTCCGTCCTTTCAGCATATTACTGCAGGCTACAGCGTCTGGATATATCAGGCTTTGCGCATTTTACGATAACTGAATGTATTCATCTGAAACTGATCATAAAACCAGATCTGTGACTGCCACCGGTTCCAGGCTTCTGCTGGTTGTCACGTACACTGTTTTATGCCTGCTTTAAGTGAATAACATTTCATTTTCATGCTAATTCATATACGCAAATGCCCTGAATTACAGACTGCGCCTGTATCTGGGTAAATATTAAATTTCATCTCTGAAAAAAACTTCACTTTCCTGCCCATTCAGGGTATTGCTACCGGCAAAGTTTTCCATCTGTGGGTAACGTGTCTGGATATATCGGACTTTGCGAATTTTACAATAACCTGAAATGCATTCATTGAAAACTAACCCGTAAACAGTGTCCGTGACCGCTGACAGGAACCGGGAACCGGCGGCAGGGGACTGAAAGGACATCCGAAGGGCGTTTTTAGCGGAGGTGAAATCCAGCGCTTAGGGTCTGCCCCCTTGGGCACGCAGACTTAGGCATGAGGCTCACACGCCGAATGTCTTAGTCGGAGTTAGCGGTTAGTTCCCCGCAGCGTTGCCCTTGTCCGCGCAGCCACTTAAAACGCAACACATTCTCTAATTTGCTGTCAGATAATTACCTGAACTTATATCTAAGAGTCTCGCACTTCTATTCACTAAATTGTCTATACACCGCTCTCCATTTTATGCTATAATAACAAATGCATGTTTTCGAACAAAATAAGAAAAGGAGACGATCTTACATGGAAAGAGAAAAATTGGGCTCGCGCATGGGATTTATTTTATTGTCCGCGGGCTGTGCCATTGGAATCGGAAACGTATGGAGATTCCCTTATATTGCGGGCGTGTACGGCGGAGGCGCCTTCGTGCTTTTCTACCTGTTTTTCCTCGTGATCATGGGAATCCCTGTCATGACAATGGAATTTGCAGTCGGGCGCGCCAGTCGTAAAAGTATTATACGCAGCTTTGAAAAGCTGGAAAAGCCGGGGCAGAAGTGGCATCTGCACGGGTATCTCGGCATGGCTGGCAACTATCTGCTGATGATGTTTTATACGACGGTAACCGGATGGATGGTATATTATTTTTACCAGATGCTGACCGGAAAGTTTCAGGGAAAAGATACCGATCAGGTCGGTCAGATGTTTTCGGATATGCTTGCAAGTCCGCAGATTCTGGCAGGCGGCATGACGCTTGTGATAATTGCCGGCATACTGATCTGCTCGATTGGCTTGCAAAAGGGCGTGGAGCGGATTACAAAGATTATGATGAGCCTGCTGCTTGGCATTATTATTATACTGGCGGTACACAGCTGCATGTTAAAAGGCGGCAGCGCAGGCTTAAAATTTTATCTGCTTCCTGATTTTGGCAAGATGAAGGAAGCCGGCGTCTGGGAAACGATTACCGCCGCAATGAATCAGGCGTTTTTTACGCTGAGTCTGGGGATCGGTTCGATGGGTATTTTTGGCAGCTACATTGATAAAAAACGAAGCCTGCTGGGTGAATCTGTCAATATCGCGGTTCTGGACACATTTGTTGCGTTCGTTTCCGGTCTGATTATTTTTCCGGCCTGTTTTGCGTTCGGCATCAGTCCGGACCAGGGGCCAAAGCTGATTTTCGTGACACTGCCAAATATTTTTAACAGTATGACCGGCGGGCGGCTCTGGGGCACCCTGTTTTTCGTCTTTATGTCATTTGCGGCATTTTCGACGATACTGGCCGTCTTTGAAAATATTATTTCCTGCGGGATGGATTTATTTCACTGGACGAGAAAAAAATCCTGTATAGTCAATCTGATCGCGCTGATTGTATTATCCATGCCGTGCGCGCTTGGCTTTAATCTGCTGTCATCCTTTCAGCCGCTTGGCGAAGGTAGTACGATTTTAGATCTGGAAGATTTTCTCGTCAGCAATGTCATACTGCCGGCCGGCGCACTTTGTTATCTTTTGTTCTGCGTCACAAAGTTCGGATGGGGCTTTGATTCCTATTTGAAAGAGACGAATACGGGAGAAGGATTAAAACTGCCGCGGCAGATACGTATTTACGTTACTTATCTTCTGCCTGTACTGCTGTTCTTTTTAATTGTAAAAGGACTGATCGACCGCTTTTAACGCCAGACAGATACAGAAAGTCTACAGGCATGTACAATCATGGCACATGCCTGCAGACCGTTATCAGAATTCCTTTACACACTTCTGGAACACTTTGCGGTCTGCATCCCATCTGTGCGGATCTGTCGCCCGTCTGTTTCAGGCTGCTCTTTCAGGTATTCGGCAGTGTGTCTCTTCCGTACAGACCTGCCGCCCGTCTGTTTCAGGCTGTTCTTTCAGGTATTCGGCAGTGTGTCTCTTCCGTACAGACCTGCCGCCCGTCTGTTTCAGGCTGCTCTTTCAGGCATTCAGCAGTGTATCGCTTCTGTGCGGCCTGCCGCCCGTCTGCTCAGGCAGCTCTTTCAGACACCCGACAGTGTATCGTTTCCCGTACAGACCTGCCGCCCGTCTGCTTCGAGCAGCTCTTTCAGGCATTCGACAGACATGCCTGCGCTGTGCTCCTGATCTCTTTTGCGGACGGAAACTGTCTGCGTCTGCGCTTCTTTTTCTCCTACTACGAGTATATACGGAATCCTTTCCATTCTGGCATTTCGAATCTTATATCCGATTTTCTCATCTCTGGCATCTGTTTCACATCTTACGCCGTCTTTTCGTAATTCGTCTTCGACTTTTTTTGCATATACTGCTGCTTTCTCAGAAACCGTTAGTATTTTTACCTGAACCGGAGACAGCCAGAGCGGAAATTTTCCAGCATAATGTTCGATCAGTATGCCGATAAAACGTTCTACAGATCCAAAAACAACTCTGTGTATCATAATCGGACGATGTTTTGCTCCGTCCTTACCTGTATATTCAGCCTCAAACCGCTGCGGCAGCTGAAAATCCAGCTGAATCGTTCCGCACTGCCAGGTACGTCCAATCGAATCTTCCAGATGGAAATCGATCTTTGGGCCGTAAAACGCGCCGTCTCCTTCGTTCACCAGGTATGTCAGTCCCTGATGATCGAGCGCCCGTTTTAGATTCTCTGTTGCGTTTTCCCAATCTTCATCGCTGCCAATCGAATGTTCCGGCCTTGTAGATAATTCCACATGATAGTTAAATCCAAACTTTTTATACGCTTCGTCTATCAGACGGATCACGCGAATGATTTCATCCTGAATCTGCTCCTGCGTCATAAAAATATGCGCGTCATCCTGTGTAAAACACCTTACACGCATCAGCCCGTGCAGCACACCTGATTTTTCATGGCGATGTACAAGTCCCAGCTCACCGATCCGCATCGGCAGATCTTTATAAGAACGCGGCTGCAGCTGATACACGAGCATTCCGCCCGGACAGTTCATCGGTCTGACTGCAAAATCTGTCTCGTCGATTACCGTCGTATACATGTTTTCGCGGTAGTGATCCCAATGTCCCGACGTTTCCCACAGCTGCCGGTTCAGCATCATCGGCGTAGAGATTTCCACGTAATTTTCTCTTTGATGAATCCTTCTCCAATATTCGATCAGCAAATTTTTCAAAATCATTCCTTTCGGAAGGAAAAACGGAAACCCCGGGCCTGCCTCCATCAGCGTAAACAATCCCAGCTCCTGTCCCAGCTTCCGGTGATCTCTTTTTTTCGCTTCTTCCACCTGCTCTAAATACTGATCCAGCATTTCCTGATTCGGAAATGAAATGCCGTAAATACGTGTCAGCATCGGATTCTTTTCATCTCCGCGCCAATATGCTCCTGCCGTTGACAGCAGTTTGAGCGCTTTTACCGCTCCGGTAGATACCAGATGCGGACCTGCGCATAATTCTACATACTCACCCTGTTTAAAAAATCCCGGCTCTTCCTGTTGCGGCAGATCGTGCAGCAGCTCCATTTTAAACGGTTCGTCCTGCTCCGCTATTTGTTTTTGCGCAGTTTCCCTGTTCACGATGTTATGCTCCAGGCGCAGATTTTCTTTTACAATCTTTTTCATTTCCTTTTCAATTTCTTCAAATCTGTCCGCAGAAAATTCAAAATCAAAAGAAAAATCATAATAAAATCCATCTCTGATCGCAGGACCGATCGCGCATTTCGTATTCGGATACAGCCTCTTTACCGCCTGTGCCAAAATGTGCGCCGTCGTGTGCCAAAAGGCTTCTTTTCCAACAGAGTCTTCAAACGCCGTTTCCTGTACGGAACCATTTTTTAACATAATTTTCATATTTATTTCCATCCTTTCCCGTCGTTGTTTAAAATTTCTGTTTGTCTGGCCCTTCCAGACCATTTGCTTCTATCAGCCATAAAAAACACCCTGAAAATACATCGCTGTATTTTCAGGGTGCATAAACTGCACGGTTCCACCTTCATTTTTCTCTTCAGATTCCAACAAATCCTAACCTTTAACGCAGGTATACGACAGCGCTTACGGCAAAGCAGTCATTCATCGACTGCATTTACATTTCGGCACTGCAGCTTGGGAAGGGTTTTCATACATTACATACATAAGCGTCTTCCACCGTCTGACGCTCTCTCTGGATGCTGCTGATGTATTACTCGTTTCCGTCGTTGCTTTTTCCTATGCTGATTTTCATTTATCATAGCACTGCGCTTTTTCCATGTCAATGTCAAATTTTACATTCCGATCAAAAAACCAGCCTCGTATCTTCCAAACCAGACATGAAAAACCATCGTCCGCAAAATAACAACTGCTTTTCGTCTCTACAAAACTTTTCTAAAAAATATTTCCATCGGCTGATCTAACGGCGTATTCTGGAAGATCAGTCCGCCGCAGTCGACATATCCACGTTTTCGATAAAAATGCTGCGCTGTCTCATCAGCCTGCGTTGAAATCAGCGTCATCTGATAACCCTGCTTTCTCATCTCACGTTCCCAATCGGCAAGCGCCTGCGTTGCAAATCCTCTGTTCCGATACTCCTCTTTGATAAATAAAAGATTCATAAACGGAAGATTCCCCCATAAGATGCAATGAACCAATTCGCCAATACGCTCATTTCCTTCCCATATCACGTAACCTGATTTTGTGTAAACCCGATTGGCAAAACCGGTATCGTCAACATGTTTATCCATACTCATTACAAATTCTTTATCGTTATCTGTTACTGTTCTAATCTCCATATTACCTCCGCTGAAATTCTGACGTCCGTCTTATTAAAAATCCCCTTTTTCGGAAACACAGTCCTGATACTCAGCGAACCTTGTCTGATTTGTGTTTCCCAGGGAACTGTTTTGAATGATTTTCCGTGTAAAACGGTCTGGAATCTGTTATGTCATATAGTTAATTTTATTCCATACGCAAACAAATTTGAAGAGTTTGCTTTCATACTAAAGCGTGTCTGAAAAATGTTCTCTGTGAGATGTGCTTCAAATCAGCAATGAATTTATCCCAATTTTAGGATGTATATTGCGGACGATATTGACTAAATGTGGGACAGCTTCTGCCAGTTCTGCAGGAATACGACGTCATATTAAATCTCGATCCTCGTTAACGCTGCCTTCTGATTCTGATATCGAATCGTTAACGGCACATTTTTCTTTATCTTAAGCAGTACATAATTTCCTCCGGAGCTTTTCATATCCACAATTTTTATCTCCGCCTTCTGCCCGCTTAGCTGCGGTTTAAATGCATACTGATCCGGCAAACCATTGTAATAAATATACCTGATGCCGTCGTGTGCAATTACATACCATGTCCGATCCTTACATGCACGAATCGTTTTCCGCACTTCTGCCGGAAGCTCTTCTTTTCGCAGTCTGCTGATCTTTAAATCTGACTGTTTTTTATCTGTTTGCATATCTACATCATCCGAGTCGCTCGTATCCTCTCTGTCTTTTAATATTTCCGCCGCTTCGGATTTTGTCAGATACCTCACTGACGCCCCGGATATATCTGCAGTGTCCTCCGTTCGCTGCAGCCTGATATCCACAGTTCCTTTTTCATCATAATTAAAATTTACAAACGACTGATCTGCCCGCAGATCCATAAAAATACGAATACGCCTGCCCCTGTAAAAATATGCTCCGTTCTTTTTTGTAATTCCATGTAACCCATATGCATCCTGCTCCGTCCCTTTTTTGACTGCAGCCCGATTTTCGGCACTGGCAGACACCTGAACCATGCAGGAATAAGTCTGACCATACAGCACTGCGTATATCTCCGCCTTTCCCTCTTTTTTAGCAGTTACTTTCCCATTTTTACTTACTGCAGCAATTTTATTATTTTTTGAAAACCATGCGGCTCGACTGTTTGTTCCATACAGTTTCAAAGGACAAGTCTGTCCTGCTGCAAGCGATACCGAAGTTTTGCTGATGCTCGCTTTCAAAATATCCTGTCGTATTTTTTCTGCCGCTTCTGTAAACAGATCTGCTTCCGCTTTTTCAATATTTTCTTCTTTCAGCATATCATGCACGAGCAGATTCACATCACGAACCAGCTTTTGCACATTCTCAAACGGTCCGATGGAAATATATCTGTCTTTTTTGACAAGTATGATACCGATACATCCATCTGTAACGCGGCCTGAAGGCATATCCCGTTCGTCTGCCCCCTCGCACAGCAGATAAAAACAACCGTCTTTTTCTATTATTTTCTCATAAGATAACGGCGCCTTACTACCCATATCTGCCGCGGCAGCCGGATACATACAGGCTCCCGCAGCAATGCCGCCACATGCCAGCGCTATTGTTAAAACAGCCGCCAGTACCATTGTACGTCTGGATTTCTTTTTTTCGTTCATCATCGCACCCAGCCTTTCTTTCAATAATTCTTTCCCTCCATATAGTGTCACGGACGCCACATCATTTTTGTAGATACCTCCGGCCTGCATGGCGCGCAGCAGCATATCGCCATAAGCGCGCTTCTCATCCGCATTCATTTTTTTCGTAACCGCTTCGTCACATGACAGCTCGCACAAGCGATTCGTCTCGCGCGCCATTACATAGATCAGCGGATTAAACCAGTGCAGACATACCGTAAGCTGCACCAGCCATTTGTAAAACATATCCCGACGCCGATAATGAATCATCTCATGCAATACCGTATAGTAAACGTCCCTATCTGAAAGATTTTCCTTTGTCAAAATTATCGTCGGACGAAAAAATCCAGTCATTATTGCAGATGCCGTCAGGCTGTTCGTATAAAGTCCCACTGTACAGTGGACATGATTTTGTTCGATCACCTTTCCTAATATTTCCAGATGGCCAATATCGTCGTCCGGAACGGATCCTGCCTTAAAAAATCTGATAAAGCTCTGATAAATCGTAACTTTGCGAATAAATAAAAGCAGTGCCGGCGCCAGCCAGAATATCCACATATTCTCAAAAACCCACGGCATCTCCTTTTGCGCCTTCTGATACCACGTCGGCGCTGCAGCTTCGTACCCGATTTCGGACATGTGCTCCCCGTTTATTTTTTCAACGATTGTTTCTTCATAATATCCTTCATTCCTGTCTGCCGGCGGCTGCACATACGATTCCATTTGCGCGGTATCCGTTCTGTCTGCTGGTTCCGTTCTGTCTGCTGGTTCTATTCCATCTGCTGGTTCCGTTCTGCCTGCTGGTTCTATTCCATCTGCTGGTTCTGTTCCGTCCGCTGGTTCTATTCCGTTATCGTAAATATGATCAGACGAAAATACCATCCGCAGCTCATCCGCCTGTATCCCTTCCTGAATCTGATAAAATAAAGATCCGACCAGCCCATTTACAGGATTCCACGGAATAACGAACCGCAGAATAACAATGAGCCAGACATAATACTGCCATTGTTTCGCAAACCGATCTTTATATAATGGCTGCAGCAACAGAAGAATCAGCAGCAGCAACGATGCGGATATCGAAACGGATACATATCTTTGCAACAGTTCATTCATCCGCTTCACCGCCATTCTGCCAGAATTGTTTTAACTCCTCATAATCTTCTGCCGACAGCCATTCTTTCTGAATCAGAGTTGAAACAAGACCTTTTGCATTGCCTTCATAAATCTTATTCAAAAAACATTCTGTCTGCGTACTTTGATACTCTTCCTCTGAGACGATTGCCGTATATTTATTTCGATGACCCATCTTACTCGCTTTTAACAGTTTTTTATCCATCAGCCTGGAAAGCAGGGTAATAATTGTATTTTTGGTCCATATAATCCCTTTTTCTTCCAATGCTGCCGTTATCTGTGCATACAAAGCGTTACCGCCGTTTTCCCAGATAACTTTTAACAGTTCCAGTTCAGAATCAGATGCCTGCTGCATAGTCGTTCTCCTTTCTTTTGTCTGAATATCATAATTTTAAGACAACAATCTGTTATCTATATACAAGATAACAAATCGTTGTCTTAAAGTCAAGAGCGAATATCTGATTTGAAATTATCGGGAAAACATACAGATATTAAAATCAATCCGCAGACGAATGAGAATTTGCCAGTGCTACGCTGCAAATAAACATGGTCATCAGGAGCATCTCCTGTGCCAGAATCATTGCGACTACGCTTCCTATGGCTGCAGCCTGCATCGTATCGGCCTTTATATAATCTTTTTGAGCGAGTATTCCTGCATACAACAGCCTCTGCTTCGGCGTAACATTGCTCCAGAACCCAAACCCTTTCTGTCTGGACAGCCACTCGTCGATCTCTGCCATCTCCTGAATCACCACTTTGAGCGGGACATTTGTCATTGCAAGTACGCCCAACGTCGGCAGCTCATAATGGACGCCGTATTTCATCCCCGCCTCTTTAAGTCCGTGAAACAGCTGCATCGTTTTTTCGCATTTTAATTCTGCCGGCTCTTCAAACAGTGCCAGTACATGCGTCAGAGACTGTACTGCATTATCATAAATAAACTCCTGTTTTAAAATTCGATAGCACTTTTCCATGTCTGAAATCAGCTCGTCGTCCGACTTTTCCGAAAATGCCATTAACGCACAAAGCGGACTGTCCTCACTGTTCGTCAAAAAAGGATGCTTCGACCTGATCTGCCTGTAAAGCGTTTTGGTACGTACCGCCGTCTCCTCGTAGCTTTGCTCCCCAGTCATCTGGGCAATTATCATCGCTGCCATCGGCAGATAAGAAGAACTAATAAAATCCTGTTTTAATCGCTTATAGACCTCCAGTCCCTTATCGAGCAGCTTGTCGGGATATCCGCTTACCGCCAGCATCGCTGTAACCGGAACACGCGCCAACGCTGAAAAATTCGAAAACATTCCGGCTTTTTGTGCGATCATTTTCTTACACTGTTTTAAAGTATCCACATCCGCCAGCTGATCGTTCATCGTAAAAACGCCGGCGCCAGCCAGCCATTTCAGCCCGTCTTCCCACATAAAAGCCTCACGAAATACATCTCTGTTTTTAACAAGCAGTTCACAATACTTCAACGTCTCTTCTCTCATCTTCTTTTCCTCTTTTCTGCTATTCCGCTTTTCCTATTGTTACTATTCTGGGTGAAGAACAACCAGGCATATCCTTAATTATTGCAAATCTGTCTGGATTACGAATTCAGATATATCCGCAGCCATTCCAATCTGTCTGGCCGACCATTCAGACACATCCGCAGTCATTCCAAATCTGTCTGGCCGACCATTCAGACACATCCGCAGTCATTCCAAATCTGTCTGGATTACGAATTCAGACACATCCGCAGTTATTCCAAATCTGTCTGGCCGACGAATTCAGACACATCCGCAGTCATTCCAAATCTGTCCGGATTACGAAACTCAGACACATCCGCAGTTATTCCAAATCTGTCTGACTGATCGTTTTTCATTGTATTGATGCAGTGCCATTTCTGTCTGATTTTCTAACTTTCTGACCGTTGACGAATGAATCAGATTATTTCATCCAAAATGTCATAATTATTATACACGATTCTATGCTGCGATTCAATTTTTTCTTTCTATGATTAATTATATTTCCAACATTCTGATTTTGATTTCATTTAGGAAACGGCTGTATAAACGGTCTGCTTCACTGCAGAGTTCTTATGCTCTTTTCGCTTCATTCAGATAAATTCGGTCCTGTAGTAAAAATGTTCCGGCGAACTTCGTCTAAATTTTTTCATGGTAAAATAAGCTCTTATATCAATTAATAATTTTTAATTTAAAAACAAAGTCAAATCATAAAACTCGTAAATCCCCAAAAATAATAGTACAAAATGTTTAAGTAATTCTTAGACAATGCAAAAAAATACTTTACAGAATCCGTCTGAATATCTGTCAAATGTATCGACAAGGGACTCCTTTACAGAATTATAAGCATTATATTTTAAAATATAAAGAAAATTTAATTATCTAATTTTCTCTAAAAGATTTCCATTAAAAATTCCTCATATTCACGAAGTAACTGACATCGATTTACAACTGCCATACTCACAGTCACGTAATTTTAATCCTTACTCTTGTCTAAATCCTAAATTAGGTTTATAATTAAATATATCGCTTTTAATTTATAATTATGGAGTATACAGATGAAGATACTTTTAAATACAGACGAAATTATTTCCCACATGAAGAAAAAAGGAATTAAATTCAACATCGTTTCAGAAAATGATGCAAAAAGATTCCTGCAAAACAATAACTATTATATGAAATTAGCTTCGTACCGTACCAACTATCCCAAGCATCAGACCGGTGTCAATAAAGGACAATATATAAATTTAGAATTTGCTTATTTACAAGAGTTATCCACAATAGATATGCATCTAAGATACCTGATCGTACAAATGTGTCTGGATATCGAACACAGATTGAAAGTATCCCTGATCTCACATATCGAAAATAACCCTGAGGAAGACGGATACGAATTAATTCGCAGATTTATTGGATATACAAATGCAAAAGGAAAACTCCAAAATGAGTATATACTGCAAAAAATACACCGACATAATTCCAGTGATTATTGCAAGGACTTAATTGATAAATATTATCCCTTCTTCCCTGTCTGGGTTTTTGTTGAGCTAATTTCTTTTGGAGATCTCGCTTATTTGTGCGACTTACTTCTATGATAAATTATATTCTGATCCTATTGTGAATAACAAATTTATGAATACTGTTCGTGATTTAAGAAATGCATCCGCTCATAGCAACTGCCTGATCAACAAACTTTTTGAACCGTTGAATCCGAACCAGCAAATTGACAGCTCCATTTCCAATTATGTCAAGTCCGTTGCTTCCGTTTCATCACAGGCCAGAGCAAAGAATCTAAATTATCGTATTGTTTACAATTTTGTAACGCTACTGTATATATACGATTCCATCATACCCGACGGAATTGCCAAATGTAAAAGGCACGCAGAAATTAAAGACCTTTTCAACAATCGTATGACAAAACATAAGGATTATTTTAAATCTAACAACATAATCGTTGGAATTTATATGTTTTTAAAAAAAGTAGTTGACACTTTACCCTCATGAACATATAATTATATGAGAATTGAAAGCGTTCATACGCTTTGGAAGGAGTGACATATCCGCAAGGTGTTGTCGCTCCTGATTTTTATTATACATATCATGTCAAACGATCTCTATAGAGAAAAATACTTAAACAGGTACGAACAGACAATTTTAGACATTTTCAGAAATAGCCGGTGTCCGAACCAATTCGGATATTAATCAAATGTCTTATCCTGCCGTTGCAAGTCCCATTCACCAGGATCCTTACCCCATAAAATTAAAACCAGATGATATAAAAAAGAAGACTTATGAGTACGCCTTGTTTACAGCCATTGCCAGATAATTCAACTTTTTATGTTACACAAGTTTTGCCCTGATATCCCGCACTTGCGGATCACGTACAAAATCATTTGTCAATGTTACCACAATACCATTTTGATGTTTATTCTGCGGAAAGTATCTCCTGATTATTTCATATGGAATCTGATAAGCCTCTTCGACATCAAAACTCACTCCAAATATTACAGCAATCAGATAATCAAACGGTTTCTTTTCATAATCCCGAATAACATTCAGCTGTCTGCTATTCTTTCCCGGATGCATCCAGCGACTTTTTACCTGATAACGCAACCCGGTATTTTTATCCAAGGCATCAAAGCCTGCCGCACTGTTTTTCCGAAGCTCCAGACCTGACTTTTTACTTACAATCCACTCTGCATAATCTCCCACCGGACTATTATAAGTTCTGACAACTCCTGCAGAATACAGTGAATTCAGTATTTTTGCATAATTCCTTAGTTTCTCTTTTATTTCTTCCTCGTTCATTATTTTCTCCTAATTTCAAATAACGTACCAATGTACTCCTCAGCTATCTCATTCCTTGTTTTACAATATCTTAATGATCGTAATTCCGATTCATTACATAAGTAAAAACCTGATTCCAGACTTCTTCTGTATCTGACTTTTATTATATCTTATTTTATTATTTATCACAATCCTTTTTCAGCAATGAGGCTGGTGAGCGGCATAGCAAAATCAGCCGGCGAAGAGAGATCCGGAACACGTCATTGATTTTATAATAAAACAAGAATATCAGAGCGGGATACGCTTATGGAATTTCACGATAACCTATTCCCGCTTCTTTTAAGATTGCCATTGAGAACAGACACAAAGTACAGTATAATATTTCGTGAAATACCAGACATGGAGAGGAACGAAATGATACACATAGCAATCTGTGATGATGAGAAAGATTTTGTCACCCACATGACAAGCCTGTTAAATCAGTACGCCGCCGAAACCGGCATGGAACTAAAGGTAACTGTTTATTACGACGGCATGGAGCTAATTGAAAAGTACGATACCACCATCGATCTGATTTTTCTTGACATTCAAATGCGGCTGGTGAATGGCCTGCGAGCCGCCGGGCGCATCCGCCAGATGGATGAAAAGGTCGGTATTATCTTTTTGACTACCCTCACACAATACGGTTTGGAAGGATATAAATATCAGGCCACCAATTACATCATTAAACCGATAAAGTATGTCCGGCTAAAAGCGGAAATGGATCAGTGGCTGAAAAAGCATCGGAAAGACGACAGCCCCGCTATGGTAATTACTAACGATACAGGGAGATATAAGGTGTTTCTGAAATCTCTGCGCTATGTAGAAACCTTTAACCGCAATTTGCTCCTACATACAGAGCAGGAAAATATGATCTGTTACAAGCGCATGAAAGAGATGGAACAGGCGCTACAAGGCGAAGGTTTTATTCGCTGCCACACCAGCTACATTGTAAATTTGTTTTATGTAAAGGGTGTGAATAAGCTGGAACTTGAATTAATTACTGGTGAGATTATCCCCATCAGCCAGCCGAGGCGCAAAGAGTTCATGGAACGTTTGGCTGATTATTGGGGGGATATGCTGTAATGTGGCTTTATAACTTGTTAGACATAGTGGCAACAATAACAGAAGCGGTTATTTTTTATGTAATGACTTTGTGTTTCTGTAAGACCTGCCGATTTCAAAAAGTAATCAGCAGAATTATCCCACCGGTTGTTTATGCAATGGCGGTTATTGTTATGACCTTTTTTGTGGATATAGGAGCATATCGTCTTTTTGTGTTGCTGGCTTTGCTTATAGGATTAACGCTTCTGTGCTATGAAGTGTCATTCCACCGGGCGCTGATTGTCATGGAGCTATCCTACCTATTGATAATACCATTTACAGAGTCAGTCGGGCTTTCCATTACGGATTTTGTTTATTACGGCGATATAATGACACAAGTGGATGGAACAGCTATTATTAAATGGCAGATATATGTCTTTATCATGCTGCTAAGGTTATTGTTTTTGATGGTTACCTACCGCTTATTAAAGAATTTCAAATATGATATTCTGCCAAAAGATGCAGCTATTGTATCTATCAGCTTTCTTTTGGTTTTCAGTGTATCATTTGCAAGCACTTATGGGTATTTGAATTTGAGAACGTCCGATACATCCTTATTGGATTTCATTACTTCTGTACTCTGTATCGTTTTTATTGTACAATTTTTGTATTCCAGAAATGTGTCCTATCTCCGGGAGCAGGGGCAGCGGGACAAAATGCAGATTGCCCAGCTACAACAGCAGTTTGCTTACTATCAGGAGAAAATGAAAGATGAAGAACGGGTTCGCTCCATCTACCATGACCTGAAAAACCACCTGCTTGTGATGGAAAGCCGTCAGAACACAAAAGAAACACGCCAGATGGCGCAAACGCTGCGCTCCCAAATTGCGGACTACGAGGACTATGTGCATACGGGAAATGAATTTCTGGACATTATTCTGAAAGATAAGGCGGCAAAGGCTCATGAAAAACAAATTGATTTTTCCGCTATGGCTGACTTTCACGGGATCGGTTTCCTGGAGCCGCTGGACATCAGCACCATTTTCGGCAACGCCATTGACAACGCGATAGAGGCCAGCGAAGATCTGCCGGAGTACAAGCGTCTGATTACTGTTAAGGCCGAGCGTATCCGGAATATGCTGCTTATCACCATAGAAAACAATATGTCGCCGGAAAACCATCTCACAGAGGGAACCACAAAGAAAGACCGCTTTGTGCATGGCTTCGGTATTCCCAACATCAAAAAAGCCGTAGAAAAATACGGCGGCCAGTGCAGCGTCCAACAGGAAGAAAGCACCTATCGGTTGAACATACTGATCCCATGCCCTTCATTGAACGACGACGTTTCTTCGTGAAACGGCGTTTTTTCTGTCCTTATTTTCGGGAGATCTTTCGTTTCTTCATCACAATTCCTTTCACGGCAATATTTGATTCAAAGCTTCTGCTACATGATCAGAGTCATTTCCAAAAATCAATTCATAATAATCAACCGAATTGACCGACAAAGGCAAAGCAGACGTTCCTGTTGAACGCATTATCCTGACTCTGCTTTCAGAACCCGGAAATGCAAACCCACATTTCTTCACACCTGTTAACAAAACATAAGAAAGCAACTGATGTGTATCCGTTCTAACACTACGAGTATTAGGCTTGTATTTTGCATCTATGACTGCAACAGGATTCTGCGTTTCATTGTCACGTATGATGATGTCAGGAATACAGTACGGTATCAAATGAATGCCTCTCTCTGCTTCCGAAATATCGCAAACATCTTTTTGGATATACAGCCTTTTCGTATAACTGTCCAAAGAATACTTATCCCGATCAATCGTTCGCTTGAGGATTATACGCGTGTAAAATTCAAACAAAGCCTCCATATTAATCATGTAAGGGATTGTAAAAACACTTTTTAAAAGCGATTGTCCTTCTTCACTTTTATAGGCATAGTATTTTTGACCATAGATACATCTTGCCTGCCGCAATAACGGTTTGTAGTACATATAAAGTCCAGATGCATCTGCACCATTGAAATCACTGGTTTTGATGCGAACTATTTGAACACGCCGGAATGAATTCATGCAATACGCCACTCGTTTTGATACCTCAGATGTCACCGGAAAACGTCTGACTATAATTTCTTTGCATTTCAGCAAGGTAGCCTTTAAGATTCTATTTTCAATATTGTCCTCAGTGAAATCAATATATTTACAGTAAAATCTGTCATTTCTACCCTTACAGGTATTCATGCGTATATTCTTTTTGATTTCAATCTTCCCTCTGACCTTTGAGGAATAGTTCTCCTCTTGATGGAACATTGTTTTTTTCAAGCCTTTTTTACATAAACCATAGCACGACGTTATAAAGCTTAATGCATATAAAAGTTCTCCGTCCTGTTTTATATCCTGTGATAGTTTAATAAGTGGCTGGTCATAAAATACATGAAATAATGACCTCCCATCAGATTCCATTTCAGCAATATAGTCATCATATTCATCGTCAGTCATTACCGTTTCTAACATATTCCACGGCTGCATACCATATTGCGATGTTACTACCACAATATGTTCCTTTCCAGCTGACTTTAGGTAATGTCCATTCTTGTCATGCAGTCTGCCTACACCGACATAGCCACTACTCCAAAGTTTACCCTGGAATTTATGAATTCCAAAGTTGATTTTGGGAGTCGAAAGGTCAATCTTAGACCATATATCATCCCTACTGTCCAACATCGACCAGTCATTTATTCGGTGTATTATTACATCTCGTGCCATAACATCACCTTCCTAATCAGTATCCTATCTTCGTCCTCACTTCTTCAATAAAAGTTCCGACATATTCGTTGTCAATACGCTTTCCTGTTCGGGTCTTGTTACCGAATTCCTTTGCGTATAACATAATATTGTCACTCATAAAGCGCACACGCTCGCCACGGTCTGCGGAATCTCTAATTTCAGAAGGAGTGTGTTCCATAGCAATCAAATCTTCAATCGTATCCAAAATGCCGTCTTTTACATATTCTCTAAGGATAGGGATGATCTGGAAAACAAAACGTTCCACGAAGTCTTCTTCATATCTCTCTTTTCGTTTGCGAAGGAAATATGTATGTCCGAGACGTACATCACTTTTCTGATACTCATTATTGAAATAACTTTCGTTGTCAAATATTGCCTGCACCGCATCAAATACCAACAATTCAATGGAATTCTCATCTTCATTTTCTGATGCATTTTGATAGCAGCTAATAACCACATTCCTGTCTGCCGGACTATCAACAAAAAGAAATCTTCTACGGATAGCATAATCGATCGAGTCAATGGATTTATCTGCGGTATTCATTGTACCGATAATAAACAGATTTTTACCGAGAACAATATCCTTAGTTCTTGATACTGGTATGCTGACTTTATCTTCAACTTCGTATGGTGTGGAAACTTTGCTATCACGATACTCCAATCCATAAATCAATTCACCAAATACTGTAGCAATGTTAGCTCTGTTTATCTCGTCTATAATAAGATAGAATATAGGCGGCTCATCAGGATTAGCATTTTCCGCAATTTTTGCAAACTCGGCAATCTTACCCAAAATTCTATTTACGCTATTGTAAGATGGAAGACCGCCATCCGCTTTCACTTCGATACCACGAATAAAGTCTTCATATCCGTATGATGGATGAAACTGAACCAGATCCCAGCCACCAGTTGCTAACTTCGAAGAAGCAGAAGGATTGGCATAATCATTCTCATTCAGTTTATACGCATCCAGTGCAGCTAAAATATCTTCCTGACTGATAAAACGTGCTGTCAATGCATCCGATTCCGGATTTAATTGTTTTAGTACAAACTTCTTACTCTCAAAAGTTTTAGAAGTGCCAGGAGGGCCTTGAAACACCATCTGACGGACGCCTATATTCTCCAT
This sequence comes from uncultured Eubacterium sp., assembly GCA_910577225.1. Classification (GTDB taxonomy): domain Bacteria; phylum Bacillota; class Clostridia; order Lachnospirales; family Lachnospiraceae; genus Eubacterium_J. The sequence goes on along the minus strand of CAJTMV010000049.1, from coordinate 6,901 downwards.
GATTTGTTGATAGTCCTTTAAATCAGTCATTTTCATAACTCCTCTTATTTCTATAATTTTTTCCGTACCGTTAGCGGCTTTAAAAATATCCTCATATGCATCAATATCAAATGCAGTTTCTCCCGAAACCAGCGCACCAAATTTTTCCTTATCAACGCGAATCTGCGTTCCTTCCTGTGTCCATAATGTACGCAGATTCATCATCCTCGTTCCAAAATATTCGATTCGTGCCTTTTCTCTTTCAGTCTGAGTCGCTGCGTTGACATTCTTAAGTCCATGGTGCAATGCCTCAAGATACTTTATTTCCAACTGGATTAAATCATCCAAATCTCCATATGTCTCACTGTGTCCTTTCACTAAGGAGATGTTCATTTCATAAAATTTGAGATAATATAGCAACAACCTATATACAGCGCCATAAATTTCTGCAGGATTATTATCCTTGCAAACATTGTTGATCGTAAACGTATGCAGCCTCAATCCGTTTAACGGAAGGTATGTGTCACTTGGTGAACCATCCGTGTATGAAACTTCATACGCAGCTACATCTGTCATTTCTGCCCACCTTCCAACATTTCCTGGTCGGGTTGAATAATATGCATGAGGATTTCTTCTGTCTTTGCCCTTAACTGCTGTTTCATAATAGAAACCTGCAGCATCATTCAGTTTAACCAAATACGAACCATAGGTAACAGGAACAGATTTACTCGGAACAGAAGCAACCTCAATATTAAATAACAGTGCGTCCGTAGCTATATCACAGGGGAAAACACCATTCAGCACAATGGCATCTATGACACTTTCCAATATTCCTTTATAATCCGAACATCGATTAGCAATAACTTCGGTTTCATAATATCTTACGGTATTTTCTAATGAATATGGTTCAACCCGCTCACCCGAATTGACCATAATCTTACGAATATCAGATATACGATTCAACCCTGATATTCCTATGTTCAGTTTTGATTCAAGAGTCTTCTCGTATGTTTCGATATTTCCACGCAAAATACCCAGGGACGAAAGGTTATTAATAAACGGGAATATCTGATATACCATTTTTTGCTTAAACTTATCCAGCACAAAATAGGCTGTTCCAGTTCGCTCTACCATAAACATTCCGTGACCCGGCATATATTTATCCAAAACGTCAGGAATTCCAGAAGACCCATTTACAATTATAAAATCTTTTATACTGTCGAATATGTCTATAATAATCCTTCCGACATTAGCATTAACAGAATCATAATATCTTTCAAGCACATCCCGATCCGATTTTAATTCCGCAACATAATCCATTCGTCTTCTCAGTGCGTAATCAAGATGCCCTGCATGAAAATTTCTACACTCTGTTAAAATAACAACGACATTATCCGGTATACACAACATCGTCCCATCCGAAAGAGGAACCGATTCGTTTCGGAACTCCATTGCATAAATCAGATTCCCAAGCAATGCTCCTGCATCTACTCTTGAAATATCATCAAAAATTATTGCGTAAAGTTCTTCCGTGCCTCTGGCTCTGTCACAGAGTGTTTTTATGCGTTTCTCTACATAATCTATAGTCATTGTTCCTGTTGCTTTAATATCAATTCCATAAACAATATCCTCATAAGTCATGCTCGGATGAACCTGAATAAATTCGCATTTTTCACTGTTGATGAAATCCTCGATTTTATCCAAATCCGTATAGATGTTCCTGGATTGGAGGCTATCTATATTTAATTTTTCATAACACAGATAATACGCAGCGGCCCTGGCAAGAAACGTCTTACCTGTAGCAGGATTACCTGCGAACATCAGGTTTTTCATATAAATCATTCTCCAATGTTCTCGCTATTTTCTACTGCCAATATACTCTTAATCAATCTTGCAAGAAAGTATGATACCTTCGGTGGAACTGCATTACCAATTTGACGGCTTATTGAACGCTTATCTCCATAAAAAACATAATCGTCTGGAAAACTTTGAATTCGTGCCGCTTCTCTTGGTGTTAATGTTCGGTCTTCATCCGGATGGATAAAACGACCTCCCGCAGGTGTATCAAATCTTGTAGTAATTGTTGAGGCTTGCTCATTCCAACAGAGTCTGCCATATGCGCCACTGTGAACAGAATTAATCCGTTCATTCAATACCATATAATTTTCTCCATTTTTTATTTGCTGCATTCGCTCTACAGCAACCTTGGAATGACGTGACCGCGTATGATTTGTGATTGTATGTGCATCACTGGCCAGGTATCTTTCATATGCAGTTTCTGGCTGCGGATTATCAACTACACCATTTTCACTTGTCATCGGAAGATTTCCTATCGCATCCCTTACAGTAACTTCATCAAAATAAGCAGGAATTTCTTTTTTCAAATCCCTTATTGTCTTTTCCCACAAGGCGTCAATATCTGCCCCATCAATGAGAGTTCCTATAATAATCATTCTTTCCCGACGTTGCGGAACTCCAAATTCCGCAGCATTGATTACCCGGTGATATATACGGTACGGCTTTCCGTTTAGTGCTTCGGCGTCCTGGAATATCCTCTTGATTTCTTCAAAGATTTTTCCTCCTTGCATTGTAGATATGCCTTTTACATTTTCCATAACAAATACTTTAGGCATAACTGCTTTTACAACATTAAAATAATGTTTGAAAAGATAATTTCGCGGGTCATCAATAAACCCTTGTCTGATTCTTGCTCCCGCCATAGAAAACCCCTGGCATGGCGGACCTCCAATAATAACGTCAGCCATCATCCCTGCAAACATATCAGAAGTATCTATATTTTTTATATCGTCAACAATCACATCAACTTCCGGATGATTTCGCTGATATGTGTCTGCTATAACAGGGTCATATTCTACTACTTTCTCTACGCTAAATCCCGCCTGGATAAAGCCAAGAGATAAGCCTCCGCATCCTGCAAATAAATCAATTATCTTCATCCGCGTCAATCCCTCCGCTCGTCCTGTACCTAATAGCAAAATTCTTTATATAGTTGCTTTCGGTTTCCGTTAGTCCATATGCAGCATTTACATAATCATCTATTGCGCGAATCTCATCCAGACATTCTCGATGCTTATATTCATACTGCGTTTGCTTTGTGCCTACATACACTTTTGTTTCTTCTAATCTCTGTCGCAAATTATGTGCCAATTCTGTAGCTCCTCGTATATCTGTTTGCATTGGCATCATAAATCCATTTAAATCTTTGCTGACGTGCCAACAATCCGACACACTAATCCAGTACCACCAGAAAAGAGTAGAGTTGATCAGGCAATAGCAAAAATCTGCTTCTAACGGGGTCTGGAAACTGAACACTTTATATTCAGGGTCATCCACCTTTTCTCTATAGGCTTTCATCCAAAACGCTTCTCGACGATTTAAGTAAACCGATTCAGTTCCAGTCCTCGACACGGCATATACTGACTGCATTTTTCCTGCATCAGTTATCTTTTTATAGATATCAATATCCAGTTGAGTTCCCAACTTAGGGATAAACTCTGCATTCTCATATCTATTCCTTACCATTTGAATATCAGTAAAAAGTGTGCTGCGTTCTTGTTTATACCAATACCGATAGTTTCCGGTAAAAACAGTTTTTTCTGTCTTTCTGTCTTTACCGATTAGAATGCATAATTTTTGATGCACCGAATCAAACAAACAATCCGGCCTATCTGCATAGCTTAAAATATATTGTTCAGAAACCAGCTCTCCTAATTCCTCTCTGAGTTTTTTCATCCTTGGAGTGGATACATATGAGAGCGGAATAATAAATCCAATTGAACCGTTCTTTTCGAGTTTTTTTGCCGCATTGAGCAGGGTATTGGCATAAATATTACCATACTTATTACGAAGTTCAAGTCCGGATTTAAAATCTTCAACATAAGGCGGATTGCCAACCACAATATGATATTTATCCTCAAAGGAGGCTTCATCCGCAATAAAGTCAAAGGATGTAAAACGTCTATTCATTATATTTCCAAATCCACTGCAATAATCTACTCCGCAGGACTCTATAATAAACATTAGCAATCTCAATTCTGTAATAATGATGGATTCGACATTCACATCATTACCATAAATGGTAGAAACCACCTCTTGTATAAGACGCTTTGTAATTTTTGTATTTTTTTTTAATAAATCAATTTTAATATCAAGTGCCGCAAGCAGATATTCTCCCGCTCCACACGTTGGGTCAAACACGTTTTTTCCACAGCAAAATGAACGATACGGTATGTTATCCAGCGCTATGTCGCTAACATTGGATGCTGTAAGTTTTCCGAATGCAGCTTTAATACTATTTGTAAGGATAAATCGAACAACATCATTCGGGGTGTAATATACGCCCTTACTCTTTCTTATACTCTGTTTTTCATTCATCCTGGAAAGAGCTTCCTGAACCTGCGTATATGTACGGTTAGAAGAAACAGATTCAATACTCTGAAAAACTTCTCTCCCTGCAATACTTTTTAATTCATCACAAATCAGTTCTACTTCTTTCGATGAATATGTTTCTTGTATATATAAATAGATAAGGTTCAATGCCTTGTCTACGGCACTATATTTTTCAGCTCTTTCCAGGGATGTGTTAATTTTACCCATTGGGAAATGCATCCTTTCGTACCTATTCTTCATAATTTTCTTCTCGAACAATCTCCATGATATCTCCAACATCGCAATTGAGCGCACCGCATATTCGAAGCAATACATCTGTGTTGACGTTACCGCCTTTTCCGAGTTTGGCAACAGATGTAGCGCTAATACCACTCATTTCACGCAAAGTCTTTTTATTTATTCCTCGGTCTATTAATAATTTCCACAATTTATTGTAGCTAAAACGCATCCGTTTTACCTCCATATTTTGTTTGCATTTCTGTTCTTCTTCGCACCCTCGAACGTTTAAAATCCTTTGTTTTCGATGTGCCTATGGTTTCTGCTAAACATTATATCACAAAATTACGCAAAAGTATATAAAATTATGCGAACGCAAAACTAATTTCGTTTGCACGGTTGACTACCGGCATTTTGGCCATCTTGGGAATATTCCTATTCACTCAACCCTCGCCATAGTAATAAGTGCTTCTGTTTACCTGTAGGACGCAGCACATTGCTGATACAGAGTATTTGTGGGCATTTGCCCTGATCACATTTACTTTCGTCCCAGGATCAGCGCCGCCTGTTTTAAAATGTCATTCTCTATCTTAAGCTGCCGGAGTTCCCTGCGGAGCTTTAGCAGTTCTTCCTGTTCCGGCGTGCGGTTGTCTTTTTCATGGAAAGAGCCGGAGTTTTCCGCCTGCTTTACCCATTTGTCAGACAGGGAATGGGGGATATCGTATTCCCGGCAGATATCACATCTGCGTTTTATTGGCTGCTCCTTTGCTTATCTGTCCAGTTTATTGTAGCCTATCCAAAACGCTCCCTCACGGAGATATGGCGGCAGCTCACGATCCCACCAGTGGCCGGCTTCTTTGAAACACTGATCCTTAATATGTGGCTCATAATCCACCCCTTTCTGAAAGGCGGGTTAAAACTGCCTTCCATATCTACGGAGATTTTCGGGGCTATTTGATGAGGTGTATTTAGAAATATTTAAAAAACTTTTTTCTTGCAGTCTTAATGGAATCTCATATTTAATTTTCATTCTGATTTCCTCCAGTCTTGAAATTTTTGAAAGTTAAAAATTCAAGACTGGAGGGAGGCGCACGGAAACGATAAAATGTCAGGAACAGACTTTTTGCGGCAAAGAAAAAGCGCACCCACCATAAGGCAGATGCGCTTGTATTAAAGATATGATTGGATTTTGGAATATGTACAAGAGATGAAAAGAATTTCGTCGAATAAAAAAGTCCCAGTCCCCTCGGAGACTACGGTATGTAAATCAAAAATATGTATTATTAGCGGTGGCGGATATCCTGACCCTGTCCATATTTTATGCATGGCATCCCCTTTCCAAGGATGCACAGCATTCAGTTCCATTTTTCACTGATATCTTTACCCTCAAAATTTAAACAGGTTGGAGGCAAAGCCATTTTTATTTGGGCATGAAGATACAGCCCACCAAAACGCTGTTTTTTATTTGGTGGACTTTAGTTCAGCTGTTCACTTTTAAAATACTACGAAATATTTTTGAAGATTTCATAAAGATTTGCAAAAATGGTGAGCGATGTTTCCCATCGCCCATTAAATCCTAATAGGGAACTTTTATTGTAACCTTTGCACCGCCTGTTTTATCAGAATTTTTAAGAGTAAGTTCCCCATTGTGTTGCTTTACAATGCTGCTTGTGATATAAAGCCCCATGCCAAAGTGCATATTAGAGCTTCGGCTGTTGTCGCCCATAAAAAACTGCTCCCTTGCATGGTGCAAATCCTCATTTGTAAAACCAGTTCCCTCATCTACTATAGAGATTTGTAGAAAGTCGTCCTGCTTTTGCACCTCTACATAGATTGTCCCTTTTGGTGGAGAGTAATCTAACGCATTGCCTATCACATTCATAATTGCCCGTTCCAGTAGTAATTTATCCGCTTTGAAAGTTCCTAAATTTTCCCCTGTTTCCATGTGTAAACAAATTTCTTTTGTAAGGCATAATGAATTTGCCTGCGCTTCAATCTGTTCCATATAATCGGCTATGTCAAATTCTTCCAAACCCAGCTGATACCCGGCTACTGTCCGGGATATATCAATCAGCGTCCTAATATAAACGCCCATTTGCCCGGAACCTTCTGTAATATACCCCGCATATAACCGCTGTTCGTCGTCAAGCTCTGTTTCGCTTATCAAGTCGATATTTCCTTGAATAACAGTTAAAGGCGTTTTCAAATCGTGAGCAAGTGCTGCGATCTGTTCCCTTTGTAATTGCTCTGCGCTCCATTGTTTCTCTAAAGATGATTTCAAGTTATTTTTCATATC
>CAJTMV010000048.1 GCA_910577225.1 uncultured Eubacterium sp. | reverse complement strand
ATGGTTCCAGAGGATATTATGATAAGGTGTGATGCGGATAAGATTCAGCGTGTATTTGACAATCTCTTGAAAAATGCGGTTATCTACAGCTTTGAGGGTACTGACATAAACATTGCAGTTGTCGGACAGGGAGAAGACGTAGAGATTACCTTTACAAATCACGGAGATACCATTCCGGAGGAAAAACTGGAACGGATATTTGAACAGTTCTACAGGCTGGATGTTTCCAGAAGTACGGGCAGCGGCGGGGCAGGGCTGGGCCTTGCCATAGCGAAACAGATCATTGAGCTTCATCATGGGGCAATTATGGCAGGAAGTGAAAATGAGATGATTGAATTTAAAGTCATATTACCGGTTTCGTAGGTAAATCGTAAGAAATTCCGTAGAAAATCAGAAGAATACTTTATGTGTAAACAAACAAACTACACTCCTGTTATTGGTACAATAGTAGTGCCGAAAGCAGGAGTGCTTTTGTTTTGTAAAAAAGAGGAGGAACCGTTTATATGTCAAGAAAAAGGCTGACACAGATATTTCCTTTTCTGCTTCCACTCCGTAGATGGCAGAGAAAGAAGTTTTTTTATTATAAAATGCGGAAAGACGGGTGCCGGTATGCAAAAAGAATAGCTGACAGGTCATTGCCCTGCATGGTATTTGAAACTTTGATACCAATGCTGAATGAAAACAGTGGGTTTGATATGCAGTACCAGATAAACAAGGTTCACAATCTCAAACTTGCGGCCAGGACGATTGACCGGGTTGTGATCGAACCGGGTGAAACCTTTTCTTTCTGGCAGCTTGTGAGATGGGCAGACCGGGAGGAAAAATACAGGGACGGGTTAAATCTTGTGGATGGGAAAATTGTTGCATCCTATGGCGGGGGTCTGTGTATGTTGAGCGATACACTTTTTTGGATGTTCCTGCACACGCCTTTGACGATTGTAGAACGGCATGGACACGCAGTTAAGTCGTTTCCATCAACATCAGAAGATTTCCCCAGTGGAACGGATGCCACGGTGGGGGAAGGCTGGCTTGATCTGAAAGTCCGTAATGAAACAGATAATACATTTCAGATTGAGGTCAGCTTTGATGACAAATATATGCATGGATGTATTTTATCAAAAAATGCTGTGGGATTTGATTATTCCGTATTCAATCCGTCAGTTTCTTATAGGAAAGAGGGCAAAAGAATATATCAGATTGCTCCCGTCTGCCGCAGGGAAACAGACAGAGATACTGGAAAGCAGATGGAGAGAGCGTTATACGTCAATCGGTGTGAGATAGCTTACAAGCTTCCGGAGGGAATAAAACCAGAGGAAGGCGGTGTACAGAATGGATAGAAAAAGGATAGCCATTATATTTGGGGGTAATTCGACGGAATATGAGGTGTCGCTACAATCGGCATACTCTGTCTTAGAGAATATCAATGCAGATAAATTTGATATTTTCCAGGTTGGAATCACCAGGAGTGGTGACTGGTATCACTACACAGGAAAAAGGGAGAAGATAAGCAGTAATACATGGTTCCAAGACCATGAAAACATGTTTCCTGTTGTTGTTTCACAGAGCCGTTCTAAGAGGGGGTTTTTAGAGTTTGTTGGGGAAGGATGCCGTGGCATAAATGTAGACTTAGTATTTCCTGTGTTGCATGGTAAGAATGGTGAAGACGGCACACTGCAGGGAATGTTTGAACTGGCGGGAATCCCTGTTGTCGGTTGTGATACGGTTTCGTCAGCAATCTGCATGGATAAGGAGCGGGCGCATAAGCTGGTCGGCCTTACGGGTATATCTGTTCCAAAATCAGTAGCTTTCAGACATTCCGGCAAGGAAGAGGCATTGAAGGAGATTGAAGAAAAACTGGCTTATCCACTCTTTGTAAAGCCTGTCCGTGCAGGTTCATCTTTCGGGATAACAAGGATAATGGAAAAGACGGAATTGGATGCTGCCATAGATTATGCATTTGAACATGACACGGAAGTCATTGTTGAGGAGGAAGTAAACGGGTTTGAAGTGGGTTGTGCTGTATTTGGCATTGATGCACTGACTGTAGGAAGGGTTGACGAAATCGAATTGTCAGGAGGTTTCTTTAACTACACTGAAAAATACACACTGAAATCCTCAAAGATTTACATGCCTGCAAGAGTTGACGCAGAAGTGGAGAAACGGATACAGGAAGCAGCGGTAATAATATACAGGGCTTTGGGCTGTTCGGGCTTTGCAAGGGTGGATATGTTTTATACACCGTCCGGGGAAATTGTATTTAATGAGGTGAATACCATTCCGGGTTTTACTTCTCACAGCCGCTATCCTGACATGATGAAGGGGATTGGACTGTCTTTCCCGGAAATGCTGGACAGGCTGATAGGATTATATCTGTGATGGGAAGGAGAGCGTTATGAGTATCAGGAGAAGGATTATTGATTATTCAAGAGGAAATAATCTGCGCCATTTCTGGCGGCTGTACAGATTGCAGAAAAAGACGGGCGAAGGTTTCCTGCGTGATATTCTCACATTTATGATGAGCCGGTGTGCCCACCGGCACGGGGGATATATCGGCCCGGATACGGTAATAAAAGGCAACCTGACACTTCCCCATGGACTGCATGGGATTTTCATTTCAAGATATGCAGAGATTGGGGAAAACTGCCTAATTTATCAGAATGTAACGATTGGCGAAGTAAATAAGAAAGCACCAGTCATAGGGGATAACTGCCTGATTGGGGCAGGTGCAGTTATTATTGGGGGAGTAAAAATTGGCAGCCATGTGAAAGTAGGCGCAGGTGCAGTGGTAAGTACGGATATTCCGGACGGATGCACGGTTGTTTCACAGGCGGTACGCATTATAGGAGAAAAGCATGAAAATGAAGAATGCGGAATTTAAGATGGGGCGTGCATGGATAGAAGTAAATAGAAATAATCTGCGTCATAATGTAGAAATCCTGAAAAATGCCATGCAGCCAGGATGTGAATTGATGGCTGTTGTAAAGGCGCAGGCATACGGGCATGGGGCTGTCCTGACTGCTTCACACCTTAATAAAATGGGTGTCCGGGCATTTGCCGTTGCCACGGTTGATGAAGGCATAGCTTTGAGAAAAAGTGGCGTCTGTGGTGAGATACTTATACTTGGGTACACGGAGGCAGGGCGGGCATCCGAGAACTGAAGGAACATGATCTGATGCAGACCCTTATCAGGTTTTGAATATGCGGAAGTCTTGAATAATCAGGGCATTGCCGTAAAGGTACACATCAAAATAGATACTGGTATGCACAGGCTTGGGATAGCAAGTGGGGAGTTGTCTGCGGTTCGGAAAGTTTTTTCTATGGAAAATCTTAATGTGTGCGGGATGTTTACTCATCTGTGCTGCTCAGACAGCAGGCATCCGGAGGATATTGCATTTACCAAAGGACAGATTGATAACTTCTATCGTATGACAGGTGCTTTGAGGGATAGTGGGATCATTTTGCCAAAGTTACATATTCAGAGCAGTTACGGACTTTTGAATTATCCCGATCTTGCCTGTGATTATGTGAGGGTTGGCATAGCTTTGTATGGAGTTCTCAGTTCCCCGGATGAGGACACCCTGCTGAAACCTGACCTGCGTCCAGTGTTTTCTTTGAAAAGCCGGGTGGTGCTGATCAGGGAAGTGGCCGCAGGCGAGAGTGTTGGATATGGCAGGAGCTTTATGGCCGGATGTGATACCCGGATTGCCATACTGCCAATCGGATATGGTGATGGCTTTCCGAGAAATTTGTCTGATGGAAAAGGAAGTGTGCTGATAAACCAGTATGTTGTGCCTGTTGTCGGACGTATCTGCATGGATCAGCTTGCCGTGGATATAACAGACACGGAAGGCATTTCTGTAGGTGACATTGCAACGCTGGCAGGTGCAGAGGGATATGATGATGAGTTGTCTGTTCCTGCGGTCGCAGATCATTCCGGCAGCATCAGCAATGAGTTACTGTGCAGGATGGGGACGAGACTGCCTGTTATTGCCAGATGAAATAAGAAGGTATCTATTGGCTTCCAGGGGTGGCGGCAAACCAGGGTGGAGAGTGGGGGATGCTGCCTTGATGTTTGAGAGGAATAGAGCTGTGTAAACTCTTTTTTGGTCGTTTTGTGCTTTCTGTTCTTGGAAAATAGTCGTTTCGTGCAATTCAATAAAATACGGGAAATTTTCTATGGTATAATCAATGAGGATTTTTGCTTTAGCAGAGGTAATCAACAACAGGGAGGTGCCTATATGCAAAAGAAAATATTTTATGCTAAAGAAAAAGATAGCCCATTGAAAGATTATCAAGAAATAATGTTTTTATTTGGTTCAAACCGTAAAGAGTTTGATAATAAAGGAAACAAAGCGGATTTTTTCTATCAAATTGCAACTATTGAAGAGTTTTATTCCATCTTGCAGAATGACAAAAAAGTGCTGGAACATGGTGGAAACTATGTGTTTCAGGTAAATACAGATAAAGATGTGGAAGTAATGTTACAAAGCTATCAGTTGTTTTCCTTTATGAATTTTTTCAAGAATTCAAGAGAACGTCTATATGGAAAAATGCAAAATTTTAATCGGGAAATATGTAATCATTCGGAGAAGCATATTTCCCAAAATATATCAGAGTTTACAAGAATGAATAGTCATGGGAAATTTATTCGAGGGGTGTTGGTAAATCTTGGCTATAGTATTTTGAAAAGTGATATAGAATATAGTGATGACTTGGCATTAGCTTTTGAAATCTATCAGACAGCAATATTGATAAATGATGATATTATAGACCATGCAAGTTTAAGGAGAAATCAGCCAACTATTCCGGTTCATTACATTAACGATTGGGAAACTAAAGGAATAGAGATAAAAAGAAATGCTAATGATGTGGCCAATTCAATGGCCATTTGTGCGGGTGGCCTTGGTATGTGTTATGCAAATCAAAAGGTAGCAGAAGCATACAGCAGGTCAGATAACTTTGGGATTTTGCTAAAGTATTTTAACCAAGTAATAATAAACACTATTCAAGGCGAAGTTATTGATGTTATTTTGCCGTTTGAAGAGCAGAATTTCTGCTCAGATGAAGATAATTTAGTAGATTCCATTACGGAAATATATCGTTTGAAAACAGCGTGGTATAGGTGATAGGCCCTTTATGCCTGGGTATGACCTTAGCTGGTGGATCAGATGAAGATATTAAAAAAATAGAATGTTTTGCTGAAAGCCTGGGAATAGCATTTCAAATAAAAGATGACATTCTTGGAATCTATGCAGATGAAGATAATATAGGGAAGAATGTTGGCTCTGATATAACAGAGTTTAAGCAAACTTTATTATATGCATATATACGGAATCAAAAAGAATATTTCAGTAATCTTCTTCGGTATTATGGAAAAGAAAATTTAACTTATGAGGATGTAAATGCAATTAGGGAATTGTTTTCCAAGTCAGGTGCTTTAGGGTATGCGCAACAAGAAATGAACAGATATTTTGAATTGGCAATAAAGGGTTTGAAATCTATGAAATTCATACCTGAAGAAAAAGAAACGATATTATACGGTTTAATATGGTATCTAAAGCTGAGAGATTTTTAACTTTTTATCAGACATACTATATTCTTGTAGATGAGTTTTTTCCTGCTTTCGGATAATTGCTTTAGCAGAACTGGAAATCATGCAGGTAATTTGGAACAGTGGAAATCCTGTTACCTCAAATTATATCTTAAAAGAATTGCGGGGGAGAAGAAAATGGCAGCTTTCTACTTTGATGACTTCATTGACACGGCTGTCTGATAAAGGATTTGTTAATTGTGACCGATCAACGGGAAACAATCTTTATACTCCGGTTATTTTGGAAAATGATTATAAAGCCGGAGCAAGCAGGCATTTTCTCGAAAAGCTGTATAACAATTCCATACAGAATATGGTAGCCACGCTGTACAGCAATAAAGAAATCAAGGATTCTGATATTGAAGAACTTAGGAATTTTCTGGATAAACTGGAGGATGAACGATAATGACAAATATGTTTCTTTCATTTTTGGAGATTTCAATACCAATTAGCTTAATTATCGTTTTATTGCTCTTGCTTACTCCAGTCCTAAATAAGCGGTATGCCGCAAAATGGAAATACTGGATTTGGATAGTGCTGACATTGCGGTTAATTATACCTTTAGGTGGGAATGGCAGACAGCCTGTTGCTGATATGTTGCCACAAATGACAGACCAGGGCAGATCAGAATCTGAAATTGTACCGCCGGATACGTTGGATAACGGAACTGTCCAAAGGAGGGTTATTGTTGAAATCCCTGCACAGATAACAACTCCAATTACTGTGCAGTCAGAAAAAACAGCAGTATTTCCATGCTGGATATAATGATCTTTATTTGGATGTCCGGAAAGCTGTTGTTTATATCTGTGCATTTGATAAATTATTTTCATTATAAGCATCAAATCTTCAAAAAAGGAAAAATTGTAAAGGATAGGGATGCTTTGTATTTGTTGCTGAATCTGAAACACGAATTGCATATAAAATGCACAGTGCCTGTTGTTGAATATTCGGAGGCTGCAAGTCCCATGCTAATAGGTTTTTTTAATCATGTTTTAGTCCTGCCGGGAGATCAGTATAATTCGGAAGAACTGTTTTTTATTCTGAAACATGAGTTAATCCATTTGAAGCGTGGGGATATATATTTCAAATTACTTTTTGTGGTAGCCAATGCAGTCCACTGGTATAATCCGTTGGTCTGGTTCATGCATAAGGAGGCAGTTGTTGATATGGAACTATCGTGTGATGAGAGAGTCACACAAGGTTCAGATTATGCTACTCGGAAAGCGTACACGGAAACATTGTTGTCTACGCTCCATAAGCAAAGTGTAAAGAAAACTGTTCTATCAACAGAGTTTTATGGAGGGAAACATAGTGTGAAAGAAAGTAGAGGGAAGCCATATTAGCAATAGTAACATTGATTTCATCTTCCAGGAGATTAAATACAGGAATCCAGTATTTACCAGTGGATTCCATACAGACATCATGGCAGTCATTATCTAACAGCCACTGCCTGAATTCAAGAATAGAATTGTTGAAGGTGGAAAAGCGTTTCTTCTGATAAGAAGGTTCCATACCACCTGTGGTTTTAATGATTGTGGCAACAAGAAAAGATTTGTGGACATCAACACCACAACAGGTCAGAAAAGTAACTTTCATAAGCAAGTGCTCCTTTCGTAAAAGATAAGAAGCCATTGACCGGACTGCCACACAATTAAACCAAGGAGTTTAAACAATTCTTAGTGTACGGACTCGTGGTGCCACTCATTTGTGCTTGAAAAGGCAGAACTTACACTGATTATTATGCTGTCTAAAACGAAGAAAGTTTTTACAACTCACCTCACCGTGCTTTGTAGTATAGCTTCTTACAAACTATTTTACCGCATAACGTGGAGGGTTGAAACACTTTCATTACTATTTGTGCCGCCAACTGAAAGGCGGCGGAATGGAGATTATTATGTCTGAAAAATTTCAGGAGAAAAAGAGATTTGTAAGATATAAGGAAGGAGCTAAGCTCTATGGTTTATGCCAAAGCACTTTCGAGAAAAGAGCAAAAGAAGCAGGTGCAACATATAAGGTTGGAAAAGCTGTGCTTGTAGATTGCGAAATTTTTGATAAATATCTGGAGAGTTTTCGCATACCAGCAGAATAAACCGGGTATGGAAAGGTGAGAAATTCTTGTGTGCCAGATAGTTTTTTTTATTCGTAATACGAAAAATGCTTGACATTTCGTATTACGGAAAATATAATGGTATGTAGATGTAGAGAGGAGTGTGCCTATGGGAAAGAGAGGGCGTCCGAAATTGGATGTCATAAAAGAGCGTATCGTAACCATAAGGATGTCTGACGCAGAATACCACACTCTAAAGGAATATTCTGACAAACATCAACAGACTATAACAGAAACTATCAAAACAGGAGTTGACTTATTGTATAAAACTCGTAAGTAAGGCACAGGATTTCTTCTTTCCTAACAAGAAAGGAGTGACTATGGCTAAATCACGAAAAGACAATAAGGGACGAGTATTGCGGAAGGGGGAAAGCTACCGTAGTTCAGATGGAAAGTATCAATATGCCTATGCTGATGAAGCAGGAAAGAGGCGATACATTTATTCTAAAAATCTGACTACACTTCGCCAGAGGGAAGAACAGATATTACGGGATAAACTTGACGGGATTGACAGTGGGCAGGCTAAGAACCAGACGTTGAATGATGTTTTTGACAAGTACATGGCAACAAGGAAAGATTTGGCGGAAAGGACTTTTGCAGGATATATGTATCAGTATAATGCATATGTCAGGAAAGGCATAGGAAACCGGAAAGTCAAAGATATTAAGTATTCGGATATATTGCTGTTTTACAAAAAGCTGATGGAAGAATCAAATCTTAGCTATGGAACGGTTGAACATCTTCAAAGAGAGCTGCACCCTGCATTTGAAATGGCGGTCAGGGATTGTATCATCAGAACAAATCCAACACACAATGTGTTGGGGCAGTTAAAGAAACAGACGGGCGCTAAGAGGGGCGTAAGGAATGCCTTAACACCGGAACAGCAGACAGCTTTTCTGCAATTCATGGATGGTCAACCGGTGTACGATCACTGGAAACCAATCTATACCTTTTTCATAGGAACGGGGTTGAGGGTTGGAGAATTGAGTGGTCTGACCTGGAAAGATATTGATGTTGAGAATGGGGTTATTACGATTGACCATGCAGCGGTTTATTTTGCGGGCAAGATGAATAAATCCAAAAAGAAAATATATATTTCAACACCAAAGACAGATGCAGGTATCCGTAAGATTCCGATGGTGAAGGAGGTGCGTCAGGCACTAAAAGAAATTAAGCAGTATCAACATGACAATGGAATTTTTTGTACAACAGAAATTGACGGATATACAGACTTTGTATTTCTGAATCGCTTTGGGCGTGTGTTTTTACAGCAGGATTTAGACAGGGCATTAGAGCGCATTAAGGACATTAGACCGATATCGGTCTAATATTTTGGACTCCCACTAAAATACTGTTGTAAAATATGCCGTTGAATTTTACATCAAATCAGGGTATACTAAGGGCAGGAAAGGAGAATGTGATTATGCCGAATATCAAACCAATCTCTGATTTGAGGAATTACAGCGATGTGCTCCGTGACGTATCAGTGGGCGCACCGGTCTTTCTCACCAAAAACGGACGTGGGCGCTATGTAATCATTGACATGCAGGACTATGAAAAAACACGGGCCACTCTGAAGCTCATGAGCGAGCTTGCAAAAGGAAAAAAATCTGGAGAGGAAAAGGGATGGCTTTCGTCCTCGGATGTGAGAGCACATTTCCGGGCAAAGGCAAATGAAGAATAACATCCATTACTCACCGGAAGCCCAGAACGACCTGGACGAAATCTGGGAGTATATTACCTTTGAATTATGTAATCCGCAAGCCGCTGAAAACACTGTAAACAAAATCATGGACACTGTTGATGAACTGGAAAATTTTTCAGAAATCGGCGCTCCGCTGTCCTCTGTGACAGATATAGAAAGCGACTACCGATTTCTCACCAGTGGAAATTACATGGTTTTCTACCGTGTGAATGGGCAGGATGTGTACGATGACCGTGTTCTCTACGGCAGACGGGATTATCTTCGGATTCTGTTTCCTGATCTGCCGCAGAATGACAACGAAGGATAAAACAAAATATAGTAACGATGGAACTGCTGGCTGACGCTGGCGGTTTTTTATTGTTAGGGCATGGCCCTGTTCTCCATGGAGGAGTTTTTCGCTGATCCGAAAAGCGGAACTTTGGAGAACAAATAAACCACCTGCTCTGCGGGTGGCTGGAATAGCTTTAGCGTTGTGTAAAATACCTCCGGTGATATAATAAAAACAGGTTCGCCAGCCGTTTTTACAATCACAGGAAGTAGTCCGGATGGACAAGAATAGTTTATCACATACAACGTGGAATTGTAAGTACCATATAGTTTTTACACCGAAATTCAGGAGAAAAATTATATATGGAGGGCTGAGACAGGATATGGCGAATATCTTAAGCATGTTACTCAGGCGTAAGGAAGTGCATATTGTCGAAGCGGAAATCGTCCGGATCATGTACACATGCCGGTGGAAATACTGCCGAAAATGAGTGTGTCGGATTTTGTGGGATACTGAAAGGGAAAAAGCACCCTGATGATATTTGAAAGACATGCGAATCTCAAATATAAGTATGGCAACAGACAGTTTTGGTGCAGAGGGTATTATGTCGATACTGTAGGGAAAAATGCAAAAAAGATAGAAGCATATATTCGGAATCAGCTGAAGGAAGATTTGGAATATGACCAGATGTCTTTGAGCAAGCCCCGGCAGGTAACTGACGTTGCGGCTGGCGAGCCTTTCGATGAGTCTTTAAACTCCGGCGCCGGAAATGAGCCCTTACAGGGCGGGAATCAGGCCACCGGCTAAGCCGGTGGTTCTGACTGTGGCCAGACGGCCTGAGCTCATAATCGCACATCTGCTTTTCAGTCAGTGGCTGAAAAAATTAGTTAGAGGTCAATCAGCAAAACTTAAGGAAACATTTTATGATTCAAAACAAAATTAGCTGCAGCTTGAAAAATAACAAATATTCGAAGCGTCATAATAAAAATTGATGAAGCTGTGCAGATGCATGACTTTGACTGAGTGTAGTATATGGTAGTTGAACCCCCCAGAGCTGCAATCTCTGGGGGTTAAGTTCAGCCGCATTATTTTTCATAATCGCTTTGATTCACATAATTTCCGCAATGCGGACAGTAATGATTATGATATCCCACCTTAAGAAATCCTCCGCAATAAGGACATTTGCTGAAAAGTGCTATAATAATTATAATTCCAACCCATATCAGCAAACCTACAACTAATACTATCAAGCCCGCTTCATTTCCAATGCAGCAACCTAAAATAAAAAACAGCAAACCTAAAATGAACAATATGGCTGATAACCTTGCCACATTTTTAAGTGAAATATGATTCATATTTGCCACCTTTCCATAACGGACACCATATTGAAAAAAATTTTCAATAATTTATCGATATGCATAAACATATGGGAACGGTCTGGCAAAAACTGCAATCCACAAGATATTTGCCAGGCTGTCACCCTTTCTCCACTCCTACGGCGTATATCCTTCATAAAACCATTTATTATACGCATTGCTATTTTTAGTCTTAACTAATCTTGCAATACCATAATATCCAGCAGTATGGTAATTTGAAGTACTATGATATCCAGTTAATGTGTAATAAGTTGCGTCAACAGCAACCTTTTCAGTAAATAGAACACCAATTGCACCGCCAGCTACATTACCGCCATAAGCGGAAACGATAGCAATTGCCATAGATGTCGCAGTATTTGCAGACGGAATGAAAACTGATAAAACGCTCAACAGCAAACCGGCAATAACAGAAATCGTATCCGACGCTTTCCCATTGATTGTATATGACTCTAAATCCTGATTGGTAATTTTGCTATAAACAGTTAATTCTTCGCCCGGACTATTATTCCCAATATCCTTATTGTATACTATTCGTCCCAACACACTTCCATATGAAGCAGTTGCTACGGTTTGACAGGATTCGCTCCTGGATGCAGAAACTCTGTCTGAAACATTTATAATCTTTTGATTGACCATTCGGCCATCTTCATAATTAGTACAAATCAACTGACTGCCGCCAAAAGATCCCTCTACTGTATGAGTTAGTTCATTGTGTATAAATTCTTTAATTAAAAAAGATTCACTGTCATTCGATGCTCGTGTACGATTATTGGTTAATAACGTAATTTCAATGTAACTGCCAGCAGATAGCTGAATCGTTGTTTTTTCTTGTTGCCCGTCTGCGAATGATTTATCAGACGCCGCAAATGTAGGAATCGTTAACGTAAAAATCATTGCAAATGATAGTAATAGAGAAATAATTTTTTTCATAGTAAGTCCTCCATTTCTTAATAAAAAAAGTTATCCGATCAATATTTGAACCATTGGACTCACCTCTTTTCATTTTCTGAAAAAATATATCATTATAAATGACATTTAATGATTTTTCTGTAATTCTGGGCAAAAATGCCTTTACAGAGGGTACACGGAGATTCAAACAGGAATGATGTTTAAGTTCAATTTTAGTATATAACATTTTTTACGAAATTTCAGCTATTTTTTACATTTAATAGTTATAGATCATTCAGGATCGCAGGGGAAAGATACTGGCATTCATCAATTGCCAGGCACAGGGGCTTGCGTTTTTCATGCTGTTGAAAAATTTTCTATACGCCGCCATTTCTTCTCTGACATTTTCCCCCTGCAGATGAAAATCTGTAAACAATTCTGATTTTATCCATCCAAGGTAACTTCGGAGTCGGGCAGGGGTTCGGAATTTTCCATGATGCTCCCTATAAGATAACACATGACAGACGGATGTTCCCAGTTGTCATGCGTAAATTTTTTTGCAGCAGTGTGCCGACAGAGCTGTCAGCGGCAGGTTTTCGGCTGAAATGTCTGGGTTTTGTAACATTTCAGCCGCATTTTTAATTGAGCAATTATTCCGGCTTTTACAAAGTGGTAAATTCAAGGGCTTTGTTTATGTCAGCAAGGAGAACGACCAGCTGATTTGTAAGCCCCGCAGGACATGGAAATGGTGACGGAGGTCACGGAAAATATTTACGTATAATAGAATGGCGATGGAGAATCAGAAGCTCCGTCGCCTTTTTGTCTGAAAAATTGAAAAGAATACAGATTGATTCGTTAACTTTTATTCAGAGAGATTGACAAAATGCAGTACCTGGTTATATTATAATATAAAAAGAATTATATAAATGAATTTATGGAATTTGGAGGTATGAACAATGGCAAGAAAAACGCAGGTCTCAAAAGAGATCATCTTGCAGGAAGCATTGGAAATGCTTATTCGTGACGGATATTCTGCTATTAATATTAAGACGTTATCAAAAGAAATCGGTTGCTCTACGCAGCCTCTTGTATGGCATTTTGAAAATATGGCGGGACTTCGCAAGGCTTTGGCTGAATATGCCTTAAATTATGCGAATGGGAAAATGCGTTCCTGTGTACAAAATGGAATGGATGCCTTTGCAGGTGTTGGAATGGCTTACATAAATCTTGCATTTGACGAGCCAAATCTCTTTCAATATCTTTATATGAGCGGAGAGAGTGAGCTTCGGGCAGGCGGTTTTGACGTTTTGGTACATGCCGAAGCGAATGCGGCTATGGCCGCGCAGATTGCAGATGATTTAAAAATACCAAAAGAGAATGTCAGCAGTTTTTTTCAGAATACAATGATTTATACGCACGGACTTGCATGTTTTGTCGCTTCGGGAGTGATTACCTCTTCAAAAGAAGAAGTTATCAGAATGGTTCGTCAGGCTGCGCTTACTTTTTTGTCACAGGCAGGTGCAAAAACGAATCTGGAGGAAAATAATGATAATAAATAAAACGATTTCAAATCCTGAAACAAAAAGAATTTTCATATATTTAGCGATCGTTTTTGGCGTATATGACTGCCTGTGGCTGACAGCCGTTCTTCTGCCTGAGCCTGTGGGAAAAGGCGTTTCTGCTTTTTTAAGTTTCCCTGCGGTGTTTATGGGAACGCCTGCTTTGGCAGTATTTATTACAAGAAAAATTACGGCAGACAAATCGCCGTTAAAGTTCAGCGTTCAGTTTTGGAAAAACAAAAAAGCCCTGCTTTTTTCAGCATGCGTTCCTACAGCCGCTATTTTATGCGGTATCATTGTTTTCTTTTTCATTTTTCCGAATGATTTGGATTTCAGTGGCAAATATATTTCTCAGACATATGAGGCTTTTGGCGTACCCTCAGAAATCCGGTTTACAATCTTTTCCATGCTGACGATGGGCATAATTTTATATATCATATCGGCGGTATGCTTTCCTGTCTGGTTCATTGCGTTGGGCGAAGACATCGGCTGGCAGGGTTATCTGCTTCCGCTGTTATGCAAAAAACTTCCTGTCAGATATGCCGTTATGCTAAACGGGGCATTATGGGGATTTGCGCATGCACCGCTGATTTGTTTCGGCATGAACTACGGTAATGACTATGCAGGCGCCCCGTTCACCGGTATCGCTATGATGGTGCTTACCTGCATGGTATTGGGCGTCTGGTCATCCTATGTAACCTTGAAATACAACAACTGTATGTACGCGGCAATCATTCACGGTGCTGCCGATATCATCGGGGAAGCAGGCGCCTGGGTGTCCTTGTCCACACAAAGCGCTTTACTTGGACCAATGCCAACCGGAATGATTGGTATGAGTGTGCTTCTGACAGGGGCAATGCTGCTCTTGCTGAAACTGCCAAAGCATACGGTGCATCGCTGAGAAAGATACCATTTCCGCAATATGTATGAGGGCGGCTTTTATTCTTTTGACAGTCTGGAAAAAATGGGGCATATTGGAGTCGATATATTTACATTAACCGCTATATGGATACGCCAAAACCTGCTTATGAAAATCTGTATGAACCGGTAACAGACAAAGATTATTTTGTGCTGACAACAAATGCAGACCATTGTTTTCAAAAAGCGGGGGTTGCAAAAGAACGATTATTTTATACGCAGGGAGATTATGGACTTTTTCAATGCCAGACGCCGCTTTTGTACAAGATGAGGGATGGGAGATTCATGCATCAATTAAGGGGAAGCCTGTGTACCCGGGGAAATTACAAAGTGCTCCATCTATATCGATGCAAGACGTTGGAGAAGTATGAAAACAATTATGAAACAACAAATTCGATTGCTTTACTCATTGTAATCACAATATTGGGGGCAAAAGAAATATGGATGGAAACAGATGCTTTCAAATAAATAAAAATATCTATTTTTTGAAAGCGAGCGATTATATGAAGACAATAACAAGAACAAAGTATCTGAATAGGATAATTGAGTTGAACCAAACTCCTGATATGAAAATCATTACAGGCATTCGTCGTTCGGGAAAGTCAAAATTGATGCAGGCATATATTGAGTACCTGAAAAATCATTATGAAAATATCAATATTATTTTTGTTGACTTTATGGATCTGACATACGAAGAAATCAGAGAGTATCATGCACTTCATGCTTACGTAGAGCAACATTTTCAAGAGGAAAAAGTAAATTACCTATTCGTGGATGAAGTTCAAACGTGTCCAAAATTTGAATTGGCAGTCAACAGTCTTTATTCCAAAGAGAAATATGATATTTATATTACGGGTTCTAATGCTTTTTTATTAAGTGCTGATCTGGCAACTCTTTTTACCGGACGTTATATCAAGATTCATGTGTTTCCATTCAGTTTTCAGGAATACTGCCAGTATTATGACGAGGCCGGCGATAAGGAAAAACTCTTTGATGAGTATTCCATCAAGGGAGGACTGGCAGGCTCTTACGTTTACAGAACGGAAAAGGATAGAACAAGGTTAGTCAGTTGCTGACTGCGAATAAGACAACAACGAATCATGTAACAGTCGGCAGATATATTAAATATTTGTGCAATGCCTTTGTTTTTTATGACATAAAGCGTTATGATATCCGCGGAAAGAGGTATTTGGAAAGTTCTGAAAAATTTTATTTGTGTGATACAGGTATCCGATATGCCATTTTAGGAAACAGGAATATGGACTACGGCAGAGTATATGAAAATATGGTCTGTATGGAACTGCTCCGCCGGGGATATGATGTGTATGTCGGAAAATTGTATCAAAAGGAAATTGATTTTGTGGCGCAAAAAGGGAGCGAGAAAATCTATATCCAGGTCAGTGATAATATTTCGGATCAGAAGACTCTTGAAAGAGAATGTTTGCCATTACTGCAAATCCGAGATGCGTATCCCCAAAAGATCATTGCCAGAACCAGACACCCGAAATATGGTTATGAGGGGATTGAGATTTACAATATAGCTGATTGGCTATTGCAGGAAGAGGAAAGTAGCGCGCAATAAACAGTTGGAAAACAGCGCTGCTTTTGATGTTAATACATTCCCTCATTTGCGTGCATAATGAAAATACCGGGTCAAATCGTGTCAATCGGGTCATATACATTGACACGATTGATACGATTTGATATGATATGCCCAAAGAATGGGTAAAGGAGATGGCGTTATGCTTTTTCAGGAAAGTGAAACCGTAGAGTTTAAGGAAGTAGTCGTAGACGATATAAAAAAGGGATGCGTCCAGAGGGGGTATATGTCAGACAAGGATATTCTTCTGTCCCCGCCACTGACACGGCAATCCGCCGTATGATTAAGGAAACGGATGGAGATCGCTTTGAGGCAATGCGCTGCTTAAATCAGGAACTTACATTTGAAGCCGCAAAAAAAGAATTTGCATTTCGGAAAGTAGAGTTTGGGTCACCAGTTTTTTGGCCTGCTTTCACATAAAGACTTTTGATTCAGCCCTGACTTTCTATCGGAATCTGGTTTAATTCTGTTCCGGACATTATTTTTTCCATTCTTCATTTGAAGCGGAAGATACATCGAAGTTATGCATGATTTCCGGTATGCAGGCACCATAAAGCAATTTTTTTCACTAAACCAACGTCAATATTTCCATATGGAATACGTATGGTTCCTTTACTCACACTATATGTTTCCAGTTCTTCTTTAAATTGTATGACTGCTTCGGGGCCGGGATAAAAGCCGATATGATTTTTTGAAGCGGCAAAGTGAAGAATGTTATGGTTTTGCCAATAGGTCGGCATACTCCAGGAAATTCGCTCCTCTGCTTCTGGCAGTGTTTGCTGTAGAATCTGCCTCATAAGAAACAGGTCGGCCTGTTTGTCTTTATCCTGACGCATAATATATTCTTCGATTGTTTTCGGCTTTTCTCCGCAATAATGACTCTGATTTGTATTTTTAAATTCTTTTCCGCACTTTGGACATTTCCACATGGTAGGATCTTCCTTATCTTTTTGAAAAATTATGTTTTGCTTAAGGTGATTATATCATGTTTTGTTCAATTTTCAACCTTGTGATGCGCAGCGATATAAGAATTTCATAACAGATTTTGAAAAAATATCCTTCTGCTGTCTGAAATGCAGGCTGGAAACCAGGTTTATTACATGGTATAATGGAGCTTATGGATTATGCTTACATAAGGAGGAAGGATTATGAAACGTTATATGAATGCGGCTTTATTGTATGCTGTTCTTGCGATGGCCGGCGGTGTGTTTTATCGGGAGTTTACCAAATTCAACGGGTTTACTGCCAAAACTACACTTTCAGTCGTACATACCCATTATTTTCTGCTTGGTATGGTGTTTTTCCTGCTGCTTCTTTTGCTGGAAAAGAGTTTTTCTTTCACCAGTGCCAAAACCGGGCAGATACTGGCTGTCTATCATACGGGTCTGAATCTGACCGCTGTAATGTTTATCGTGCGGGGAGTGACGCAGGTGCTGGCGCCTGCGCTTTCCTCTGGCATGAATGCTGCAATATCCGGCATTGCCGGAATCGGGCATATCCTGCTCGGTGTCAGTATGGTGCTTGTGCTGGTGCAGATCAGACGCAGCGTATCGATGGCGCAGTAAGCGAAAACCAGGATATACAAACCGTAAGATTCACAAAGGTGATAGCAGATCGACCGCCTGTATGAAAGGGCGGTTTTCTGCTGTGTAAAATAAAGTCAGTATCTGACAAAATACCAGTTTACAATTTTTTTGATTCAGTACGATACATTGCACATGTAGTTGTATAATCTACAATATATCGTATGGAATATTACGGAAATTTGGCATCATAAGAAAAGCTGTAAACGTCTGTGACAAAATAAAAGGAAAGAATACCATACAGAAAAGACAAGAAATCAGACTGATAGTGAACAGTGATAAAGAAAGGACTGACGTGTATGCAGAGTGGAAGAGTCAGGATCGCTGACATTGCCGACGAGCTGGGAGTGAGTACTGCTACGGTATCAAATGTGATTCATGGCAAGACAAAGAAAATATCAGATGAAACGGTGAAGCGTGTGCAGCAGCTTTTGGAAAAAAGACAATACATGCCGGGTATGGCGGGGATTCTTTTGGCGCAAAATGATTCTAAAATTATCGGGGTGGTAATCAATGACCATGAAAAATACGAAGGACATACACTGGAGGATCCGTTTATTTCCGCGTCGGTGAACGCGCTGGCAAAAGAGACAGAACAGGCAGGAAAGTTTCTTATGCTGAAAGTTACTGATCGATGGGATGAAATTCCAAAGTTTGCTTCCATGTGGAATATGGAGGGAATGGTCATGATCGGCTATTGCGAACAGGATTATAAAAAACTAAGGGAACAGATGCATATTCCGTTTGTGGTCTATGACGGATATATGGAAGATTTGGGAAATCTGGTAAATATCAGGTCCGATCACTTTGACGGCGGGGCACAGGCTGGACGTTATCTGAAAAACAGAGGGCACAGGGCGGTCTTATGTATATCGGATAATCATGTCTGTATGGATATGGAAAGATTTATGGGATTAAAAAGCGAGATTCCAAATGCAGAGCTTCTGATAATTCCTATGGAGCAGAAAGCACGCAGTATTTTTTACAGGGCACATTTGGGAGAAATAAAAAAATATTCGGCAGTTTTTGCCGTATCTGATTATTATGCGATGGATGTTATTCAATTCCTGAAAAGCGTCGGAATATCCGTTCCGGAGGATATATCGGTAGTTGGGTTTGACGATGTAAGGGAAGGTGAAAAATTTGTACCAGCGCTGACTACGATCAGACAGGACAGCAGGCAGAGGGCAGCTTTGGCGGTTACAATGCTGAACCGGTTAAGAAAGGGAGACGGCGAGGTTAGCCATGTGCTGCAGCCGGTAACTCTTATAGAACGAGACAGTGTGAGCGAAGTAAAAATGCACAAAGAAGAAGGTTGAATTTTGTCAGGGGTTATGCGTTTAACCTTTGCCATTTTGCAAAATTTATTTTATTATTAGGATTGCAGCTGCGATAAAGCAGATTGGAGGAATTGTAAGATGGAAAAAAGGAAACTGGTAACCCCGGACGATATGGCAACTGCTTTTAAGGATATTGGTATTCAAAAAGGGCAGGCGATTATGGTACATACATCGCTCAGCAGTCTGGGATATGTGTGCGGTGGCGCGCAGTCAGTGATCGAAGCGCTGATGGATCGTGTTGGGAAACAGGGTACGATTATGATGCCGACGCAGTCATGGAAAAATCTGGATCCGTCGACCGGCGTCTACTGGCAGGAGCCGGAGGAATGGCAGCCTGTCATACGTGAATACATACCTGCTTATGACAAACGGATGACACCGACAAATACAATGGGCGCAGTAGCGGAAATGTTTCGGCAGTGGCCGGGGACACTAAGGAGCGATCATCCGGCAAGATCAGTAGCGGCCTGGGGACATGATGC
The DNA here is from genome assembly GCA_910577225.1 of uncultured Eubacterium sp. Classification (GTDB taxonomy): domain Bacteria; phylum Bacillota; class Clostridia; order Lachnospirales; family Lachnospiraceae; genus Eubacterium_J. Next base: position 5,379 of record CAJTMV010000048.1, on the reverse strand, counting down.
GCAGTATCTGACAGAAAATCATGATCTGTCAGATATTTTTGGAGACAGCTCACCCATTGGCAGGCTGTATAAACTGGACGGATATGTGCTGCTGATCGGGGTTGGTTACGACAAGAACACTTCCCTGCATCTGGCGGATGTAAGGGCGGAGTATCCGGGCAGACATACGGTGACAGAAAGCAGTGCCATACGGGTGGATGGACAGCGGGTCTGGAAATCCTATGAAACGCTGGCTGTGGATGGAGAAGATTTTCCGGCAATTGGAGAGGCATTTGAACAGACCGGAAAAGTGCGTCACGTACCGCTGGGGAATGCGATGCTTTCGATGATGAGACAAAGGGAGCTGGTAGATTTTGCAGTGAAATGGATAGAAGAAAACAGGAAATGAGGAAAGCCAGGAAGAAGTGATCGAAGGGGCTGATCAGGACGGCAGCGCCTGTATCGTGGCGATGCCGTCTGCCTGTTTTGTATCAGATCAGATGCTGACAGTACAGATGGCAGCTGGCGTATTGGGAGGTAAAAAGAATCAGATGCAGACATTTTGAAAATATAGAAACAACGGGAGAACGATTATGGATAAAAGTTATAATCAAACATTGTATGCCTGCTTTACCGGATATATCGTGCAGGCGATTGTTAACAATTTTGTGCCGCTTCTTTTTCTGACTTTTCACAACAGTTATGGGATACCGATGACGCAGATTACGCTGCTTATTACGTTCAACTTTGGATTGCAGCTTTTGGTGGATATGCTGTCGGTTACTTTTGTGGACCGGATAGGTTATCGGGCGTCGATGATTATTGCGCATGTCTGTGCGGCGGCGGGTTTCCTGTTTCTGACGATCTTACCGGATCTGCTGGAAAATGCTTTTACGGGGCTGATGATTGCGGTTGCCGTATATGCGGTGGGCGGCGGACTGTTAGAGGTATTGGTAAGTCCAATCGTGGAAGCCTGTCCTACAAAAAATAAAGAAAAGGCCATGAGCCTGCTGCATTCCTTTTATTGTTGGGGGCATATGGCAGTCGTGATTGTATCGACAGCTTTTTTTCATCTGTTCGGTATCGAAAACTGGAAGGTGATGGCGTGCATTTGGGCGGTGATTCCTTTTGCAAATATGATTCTGTTTACAAGGGTTCCGATTGCTTCTTTGATGGATCAGGGGGAAGGAAGAACAACCATCCGGCAGCTTTTTCGTAAGAGGATATTCTGGGTACTGATGATAATGATGGTATGTGCCGGAGCGGGCGAACAGGCAGTCAGCCAGTGGGCGTCGGCTTTTGCAGAGTCGGGACTTCATGTCAGCAAGACAACGGGAGATCTGGCAGGACCGATGCTGTTTGCGTTTCTGATGGGCAGTGCCAGAGCCTTTTATGGAAAATACGGAGAACGCATCGATCTGGATCGATTTATGGTTGCCAGTAGTATTTTGTGTATCGCTGCCTATCTTTGCATCTCACTTGTGCCGGGCTTGACGGTCGGGTTTATCGGGTGTGCACTGTGTGGTCTGTCCGTTGGTATTATGTGGCCGGGGGTGTTTAGTAAGGCGGCGGCATCAGATGTCAGGGGCGGCACTGCGATGTTTGCACTACTTGCCCTGGCAGGCGACGTCGGGTGTGCGGGAGGACCTACCGTAGTGGGGATGGTTTCCGGTGCGTTCAATAATAATCTGAAAGTGGGGTTTCTGGCAGGAGTGTTATTTCCGATCTTTTTGTTGATCGGTATCTATTTGTGCCAGTCAGAGAATCGAAAACGGAATCGGATGTTCGGGTAAGATGCCGTCCGGTCAAATCTGCAGATGGACGAGCCTGTCGGTGGATGGCAGCTTCTCCCCAAAAAAGAAAGACAGGAAATGAAACGGGTGGTCCTGGAAAGAACGCTTATAGAAGAATTGAGGAAACGAATATGGCTATATGGAATCCGTGGCGCGGCTGCCACAAACAAAGCGAGGGATGCAGGTATTGTTACATCCATAAGGGCGATTTGAAACGTGGGGTCGATACGAACAGTATCGTAAAGACGAATGACTTCTACGCCCCTGTGGCTAAAAATAAATCGGGAGCATACAAAATCAAATCGGGACAGACCGTATACTTATGCTTTTCTACGGATTTTTTGATTGAAGATGCCGATGAATGGCGTTCGGAATGCTGGCAGATGATACGGGAGCGTTCCGACCTGCACTTTTTGTTTTTAACAAAGCGCATAGAACGATTTATGGATTGTATCCCGCAGGACTGGAACGACGGATATGAGAATGTCACGGTAGGCTGTACGTTGGAAAATCAGGACAGGGCTGACTACAGACTGCCTGTTTTTCATAAACTGCCTGTCAGACATAAAAATATTATCTGTCAGCCGCTGCTTGAGGAAATCAGTCTTTCCGCCTGGCTGGATGATGTTGAACTGGTCGTAGTCGGAGGCGAATCGGACAGAAATGCCAGACCGCTCGATTATGCGTGGGTGCTTTCTATTCGGGAGCAATGCATCGCCCACAAAGTACATTTTGAGTTTCGGCAGTGCGGAACACATTTTATCAGGGATGGAAAAAGGTATACCTTGTCCGTTCGCGACTTATGCAGTCAGGCCAAAAAAGCGAATATCAATATATGACAGAGCGGTCTGTCTTTCCTGTTTTTCATAGAAACTGGTGAAAATTGTGCGATCTGGTTGCCGAAGAGTTTATTTTATCTATAAAATGTCAACGAATATTGATGATGAATGGCGATTGACCGATAAAAAGATTATCAATATATAAATCGAAAGGAAGAAAGCGGTATGGCAAAGGAAGAGATTACACCGGGCGAATGGCAGATTATGGAAGTTCTCTGGGCCTGCGGGAAACCTCTGACGTCTTCCGAGGTCTGCAAAAGGATGCAGGGGAATGTGGATATGTCGATGCGGATGGTGCGGGTGCTGATGAACCGTCTGAGTCAGAAAAATGTTCCTGGCTACACAGTGGATGAGCATGACGCAAGGGTTTATCACTACTATGTGCAGAGGACCAGGGAGGAATGTGTCAGAGAGAAAAGCAGGAAGTTTGTGGACCGCTATTTTTCCGGCAACGGGTCAAATGCGATGGCGGCGCTGCTGCATAGTTTTGTCCTGACAGACGAACAGATCAGGGAGTTGGAGGAAATTCTGGAGCAGAGCAGGGAACGGAAAGCGGAATCCACTAAGAGAGAGGGTGGCTCTCATGCCTGACTGGTCAGAGATCGTCCGGCTCCTGGATTTTGGCGCGGTGTATTACACGACGCAGCTGGTGCGGTGTGCAGCCTTTTCTTTTTTACTGGCCGGACTGGTGATGCTGCTTCGAAAGCTGTTTTTTTCAGATCGGACTTTTCTGCGGGGACTTTTATGGTTATCGTTCCTGCTTCTTCCGTTTCTGGGAAAGCTGAAATTATTTTATGAAAATGAGGCAGTTTTTCATGTCACATGGTGGCTGACGGCGGCAACAATGTCGTGGATATGGATGGACCGTGTGTATGCGTCGGGTATTTGTGTCGCGGCTGTGTGCATATTTAGAAAACGGCTGTGGCTTTGGAAGTTGGTTGCAGGGATGGAAAAGGTTTCTTTGGGCGATACCTGGGTCAGAGTTACGGATATGAATGTCACGCCGTTTACCGTCGGGCTGCTGAAACCAAAGATTGTCATTCCCAGAGCGATGCTTGAAAACTACAGTCGGGATGAATCGATGGCTGTTTTGCAGCATGAAAAGACGCATATCCGTCTGGGTCATCTGTGGTTTGGATTTGTATGGGATATCCTGCGGTGTCTGTTATGGGTGAATCCGTTTCTTGGAATATTACAAAAACAGTTTCGGGCGGATATGGAGGATATCTGCGACAGGGTGTGTATACAAAGCAGCGGGAGACCGGCATACGAATATGGTCTGGTACTGCTGAAAACGCTGAAACTGCTGCGCACTGGTTCAGGGGATATGCCGTCTGCTGTTACCTATGCCGGAGAAAAGGAATTTGCCGATATCAAAAGGCGAATGGGCGAGATTGCTGATTTCCGTCCATATCGGAAAAGGATGTGTGCGGGCATGGCAGTCGCGGCCGTGCTTGCGGTTGCGGCGATGCTGCTGGCGGTACAAACCCATTCCTATGCGCGATGCAATGAAAGCCGGGACATTATGGTTGGAAATGATGACGGGAATCCTCGGATAGTCTCCTCTGATACCGGGAAACTGGCGCAGATGATTTCATATGACGACAGATGTGTTTATGTTGAGAGAGAAGCGTTTGAGAAGTTTTTGAAAGAAAATCATGCGGACGGGGAAATCTGGATTGTTTTTGACGGATTTTATAAACTTCCGGGGCTGGCTGGCGCAGCGGAGGCCTGTATTTACGAAGGCGGTTCTACAGACAGAGTCGTGCGGATTTCTTATGAAAGCGTCATGGATCACTGGTATATGAAACTGCTGAAACTGTTGTAGCGAACTATGGAAACGAAAAGGATTTCACCCAATTTTATTCAGGGAGGACAAAATTATGGCAATGGAGACGAACACCGGAAGTTACAATTAGGAAACTATATTATGATGAAAACGGTATTCCCTGGGTGGCAATGGAGCAGGCGGACAGATGTATCATAGGAAAAAGAGGCTGGAAAAAATGATATCTGTGTCAGATGAGGTAAAAGCAGAGCTGGCAGAAATCGTTTCACAGGATTTTATCAGCATCAATGGCCAAAGCATACCAGAAGGAACCGGGAGAAATGATGTGATCAATACGTATTTAAGATTCCTCCCTTCAAAGCGACGCAGCTCCGCTTCATGGACGTTGGATCAGCTGGCGGGAGATTTTGTTTCCGAAATGGAGAAGCTGGCGAGGGAAAACTATTCGGGTTGGAAACCGGGGGACGCTTTTGACACAGGCATTTTTGAACGGTCTTACGGGATGCGAGGAGGATTGGATATCAGGGTATAGATACTGCTGATTGTAGCTGGATTTATGATAGAATACCTGTTTTTGCAGGTTGAATCGTAAAATATAGTGCCAGACGATAGATTAAAATCTATTGTCTGGTATTTTTTCAGCTGTGAATCTGAAAGAAAATAGGATCACAACGAAAGACAGGAATAATATAATTTTAAAAGATAGAGTAAATTGCAATTATATAATTGACATATTTGTAAGCGTATTGTAAAATAAATGCATAGCTGGTAATTCGTACAATAGATATGAAAGATTTATTGGAGTAGTTACGAATATAACAGATGAATAACCATAGCAATATAGCGAAAGGAGACAGTACTATGATTTATGAAAATCCTCAAAGATATAAAAATGGAGATTACATTTATTAAAATTATATTTATCCTGAATTATTCACGGCAGTATAAACTCACATAAAATCCGCCGTAGTTACCATTA
>CAJTMV010000047.1 GCA_910577225.1 uncultured Eubacterium sp. | reverse complement strand
AAAAAGAATAAGTCTGTAAGCTGTTTTTCTTGCTTACAAACTTATTATACGAGGAAGAATGGAATGAAAAGAAAACTGGTAAGTGTCTGTATTCCTGTATATAACGGTGCGCGCACCATTGCAGGAACGCTGGAATCCGTGCTGGGCCAGACTTATAAAAATATGGAAATCATTATCGTGGATAACCATTCGCAGGATCATACGATTGAAATAGTAAAAAAATATAAAGACGACAGAATACGGATATACAGAAATGACGAAAATCTTGGTCTGGCCGGAAATCTGAACCAGTGCCTTAAATACGCCAGGGGAAGTTATATTCAGTATGTGTGTGCGGATGATATTTTATATCCGGAATGCATTTCGCGCAAGGTATGGATGATGGAAAAGGATGAAAGGATCTCGATCGTATTTTCGGCTTCAGAAGTTATCGGCGATACGGGAAAGGTTCTGATGACAAGGAGACCGTATAAGAAAAGCTGCATTGTGGACGGCACAGGACTGGCCGGAAAATCCTATCTTGAAAAGAACCTGTTTGGAGAACCGTCCAACGTCCTGTTTCGGGCACAGCTGTTAGAACAAACCGGAAAATTTTCAGCAGATCTTTGCTATACCATTGACTGGGATATGTGGCTCCGGCTCTCCTGCACGGGACTTGCGGGTTATGTGGATGATGTTCTGATGCAGTACCGGATTTCACGGGAAAATGTAACGAGCAGCATCCGGTTCCGGGCACTTTTGGAGGATGACAGGACCATGATGGAAAAAGTCAGATCCGGCGGATATTTAAAAACAGGCTGGATGGCTGACGCGGTTCATCATATGGTATTTATGCTGCGGGCGCTGGCGAGAATGCTGTATATGCGCATTCGCTGCCGGGGAGGTGTGTCATGAAGGTTGTGATACTGGCTGGCGGATTCGGAACGAGAATTTCGGAAGAAAGCCACCTGAAGCCAAAGCCTATGGTAGAAATAGGCGGCATGCCGGTCCTTTGGCATATCATGAAGATTTATTCCCATTATGGATTTTGCGAGTTTGTCATTTGCGCGGGATACAGACAGTATGTGATTAAGGAATACTTTTCTGACTATTTTCTGCACAGAAGCGATATTACTTATGATTTTACGGGCGGAAGGCAGAATATGATTTTTCATCACAATACGGCGGATCCATGGAAAGTGACGGTTGTGGATACTGGACTGCATACGATGACAGGAGGACGTATCCGTCGGGTGAGGGAATATCTTGAAGGAGAATCGTTTATGGTTACCTATGGGGACGGCGTTTCAGATGTGAATATCCGGCAGCTTGTGCAGTTTCATAAAACGCACGGGAAGGCCATGACGCTGACCGGTATCCAGCCGGAAGGACGTTTCGGGGTTATGGAGCTGTCAGGGGATGACAGGATCCGGGCTTTTCGGGAAAAAGACCGCGACGATGCCGGATGGGTGAACGGTGGTTTTATGGTCTGCGGACCGGAAGTGCTGGACTGTCTGGATGGGGATGACGTCATACTGGAACAGGAGCCAATGAAACGGCTGGCTGCGGAAGGACAGCTGATGTGCTACAGGCACCACGGTTTCTGGCAGTGTATGGATACACTGAGGGATCGGGAAAAGCTGGAAAAACTGTGGGCGGAAAACAACGCGCCGTGGAAGGTATGGAATTAAAATCGAAAACAGTCGGAGGAGACATATGATTTTTTCTAAAACAGAAGTAGAAGGCGCGTATCTGATTCAGGGGATCCCTTTTACAGACAGCAGAGGCAGTTTTTCCAGGCTTTACTGCAGGCGTGAATTTCAGGATGCGGGAATCGGGACGGAGTTTGTGCAGATGAATCTGTGCATGAATCTGAGGAAGGGAACGCTCAGGGGACTTCATTACCAGACCGGCAGTCCGGAGGACAAGGCAGTGACCTGTACAAGAGGAAGGGTCTTTGACGTATGTGTGGATGTAAGGAGACATTCCAGTACTTATCGGAAGTATGCAGCTTATGAACTGTCAGAGGATAACGGCTGTATGCTGTACATACCGAAAGGATGTGCGCACGGGTATGTCACACTGGATGACAGCTGCCAGCTGCTGTATCTGATGTCGGAGTTTTATACCGCCGGCATGGATGCAGGCTATCGCTATGATGATCCGGCTTTCGGGATTGCCTGGCCGGTTACAGATGGTCTGATTCTGTCAGAAAAAGACAGGAATCTGCCATATCTGAATACAAATTTGGGAGGAAACGGGCATGAGTGTTTGTAAATGCAGATTTTGCGGCGGGAGGCTGGATCATACGCTGATCGATCTGGGGCTGTCGCCCATATCAAATGAATACGTACGGGAGGAGCAGCTGGATCAGGGCCAGTTTTTTTACCCGTTAAAGGTCAGTATCTGTGAAAACTGTTTTCTGGCGCAGGTGCAGGAGTATGAAAAACCGGAGAATATCTTTCATGATTATAAATATTTCAGTTCTTTTTCTTCCGGCTGGCTCAGGCACTGCAGGGAGTATGTGGATATGATTGTGCCGCGTCTGGGACTTTCGGGAGACAGCATGGTATATGAGCTGGCATGCAACGACGGTTACCTTTTGCAGTACTTTCTGCCGTATGGCATTCCGGTTTGCGGAATCGAGCCGGCCGGAAATGTGGCTGCAAAGGCGCGTGAAAAAGGAATCTGTGTGGAAACATGCTTCTGGGGAGAGCAGACGGCGGGGCAGATTGCGGAACAGTACGGGCCGGCCGATCTGATCATCGGTAACAATGTGCTTGCGCATGTTCCGGATATTAACGGTTTTGTGGAAGGTATCCGTAAGGCGTTAAAAGCAAAAGGCACGGTGACCATGGAATTTCCGCATCTGCTCAGGCTGCTGCAAAAGAACCAGTTCGATACGGTATATCATGAACATTTTTCTTATTTTTCACTGTTTACGGCGGATAAAATATTTGAAACACATGGACTGAAAATATATGACGTACAGGAACTGCCGACACATGGCGGCTCTCTGCGGATATATGCGGCACATGCCGGAAACGCGGACGTAAAAATGTCTCATACGGTGCATGAGATTCTGACGGAAGAAAAAGAATACGGACTTTGTTCCATGGACGGTTACCGGTCGTTTTCTGACAGAGTGAGAAAAATCAAACGGGACGCCACAGCCCTGCTTGCGTCATTAAAGGAAAAGGGCGCATCCATTGCAGCCTTCGCAGCGGCGGCAAAGGGAAACACTTTTCTCAATTATTGCGGGATAGGTACGGAATATATCGATTTTGTTGCGGATTCAAGCAGCGAAAAGCAGGGATTGTATCTTCCGGGCACAAGAATTCCGATTGTGTCTCCAGAGATGATTCGTGAGAAAAAGCCGGACTATATTATTCTGCTTGCATGGAATATCAGGGAAGAGCTGGCCGGTCTTTTGGAGGATACAAGGGAGTGGGGCTGTAAGTTTATTACTTTTATACCGGAAACGGAGGTATTTTAGATGAAACGGGCAGTTGTGCTTGGCGCCGCGGGTTTTCTTGGGTACCATCTGATCAGAGAACTGGTGCAGCAGGAAGTATGCGTCTATGCAGTCTGCCGGCCAGGTTCTGCACATCAGGAACGACTCAGTGGTTTTGAGAATGTCCGGGTGATTTCGTGTGCGCTGGAAGAAATCGGACAGCTGCCGGAAAAATGTCAGGAGAGGGGCTTCGATGTGTGTTATCATCTTGCCTGGCAGGGAGCCTGCGGACAGGAACGGACAGACAGTGTGCTGCAGGCACGCAATATCGCATGGACGCTTGCAGCGGTCAGAAGCGCGTCCGTTCTCGGATGCGGGAAATTCGTGGCGGCGGGAACCATATGTGAAAATCAGTGCGGGGCAGTTGTCGCAAAAAGCGAAACCCCGTCTGCTGCATTCTACCTGCTGGCAAAGGAAGCCGCTTACAAAATGACCAAAATGGAGTGTCAGAAGCGGGGAATGCCGCTTGCATGGTGTACGTTTTATCACCCGATTGGAAAATACAACCGGCCGGACCAGCTTGTTGCATCTGTGATATTAAAACTGATGAATCAGGAAAGTCCGGCATTCGGACCGGCGGACGGATGGTTTGACGTGATCTGTGCGCAGGATCTTGCCAGGGGGATGTATCTCGCTGGCGAAAAGACAATGAAGAACGACCGGTATTTTATCGGAAGCGGAAATCCAAAAAAACTGCGGGAATATCTGGAGCTGATAAAGAGCTGCATGCATTCACAGGTGGAATTAAGATTTCATGAATATCCGGATGACGGACTGCCGATGAAATATGAATGGCTGGATGCAGAGCCGTTTATGCAGGAGACAGGTTTTGTGCCGCAGGTCTCTCTGGAGGACGGGATTGCACAGACCTGTCAGTGGTTACAAAGATGGAAGGAGAATGCCGGAACAAGGCATGTGAAAGGTCATGGTTTTTAGTTCAGCGATTTTTCTCTGGATGTTTCTGCCGGCGGTTATCTGCATTCATCATCTGATCAAACCGCAGTATGCAAATTTGTTTCTTCTGCTGGCGAGTCTGTTTTTTTATGCTTGGGGCGAACCGGTACGGGTGCTTCTTCTGCTGGCAGTCATTGTGATCAGTCACGGCGTCGGAGAGGCTATCGGAAGGTATGGCACGTATGGCAGATGGATACTGGCGGCAGGTGTGATTTTTGATCTGGGCGTGCTTGGATTTTATAAATATGCGGGGTTTGTGGCCCGCATTGGCAATGATCTGGCGGGAAGAGATATCTGGCAGGAACCGCAGATCATACTTCCGGCCGGTATTTCCTTTTTTACGTTTCAGGCAGTCTCGTATCTTGTGGATATTTACAGGGGAAAAACGAAAACGCGGCACAGTCTGGTGCATACGGCGCTGTACATTTCGTTTTTTCCGCAGCTGATAGCGGGACCGGTTATAAAATACGCGGATATGGAACAGCAGATTTTAAACCGTACGGTATCTTTAGAGCAGGCGGCGGCAGGATTTCGGAGATTCATCTGCGGACTGGCCAAAAAGGTACTGATCTCTGATGTGCTTGGAAAGTCTGCGGATCTTATCTTTTCCATGGATATAACGTCTGTCGGCGGCAGGATGGCCTGGTGTGCCTCCCTGTGTTATACGTTCCAGATCTATTATGATTTTTCGGGTTATTCGGATATGGCAGTGGGACTGGGAGGCATGTTTGGCTTTCACATTCCCGAGAATTTTAATGATCCATATTTGTCGCGTTCGGTAGCGGAATTCTGGAGACGATGGCATATTTCCCTTGGCGCATGGTTCCGGGAATATGTATATATCCCGCTTGGAGGGAACCGGAAGGGAAATGTGCGCACATATTTTAATCTGATGATTGTATTTTTACTGACCGGTCTGTGGCATGGAGCGGATTATACATTTGTCGCATGGGGGCTGTACCACGGGATATTTGTACTGCTGGAGCGGACCGGATGCATGGAACGCATAACGAAAAGCCGGCTGGTATCCAGGTGTTATCTGTTCCTGACCGTGAACTTCGGATGGGTAATTTTCCGTTCGGACAGTCTGCGTAAAGCGCTGATGTTTCTAAAACGGATGCTGCTGCCATGGCTGTATGCAAAGGCCGATATGCCGGCAGGAAAATATGTCAGCGGGATGACCGTGTTTGTGGCCGTATGTGCCGTTTTTGGAGCGGGGGGGGGTAAAAAATGGCTGTCCGCAAAGTTATCCGGAAAATGGAACGGTTCCGTTCCGGAGGCTCTGTGCTGCATGATTCTGTTGCTGTTGTGTATTGCTGCGGCTGCAGGCAGCGCGTACAGTCCGTTTATTTATTTTAAGTTCTAACCATACATTACCGGCAGAAGGGAGGATAACCGGAATGAAACAGGGAGTACAAAAACTGTATCTGATTCTGTTTGCTGTCGTCATCTGTGTTCCGTGGGCGGCACGGATGCTGGGAGAACATGCGGATGTGCCGGGCAGTGAAAACCGCATATCTGCACAAAAGCCGGTGCTGCATGCGGATACATGGAAGGAATATCCGTCCGCATACGAGGCTTGGTTTAACGACACCATTCCGTTTCGCGACGAACTGATTACGCTGCATGGTTTTGTGAACTACAGATTGTTTCACACATCGGTAAATGACAGTGTCCTTCCGGGAAAGGGGAAGTGGCTGTTTTATAAAAGTGAGCAGGATGGGAATCCCATAGGAAATTATGAAGGGACAAATGTGTTTGGCGCGGAAGAAACAGACGCGATAAAAACTGCTGCGCTGCATGTGCAGGACAGGCTGGAAAAAATGGGAATCAAAACCGCGTTTCTCATACCGCCGGACAAGGAACGGATTTATTCGCAATATATGCCGGACTGCTATGTTCTGGCGGAGCAGTCGCGTACGGGAAAACTGGTTCCGGAACTGAAAAAAGCGGGAGTGCATATCACCTATCCGGAAAAGGAACTGCGAAATGCAGCGTCGGAAAACCAGCTGTATTATGCCTATGACACGCACTGGAATCAGCTGGGTGCATATGTGGGTACGGCTGCCGTACTGGAAACTTACGGCATGCAGCTGCCTGCTCTGGACGGACTTACGGTATTGTCACATCCGCTCAGGGACAACTATCATATCTGCGCACTGGATGATCTTGCGAACATGCTGAATCTCAGGGAAGCTGTTTTCTGGGATGAGATGGAATATGTCATTGAGGAAAATTACCGTACAGACTGGCAGGAAGTGACGGATGGGCTGATACATGTGAAGAACAGGCAGGCGCCCTGCGAAAAGACGCTGTTACTGATAGGGGATTCTTTTCGCGTATCCATGATACCGGCACTGGCAACCTGTTTTACGGATGTATATGCAGTGCACCGGGGCAGCTATACGCCGGATATGCTGAACGGGACAAAACCGGATTATCTGATCGCGGAATATGTGGAAAGGTATTCCGGACAGCTTGCGGATGCAGAACGGATGATATTTGGGAGTGATGAACAGGAATGAATATTTATCAATTTTTTGCATGCGAAATATATTCAGGAAAATGTTGATAAAAGAACAGAATAAAACAAAAGGATTCACTGAAATTCTGATTCTGAAAAAAGATATGGGGGAGCGAAGGATGTTTCATGACCAGATGTTATATGGTCAAAAAAGGGAACATGTCTGAAAATAAAATGATTTTTCAGACATGTAGTTATGATCGTATATCAGCAAGGGGATGTCACACCAGGCAGAAGATATCGGATCAATGAAAGGCCTGAACCGCTATATTTTGCATCATTGCTTCTTCGTGTGACATCCCCTCTGCAAATTAGAACAGCCAAAGCGGCCCGTCAGGTCAGCGATAAATAATTCTGCATGCTTTTGAGCGCAGATTTCTCCAGTCTGGATACCTGTGCCTGAGAAATATGGATTTCTTCGGCTACTTCCATCTGTGTTTTTCCTTCAAAAAAACGGAGCTTAATAATATAGTTTTCGCGGTCGTTCAGCCGTTTCATCGCATCGGATAAAGAGAGCGATTCGATCCATTTGGATTCTTTATTTTTTTTATCGGATATCTGGTCCATGACATACAACGTATCGCCGCCGTCGGTGTAGACCGGTTCATACAGACTGACGGGCGTCTGGATTGCGTCCAGCGCGAATACGATTTCGGCTTTGGTAAGGCCTGCTTCTTTGGCGATTTCTTCTAAGGTGGGTTCCTGATTGGAAGTGCGGGTCAGTACTTCTTTTGCGTGGATGGCTTTGTAAGCGTTGTCGCGCAGAGAGCGGGAGACGCGGATACTGTTGTTGTCACGCAGATAACGGCGCACTTCTCCGATAATCATCGGCACGGCGTAAGTGGAAAATTTTACGCCCATCGTCGGATCGAAATTGTCGATGGATTTGATCAGTCCGATACATCCGATCTGAAACAGGTCGTCCACATTTTCATGATGATTGGAAAAACGTTTGATCACGCTTAATACAAGGCGCAGATTGCCATTAATATACTGTTCTCTGGCATCCAGGTCGCCCTGTTTGATTCTTCGAAACAATTCTTCTTTTTCTGATTCTTTTAATACAGGCAGCTTCGCAGTATTTACGCCGCAGATTTCAACTTTATAGACAGCCATAGTTAACCTCCGGATGATTGATAATTAAAGAATGCGCGAAATTGCCAAAATTATTCATGAAAAATCCGTTCGGTCATTCTTTCAAAGGGATGCTGCAGGAAATACAAATTTCTGATGCGAACGATAGATTTCTGCATAAAAAGACCTTCAGAATGTCAAAAATATATCCGATATATACAAAATAAGTCACGGGTAATACGCAGAGTACAGGGAGGTCAGGCGGCATGGAGGATGTATCGTTAACGTACACAGGCATTATGAAGCAGGGAGATACAAAAGTTGTGAAAGTACGTTTTGCAAGAAACGGTGAAAAGGATTTCGCGGAAGGAGTCATACCCGGAGGTAAGATCGAAAAATCACATGGTTTTACAGAAAAAGAGCTGGTGTCGTTAAGATTTTATCTCAAGGCAAACGAAAAGCAGCTGATTGAAAAAGCAAAGGAAATTACAGGGCTGCGGGGGTTTTTCAGGTAAATTTAAAAAAGTCTTAAGATTTTAAGCAGTTGGAACTTCATAATAAATCCGTTACAATGAGATTGTGATTAATCATAATGCATGTGACGGATTTTTTATTTGAGGAACATGCAGATATTGTTGGAGGAAGTTATGTATAAGATTCTGGTTTGTGATGATGAAAAAGATATCGTATCAGCGGTGCGTATTTATTTAAGCAGCGAAGGATATACCGTACATGAGGCGTATAATGGAATCGAAGCGCTGGAGGTGATTCAAAGAGAAGAAATCCATCTTGTACTGATGGACATTATGATGCCAAAGATGGATGGTATTGAGGCAATGGTAAAGATCCGGGAGCACAGCAACGTGCCGGTAATTTTGTTAACAGCCAAAGGCGAGGATATGGATAAAGTGCTGGGACTGACCGTCGGCGCAGACGATTACGTGACCAAGCCGTTTAATCCGGTAGAGCTGCAGGCAAGGGTAAAGTCCCAGCTGCGCCGCTATATGCAGCTGGGCGGAGGAAGGCAGCAGGAAGATAAGCTCTGTATCGGAGGCATTGAGCTGGACGACAAATCCAAAGAGGTGACGCTGGACGGAGAGCCGGTTGCCCTGACACGTACGGAGTACGATATTTTAAAGCTGCTGATGGAGCATCCAGGACAGGTATTTTCTCCAAATGAAATTTATTCGCAGGTGTGGAAGGATATTTCCTATGGAACAGAAAACACGGTGGCGGTACATATCCGCCATCTGCGTGAAAAGATCGAATATGATCCGGCGCAGCCTCGTTTTCTAAAGGTTGTCTGGGGACGCGGATATAAAATGGAAGACATCCGTTAAATACGCGGTAAATATACGGCAATTTTGCGATAAATTTGCGATAAAACTTAACAATCAGGACTGCCCGGCGCAGTCTGCAGTATGGCAGGAGGATCAGGACATGGAGAATTTAAAGTCAAAACTGACGGCAAAGATCATTGCGGTCGTTTTGGTCATTGTATCGATGACGTTACTAATTGCGGGATTTGCAGGTATGATGGCAATGGACGCCGTCGGGGGTTACCAGGTGCGCAAAGAAGATATGCTTAAGAAAGCGTATGAGCAGGCGTGCAGCAATTACTCGGCGGCTGCAATGGCGGGATATTTCAATCAGTATGACGCAGATGAGCTGCAGCTTACCAATTTCCGTTATGCAATTATCAGGGCTGACAGTCCGGACGACGTGGATGTGAACGATAGCGACAGTTATGCAGTTACTACGTTCGATCGGATTCCGGATCCAAAAGAGCTGCATTGGGAAGAATATTCTGTCAATGAAGACACATTTTTTACAATCGAAGGAAATACGATTCTGGATGCGGATTACAGGATGCACAGTGAGGAGTATCAGGAGCTGTCTTATCCGATTACGGAATGGCTGTATGATCTGCAGACAGATACTTTTTATGTGTTATCTGAAGACGGGCTGTTTCCGGTCACGGTCAGAGATGGAACGATTTCGTATGAAGAAGAATGGGAATATCAGGAACAGCCGTTGAGGACGATTCGTACATTTATAGTACAGCAGGAGGCACAGGATGGCAGCACAATATATACCTGGAAAAATCAGGCGCAGTTACAGATTCATAACTGGGATGTAACGATCGCCATGGATGATATCCAGATTGTGGATGGAGAATATGTCCGACTGGAAGATTATGGCGAAATACAAAAGCAGTCGCCGGATTATTTTGATTATGATGGCTCTTGCTTTTATATCCGCCATAAGAACAACATGGATCACTATATTGTAGCGTCGTATGTGAAGGAACCGCTGGAAGGAGCCGCGTCTTTTTTGGATGGCGATATGTTTGTACAGGCGAATATGCTGGTTAATTTCGCCTATCGGATGCGGTACGTTGGAATTGCTATTGCGATTGTATCACTGATGGTTCTGTTTGTGGCTTTTTCGTTTTTAATGGCGGCGGCTGGACATCATCGCGGCAAAGAGGGAATTTGTCCGTCGTTTATGGATTATGTGCCGCTGGATTTGTACGCGGTCGTAGTGATCCTCGTAGAGACAGCCGTTTTTTATACGGTTGTCGCAGGGATGAACGCAGCAGCGAACTGGAGCCGAAATAATTTTTCAGGTATACTGTCGTCTGCCGTAATTGTGATTCTTGCATCGGTCATTGCGCTGCTGATTGCAGTCGCGTTTTGTATGAGCTTTGCCGTTCGCGTTAAAATGGGAAAATGGTGGAGACATACGGTGGTTTATCTGATTGCCAGAAAATGTTTCCGCTTTTTGGCGAAAGTACTGCGTGTGTGCGGTTATGTGGCTGGCAATATGTGCCGGAGTATGACGCTTCTTTGGAAGGCATGGTTGGTACTTGGTTTTCTTGCGTTTTTGGAATTTGCCGCTCTGGAGGCGTGCTGGGCGGACGCTCGTCTGGTAATGCTTTGGCTGCTGGAAAAAATAGGGTTATATTCAGTCGTTATTTTGGCGCTGATGCAGATGCACCGTCTGCAAAAAGGCGCCAGACAGATCGCAGGCGGACAGCTGGATTATCAAATCGATACCAGACATATGTTTTGGGAGATCCGCAGGCATGGAGAATATTTAAACGATATCGGACATGGGATTAACAGCGCCGTAAACGAGCGGATGAAGAGCGAGCATTTTAAAACGGAGCTGATTACGAACGTATCTCATGATATTAAAACGCCGCTGACTTCGATTATCAATTATGTGGATCTGCTGCAGAAGGAGGAAATTAACAATCCAACCGTACAGGAATATCTGGAAGTACTGCACAGACAGTCAGCCCGACTAAAGAAACTGATCGAAGATCTGATGGAGGCGTCGAAAGCGTCTACCGGCAGTCTGAATGTTGTGATGGAAAAATGCGATGCAGGCGTTATGCTGATACAAACGATTGGCGAATTTGAAGAAAAGCTGATGGCGGAACAGATCGAGCTGCAGGTAAAAAAACCGGATACAGAGATTTTCATAGAAGCGGATCACAGACATTTATGGCGTGTATTTGATAATCTGATGAACAATATATGCAAATATGCACAGTCGTCTACCAGAGCCTATGTTAATCTGGAACAGAACGGGCAGCAGGCTGTTATTATCTTCCGCAATATTTCCAGATATCAGCTGAATATCAGCAGCGAGGAGCTGATGGAGCGGTTTGTACGAGGAGACAGTTCCAGAAATACAGAGGGAAGCGGACTTGGCATATCGATTGCAAAAAGTCTGACAGAGCTGATGAACGGGACATTTGAGCTGATTGTTGACGGAGATTTGTTTAAAGTAATACTGACGTTTCCTGTTTATGGCATGGGAAAGATGCGGCAGGACTCTTCGGTGCAGCAGATGCATGGATTTGAAAAAGACGACGCAGGTTTCGGAAAAAAGGAGCGCAGCTTTGTATCTGGAATACAAAACGCTGGTTCTTACGCGGCAGGACTCGGGCAGGGAGTGGCAGATAAGACAGGCCGCATGGTCAGACGTGCCGGAAAGTACGCGCACCACGTACGGCAGGCGATTCAGCAGGTGAAAGCGGAGGAAACGGCGCAGACAGCCGCGTATCAGCAGCAGAATGGGAACGCAGACGGTTTTAACGATAACGGGCAGGAACAGGAGGACTTTATACAGAAATAAAAGAAACGACCGGATGGATCAGACGTTTGAAGCTGACAGTGGCGCCTCCTGAAAATGGAAGGAAACAGAAACGTCCGGTCTGAGAGGAAAATCGTTACGGGCGCAGCGGGGAAATGATACGCGGCGCCCGTTTGGTTTGTGTGCCAGGTACGGCGCACGAATCAACAAAAATTGAACGCTTTAATTGTATCTTTTCACATACAATCTGCCATTATTGTACAGCTGCATATGTTTCCCTGTACGGCCTGGGTGAAAGATAGTTTGAGTGTGTTCGGATTGCATGATAAATCCACGTCTCGGATATAGGCAGGGATTGTCCCGGGTTATTTATCTCCATAATGGCCTCTGCAGTGAGCGGTTCCGCTCGATATCTCGGATGAGCTGGTTGATCCGCTTTAGTGTTTTTTTATCCTGTGTCTGCCAGTAGAGGTAATCCTCCCAGGCATCGTCTGACCATATTTTTTCACTCATCGTCCACTTCGACCAGTTCATGGACGGCGCCTTTCCCGGCTTTCAGCTCCCGGACGGATTTCTTTACATAGGCCATGTTTGCCTCGGAGAAAAATGGGTCGGGAGTCTGGGCGATTTCAAACGGGATGCGGTTTTCGCGTAAAACTGCTTTCACGAACAGATTGATTGCGGTAGAAGTATTCAGGCCAACATTGGAGCAGAAGGTGTCAAAGCTGGCCTTGTCTTTTTCGTCTACCCTTGCGGTTAAGGTTGCCAGTGCCATAGATATCTCTCCTTTCGTATTCGGGTTGTGATTATTATAGCAGTATTGTATGCTGAAAGCAAGCGTATGTATTACATATGGAGAGAAGTTTATATATATTACCGGTTTTTGTGAGCTTTGTGGAATTGAAATAGAATTACATTATCTTATATGCAAGATCGGCGACCAGGATGTGATCGCCGATAAGAAAAATTTTAGAACGTACACATTTTACCTGACAAACCCAATTGGATTATTTTTTTATGGCTTTTACTAACAGCATCATCGGACGGCGCAATTCATCTTTCATGCCGGCAAGGTGCATCATTTCTTCGGGCGGCTTTGCTTCTTCTACCGCTTTTAGTTCAAATCCGTTATGTAATAATCCCATCAGTATCTGTGTGAGCGTGTGATGCTGTTTGACCACGTCGCATCCTAAAAAGTGCGTGGTGCGTTCGCCGGAGATAAAATAGTTATCAACCGGCCAGTATCTGGGAGTTCCGGTTTCGGTACGAATCCAGTCCTGTCCGACTCCTGCGGTAAAAACCGGGTGTTCCATGTTAAAAATAAGTGTACCGCCGGGTGTTAATGTCCGATGGATTTTTTGAAATACGTGTTCGATGTTTGCAATGTAGTGCAGGGCCAGATTGGAAACGACACAATCCCACATATGTTCCGGATATTCGTAGTCTTCGATTCCACAGATGCGATAAGTGATTGTTTCATGGGGGTTGCGCGTTTTTGCTTCTTCGATCATTTTAAAGCTCACGTCGATTCCCAATACCTGACTGGCCCCCTGACTGGCGGCAAACCTGCAATGCCAGCCATAACCGCATCCGAGGTCGAGCACCGTTTTTCCGGCAAGCGGGGGAAACAGCGGTTTTAGCTGGCTCCATTCTCCGGCGGCCTGCAAACCGTTTCTGCTGCGCGGCATTTTTGCGTATGCTTCGAAAAATCGTTCATTATCGTATGTATGATTCATGACGGGCTGTCCTCCTGTTTTGTTGTATTCTGACAGATGCTATGATAGCATACGGAAAGGGATATGGAAAGGATGAGTTTTTCAAAGTATAGGATTTCCCTATGTCTGTTCATGCCATCAGAGTGAAAAATATGCTTATTTTTCCGATATACAAAATGAGGAAATTTTATGACACCAAATGGACAGAGGAGGGAGAACGCATGCAGGTTTATTCAGACAATGGTTCCCTGCAGAACAGATATTTTTCAGGAACAGGGAGCATAGGCGGTATCCATCTGCCTGACTTTCAGGACAAATATGTTTTTACAAAAAAGAAAAGCGGCGTCAGTGAGCAAGAATACCGCAGGCAGATCAGGAAACAGGCTTATGAGGATTTTGCAAAGGGGCAGTTCCAGAACAAATCCGAAGGCTTTAACAAGCTGATGAAAAGCTACACATCGGAAGTGTCTCCGGATAGGAAGGGGATCATCGCTTCCGGTCTGAAGGCTGTTTTGGGGAACAGGAAAAAGGTACTTAAGCCGATCGATATTTTGGCAACGCTGCTCGAAGGAGAAGTGAAATATCAGAAACTGCCGTCAGGCAGCAGTGAGTACATGGAGTTTTACGATAAGAATGGAGAAATGGTTGCGACCTATTCCAACAATGGGTGGACAATGTATACGACCAATTCGGAGGCATCCAGACAGACGCAAATGTGCATGATTTATAACGAAGCATGGGGAAACGCCAAGAGAGGCATTCCGCTGGCAGACGAAGAAGCGGGAAATGTGGAACATCCGCAGAATCGTTTTGACGCAAAAGCATAGCCGGAGAATTTTCACGGTTACATACCCGCACAGTGGCGGATTATCAGCTGCCTTTCGCTGATAAGGCAAAACGGTCCGATAACGCAAGTGTGAACTTGATTTTTGTCTGTATTTAGGAGATAATGATATCAGTGGTATCACCAGAAAACAAACGTTACAGCGACAATTAAAGAGAAAGGAATATACAGGTTTACACAGAATACAGAGATTAAAAGTAAATTTGTAAACGGTTGAAACAGATGGAGATACAATATAGAGATTTATCTGCGGACGAGATAAACAGAGCATTGTTTGAACGGTTTCAAAGGCATCAGATCGTTACCAGATGCTGGCGGAAGGAACACGGAACATGGGTAGTGAAAGACGCGCCGTTTGTGGACGACTGGAGCGAGGAAGACTATGCATGTCTGGTTAACTGTCTAAGGCAGACGATACAACAGGGAGGTTTTGTACATGCCGCGTTTTGCGATGGATGGCTGAAAGGCTTTGTGTCTGTAGAATCCGGTCTGTTTGGAGGCATCCATAAATATCTCGACTTATCGAGCATTCATGTCTCGGAAGATCTGCGGAGCGAAGGAATCGGAGCGGCGCTGTTTCAGGCCGCGAAAAGGTGGGCGAAGCAGCAGGGCGCCGCGAAATTATACATATCGGCGCATTCTGCGGTTGAAAGTCAGGCGTTTTATAAAAAAATGGGGTGCAGGGAGGCGGCGGTATATGAGCAGTCGCATGTGGAAAAAGAACCGTTTGACTGTCAGCTGGAATGCAGCTGTCAGTAACCAGAAGTCAGTATCCGCTGCCGGTTTCAAATCATCAGGAGCAGGATAACGGCGTTGTCACGGCTCAGACAACAGCGCCGGTTTGCAGTCGTGCTTCGATTTCTTATTTACATGCAGGGTACGCATTATTTTTTTCACAAAAAGGACGATATTAATAAAAGAAGCGTAAACGGATTTATTTCAATAAAACAAGGATGTGAAAATATGAAAATAGGAGAAGCACGGCAAATATACCGGGATCAGGTACATGCGTACCGCAAACAGAAGTCGGTTTTGAACAAACAGCTCGAAGAGGTCCGTTCCAGGATGCAGCACATGCCAGGCGATGAAGAGCAAAAGAAAGCGTACGAATCAGAAGCAGCGACGCTGCAGCTGACACTGGATGCCCTGGATGAAAAAGAGTCAGAGTATCAGGAATATCTGGATCAGCTGACGGAAAAATACTGCGCATACTGGAATACGGAAGTGGCAAAGCAGCAAAAAGAAGCAGGCAAAGAGGCTGCCGCTGAGATGGGGAAAATTATGGAAGTCGCCAGGCGCCTTATGAAAGGAGCGATCGTACCGGCTTCGGATGAGAAAAAGCTGATGGAGTTTAGCATGGATATGTATCAGGTAGCGAAAAATATCGGCGCAATGGCAAGACAGGAGAAAAAAGACAAATACGAATCTCTCTGGGGCGAGGAAAAAAAGACAGAGCAAACGGATCCGCGGGAAACAGCGGAAAACGCTGATGCCGGCACAGGGGCGCCTGAGATTGTGGATGTATCCGATACAATGCTGTCCGCAGGGACTGCAGAGTAAATAAAAAGATAACGGATAGAACAGAGAGCAGTTATAAAAAAATTTATCCGCAGAGACTGCAGAATAGGCAAACAGATGGCGGATAGGAAAAGAGAGCAGTTATGAAAGAATATCTTGGCAGAATTGGCATGCGCCGCGTGATTGGAATGATACTTGGCAATATTATACTGGGAATGGGCATCGCCATATTCCGTACATCGTTGCTTGGAAACGATCCGTATAGCGCGATGCTGATGGCGGGTGCAGAGCGTCTGGGTATCGCATATCATATATTGATGCCGATCGTGAATGCAGTGATTTTTATCGTGGAGATTTCGTTTGGCAGGCATTTTATCGGGATTGGCACATTTGTAAACTGGTTTCTGTTAGGATCTGTAGCGCAGTTTTTTATCGATCTGTTTTCGGTGCTGCAGATTCCGGAACGCGGAATGGCGATCCGTCTGCTGACCGTAGCCGTCGGGGTGCTTGTAGTAAGTCTTGGCGTCTCTCTTTATCAGACGGCGGATCTTGGCATATCTCCATATGACAGCTTTTCGATTATTATCAGCGAGCATTGTCCGCTGCAGTATTTTTGGTGCAGGCTGGCAACAGACGTCGTATGTACGGCCATTTGTTTTTCGCTTGGCGGTATTGTAAACGTTGGAACGGCGGTCTGCGCGTTTGGGCTGGGGCCGTTTGTACACTTTTTCGACGAACATATTTCGCGCAAAACGCTTGGGGTAAGCCATAGTTCATCTTGAAAAAATATGTGGTTTTATGTTATAATATCTATCAAAAGATCTGAAAGCAACAAAAAGAGGATTTTTTAACTTATTCAAGGTATCAGGGGGTGTTGATATGCCAGCAGTATATGCGATCGATTTAATAGCGAAAAGAGACAAAAAGATCAAAATGGACCGAAGCATCGTTAAAGGCTGGAATGTACATTATCAGACGCTGGAGGAAGTAGAAGAAGCGGCGCGTGCCAAAAAACAAAAAGAGGAAGAAGAGGCACGAAAAGAAGCGGAAAAAGAAGCGGGGCATCGTACAAGCGAGGGATCCGACGGAAAAAGCCAAAAAGATGCCTATAATGCAAAAACCGGATCATATTCCGGGCATTATGGAAAAAAACCGGTGCAGGACGAAGGACAAAAGCAGCAGATCGATTCTATTCTCAATGAAAAACCGGAACCGTTTGAGTTTGCGATGTCTGCGCTTGCCGCACAAAATTCAAACGGTTAGCAGGAATTGCGGGGAGCATGCAGTATGATTATGCGAATGCATAACAGGTACGGGATGGGGCGGTTTACACAATATGGCAGAAAGCAGGAAAGAACATGAAAAACTTAATGGAACAAATGAATGAAGAGGTTGTTCGTGCATTTATTGCATGTGGCTACGATGGCAGATATGCACGCGTAACCGTGTCAAACCGGCCGGATTTATGTGAATTTCAATGCAATGGCGCGCTGGCGGCAGCCAAAGAATATAAAAAAGCTCCGATCCTTATGGCGCAGGAAGTGGCGGAAAAATTAAAAGACAGTGCGGTATTTTCAGCGGCAGAGGCAGTCAAACCCGGATTTTTAAATCTGAAAATTCAGGAAAACTGTCTGGCAGACTATTTATGCCGGATGATGGAAGAAGAGGATTACGGCAACGAAAAAACGACGCAGCCAAAGACGATTCTGATCGATTACGGCGGACCGAATATTGCAAAACCGCTGCATGTGGGTCATCTGCGTTCGGCGATTATCGGTGAAAGTATTAAGCGTATGGGCCGTTATGCCGGTCATCAGATGATTGGCGATGTGCATATGGGCGACTGGGGTCTGCAGATGGGTCTTATTATTACAGAGCTTGAGGAACGAAAACCGGAGCTTTCGTATTTTGACGAAAACTTTCAGGGGGAATATCCAAAAGAAGCTCCGTTTACCATTTCAGAACTGGAAGAAATCTATCCGACCGCAAGCGGCAAATCCAAAGAAGACGAAGCGTATAAGGAACGTGCGATGCAGGCGACGTATGAGCTGCAGCACGGACGGCGCGGATATGGAGCATTATTAAATCATATTTTAAATGTATCGGTGACCGATCTGAAAAAAAATTACAAAAATCTGAACGTGTCGTTTGAGCTTTGGAAAGGTGAATCGGACGCCCAGCCATATATTCCGGCGATGGTGCAGAAGATGAAAGACGACGGCTTTGCATATATTTCCGAAGGCGCCCTTGTTGTGGATGTCAGAGAAGAGACGGATACCAAAGAGGTACCGCCTTGTATGATATTAAAATCGGACGGCGCTTCTTTGTACAATACGACAGATCTGGCGACGATTGTAGAGCGTATGCAGGACTGGCATCCGTCTGAGATCATTTATGTGGTAGATAAAAGACAGGAACTGTATTTTACACAGGTATTTCGCTGCGCAAGAAAAACAGGACTGGTTGACGGGGATACGAAGCTGACCTTTTTGGGATTTGGCACGATGAACGGAAAAGACGGCAAGCCGTTTAAAACAAGAGAAGGCGGCGTCATGCGTCTGTCAGCGCTATTGGAAGATATCAATGAGGAAATGTACAAAAAAATTTCCGATAATCAGACGATGAGCGAAGCCGAAGCAAAAGAAACGGCAAAAGTCGTAGCGCTTTCCGCAGTGAAATATGCAGATCTGTCCAATCAGGCGTCCAAAGATTACATTTTTGATATGGAGCGATTTACCTCATTCGAAGGAAATACGGGACCTTATCTGCTGTATACAATCGTAAGAATGAAGTCCATATTAAATAAATACGAACAGACTGGAAAGAGTACGGAAGGAAAGACCATACTTCCTGCAGATTCCGAAAGTGCAAAGGCCTTAATGTTAGAACTCAGCCGGTTTCACGGGATGATTGCGGCGGCGTTTGACGAGCTTGCGCCTCATAAAGTGTGCGCGTATTTGTACGATCTGGCCAATGCGTTTAATCATTTTTATCACGAGACAAAGATTCTGGCTCAGGAAGACGAGGAGCGGCAGGCAGGCTATATTAAGCTGCTGCAGCTTTGCCGGGGCATTATGGAGACCTGTATCGACGTACTTGGTTTTTCCGCGCCGGAGCGAATGTAGCAAAGAAAGAGAATAGAAACGAATACAGACAGGAGAAGCCGGGCAAACAGCAGCTTCTCCTGTCTGTATATGGGTAAAACAACAGCTTCTTCTGTCTGCATGTCGGTAAAACATGGTATGGAGTCACTATGTATCGGATCAAAAACAGGTATTAGTAACCGAGTTCTTCGCCTACCAGTATCACTTTGATACGATGGACAATGCCGCTGCGTCTGGTAATTACCGTCTGGCTGCAGATACAGTCGTCGCCGAGACATTCTGCACATACTCCGGTCGCGGCGCACGGCGTCTGTCTGCTGAGCCGGATGCAGTTAGGCGGCGATGCGATATTGCGGACACGGCGGATCGCGTCTTCCACGGTCGGCGTTACTTTGTTCATACCTGCGACTACAATCACCTGATCCGGCCCGTAGATGAGCGCGGCAACACGGTTTCCATTCCCATCGACGTTTACGAGCTGCCCGTCAGGCGTAATGGCATTGGTACTCATAAAATAAGTGTCCACACTGAACGAATCGCGGTATGCCTGTTTGATTTCCTCCGGTGTCTTTGCCAGACTGCGGTCAGTCAGACGGATATCGGTTCTGCTTTTCAAAGCATCCAGAATACCTGTCTCAGCAAGCGTCATCGAGCCGCCAAACGAAACGGATGTCTGCGAAGCTGTCAGCGACATGGCCGTATCGAGGGCTTCTTCCTTTGAAGAGCAGTAATATCCTTTCATACGTCGTTTTTCCAGATGCCGGATGATTGTTTCTGCCTGTGTTTTGTAATAGGTCTGTTTTGGGTTCATAAGATTCTCCTGATAAATCATATTTGGAATAAATTTTTACGGTATTATAATTAGTATATACATATTGTGGGTATTATATTATAATCGATATAGAAAGTCAAGGCTTTGGGGCAGCCGGCATGGGACTGTGCCGACCAAACGTTACTGTTCACACCAGGCGAATGCATCGTTAACTTTGACTATTCCATAAATCCCAATCCACACAACCGCAGAAACATGACTTGATTGTTGCAGTCAGATCGTTTACAATAAAATAAAAAGAAACTGTCAGGGAGGATTATTATGAGCTTTTTAAAAGGAAAGACAGCAATTATCACAGGTGCAGGACGGGCGGTGCTTAGCGACGGCAGATGCGGTTCTATTGGCTATGGCATTGCGACAGCGTATGCAAAAGAAGGCGCGAATCTTGTAATTACCGGACGAAACGTCAAAAAGCTGGAAGATGCAAAAGAAGAACTCGAGCGTCTGTATGGGATTTCAGTGCTGACCGTACAGGCAGATGTAAATGCAGGAGCGGATAATGAAGCGGTTGTTGCGAATGTAGTGCAAAAAACGATCGATACGTTTGGAAGTATCGATGTACTGATCAATAACGCACAGGCGTCTGCATCCGGAGTTCCGCTCGCCGATCATACGACCGAGCAGTTTCATCTGGCGGTGTATTCCGGTCTGTATGCGGCTTTTTACTATATGAAAGCATGCTATCCGCATCTGAAAGAGACGAAGGGAACGGTCATTAATTTTGCGTCTGGCGCAGGACTGTTCGGAAACTTTGGACAGTGTGCGTATGCGGCTGCAAAAGAAGGCATTCGCGGTCTGACGCGCGTAGCCGCTACCGAATGGGCAAAAGACGGCATCAATGTCAATATCATCTGTCCGCTGGCATGGACCGCGCAGCTGGAACAGTTTAAACAGGCATATCCTGAAGCGTTCAAAGAAAATGTAAAAATGCCGCCGGCAGGACATTACGGGGATTCAGAGCTTGAGATCGGACGTGTCTGCGTGCAGTTGGCGTCTCCGGATTTTAAATATCTGACCGGCGAGACGCTTACACTGGAAGGCGGCATGGGATTACGGCCATAACGCTTTGGAAACATGCGATTATGGAAACACATAAATGCAGGAATGATGGAAGAAACTGGCACATATCTGTAAACTATCTGTTTGAAAATGACGATATAGTTTTGAAAGGGATTTCAAAATTCAAATCTCAAGGAGGATGATCTTATGAATGGAGTAAACGGTTACAGCGCTTATCAGGGCAGTTACTATAACAGCGCGGTAAAAGGAAGAAACAGCGACACAAAAACAGGTGCAGGCAGTAAAACAGACCGTACGGAAAGCAGCGTCAGTCAGCCGAAATTATCAGACAAAGCGCAGGCTTTGCTGGAGAAGCTGAAAAAGAACAATAAGGATATGGATTTTATGGTTGCCGGCAAAGGAGACGATGCGAAAGAAATTCTTTCCCGTGGCACAAAAGAATTTTCGGTGCTGTTTTCTGCAGATGAGCTGGAAAAAATGGCTTCTGACAAAAAATACGAGAAACAATATATGGACAAGATACAGGGAGCTGTCCGTATGTCAGAGCAGATCAGCAAGCACTATGGGTTTGGCCCGACATCAGCAAAAGGGGACATTACCAAAATCGGCATCTCGTTTAACAGCGACGGTACCACTTCTTACTTTGCAGGGCTTGAGAAAATGAGCTCAGCCCAAAGAGACCGTATCGAAAAGGCAAAAGAACAGAATAAGGATCTGAAAGATCTTACCATTCGTTCGCAAAGGACACAGGTATCGGGCGCTTCGTTCGATGACCTGATCAAAAATATGAACCAGATCGACTGGTCGAAGATCAAAGAAGAAGATCACACAAATCACGGATATGGGCTGGATTACAGTATTTAATTCCAGAGTGTCAAACGCCAGATGAGCATCTCATCTGGCGTTTTTCAAAAGGAGCTTTTCCTGCTTTTTTATTTTATAAATCCATATCCCAGTGCAATCCCGTACGCGTCGCAGGCCGCCCAGTTTTCTGAAAGATCTGATGAACTTGCGGCACGTTTTCTGACAATCTGTGTGGCGTGGAAGGCATGTTCGACCAAAATGCCGGGAATTCCATCTGCGGCTGCGCCTCTTAATACGCCATAATAATCGCTGCCGGAACTGCTTTTGCGATGGATAACGGTGCCGTTTGTTTTGGAAGAATCGTTGTTTGCGGAAGAAAATGCTGCAGCTTTGTTTTTGGTTCTTGTAATAAAGCCGGCTGTCTGTATGCCGGATTCCTGATTGTATTCCGTAAGGCTGACACCGATGGCATTTGCAATCTTCATGCCCTGGCCGCTCTTATGGGCGGTACGGTTGACAAATACATAAGCCTTGTTAATGCTTTTTGGCTGGCTCCAGATTTTTTTCTGGCGGCTTGTGGAGTTTGTATGCAGCGAAAGAAACAGATCACAGTTCTGCTGTTTTGCGGCATATCCGCGAATCGCGATATTTTTCGTATCCAGGTTTTCGTTTTTATAATTTTTTCCATCGTATACCAGACGGATGGACGAGCTGGTACGCGTCAGATAACTGTCAATTCCGTATGCGTTTTTCAACTCTTTCTGCAGTTCTTTGGCGATTTCCAGGTTAAAGACTGCTTCAGAATAGGGATAATTTCCATCCGCTCCGGTATATTCATAATTATTGTTCAGCGTGCCGTAATGACCCGGATCGATACATACTTTAATATTTGACCCTGGTACGGCAGCATCATTGGTTATGGATGCGTAGTTTGCATCTCTGGTATCTGTCGTCCCATCTTTTGTCAGCAGACAGATTTTGTATTCGTATTGTTGCGGAGTATCTTTTGCCAGCTGATCTGTATAGGAATAAGAAGGGCCGCCGCTTATACCGTCAGATTCGATCTGTGCGATCGTTTTCCATGCGCCGTTTCCAATGCTGTTTTTCATATTTCGACGCAGAACGTAGTAATATTTTACGAGCGCGTCTTTGGAAGAATCCCAGGTAATCCGGATCGATTGCGAGGATTGTTTGTTCGTCTGCGCAGTAATAGGGTAATCGAAAGATTCCTGTACCGGAACCGGTTCTGCCGGTAGTGCGGACGCTGCGTTCAGGCTGCCGGGACTGCCTGTCAGCATACAAAGCGTCAGCACGCTGGTGATGAGTTTTTTTTGAAATAATTTTCTCTGAAACATGTATAAGGGTTCCTTTCTGTGCCGTGGTGTTTTTTCTATCTTACCTGATGGCTGGCAGGGTGTCAATAGTAACTGTCCTGTGAGTGAATGAAGTGGTACGCGAAAACTGGACACGGAGGGGAGAAATTAGACAGGATACAGGATAAGATGAAACGCGGTCTGTATTGTATATGGACATCATTCCCTACGAAAGGAACAGGAGGTTTGCCAATGGGGTACAGCAGGCAAGAACGGTCAGACATCGGCAGACAAATTTACAACAATGAAATAAATAAAAGCGATGCAGCCATAAAATACAGGATCAGTGAAGGCACATTAGACTGATAAACTGGAATTTATTTTCGCCCTATGATGATTACATGATTACTTGCACCAAGTATGGATCTTTCCCTGCAAATGTCATAGTGGTAATCACACCAGATCTTAAATTCCTGATCAGTCCACTGATCAATTTTTTCTGAAAAACACGCTGTCAGACCATCCTGTGCAAAGTGGTCGATCACAGAAATATCATATTGCTGGTATAATTGTTCCATTTCTTCACAAGTAGAATAATAGGTATCTGTCCAAAAACATTTTTCATCATCGTGATGAAGTTCACCTGTCTGAGTAATCTGTTTGGCAAGCGTTGCATCTAAAAAATCTTTGTTCTGTGTAGCTACATATTGGAACACAAAGTATCTCGGAATATATGCTGTAATCAAAAAACCATTCTTTTTTAATACCCGCAAGGATTCCTTTATACATTTTTGCCTGTCGGAAATATTCACCAAATGATAAAATGGCCCCATATTTAATACGACGTCAAAGCTTTCGTCTTCAAATATACTCATGTCAGTCGCATCAAGAATCGCTGTTTTCATTTTGTAAGGCTTATCCCTTAGAATGGTTTGAATAACTTCTATATGTCTTGGCGTAATATCTGTTGCAGTAACGATATGTCCTTTATCTGCAAAATGAAAAGAATAAATTCCTGTTCCCGCTGCGCAATCAAGAATCGTCTTCTTTTCGGTTATCAAATTGTCCAGAACTTTTATTGTGGTCAGAAATTCGATTTTTCGAGCATTATTTGTAGATAATCTATCTTCCTCACGGTATTTCTCATAGCTTTCAACAACATAATTTTTCACTCTTTGCCTCCATAAATCCCGATTTATCGGTTTGTACTGGTGAAAATTATACCATACCCAATTACGAAAAGCAATCCCACGTTCTGCGTCCGCAGTGCTGACTCCCAATTCCTTCGCCGCTTTACCAAATCCAATCTCTCTGCCAGGCTTTACTGCCTGAATTTTAAAAACGGAACATTGCAGAAGTGTTAACTATTCTGCAATGTTCCAGGGTATAGTAATCGTGAAAGTGCATCCGCCCCCAGGAGTATCGCTTACATAGATCTTCCCGTCAAGGAGTGAGACCAGTTCGTTTGCAACGCTAAGACCTAATCCGTAGTGGCCTTTTTGGGTGCGTGACTTATCGCAGCGATAAAAGCGGTCAAATATATGTTTCTTATCTTCCGCGCTGATTCCGATGCCGTGATCTGTGATGCGGATGGACAGATGATTCTTTTTGATGCAAGCATCTAGCAAAATAGAAGATTGTTCCGGTGAATAGGAAATCGCATTGTCCAGAAAAATACTGATGATCTGGCTCAGACGGTCTTCGTCAGAGAAAAGAGGTGGGAAACATTCATCCGGCATCCTTATCTGCAGGTCAATGGATTTCTTTTGACAGATAATCTCAAATTTTTCATATAGGCTGATAAGCAGAGTGTCCACGTTTATTTTTGATTTATGGAACATCCAGTTCCCTGTATCGATGGAAGAAAGCAGGAGCAGATCCTGGATCAGCCTCGCCATGCGTGAAATTTCTGTATCCATGAGGGCGACATGATTTTTTATATGTGAAGTACAGCCGGGAGAACTCTCAATGGCATCAGTCGCAGTCAGCAGGACTGCCAGTGGTGTCTTTAATTCATGGGATGCGGCAGCAATAAAATTTTTCTGGCTCTGCATGGCTTTTTCAGTAGGCTTCATTGCCTGCCGGATGATCAGGACTGATACAAACAGGACGGCGATAAGGACTATGAGCCATATCAGAAAATAATGCATGATTGTGGAGGAAAAATCTGTTATCCTGCTTTTCTCTTTTACTATGGCAAGATTCAGGTATCCCTCATTGGTGTAAATGGAACAGAGTATGCCATAATATGGCCTGCCATTTACAGAGCGGAATGTATGGGTTCCGCTCTGGTTGCTGTAGCCGGACTCATTGCTGTAGGTGGATTCTATGGATTTCAGGGACTCCAGAAAGAGATCGATTGTTTCGGCTGCATCTTTTATATTAGCGCTTTCATAGAGAAGTTTCTCGTGTTCTGTAAATAAGCGGAAAGCATAATCATACTTCTTTTCACATATCCCCAAATTTTCCGCATAGTTTGTAGAACTTTCAAAAAGCAGGGTGAGGTTGGTGGCCTGCCTGTTTACAAAATTCAGCTCCGCATTCTGCATGGTTTCTATATTTTCGGATGCCAGCAGGAAAAATACGATTGTAAAGACAAGCATGATGCTGCTGGCAAAAAGGAAATACAATTTCCGTTTAAGGTTTCTTATCATGGCAGACCTCCAGTAAATACCCCGAACCGTAGGATGCTGTAATGGAGCAGCCGCTGTTCAGCGTCCGCAGGCGCTTGCGGAGAAAATATACATAATTATCGACATTGCCCTGCTCAATAGGGGCATCTGTTTCCCATACTTTCTGCATAAGCTGTTCACGGGTAAGGATTGTATCCGGCTTTTCCAAAAAGGCACACATTAAAAGAAACTCTTTCGGGGTAAGCGGTATCGTATTTTCACTGCATGATAATTCCTTCCTGCCAAGGCT
>CAJTMV010000046.1 GCA_910577225.1 uncultured Eubacterium sp. | reverse complement strand
CGTCCGCGCAGCCACACACACGTCCGCGCAGCCACACACACGTCCGCGCAGCCACACACACGTCCGCGCAGCCACTCAAACTGCAACACATCCTCATAATTCACCGCCAGATTATTCCCTAAACCTCCATTTCAGAGCCCTCACCGGTTAAGTAAACGACATTTCCCATAAATAACAGCAAATCATTAAGCCCCTCTCCAATACACAATCGATAAAATTTGAAAATGCTACCTAAAGTATGCTATTATAACTAAAAAACAACGACAGGAGATGCAAAAAGAAATGAAAAAGAAAATAATCATTAGAAAGCGGCCGGCAGTATGATTATAAATACAGGCAACCGCACAGATATTCCAGCCTGTTACAGCACCTGGTTTTATAACCGTATAAAAGAGGGATACGTACTGGTACGCAATCCATATGCCCCGTCCCAGATTACAAAATACGTTCTGCATCCGGAAGTGGTCGACGCGATCGTATTTTGTACAAAAAATCCGGCGCCGATGTTCCCCGGCTTTACAAGTCTTTCTGCATATGAAACATTTTGGTCTGTAACGATAACCCCCTACGGAAAAGATATAGAACCGTATGTGCCGGATATGCGCCAGGTCATGCGCTCCTTTCAGAAATTATCTGAAATGGCATGCGTGCGGAAAGTCAGCTGGAGGTATGATCCGGTGTTTATTACAGAATCCTGTCCGGTCGACTTTCACATTCGTCAGTTTCAGAAAATGGCTCAGACGTTAAAAGGTTATACGAAGCAGTGTGTCGTAAGTTTTTTGGATTTGTATGAAAAAACAAAAAGAAATTTTCCAAAAGCCAGAACGGTTGCCTGGCAGGAACAGCTGGAGCTGATAACCGCAATGGCCGGGATTGCCGCGGAAAATGAGATGCAGATTCATCTGTGCTGTGAGAGCGGCAGTCTCGTCAGAGATCATGTGGACGCTGACGGATGTCTGTCGAAAGAAATACTGGAACAGGCAATCGGATGTAAACTGACGGTTCCGAAAAAGAAAACGGCACGGGACGCCTGTGCATGTCTGCTCGGAGCAGATATTGGCGCCTACAATACGTGCGGGCACGGATGCCTCTATTGTTACGCGAATGAGGACAGGCAGACCGTACTGCACAATATGAAATGTCACGATCCGCATGCGCCGCTATTGATCGGTTCCGTCAGAGAAACGGATACGATCAGAGAGGCGGAACAAAAATCATGGAAAGAAAATCAGCTGAATATTTTTGATTTTTTAGGAACATAACAGATGTGTAAAAACAGCGGCACGAAGGCAGTCCGTGTCATTTGAACAGAAAAGAGGATGCATATGAAGTTTCTCCACATTTCAGACCTGCATATCGGAAAGCGTCTGAATGAATTTTCGCTGATCGAAGATCAGATTTATATCTTAAACCAGATATTGGAAATTGCAAAAGAGCAGCAGGCAGACGGAATTTTTATTGCAGGAGATATTTACGATAAGCCGATACCTTCTGCCGAGGCAGTAAAAGTATTCGATCTGTTTTTAACCCGTCTGGCAGATCATAAAATCAAAGTGTTTGCGATCAGCGGCAATCATGATTCACCGGAACGCATTGCGTTCGGAGCGCAGCTGATGAGCCGCAGGGACGTATATGTATCGCCGGTTTATGATGGAACGGCTGCAAAAATATCGTTAACGGATGCCTATGGAGAACTGTACGTTTACCTGCTGCCGTTTTTAAAACCGGCCGTTGTGCGCCATGTGTTGGAAAATGAGAAAGAACAAAATCTGCCGGAAAGTTATCATGACGCGGTTAAAACAGCGATCGGGCGAATGGATATCGACCAAAATCAGCGAAATATTCTGCTTGCGCATCAGTTTGTTACCGGAGCGGGAAGGTGTGATTCAGAAACTATTTCTGTTGGCGGTATCGATCAGGTGGATGCAGAAGCGTTCGACGCGTTTGATTATGTCGCGCTTGGTCATATTCATAGTCCGCAGTTTGTAAAGCGGGAAACTGTGCGTTACTGCGGCACGCCTTTAAAATATTCTTTTTCAGAAGCGGCACAGGAAAAATCGGTAGTCGTCGTGGAGTGCAAAGAGAAGGGACAGGTAATGCTGCATACGGTTCCGTTAACGCCGCTTCGTGATATGCGCAAAATACGCGGAACGTATCAGGAAGTGACGGCGCGTACGTTTTATCAGGGAACGAATATGCACGATTACGTACAGATTACGCTGACGGATGAGGAAGATGTGTTGGATGGTCTGCAAAAACTGCGTATCATTTATCCGAATCTGATGCAGCTAATATATGACAACAGCCGTACGAGACAAAATCGTCTGGTTGAGATGACGGAAAACGCGCAGCGAAAATCAGAACTGGAATTATTTGAAGAATTTTACGAGCTGCAGAACAATCAGCCGATGAGTCAGGAGCAGACAGCGTTTGTCAGCCGTCTGATCGAAGAGAACCGGTAAAGAAGAACGATACATACCTATCTGCAAAGGAGGATACAATGAAACCTGTAAAACTGATTATGAACGCGTTCGGGCCATATGCCTCAGGCACGGAGATCGATTTTGAGCAATTCGGCGGGCAGGGGCTGTATCTGATTACCGGCGATACCGGAGCAGGAAAGACGACGATATTTGACGCGATTGCGTTCGCATTATATGGAGAAGCCAGCGGCGATGTGCGCAGGGCGGATATGTTCCGCAGCAAATATGCCAGAGACGACGTTCCAACGTTTGTAATATTTACGTTTGACTATCGGGGAAAACGATATACGGTAAAACGGAATCCGGAATATATGAGGCCAAAAGGGCGCGGAAAAGGATATACGCTGCAGAGGGCAGACGCGGAGCTGACCTATCCGGATGAAAGAGATCCGGTAACAAAAGCAAAGGAAGTGACACGGGCAGTTACAGAGCTGATAGGACTGGATCGCAGACAGTTTACACAAATAGCGATGATTGCACAGGGAGATTTCCAAAAACTTCTGCTGGCCGGGACGGAGGAACGGATCGGTATTTTTCGACAGATCTTTAAGACCGGCCTTTATCAAAGGCTGCAGGAACAGTTAAAAGCCGCGGAAAAGGTACAAGGGAAGGCGTACGAGGAACTAAAACGCAGTATCCGTCAGTATATGGACAGTGTGATTTGCAGCGAACAGACGCCGACGGCAGAAAAAATGCAGAAACTGCTGAAAGAAAAATTTGACGGCAGGATTGCAGAGGGGCTGTCGCTGCTTGGACAAATGTGCGCAGAAGACGGGGAGACGCTGCGGGTACTGGATGGGCAGACCGAACAGCTGGAAAGACAGATGCAGAAAGAAGACCAGCTGATCGGGAATATTCACAAAGTAAAGGAACAACAGGAAAAGCTGGAAGCGAACAAGGAAATGCTTGAGAGGCAGCAGCCGGAGCTGGAAACGGCAAAACAACGGCTGCAGCAGGCGCAGCAGGATGCACAGCAATGCGGGCAGCTTGCACTTTTGATTAAAGAACAGCAGGACCAGCTTCTGTTATTTGCGCAGCTGCAGCAGGAAAAGGAGCTGCAGCTGCAGAAGCTGCGGCAGTTTACAGACGAATCCGGACGGTATCAGGAGATGGAGACACGCAGACAACAGCTGCAGCAGACGATACAGACAGATAATGAAGAATTAAAAACGCTTGCACAGGCGGGAGAAGAAAAAGAACGGCTGGAACGCCAGAGAGAAGCGTGTAAACGTCAGGCTGACCGGCTGGGCCGGCAAAAAAAAGAACTGCAGCAGGAAACAGAGTGCGAAACCAGGCTGCGGGTACAGATCGTAAAAGAGAAAAAAAATGAAGCGGAGACAATCATACAGATAGAAAAAATGAACACACAGGCTGACCAGCTGGCAGACTGTGACCAGCTGGCAGCACAGGCGCAGGAGCTGAAACAAAGGCTGGACGAGCAGTATCGTCTGGTCCGGCAGCAAACGCAGGAGCAGGAACAGACAAAGACGCAAATCCAAAAGGCGGAATCGGAATACAAAGACTGGAAAGTACAGGCGGACGCCCTTGCTGCATCAAAAGAAAAACGAAACGTACAGCTGGAACGGCTGAAACACGCAGCCGAATCAGAAATACAGGCAGGCCATGCCGCAGCGCAGGCATCAGAACAGCTGCGTTTGTACCAGGAACAAAGGCAGAGTATGCAGGCGCTGGAAAAGCAGCTGGAACAGCAAAAAAACGCGCAGAAACAGATACAAAAGGATGCTTTGGAGCATCGCAGACAGCTGGAACTGTGGAAAGAGGAATGGGAAAGCGTCAAAGACAGCGAATCTGAGATACTTAAGCTGCAGCAGTATCAAAAAGAGCTTGCAGAACAGAAAAAAACGCAGCAAAAGCTGGAGCAGGAGCTGGAGCGGCTGGAACAACGCGCAAAAGAACTGCGCCGGGCGCAGGAGGACTATCGTACTGCGGCAGAAGAAAAAACGAAGGCGGCACGCGGTTATGAGCAGCTGGAACAGCGTTTTCTGGATGCCCAGGCAGGACTTCTGGCACGCGGGTTAACACAAAATACGCCCTGTCCGGTGTGCGGTTCCTGTCACCATCCGCATCTGGCAAAAGTACCGGATGCAGTACCTGAAAAAGAAGAGCTGGCGCAGGAAAAAAAGCGGCTGGATCTGGCGGCGGCAAAGGCAGAACGGCTCAGCGCCCAGGCAGGACTCCTGACGGAACGGCTGGCGGAGCAGACGCAGACAGCACAAGAGCTGGCAGTCCTGTTGTACGGCACAGGCGACGTTTTAACAAATCCGGAGGATATACTCGCAGAAAAACAGCTGCAGCTGCAGGCAGAAGAAAAAGAACTGACTGTCAAAATCAGATATGCAAAAAAAAATCAGAAACGCAAAGAACAACTGGATGCGCTTCTGAAAGACAGCGAAGCAAAACAAAAAGAACTGGATGAGCTGCAGCAGCAAAAAAAACAGGAATCCGCGGCAGTAAACGGCCAGCTGGAGGAAAAACGAAGACAGCTGGAAGACAGTATCAGGCAGCTGCGTCTGCCAGAATATCTGTCTGACCGCGACGAACAGGAGGCGTATCTGCAGCAGGCGGCCAGTCAGCGAGAACAGCAGCACCGGGAGGCGCAGGCGGATAAACACCGGCTGGAACAGCTCAGACAGACGGCACAAAAAGAAGAAAATGAAAAACAAAAAATCGAACAGCAAATGAGCAACATACAGCAGTGTCTGGCGGATTTTAACGGGCAGGAGAAAACTCTGCAAAAACAGATTGCCAGAGAGCTGCAAAAAGCCGAAGATTTGCTGGCAGAGACAGAACAGTTTTTGCACCTGCCCCAGGTACAAACACGGATATCCGAAAAACAAATCGATGATTTTACGACAGACGCAGCGGGTTGCTTTGTCAAAATGCAGGTATACAGCCAGAGACTGGAGCGATGTGTGACTGCAATGGAAGGCGAGATACAAAAGCGCAGATTATTTGAGACGCAAAAGCAGAAAAAAGAAGAAGCTCTGACGCGTGTACGGGAGCTGCTGACAAACCTGGAAAAAGAACTGGAAGTTATTAAAAACAGAAGAAGCGATAAGAAAAAGCAGCTGTTTGGGAGTGTGAACGAATTTTCTGCAAAGGATGGTCCGCAATTATCAGAAGAGAAGATCGATCAGATCGCGGAAGAAGAGGTTCTGGATACGGCGGCCCGTATGGAACAGGAGCTGAATCAAAAGCTGACAGTTTTAGATCGTCAGCTGGCGCAGAATCGTCAAAAACTGTTCAGAAAACAGGAACTGGAAACGCAGATACCAGAAAAACAGGAGCGGCTGGGGCAGCTTGCGGATGAGATTCGGCACGCCGGGGTGATGCTGGAGCGTCAGAAAACACAGAACCAGGCCCGCGCGGAAAAAATCGAAGCGCTGATCAAACAGCTGGGAACCGAACAAAAAGAACAGGCAGAAGAAAAAATACGCAGATTATGCGAACAAAAAAAAGCGTTGGAAGATACTTTTCATAAAGCGCAAAATGAATATACAGACTGCAGGACCAAAACAGAACGGCTTCTGGCAGCAATCGAAACGCTGACCAGTCAGCTGAATGAGGCAGGCGAAGCAGGAACGGTTTCGGAAGAAATTGTACGGGAACGCAAAGAACGGCTGTTGGAAGAAAAGGCGCATCTGCGAAAAAGAAGAGACGATAAAAAACACGCACATTCCGTCAATCAGGATATTTATAACAAGGTCCGTGAAAAACAGGAGATAATTACGCAGGTGGAAAAAAAGTATACCTGGATGCGTGCATTATCCGATACGGCAAACGGCATGTTAAACGGAAAGCCGAAAATAGAACTGGAAACTTATATTCAGACGGCATATTTCGATCGTATACTGATACGGGCAAACCGCCGCCTGCTGACGATGAGCGGCGGACAGTATGAGCTGAAGCGGGATCAGGGCGGAACGAACTTAAAAGGAAAAGCGG
This sequence comes from uncultured Eubacterium sp., assembly GCA_910577225.1. Classification (GTDB taxonomy): domain Bacteria; phylum Bacillota; class Clostridia; order Lachnospirales; family Lachnospiraceae; genus Eubacterium_J. The sequence continues at coordinate 21,507 of CAJTMV010000046.1, read as the reverse complement.
GGCTGGAGCTGTGTGTCATCGATCATTATAACGCGACAGAGCGAAGTGTGAAGACTTTATCCGGCGGAGAGACGTTTGAAGCGTCTTTGTCGCTTGCGCTCGGTCTGTCGGATGAAATACAGTCTTATGCCGGAGGGATTCAGATGGATTCGATGTTTGTAGACGAAGGATTCGGCTCGTTAGACGACGACGCTCTTAACCAGGCGATGAAAGCGCTTGTGCGGCTGACAGAAGGGAACCGTCTGGTAGGCGTGATCTCTCATGTGCCGCAGCTTAGAGAGCAGATCGATCGGAAGGTGATCGTGACAAAGACAAGGGAAAAAGACGGCGGCGTAAACAGTGTGGTAAAGATGGAATAATGGTTACAGGAATCAGCGACAACGCGGAAGGAAAACAGATGGAAACGATTGCAATTATCGATGATGATATTTATATTGGAGACATGTTGGAAAAAGTATTAAAGAAGGAAGGATATCAAATATTACGCGCCTATTCGGGGACGGAAGCGCTGATGCTGCTGGAACGAAACCGAACGGATCTGATACTGCTGGATCTGATGCTGCCGGGACTGTCTGGCGAAGAAGTATTAGAAAAGATCAGACATATTCCGGTAATTGTAATAAGCGCAAAGGTGGATGTCTCGGATAAGGTCAGTCTGCTGATGCGCGGAGCCTGCGACTATCTGACAAAGCCATTCGAGATTCAGGAACTGCTTGCGCGCATTATCGTTCAGTTTCGCAATCAGCAAAAAAATGATACCAGACAGGTATTGCGCTGGCAGGAGATCGAAATGGATGTAACGACGCATGAATTATGGCTGGACGGACAGCCGGTAAAAACGACCAGAACAGAATTTGCGATACTAAAGCTGCTGATGCACAATCCGCAGCAGGTCGTGACGCGCTCTGTCATACTGGAACGTATCAGTATGGATACGCCGGACTGTACGGATAATTCCCTGAACGTGCATATCAGTAATCTGCGGAAAAAGCTGCGCGAGGCTGGCGGAAGGGACTATATCGAAGCGGTCTGGGGAATCGGATTTAAGCTGGCAGTATCTTAATTATTTCTTTATGATTTTCTTAACAGGTTTCTTAACCTTTCTGTAATAGTATGGATGCAACAAAGCAGTAACGACTGGTTTAGGATATGAAATCCGGCTGTTACGTACATACGGGAAATGTATCAGGATAACAGTCGCCAAATGGAGGTTAAGAATGGAAGACGTATTAAGAACAGAAGCATTGTCCAAACATTACGGACATTTTAAAGCGCTCGATCAGTTATCCATGCACGTGCCAAAAGGCTCGATTTATGGATTTGTAGGAAAAAACGGAGCGGGAAAAACGACGCTGATTCGGCTGATCTGCGGACTGCAGCGACCGACCGCAGGAAATTATTTTTTGTATGGAACAGATTGGAAACAGAAAGAAATTGCAGACATGAGAAGAAGAATGGGAGCGGTAGTAGAGTCGCCGTCTATTTATCTGAATCTGACCGCGGAGGAAAATCTGCGTCAGCAATATCTGATTTTGGGCCGGCCTTCCTTCGATGAGATTCAGGAGCAGTTAGAGCTCGTAGGATTAGCGGATACCGGCAAGAAGAAAGCAAAGAATTTTTCGCTTGGCATGCGCCAGAGGCTTGGAATCGCAGTTGCGCTGGCTGGCAACCCGGATTTTCTCGTGCTGGACGAACCGGTAAACGGACTGGATCCGCAGGGAATCGTAGAAGTCCGTGAGCTGCTCTTAAAGCTAAATCGGGAAAGACAGATCACGGTACTGATTTCCAGCCATATATTAGACGAACTGTCACGTCTGGCGACGCATTATGGATTTATCGATCATGGTCATATGTTAAAAGAAATAAGCGCAGAAGAGCTGGAAAAAGCCTGCCGCAAATGTATCTGTGTGGAAGTGTCAGATACGAAAACACTGGCGCTGATACTGGATAAAATGGGGATGGATTATGCGGTACATTCAGACACGCAGGCGGATATTTATGGAACGATACAGATTACGGAGCTTGTTACAATGCTTAAAAAAGAACAGTGTGAGGTAATGCGGATACACGAGAGAGAGGAGAGTCTTGAAAGTTATTACATTCGGCTGATAGGAGGTGGCGAAGATGCGTAAATTACTGCGTGCAGATTTTCTGCGTATTAAAAAATCGAAATCATTCTGGGGAGGACTGGTCGTACTGGCAGGATTTGCGCTGGGGATTTTCTTTGACTTTTACCGCCGTGTGCCGCGTGTTTATACAACAATATCGTTGCCGGAGGTGCTCGCAGAGTGTTTATTTCAGCATATGATTCTGGCAGGCATTGTTTTTTCGGTGTTTTGCAGTTTGTTTACGGGGACAGAATATGAGGAAGGAACGATTCGAAATAAGCTGGTGACCGGGCAGTCGCGTACGAGCATTTATTTGTCAAATTATATTTGCTGTATGACCGTATCCATATTTCAGGCAGTGGTATCTGTCTTGCTGACTCTGGCAGTAGGGACGGTTTTATGTGGGAAACCGTATATGCCGGCGGAGCAGTTTTTGTGGCTGTTTGTTATTTTGCTGTTTTTATGTATGGCATATGCTTCTATTTATAATTTATGCGGCATGCTGATCAGCAGTAAGTCGCATGCATCGATGGCAAATGTATTGCTGGCAGTTGCATTTATTGTACTGGCATCTTATCTGGTTATGAAACTTGGCCAGCCCGAGACGGTTCCGCAGGTTAGTATTACAGGCGACACGATAACGTATGGAGAAGAGATTCCGAATCCGGGTTATGTGAAAGGGATACAGCGTGAAATTTATCAGTTTCTGACCGATTTTTTGCCGGGCGGACAGAGTTATCAGATTTCGATCAGTTCACTGCAGAACCAGATCCTGCGGCATCCGGCATTGTCATGCTGTTATTCAGCGATTATTATAATAGCGGCCAATCTTACCGGTATTTTTATGTTTCGCAGAAAGGATATTAAATAGATGCTTATGATATGTCTGGCTGCACTCATTGCAGTGACAGCGGGTCTGTTTGCGAGGATTGTTTCGATCCGGCGATCTGTCGATGAGATACGAATGCAGCTTGCCAGGCGTATGCAGACAGATACAAATACAGGAATCGACGTTTCCTGTTCTGATAAAAAGGTTCTCCAGTTAGCTGCCGATTTAGACCGGCAGCTAAAGCTGCTTCGTCAGAAACAAATCCAGTATACGAGAGGAGATCAGGAGCTGAAAATGGCAGTTACCAATATTTCGCACGACCTTCGGACCCCGCTGACTGCTATTTACGGTTATCTGAATCTGCTGGACAGCGAAGAGATGTCGGATACGGCCGCTCAGTATCTGAAACTGGTTGCAAATCGGGTGGATGCAATGAAAGCTCTGACGGAAGAATTATTTCGTTATTCGGTCATACTGTCTGCAGACTCGTATGAGGAAGCGGAGGAATTGTCTCTGCGGGCCGTTTTGGAAGAGAGTATCGCGGCTTATTACGGCGCCATTTTAAACGCAGGCATTCAGCCTGAGATCAGCCTTTGTGAACAGCCGGTAAAAAGAAAGCTGAACCGTCAGGCGGCGGCCAGAATCTTTTCCAATATTATCAGCAACGCAGTCAAATACAGCGACGGAGACTTTACGATTCGTCTGGACGCACAGGGAAGGATCTGCTTTGAGAATCAGGCGCAAAAGCTGGATCCGGTCAGTGCCGCGCGTTTGTCGGAGCGGTTTTATACAGTGGAAGACGGCAGGGGGTCGACCGGTCTTGGGCTGTCCATTGCACGTACGCTGACAGAGAAAACGGGCGGAAAAATGGAAGTGGAATATCGGGATGGGAGATTATGTGTGACTTTATTATGGAAATAGATCAGAAAGTTTGTTATAATATACATGTATTGTGTTTGGGATGTGACGAAAGATCTAAAAATAGAGAAGACAGGAACGTTGCAAAATACGGAAAGGAGACACAGCCATGAATTCCGCAAACTCTGTAAAAAATTCCAAAGCCGGTATTTTACGAAGACTGGCCGCATACTACAAGCCGTATAGGAAGGTGTTCTGGACGGATATGTTTTTCGCGTTCGTATCTGCTGCCGCGGCGCTGGTGATACCGCTGATTGTACGATATGTAACTTCCACAATTGTGAATATGCAGGCGTCGCAGGCGCAGAGTATGATTTTCCGGCTGGGAATTGTGATGATTGCGCTTGTACTTATACAGTGGTACAGCAATTATTATATTTCGAATTATGGACATGTCATGGGGGCAAATATTGAATACGATATGCGGGCAGAGATTTTCGATCATTATCAGAAAATGTCTTTTTCTTTTTATGACGAACAAAAAGTCGGCCAGCTAATGTCCCGTGTGACGAGCGATTTGTTTGAAATTACGGAGCTGCTGCATCATGGACCGGAAAATATCGCGATATCTTTGATTAAGATTGTCGGCGCCTTTTTAATACTGATATCGATTCAGCCGTATCTGGCGCTGATCGCTTTTGCACTGATTCCGGTGATGATTCTGTTTGCTTATTTTTACAATAAACGAATGAAACTTGCGTTTCGGAAAAACCGGGAAAAAATCGCGGAGATTAACAGTCAGATTGAGGATAATCTGTCGGGTATCCGGGTTGTAAAATCTTTTGCGAATGAAGAGATCGAAAATGCAAAGTTTCAAACAGGAAACGACGGATTTTTATCTGCAAAGGAAAACAGTTATCATTATATGGGACATTATCATTCCGGACTGACGGCGTTTACGACGCTGATCAACGTACTGGTTATTTTTTTTGGCGGACTGATGGCGACGAAAGGAATCGTAAACGTCACAGATCTTGTGACATTTTTGTTATACATCAATGTTTTTACAGATCCAGTAAAAACGCTGATCGATTTTACCGAGCAGTTTCAAAACGGATATTCGGGTTACGAGCGGTTTATACAGATGCTGGATCTGACGCCGGATATCGAAGACGCTGCGGACGCGCAGAAGCTGGAACAGGTGCAGGGTAATATCTGTTTTGAAGACGTATCGTTTCGATATTCCAAAGAAAACGACGCGGTCCTGCAGCATATCGATCTGGAAGTGCCGGCTGGAGAGTACGTCGCGCTCGTGGGACCTTCGGGAATTGGAAAGAGTACGTTATGTAATCTGATTCCAAGATTTTATGAAGTAAGCGGCGGACGGATTACGGTAGACGGGAAGGATGTCAGAACGCTGCAGATCAAAAGTCTGCGGGACAATATCGGCGTGGTACAGCAGGATGTGTATTTATTTGCCGGCTCTGTATATGATAACATTGCTTATGGCAGGCCGGGAGCCAGTCGGGAAGAAGTCATACAGGCAGCCAGAAACGCCAATGCGCATACGTTTATTATGGAGCTGCCGCAGGGGTATGATACAGATATCGGGCAGCGTGGCATCAAACTTTCCGGCGGACAGAAACAACGCTTATCGATTGCAAGGGTATTTTTAAAAAACCCGCCGATTCTGATCTTTGACGAGGCGACGTCCGCACTGGATAACGAGAGTGAAAAAGTGGTACAGGAATCGCTGGAAAGACTGGCTGCCAACCGTACGACATTTGTGATTGCACACAGACTGACAACGATACGCAACGCGGAAAAAATACTGGTACTGACAGAGCACGGCATCGAAGAGCAGGGGACGCATGAGGAGCTGATCAGTAAAAACGGAATATATGCCGGACTGTATCAGATGAGATAGCTGAAAACGGAGTTATAAAATGGGAAAAATATTGGTTCTTGAAGATGAAGACAGTGTGAACAGAGGGATTTCTTTTTCGCTGGAAAAGGCGGGACACAAAGTCTGCTCCTGTGAAACGATACGCAAAGCAAAGGAGCAGGCGCTGTCTGTTCTGCCGGATATCGTGATCTGCGATATTCATCTGCCGGATGGCAGCGGACTGGATTTTATCCGATGGCTTAGAAGAAGTCAGAATGCGTATATTATCTGTCTGACTGCGCTGAATCAGGAGATGGAGCAGGTATTGGGTTATGAAGCAGGCGCGGACGACTATATTACAAAACCGTTCAGCCTGTCCATTTTATTGTTGAAAATCGAGGCATACCTGAAACGCAATGCAAAGGAAGCAGATAAGGAGCTGATCCTTTCAGAAACGATATGCGTCAATCAGAAGGGAATGAGAATGACCGTATCTGGCGAGGAAGTTTCTTTATCTAAGAATGAATGGAAGCTGCTGCTTCTGTTTTTGGATCATCCCAGACAGATTCTTTCCAAGACGCAGATACTGGAGCATGTATTTGACACAGAAGGCGGATTTGTAGATGAGAATACGCTTGCCGTGAATATCCGCAGACTGCGGGAAAAGATCGAAGCGCAGCCGGCAAAGCCGGTATACATTAAAAATATTCGCGGACTTGGATATGTGTGGGATAAGGATGTGCAGCGGGCGGCTGAGGATCGGCAGTCGGAGGGGAAGATTTTTTAACTGGTCATCGACTGGACGCCTTAGACTTCTATGAGTGTCCAGCGGCAGCTTTCTTTTGTATAAATGAGCTTGACAAGGCAGACTTTGCCGTACAGATGGATGCGGCAGAGATGCTCGATCGTTTGTATTCCGCTGTATATTTTGGTTTCGGATGTCAGCAGCTCGATATCCCGGATCGTATACAGTTTTCCTTCTTCATCCATGACCTTGATGATTTGCGGGATGCTTCTGCCGTTGCATGTAAACCAGCATTCGCATGCAATTTCCCGCTGAATGCCATGCAGAATGCCGTGATCACGTTTTTCTATTATTTCACCTGTTTGAAAGCCCATCGAAATCCCTTCTTTACCTTTTAAAAAGAATAATGATCCAAATCAATCTGACTATAATCTACGGTGCGTTTTTCTCTGGAGATACCGCCGTTCATATGATCGATGTTGTCCTGATTCAGAAACGAAGCCCGTAAAATGGAATCAGCGCCAAATTTTTGCCGGATGGAATCGACAGCCTGGTCCAGCTTTTCCAGCTTTTCATAATCGGTATGATCGAACAGCGACAGCTGGCGGTTAGCGCCGTCTTTGGATACATGGCCGGTATGCACGCCAAGATGACGGACCGGCGTGCCGTCCCAGCTCTCATCGAACAGCCGGCAGGCAGCGGCGTAGATTTCTTTTGTAATATTTGTAGACGTCTGTAGGATACACTGATGTGAGATCGAACTTAAATCATAAAACCGAATGCTGACGGATACGCTGTCGATCCGAACCTGATCTTTGCGCAGACGTCTTCCGACCGTTTCACATAATGACAGCAGTACCATTTTGGCTGTCTCAGCGTCGGTGACATCGAAGGCAATCGTCGTGGAATTACCATAGCCTTTATGATCCGGCGGTTCAGGTTCTACGAGCGATACATCTTTTCCATTTGCAAAATTCCAGATAACTTCTCCATGCTTTTTTAACAGAGATTTTAGTACGTTTCTATCGGCAGCGGCCAGATCTCCAATCGTAAGGATGCCGACAGAATGCAGCTTTTTTTCAGAGGCGCTGCCAACGAAAAATAAATCCCGTACAGGCAGCGGCCACATTTTTTCCTGGATATCTTCGGTAAATAGCGTATGCACACGGTCTGGTTTTTCAAAATCACTGGCCATTTTTGCCAGCAGTTTTTTGTCGGAAATGCCGACGTTTACCGTAAAACCCAGTGTACGGCGAATTTCATCTTTGATGGCTGTAGCCGCGACAATCGGCGGGCCGAACAGCGTCTGCGTGCCGGTCATATCCATAAAAGCCTCGTCGATACTGTAAGGCTCCACTTTGTCAGAATATCGATGCAGGATATTCATAAACGCTTTGGAGTTTTTTTCATATAATTCGTAGTTTGCAGGTACGAGCATCAGCTGCGGGCACTTTCGCAAAGCGTCTGTAATCGGTTCGCCAGTCTTTACTTTATATGCTTTGGCTGGCCCGGATTTGGCGAGGATAATGCCGCGGCGTTTGGAAATATCTCCGCCTACAGCAGATGGTATGGTGCGCAGATCCAGCGTACCGCCAAGGTGACTGATCCGGTAGGCGGCTTCCCATGATAAAAACGCGCTGTTTACATCGATATGAAAAATAATTTGTCTGTGCATGGCAATGCTCCTGTAACAATAGTCTGTTCGAAATAAATGTAAATTATTCCTGGCAGCATGGTTCTTTTTCATTATATTATACAAAAAATATTGTAAAATTTAAACTGGCGATTCCCAAAACCTTCACAAGCTGTTTGAAACTGACATTATAAATTGTCAGATACCAGAGATACTAATGATCAGGAAACAAAGAAAGAAGGTATCTTTATGGATCATATTACCCAAAAAGTTTATACGCATATGAAATCGACATACGATCAGAATGGATTTGCGCCGACGGTCAGACAGACAGCGGAGCAGTTACAGTTGGAAGACAGGGAAGTAGAGGATGCAATTAGGAAGTTAGAACAACTGGGCAGGATTGTTATTACGGATATCCCGGCTAAAAGTATTATTGAATTTGTGGATGAGTCCGGACAGCTCCAGGATGAATAAGGAGAAATAAATATTTGCTGTAAATCAGGCTGCGCCTGACGAGACGACTTTTTCCTGGTATAGAGCGTCTTTTCAGGCGCAGCGTTTGATTGTGAACGAGCTTTAGTCTGACTGCAAAGATTGTAATCAGGATTCATCCTGATTTTGCGCGGTTTCTGGTATGTATTCCATAATATCGCCAGGCTGACAGTCCAGAGCATGACATAAGATAATCAGGGTATCTGTATTGATTGTTCTGCCGGCTGTAATTTTTTGTATTGTTGTTGGATGTATTTTGTAGTCGTTGCGAAGATTTATTTTTTTTATTCCTTTTGCGCTCATTGCAGCAAAAAGTTTGTCATAACTTAATTTTCCAGGTAAATGTTTTTCTTTTGGCATTCATATCACCTCCTGTAAACAGGATAACAAATAATTTGCTATTTGTAAAGGAAAAGGCGCTTTTGTGGACTAATTTCAAAAGGATGCGTGTGTTTTGGTGAATTTTGAATAGACGAGACATTGAAATTTAATAAGGCTTTACACCTTTTATACAATCCGCTATAATACTTAGAGCAGTTAACCAGTAATTTGATAATAAGGCGGGTGAAAGGATGGAAGAAGGAATAACTGAAAAAGAACTTATTACAGTAATGATTGATAAATATACGGATTTACAGAGAATTAAAAAGGCAAATGGCGATCACGAGAATACAGAATTCGACTATCAATTGAAGGTAATTAAAAATAAATTATCTGCGTTAGGTATTCCGACTGAAGAATATGAGATGGAATAAAATGGAATAGCAAAGAACCAAAGGTGTAAAGTCTTATCCTGTTAGCAGGATTCTGTACCTTTTTTGTTTATAACAATATTACCATAAGCTGTTCTTAATAACCGTGCGCAACAAAGAGTATAAGGCATATTGGCAATTCAACAGGCTTTATACTCTGGTTAGCGGTCGGTTATGTGGTTGCCAGGCGATACGATTATTTTGCAAGAGGTATCATATCATGGATCCTTAATATTTCAACAATGGTATCAACATCTTCATGCAGACTTCTTATATCGCGCCGTATGTTGTGATCGCTGTATTTAACTGTCAATTCAAGTTCGTTTAGCTTTTCGGACAAATGATCCTGTTTGAATTTAAGATTATTTAAAGTATTATCTAATTTGTCTAAGCGATGATTGACTGGCTGCAATTTGTCTAAGCGATGATTGACTGGCTGTAATTTTTTGTCTAACATTTCAGAGATTGCTAATAAGTCTTCATTCGTCAGTGACATAAGCATCACGCTCCTTCTATGTATGGTGTGCTGTTATGGATAGTATACCACATCCAGAGTGTAAAGTCTATGGAATTGCCAAGGTGCTTTTTAGTGACAAAAAATTCAAATGAATAAAATAGCACATAAATGGAAAACTGGACGTATATGCGCCTGAATATTATATGTGTGATTGTTGCATAAGGATAGAAAGATTATTAGAAACCAAATTTATAGTTTCTATAATTGCATATGATGAGAACTGTAATTGTATAAATCAGAATAAATATGTAAAGAAAAGAATCGTATATGGGTATATGATAACCATCTTTTTAGTGATTATACTACATGAAAAATAGTATGTCAATATTTTGAGTAATTCCTCTTTTATTATAATGATTAAAAGTCGAAGTATAGCGGGCTTCATGTTTGATAGAGCAGTAATTATTCGTCGCTTGTCATTTTATTGCGCTCCTTTTATGATCGTTATCTGTTGTTGTCAGAAAGTATACAACATCCAGAGTATAAAGTCTGTTGAATTGTCAATGATTGTCAATGTGCTTTTGGTTTACACCAATTGTACAGACATCAGACAGCTTTATGGCGGGTTTGGTAATTAAAGCTGGCTGTCATCTGCAAAAAAAAATGCTTGCGTAACGTCTTGCTATGGTTTATAATCATCTACAGAATTGAATAAAATCTTCAGGGCAGGGTGCGATTCCCTACCGGTGGTAGAGCCCACGAGCCGTAAGGCATGATTCGGTGTGATTCCGAAGCCGACAGTATAGTCTGGATGAAAGAAGAGAATCGATGCAGAAACGGTAGTATTCTGCATGGAAGGTGTCTGCTCTGGTTTGTTTTACATCCCGGAGCTTTTTATATGGAAAATTTTCTGATTCGTACCTGATCGGTTTTGTTCCGCAAATTGGGAGGTAGTTGCATGAACGATAGTGAATATATGCGCATGGCGCTGGATCATGCGCGGAAAGGATGCGGTTTTACAGCGCCGAATCCGATGGTTGGAGCGGTAATTGTGAAAGAGGACAGAGTGATTGGACAGGGCTGGCATGAAAAATATGGACAGCCGCACGCGGAACCAAACGCGCTGGCTTCCTGTAAAGAATCGCCGGAAGGGGCAGTGATGTACGTTACGCTGGAACCGTGTTGCCACTATGGGAAACAGCCGCCCTGTGTGGATGCAATTATCCGGGCGGGCATTCAAAGAGTGGTTATCGGGTCGGCAGACCCGAATCCACTTGTGAGCGGCAAAGGCGTGCAGATTTTGCGGGAACACGGCATACAGGTGACGGAGCATGTGCTGCGGGAGGAATGCGACCGCTTAAATGAAGTGTTTTTTCACTTTATACAGACCCGCACACCGTTTGTCGTAATGAAGTATGCGATGACGATGGATGGTAAAATAGCGGCATATACAGGCGACTCCAAATGGATTACCGGAGAATCGGCCAGAAACCATGTGCAGCAGCAGCGGCACAGGTATACGGCGATTATGGCCGGTATTGGAACGGTGCTGGCAGACGATCCGCTGCTGACCTGCCGGATACCGGGCGGGAAAAATCCGGTAAGAATTATTTGCGATACTGCGCTTCGGATTCCGTTGGATTCCCAGATTGTCAAAACAGCCGGACAGGCGCCGACGGTGATTGCGGCAGGAAAGAATCGTGCGGACAGTGAAAAGCAGCATGCGCTGGAGCAGGCAGGCTGTCGGGTGCTGCGAATAGAGGAAACGAACGGGCATGTGGACTTGCGGCAGCTGATGGAGGTGCTCGGCGAGGAACAGATTGACAGTATTTTGCTGGAAGGGGGCGGCAGTCTGCACTGGTCGGCGCTGGAAAGCGGTATCGTGCGTAAGGTACAGGCGTATATTGGACCGAAGCTGTTTGGAGGCGCGGCTGCGAAAACGCCGGTGGAAGGAACCGGTGTTGCGGCAGTATCAGAAGCGTTTTTGTTAACAAACAGTAAAATTATAAATCTGGGAGAAGATTTTCTGATCGAAAGCGAGGTGACAACAGATGTTTACGGGAATAGTTGAGGAAATCGGAACGATTCAGGAGATTCGTCAGGGCCAGCATTCGGCGATATTAAAGATTCAGGCTGCAAAAGTGCTGGAAGACACAAAAGTCGGAGACAGTATTGCGGTAAATGGCGTTTGTCTGACTGTTACGTCGTTGTCGAAGGGATGTTTTCTGGCAGATGTGATGCATGAGACATTAAACCGGTCTTCGCTTGCGCAGATGAAAAGTGGCAGCTGCGTGAATCTGGAGCGTGCAATGGCGGCAGACGGACGGTTTGGAGGACATATTGTAGCGGGTCATGTGGACGGCATCGGCAAGATTTTGAGTACGAAGCGGGACGATACGGCTGTCTGGTATACGATTGAGGCAGAGCCGGCCGTCTTAAGATATATTGTGGAAAAAGGATCCGTGACAGTGGACGGTATCAGTCTGACCGTCGCACAGGTGTGGAACGATCGCTTTTCCGTATCGGTGATTCCACATACGCAGGCACAGACGATATTAAAAGAACGTGGAAAAGGGGATATCGTGAATCTGGAAACGGATATTATCGGAAAATATGTGGAAAAACTGATGCAGCCGGCAGAAGAAATGCACAGGCAGAGTGGGATAACGAAAGAATTTTTATTGAAATATGGATTTTAGGAGGATCGTTTATGTTTCAGTTTCATACGGTAGAAGAGGCGCTTGCCGATTTGAAAAACGGGAAAATTATTTTAGTGACAGATGATCAGGATCGTGAGAACGAAGGCGATTTTATATGCGCGGCGGAGTTTGCCACGACAGAAAATATTAATTTTATGGCGACGCACGGCAAAGGGCTGATCTGCATGCCGATGTCGGAAAAATATGTGCAGAAGCTGAGGATTCCACAGATGGTTCAGGATAATACCGATAATCATGAGACGGCGTTTACCGTTTCGATCGATCATAAATCAACCTCGACAGGAATCTCGGCTGCAGAACGTTCCATTACGGCAATGAACTGTGTGGCAGACGATGTAAAGCCGGAAGATTTTCGGCGGCCGGGACATATGTTTCCGCTTCTGGCAAAGAAAAATGGCGTTCTGGAACGAAATGGTCATACAGAGGCAACTGTAGATCTGTGCAGGCTGGCTGGATTAAAGGAATGCGGACTTTGCTGTGAGATTATGAGAGACGACGGAACGATGATGCGCATGCCGGAGCTGGCAGAACTGGCGAAAAAGTGGAATCTGACGTTTATAACGATTCAGGATCTGCAGGACTATCGAAAATGTCATGAAAAACTGGTAGAACGGGTGACCGTTACGAAGATGCCGACCAAATATGGCGATTTTATGGCTTACGGGTATGTCAATCAGTTAAATGGCGAGCATCATGTCGCGCTTGTAAAAGGAGATATCGGCGATGGGAAAGACGTGCTCTGTCGTGTGCATTCCGAATGTCTGACCGGAGATACGTTTGGCTCGCTGCGCTGCGACTGCGGCCAGCAGTTTGCGGCGGCGATGACGCAGATTGAAAAAGAAGGAAGAGGCATTTTACTCTATATGCGCCAGGAAGGGCGCGGTATCGGTCTGATTAACAAGCTGCGCGCTTACGAGCTGCAGGAACAGGGAATGGATACGCTGGAAGCCAATCTGGCGCTCGGGTTTGCGGGAGATCAGCGCGAGTACTATATTGGCTCGCAGATACTGCGGGATCTGGGTGTAAAAAGTATGCGTCTGCTGACGAATAATCCGGATAAGGTCTATCAGCTTGCGGAGTTTGGTATGGAAATCTCGGAGCGTGTTCCGATTCAGATGGACGCGACAGCACACGATTTGTTTTATCTGAAAACAAAGCAGAAGCGTATGGGACATATTTTAAAATACGAATAACATTTAAACGGCAGACACGGCGGATGTGAATCACACAGGCGCATGGCTGCAGGAATCATTCATTAGAAAACAGAAAGGAATCTATGATTATGAAAACATTTGAAGGAAAACTGGTATCGAAGGAGATTAAGATTGGCATTGTAGCCGCTCGTTTTAATGAGTTTATTACATCGAAGCTGCTTGGCGGAGCAATGGACGGATTGTTACGGCATGATGTAAAAGAAGAAGACGTGCATGTCGCGTGGGTTCCGGGTGCATTTGAAATCCCGCTGATCGCTTCTAAAATGGCGAAAAGTGAAAAGTATGATGCGGTTATCTGTCTGGGCGCGGTTATTCGCGGCGCCACAAGCCATTATGATTATGTATGCAACGAAGTGTCCAAAGGAATCGCAGCGGTATCTCTGGAAACGGGCATTCCTGTCATGTTTGGCATTCTTACGACAGAAAATATTGAGCAGGCGATCGAGCGGGCGGGCACAAAAGCAGGAAATAAAGGATATGACTGTGCAGTAGGCGCGATTGAGATGGTAAATCTGATTAGAGAAATTGAAAAATAAAAAAGCACGCGGCTGAAAGGACGAAGTTGTCTGATTCGTTTTCCTCGTATGGACGACATTCAGATACGGGGAACGAAACGCCGCATAAATAATTACAGGAATAAAGTACAGCGCCTGCCGGCTTGCCAGCAGGCGCTGTACTTTTTGTCTGATCAGCAAAAGACAACAGTCCTAAGTGATCGGCCGGTCATGAAGAAGGCGTTTGTAATTTCGCGTCGAAATCGGACATAGCTTCTGATATTTTAATCTGCTGCGGGCAGACGGCTTCACAGCTGCGGCATCCGATGCAGGCTGAAGGATGTTTGTCTTCCGGGACAGCCATCAGAGCCATTGGAGCGATAAATCCGCCTCCGGTAAAGCAGTGTTCGTTGTACAGCTTTAGCAGGGAAGGAATGTCCAGTCCTTTCGGGCAGTGCGCGGTACAATAGCGGCATGCCGTACATGGCAGGATATTCTGAATCATCCGGTCAGCGATGCCAAGTAAGGTATGTAGTTCCTCTTCTGTCAGTTTTTCCTCTGTTTCAAATGTACGAATATTTTCCTGTATCTGCTCCAGACTGGACATACCGGACAGAGTCATGGTGACACCGTCGATGCCCTGGAGAAAACGAAACGACCATGACGGAATCGATGCTTCCGGCCGAAACGCATGCAGCTGGCCGCAGGCTTCCTGGGATAAAGAGGCCAGTTTCCCGCCGCGCAGCGGTTCCATCACCCAGATTGGAATCTGCCGTTCATTTAAAAGATCGACTTTTTCTTTTGCATTCTGGAAAGACCAGTCAATCCAGTTGAGCTGAATTTGTCCAAATTCCATATGTTCGCCGTATGCATCTAAAAATCGTTTCATAATGTCACAGTTTGCATGCGCAGAAAATCCAAGATGGCGGATTCTTCCGTTTTCTTTCTGTTTTAGCAGGTAATCGAAAATCACATATTTCGGATCCAGATAAGCGTCGATATTCATCTCGCATACATTGTGGAATAAATAAAAATCAAAATATTCCACACCGCATTTTTTCAGCTGCTCTTCAAAAATGGCTTCGACTTTATCCATATTTGCAAGGTCGTAGCCTGGAAATTTTGTCGCAAGGAAATAGCTGTCGCGCGGGTATTTGCCAAGGATGCGTCCAATCACGGTTTCGGATTGTCCGTCGTGATAGCCCCAGGCGGTATCATAATAATTGATGCCGTGTTCCATTGCATAAGCGACCATTTTTTCAGTGGCAGCTTCATCGATTTCGGAGAGATTCTCTCCGGCAGCCGGCAGCCGCATGGCCCCAAGTCCGAGAGCCGACAGGCGCAGTTCCTGGAAATTGTTATAAATCATTTGTTGTCACCTCTTTCTTTTTAATGGATGTAACTTTAAAAACCTTATCATGATTCTGATTTTTAGTCAAATGATTTTTACGCTCTAAGTATCGACAGATATAATAACAGTTCAGTGGGTGAACGGAACGATGTTACTGTTCAAAGGTAAACATGCGTACAGTAACGAAATCCAGCCATTGAAAGTTTGCCTTCGGCAAAGGCCGGATTTTATTTACGCGTTCTTACGGACTTTGCAGCGAGTGCAAAGTCTGGGTGTGAACAGTAATGGAATGATTACGGAACAGCTGGCAAAATGACGTTGCACGAAAAAAAACGCTATGATAAAATAGGGATAGAAAGGAGACAGCAATATGATTTGCAAAACCTATCGATGCAATGAATTGCAGCAATATAAATATGTTGTTATCCTGTCGTTATACAAAGGAAGTATCCTGCTAAGCCGGCACAAAGACCGGAATACCTGGGAGACGCAGGGCGGACATATCGAACCGGGAGAAACGCCGTTGGAGGCGGCGAAAAGAGAGCTGTTTGAGGAATCCGGAGCTGAGGAATACACGATACAGCCGCTTTGTGATTATTGGGAAGGAGATCCACAAACAGGGGCAGGTGCAAACGGGATGGCGTTTCTGGCAAACATTGAGTCCTGCGGCAGTATGCCGGACAGTGAGATGGCGGAGGTAAAAGTATTTGATCTGTTACCGGAAAATCTGACGTATCCTGCGATTACCCCCGTTTTGTTTGCTGAAATCGGACGTTAATTTAGCAAAAAGACGCTGGAGCTGTCGATCAGGGAAACGCAAAACAGAGGAATTACATAAATAATCCAAAAGCGACGTCGGCAGGAAAATTTTGTACGAAAAATACGGATTTGTGCAGATGCAGGATGAAATGGAGCAGAAAATCAGAAAAAACAGGAATGCCAAAGTAAGAAAAACAGGAATGCCAAAGTAAGAAAAACAGGAATAGCAAAGTAAGAAAAAACAGGAATGCCAAAGTAAGAAAAAACAGGAATAGCAAAGTAAGAAAAAACAGGAATGCCAAAGTAAGAAATACAGGAATGCCAAAGTAAGAAAAAACAGAAATGCCAGAGTAAGAAAAACAGGAATACCAAAGTAAGAAAAAACAGGAATACCAGAGTAAGAAAAACAGGAATGCCAGAGTAAGAAAAACAGGAATGCCAGAGTAAGAAAAACAGGAATGCAAAAGTAAGAAAAACAGGAATGCAAAAGTAAGAAAAAACAGGAGAAGGAAAATGGAAAATAAGAACAGCAGCCGGCCGATTGCATTGCGGCAGTTTGAAGCGGCAGACGGATTTTGGAAAGAAAAAATGGAACTGGTGCGTACAGAAGTAATTCCGTACCAGTGGGAAATATTAAACGATCGTGTGGAGGGGGCAAGTCCGAGTTTTTGCATGCGTAATTTTAAAATTGCGGGAAAACTAATGCGGGAAAAGAAAGAAAAAGGGAGCGCGTTTGAAGAGCCGGTCTATACGTTCCGCGGATTTGAAGCTCTGCCGGAAGATATGAATCATCTGGAAGACCGGTTTTACGGATTTGTATTTCAGGACAGCGACTTTTCCAAATGGATAGAAGCGGTTGCTTATACGCTTGTGAATCATCCGGATCCAGAGCTGGAACGGACGGCGGATGAAGCGATAGATATCGTATGTAACGCGCAGATGGAAAACGGATATCTGGATACTTATTACATAATCAACGGGATGGACCAGAGCTTTTCCAATCTCAAGGATCATCATGAACTGTATTGCCTGGGACATCTGATCGAAGGAGCGGTGGCATATTATGAGGCGACCGGAAAAGACAGGCTGCTCAGGGCGGCGATGAAATTTGCCGATTATATTGACAGCTGTTTCGGTCCCCAGGAAGGAAAGCGGAAAGGGTATCCGGGACACGAGATTGCAGAGATGGCGCTTATACGGCTGTACGAAGTGACCGGAGAAAAACGATATTTAAATCTGGCGTGTTTTTTTATCGACGAGAGAGGAAAACAGCCGTATTACTGGGATTGTGAGAGTACCGAAACGCAAAAAGACGGGGAGAGATATGAGTATTATCAGGCGCATCGTCCGGTTCGCGAGCAGGACGAGGCAGTCGGCCATGCGGTCAGGGCAGTTTATTTGTATTCCGGAATGGCGGATGCGTCAAGGATTATGGATGACGAATCGTTAAAAAAAGCCTGCAGGCAGTTATGGCAGAGTATTGTGCGCGAGAAGATGTATATTACCGGCGCTATCGGCGGTACACATATCGGGGAGTCGTTTTCTTTTCCGTTCGATCTGCCGAATGATACGGCGTATGCGGAGACGTGCGCATCGATCGGGCTTGTCTTTTTTGCAAGAAGAATGCTGGAGATGGAGCCGGATGCGGTATATGCGGATGTGATGGAACGTGCGCTTTATAACTCTGTATTAAGCGGAATGGCTCTGGACGGAAAAAGTTTCTTTTATGTAAATCCGCTGGAAGTGCTGCCAGAGGCATGTCAGAAAGATGAACGGAAATTTCATGTAAAACCTGTGCGTCAGAAATGGTTTGGCTGCGCCTGCTGTCCGCCGAATCTTTCAAGGATGATAAGTTCCGTACCGTCTTATGCATATACGGAGAATGAAGATTCGCTGTTTATGCATCTGCATCTGTCTGGTGCGATAACGAAGCAGATACAGGGAATTACAGCTTCATTTTCCGTACAATCAGGCATGCCATGGGACGGAAAAGTAATCATTACGTATACGGCCAGAGAATCGGCTGTCATGAAGCTGGCTGTGCGTATTCCGGGATGGTGCGGGCAATGGAAGGCCAGCGGACTGGAGACTTTTCACTGTACGCTGGAAAACGGGTATTATTATATTGAGGGTTCATGGGAGAATGGCAGTCAGATCGTATTTGATTTTGACATGCAGACACGATTTTATCAGGCAGACGACCGTGTCAGAGAAAATGCGGGCAGGCTGGCTGTTATGCGGGGGCCGGTCGTGTATTGTGCAGAGCAGGCAGATAATGGGCCGGACCTGCATTTATTCCATATCGATGCGGCAGAACCGGTACAGGAGGAAACGATTACCATAGAAGGACAGAGTTATCCTTCGCTTATCGTATCCGCGCAAAAGAAAATAAAATCGGACAACGAGGTACAATTATACACAGTATATCAGAAACCGGAATACGAACATGCGCAGCTGAAAATGATTCCGTATTTTGCGTGGGCCAATCGTGGAGAGAATGAGATGGCAGTATGGTTTTTTGGCTGGGATCAGTAAAGAAATAATCTGACGACATCAGGAAGTCAGTGATAAAAGAATCAGGAACGGTCTGTACATCGCTGAGACAGACGGCTCTGACAGACCGTTTAAAAATAACCAGTTATATTGCGCCAGATAAATATCGGGAGTGCATGGCAAAACCGGAGGTGTACCGGGCGTACATCGGGGATATTTGCCATGTGTTTCCGAAATTCAGACGGGGCAATAGGACTGGTTATTTCCTGTAATTCAGTCAGTGATATATTTGGTCTGGCAGCAGACAGAACAGCCGGGCTGTTATTGGGTCGACGTATCGCTGTCCTGGTCTTGCGATTCCGGATCTTCAGGACTGCGTTTTTTTCTGGTACGAATCAGAATGGCGGCAGCCAGAATAATAGCAATCGGAATCAGAACCGGCAGCGAGCTGATAAACCAGATGGCAAAGGCACGCAATCCCTGTTTCAGGGCGTACAGATTATCTGACAGTTTGTTTCCGGCTTCTTCCATAAAAGAAGTTTTTGAAGAAGGCAGATTCGTTGTTCGCTGTACCTCCGAAATATTCAGATGCAGCGTACTGTATTCTACCAGATTATCATACATCCGAAGCCGTGACTCATAAGATTCAATTTCATAACGCACTTGTGTAAGCTGGCTTTGCAATTCGATGACGTCTTTGAGCTTGTCGGCTTTTTCCATCAGCTGCAGCAGTGTTTCCTGTTCGGTACGCAGTGCTTTCAGGTGGCTTTGCATATCGACATACTGCAAAGTTACGTTTTCGCTCGTCTGGCTTTGATAAGTAATGTTGGATTCGCTGTCCAGCAATGTGATGATCTGATTCATCTGGTTCGCCGGAACACGCAGGGTCAGAGATGCATAGCGGTTGCTGCCGTCGGACGCGCTGCCGTCTGTCTCCGAGTTTTCTACGTAACCGCCGATCTGCGACAGTTTTTTGCTGATTTTTTCATAGAAAGAGTCGAACTCTGTCGTTTCTACAGAATAATTGTATGTAAAAATCAGCTTTTCCGATTGCGTGTTTTTCGTATTGGCAACTGTGCCGTTTAACGAAGCGCCTTCTTCGCTGCCGGATGCTTCAGCAGCTGTGTTTTTTTTGTCCATTGTAATCGATTGTGAAGTGTCTTCCGGCATAGCGTCATCGGTAGCTTCGACGTCATAAGTTTCTCCGGTAATTTCTGATTTTTGAGACACATTCAGGTCCGCACTACTGCCAGCATCGTATTGCCGATCAGAGGCAGAGCCATTACCACATCCGGATAATGTGAGAAAGGTAATGATCATAATGGCTGTTAGTATTTGTGTAGATAATTTTTTCTTCATACTGATTTCCTCCCATCCGAATACGCATATCTGGTATTCTGCTTATATTAACGCAAAACTTCGGGAGGCGGTTGCGCCTGTTTTCGGATTTTTATATTTTCCGGAAACAGGTCCGGCGGTTTCTGTGGCGGCTATGGATTTTTCTGTTTGCCGAGAACAAATCCGGCGATTTCCGCGGCAGTCATGGATACCGGATGGCTGTTTACATATGCCTGCAGTTTTTGCTGCCGGCGCATGGGATCGGCTTCTTCCAGCTCATCTGTAAACCGGTTCAGGTTTTTCATCTGTCTGAGCAGCTCGTCAAAAGACAGACCGCGCTGCAGCATGGTCTGTTCCTGATTTTTTGCTTCGTATTCACAGGTAGATATGATCTGCATGCACAATTTTAATTCGCCCCGGATATCTGAAGCCTCCATGAGTACGTCCGGGCGTTTTTCCAGCTGCTGCAGAAAATACTGCTTTGCTCCTGGGACGTCCTGTCTGGAAAAATATGCGGAAAGCGCCTGCTTGATTTCTTCGGTTTCTGATTTTTCTGAGCTCATTCCCACGCAGCTTTCATATACCTGCAGGCCGTTTTTTACAATCCAGACGGTCAGCAGAAACTCGGACAAAAAACCATAGACACGTTTCCGGTAATTGTCATATCCGGTTGTGTCGATGCGTCGCTGCACTTCGAATAAAATATCGAACAGCCACGTACAGTAGGCGTCATACAGTTCTTTGCTGCAGATCATCATGTTGGCAAAGTAAGTTTCTTTTTTGTGCACCATTTCATGAAAAAGAGCCGCGTATTCGGGATATTTTTCTGCAACGACACGTTCGGTTTCCACCAGATCTTTTTCGTCATGCGTCGAGGCAAAACCGTCGTAATACGGCATACGCAGTTCTAATTTTTTGGTGACAATCATATCATACCGGGACAGGAGCTGTTCGATGTCCTTTTGTCCATACAGATGTCCGTCTTCTGCAATCAGATATCTTCGGTAGTGACAAATGCCGATGATATCCGTATCCGAATAATTTTTCCACAGCCAGTATACGCCTGTCAGTTCACTGTAAAAGGCGTTAAGATCTGAGATATGCTCTCCGGTATGATCGCCCATATAGCCGAGCGCTTCGTGACATGCACGGCCAACCTGCAGCGGCACGTACATCGGATCGGGCGGCGGGGTAAATGCTTTATGTGTCATTGTAAAAATCTGTACTTTGTTGCGTTTCATACGTTTACCATCCATATGTTTACGATTCAAATGTTTACGATTCAATTGTTTAAAAGATTTAAATGTTTACGGTTTAAATGTATAATGTACCCTATAGGGTGGACAAATTTAAAAGTTCATTCCCTGAAATCAGAC
>CAJTMV010000045.1 GCA_910577225.1 uncultured Eubacterium sp. | reverse complement strand
ATATCACTTGGTATTCCCGCTGGCGATAGGAAGATACTCCTTCTCCACACCACTTCCTTTCACTGAGTATCCTTTTTTTAAGCGGGCTTCGTTTATCCGTGCCATGACGAGGGCATCAATGAGTTCTTCTTTTGACATGGATTCATACTCTTTGAGGCTGGAATCCTTCGGATCCCGGGTAGGCTGTGTGACGTTTCCGGTTTTCTTCTTGTGCGTCCTGGGCGGAAGTCCCGTTTCAGCACGGTAAAGGCGAAGATAGCCTTTCACACTGGATGGGTTGAGTTCATACTTGACTGCCGCTTCCTCCACGGTCAGTTCCCCATCGTATACGCGCTTGGCGATGTCCAAGCGTTGTTCCTTGGTGTACTTCATTGGCAAACCTCCTGTTCACTGAATGGTGCCACTTGTCCACGAATGATATTTCCTTTGTACATAGATTATACCATCGTGTCTAGTTTTTGCACCCCCGTGTCCAGTTTTAGTTTACCACTTCAATGAGCAATTATGGAAATACTTACAGGCTGTGACGTAAACGTGCTATATTAAAAGTTTTAAACGAAAATTCGTTCTGAAAGTTAATATTTCCACTTTACTTTTCTCGTAAGATTAGAGATAATAGAGTTGTCCAAGAAATAAGTAGACAACTCGTCCGATTTTCCACAGCCGAAACTGGGAACTTACGAGTGTAAATTGAGAAAAATCCTACGAGACAGAAGTAGTACCCTGTTATTTACAAGGCTTTTATGCGGATATGGCGGAATTGGCAGACGCGCCAGATTTAGGTTCTGGTGGGAGACCGTGCAGGTTCAAGTCCTGTTATCCGCATTTTTGATTGGGATGACATTTTATGTTAAATAAAGCCGAAACGCCTGAGAAATCAGGTGTTTGGGCTTTATTTTTATTTTAGATTTTTTGTAAACTAAATAATTATTTATAATATAAATGCATAGTCTTGTCATGAAAAACAAGGGTCTTTACGTATTTTGCTCTGTTATCCCTACATACAAATTTCAACTGTTTTTCGCATATAGGCCTAAAAACCCGTACCTGTATCTTTTCTATTTTTTTAATCTCCCCTTGATAACACGTGCCATACGTGTAATACTGTTTTTGAAAGGAGGTTTTTATGTTATTTGTATATCCCGCCATCTTCCACAAAGAAGATGAATCCTACTGGGTGGAATTTCCCGATCTGAAAGGATGCAATACCTACGGCGCCACTATTCCGGAAGCTATGGAAATGGCACAGGAAGCTCTTACCGGATATCTTTTGTCATTGTTAGAACATGGAGATAATATCGCTTCTCCCTCCGATATTACTGCCATTCACGCGGCTGACGGATTTTCCTCCCTTGTATCGTGCGACATTAACCAATATAAGGACACAAAAGCAGTAAAAAAGACTTTAACCATACCGTCATGGCTGAATGACCGTGCCATTTCTATGGGAATTAACTTCTCCCAGGCATTGCAAGAAGCTCTTCTCTCCAAAATACAGGCTTAACCCCGATCAGCTGCCCCGATTTTCACATGAAATCAGGGCAGCCGCTTCTTCTTTCAAAACTTCCGATTTTCAGGGCACAAGACGATATACATTTTCCCGCTCATCACAGACATAGTCCGCCCGCTCGTTTTCTCCGGTCACATTATTGTAAAAGACAGTATGAATGGTCTTTGCTCCCGTCTGACTGCCCTGTTTCAGTATGGCCGAAAATCCTTTCTGCGCATCATAGACGCTGGCAATTTCTTCCCTGCAGAGCAATGCAATGCTCCCATTTTCACGCACAGTAAGAAGTAAAAACCCCATATTACTGGAAGACTGCGGCTGTCCGATCGTAAAATCCGGACATCCATCTTTATTATAATCGGTCCACTTTAGTGAAAACTCTTGCGGAAAATTAAACGTCTGGTCGCGCCCCTTCCATAATTTTTCCAATGCAGTCTCGTATAGCGTCTCTCCGTCCGCATCCAGCGTAACGATTGCATAACTGCCCTCATAATTGTTCGTATATGTGTATATACCAGGAAAATATTCTTCCATCGTATCGTTATAAAACGTTCCCTGTTTCATACGCAGCTCTACAGTCACCGCCGTCCCGTCTGCAAAAGTCATTTCCCCAGACGCCATCTTTTTATTTTCCAGCACGACTGCCGTTTGACGGCCTTTCTCATACGGACTCTCTTCCTTTGCATCCTGCTTTTCATACGATCCCGTTCCAACAACCGCTGCAGTAACCAGCGCCAGTATGACGACGCCCGCTTCTGTCAAACGTTTCTTATCATATTGTAATTTATTCATCTGCTCTGCCTGCTCCCTTCTCCGCTTTTTTCCTGTCCATAAACGTAATTTTGCAGTATTCTTCGTCTTTGAAACTCCAGGCAACCATACGGCCGTCGCCAAATACCAGTATCAACACCTTGACTTTTCCTCCATACAGCTATATGATACTGGTACACGCTGTTCTCTGACAGCAAAACACCTGATCTTATGATAAAAAAATACGAAAATTGAATCAGCCAGAGGAGGAACTTTTTATGCAGCAATATCAGTTTGAGAAGATTTTTTCTCAAATGGAAAAAGAATTTGGAAAGATTCAAAGAGGCGACGAAGATTTCCATACGATGATGATCTATCCGATTGAAAGCAATCTGTTAAAAACCTATCGCCGTTATCCGGCTTCCAACACGCGCAGGCTTCTGGAAGCGATCGCGCTGGTGCTGTTCGATATCCGGTCCAAATATACGGGAGAATCCTTCGACCTGAGTAACTTCCGAAATGAAGATAATGCAAGACTGGAACATGCCATACTCATGGCTTTTGATCCTTTCACTAACGAAGAACTCCGCTCTCAAATTGCCGACAGGTACGATCTGACAGACGCCAAAACGCTGCATGATTTTTACGAGGAACCTGTCATATGCCTTTTGCGTATCAAAGAATCTGTAGATGACTGGATCCGGCGAATGGGTTCTAACGGATATTTTGAATTTGCCGAACAATACATCGGTCCAAACGTTATCGGAGATCAGATGACCTATTCCTATCTGGAAGATGCGGACGAATAATATTTCACATTTCCGTCCGTTTTTCCTTTCATTGTAACCGCATTCTGCGCAGGCGTCTGGTCCGGCTTTCGATTCCCGTTCAGGAACTGTTCAAAAATAACCGCAGCGATTTATTTTTCAATGGTTCCTGAATGATAACGGCTTTCCTGCAGCGTTTCCAGCATCGCTCTTGTCTGGCGGTAATTGATGCAGTTTTTATAGTTTTCTTCCTGTATTTCCAGAGTCATCGGACAGTCGTAGTTATATTTTCTGTACATTTCCAGCAGATCGCCCGCTTTTTTCGGATCCCGAAACGGCGTTCCATGATTCTGCAGATACCCGTTCCCGATAAAATCATTAAAGTGAATCAGTTTACAGATACCCTGATGCGCGCGAAAAAAATGATCCATACTATAATCCAGTTCATCCGGACATTCCTCCTGCGGCAGAAAATCCGCTGCTGCAAGAAGCGCCGTCATATATTTTTCCGTCATGGCTGCATGACAGATATCCAGCACACTGCCGATTCGTTCACCAAACCGTTCTCTTAACCAGCGCACCATATCGGTGAGATCGGTAAAAGTGCCGTTGCAAAGCCTTGGACTTTCTTTTCTGTCCGGTTTATATTCCATCGGCACTACGTTTTCAATCGCAAGATCTACCATCGGAAAATCCGCAAAAAACTGCCGGAGTACCCCGACCAGATGACTGCGGAACAGTTCGTATTCGATAAAGTCAAAGTAAGATAGCGAAGAGTGAATCACAACCAGAATCCGGTGCTGCCAGATATCTGCGCAATACTGTGCCAGGCGGAACACATTTCGTATCGGACCGGGATCTTTGTGCTGAAAGACATGTTCCATATTCATGACCAGGCCCTGTGCATAAAACGGTACATGTACGACTTCCACGTTATACATCGTAAATATCTCCTTCGGATAACACGTCTCAAAGCAGTCTCCGTTCTTTATAAAATCCTCCCGCAGGTTGTATTCCAATCCGTCGCAGCCGCAATTGATTTTCTCCCGAATTTCTTCTGGTACAAATGATGCCTTCGCATATATTCTGATCCGTCGATTCATCGCGCATCCCTCCATCCGCAGTTATAAAACATTACTATCTTAGCGTATATCAGCAATGAAATCAATACAAAACCGTTTTTTCCATATTTTAAGTTGAAAAAATAAGAAAAATGGTATAAAATATCCTGGAACGTGTCGCAAACCCTTATTCACATACATGATCAAACAGGAGAACAGATATGTCTTTTTATAAAAACAAAAAAGTACTAATTACCGGTCATACCGGATTCAAAGGTTCCTGGATGTGTCAGATGCTGTCCATGGCAGGCGCGGATATTACCGGATATGCCCTGGAGGCGCCCACTTCACCGAGCCTTTTTGACATCTGCGGTTTATCGAAACAGATACACTCTGTAATCGGCGACATCCGCGATCTTGCGCATCTGCAGCAGGTATTTACCGATTGTCAGCCGGAAATTGTCATCCATATGGCAGCCCAGCCTATCGTTCGCGAATCCTATAAAAATCCGGTGTACACTTACGAAACAAATGTCATGGGCACCGTAAACGTCATGGAATGCGTACGGCTGACGCCTTCTGTAAAATCATTTCTGAATGTAACGACAGATAAAGTATACCGGAACAAAGAATGGGAATGGGGTTATCGGGAAAACGAAGAATTAAACGGCTTTGACCCGTATTCCAACTCCAAATCATGTTCGGAACTGGTAACCAGCAGCTATAAAAATTCGTTTTTTATGGATTCGGATACTGCGATATCGACTGCGCGCGCAGGGAATGTCATCGGAGGCGGCGATTTTGCGGCTGACCGTATTATTCCGGACTGTATCCGTGCAGCGCAGTCGGGACAGAATATTATCGTCAGAAATCCTTATTCTACCAGACCTTATGAACATGTGCTTGAACCTGTGAGTGCCTATCTGATGATTGCCGAAGCGCAGTATAAAGACCGCTCGATTGCGGGGAATTATAATGTCGGCCCGGATGAAACAGATTGTCTGACCACTGGCGATCTCGTCACCCTGTTTTGTCAGAAATGGAACCAGATCTGCGGCGATTCTCTGACATGGATCGACCAATATGACGGCGGCCCGCACGAAGCTAATTTTCTGAAACTGGACTGTTCCAGACTAAAAAAGACGCTTGGGTGGTCTCCGCGCTGGAACGTTGAGACAGCCATTGAAAAAGTCGTGGAATGGTCACAGGTTTATTTTTCAAACGGCGATGTCAATGCGTGTATGCAGCGTCAGATTACCGAATTTTTAAAATAACAGGTCCGAACGATCATCGGCCGTCTGCCAGAGCATACGATCTCTGACAGACGGCCGATCGATTATTTCTGTTACGATTCGCTTTCAAACAGTTTTACCTGCTCTGCGATGACTGCAAACTCTGCTGTCTTTCCCCAGATCAGCTCTGCCGCTCCGCTCGTTCCTTCCGTAACTTCTTTTGCAAACTGTTCCCCGATTTCTGCCGGCGTCATCGCATGAATCACAACCTTATCCGTATATTCTGTATCCAGCACAGGAATTTTATGCTGCGCCAGCAAATACTGTATTTTGCCCAGCCCGTTGTAATCCGTTTCGATATCCAGCATACGTCCCTGCTGCTTTTCGATAATGACCGCCTGCGCCAGACCTGCCTGCGTACTTTTCTGATATGCCCGTACCAGTCCTCCGGTACCAAGCAGCGTCCCGCCAAAATATCTTGTCACAACAACAGCCACGTTATGAATATCTTCCCGCAGCAGGACATCCAACATCGGCCGCCCCGCTGTCTGGGACGGCTCGCCGTCGTCCGAGCATCGGGTCAGCTCATGATTTCTGCCTATCGTAAACGCAGAACAATTGTGGGAAGCATCCCAATATTTTTTTTTCATAACGCTGATAAACGCTGCCGCTTCCTGCTCGCTTTCCACAGGCTCGATCGTAGCGATAAATCTGGATTTTTTTTCGATGATCTCACCGGATCCGCCCTGCCAGACTACTTTATAATGATTCAAAACAAGCGCTCCTCCCATGTTCTATTTCACATTACCTGTATACAAATGTCTCTTCTGCTAAAAATCCAGTATAATCTCATTCGGAACAGGTTCGTCTTCTCCCTGATCCGGCGGTATTTCAACAGATGTTTCGGGTACTGATTCCGGCGGTTCCATCCCCGGATTCTGATCTGGCTGCTGTCCCGGCACATCTCCCGGCTGTTCTCCCGGCTGCGTGCCCGGAGCTTCCCCCGGATTCTGATCCGGATCTGTACCCGTCTGATCATCGGTTACCGTCTCCCCTGCGTGATCCGGAACTGCTGCGGATTCCCTTGTATGCACAGTACAGGACGCCAGATTTCCCGTATATAAATATGGCCCGTCTGCAGCGTCCGGAGAACCTCCGATAATACGAACTGCCGACGCAGAATATCCGCCCGGACAGTAAGGTCCTGCAAGCAGACCGGATACCGCGCAGACACGAATGGACGCGTGATGCACACATTCGTCTTCCGGCACTGTTCCTTCCGCAAAAAACTCAGTCGTTACCATGCTGCCACGCGGATCATGGGCGCAAACGCCTTCCTTGACCGGCATACCGGATTTTTTACAGACCTCTGCCGTAATAATGCCTGATGGTATCGGAAACTCTTTATTTTCCATTCCTTCGTGAATCCGCTGCATAACGGAACGCCAGATCAGCTTTGGATAAGAGGTTGTCCCTCCGTCCTGCTGCGTATTATCGTCAAAACCGCCCCATACGACAAGGCTGTAATATGGCGAAAATCCCGCAAACAGCGCATCTTTATTTTTAGTCGTCGTTCCCGTCTTTCCGGCGAGCGTCATTCCTTCAAAATTTGCCAGTTTCCCTGTGCCGATTGTCAATACGTCCTGCATGGCGTTCGTTAACAGCCAGGCCGTCGTTTCCTGCAGCGCTTCATTTTTCTTCGGCTGATTATCGATCAGCACATTGCCGTCATGATCGATAATTTTTGTATACAGACGCGGTTTGATATAGGTACCCCCGTTTGCAATCGCCGCGTATGCCGCCGTAAGTTCCAGATTGGTTACGCCATACGTAATCCCTCCAAGTGCCAGCGCTTCGTTCCGGTCCTGATCGGACAAAGTCGTAAACCCAAAATGGTCGGTCAGATACTCATAGCCGGAATCGATACCGATATCGGTCAGTGTCTTTACTGTCACAACATTGATCGATTGTGTAATCGCTTCCCGAATAGATGTAAAGCCGCCATATTTATTGTTATAATTTTTTAACGGCGTACCGTTCGTATACGTATATGGCGCGTCGTCCTCTACAGAAGCAAGCGTCATCTGTCCGGTATCCAGAGCCGGAGCAAATGCCGCCAGCACTTTAAACGTAGACCCCGGCTGACGTACCGAATCTGTCGCGCGGTTTAACGTACGGTTGGCTGTCTTTTCGCCGCGCCCGCCTACCATCGCTTTTACTTCTCCGGTCTGCTGATCGATCACTGTCAGCGCAGCCTGCGGCTGTACCGTATAAGTGATGGTCTGACCGTTCTCCGGTACGACATCTCCGTCTTCCATTATATCGAGCTTGTATTTTTCTATTGCTGCCAGCGCTTCTTCCTGCGAAGCGAAATTAATGGTATAAGCGTTATTCGCAGACTGATAATACGATAACATCGTCTGCTCGTCATAATACTGGAACTCGCCGTTCGGTTTCTGAATCGTGAGCGTCATGGAAAACGACACTTTCGGACTTGTCGGATAATTTTCCATATTATTCACTTCTTCGTCACAGATTGCCTGAATATCCGGATCCTGTGTGGAATAGATCGTAAGTCCTGTATTATACAATCTTTTGTAGGCTTCTGTCTGAGAGCAGCCCAGTACTTCCATCAGATCTGCAATGACCTGTTCCGTCAGTGCGTCGTCAAAATAGGAATGCACGCTGGACTTGTCCAGCTGTCTGGCGTTGACTTTCTGAATACGGCTATAGACATCATCCGCTATTGCCTCATCGTACTGCAGCTGCGAGATCATTCCCTGTGTCTTCATATCGCCCAGCACTTTTTTTCTTCGCTTCGCATTATCTTTCGGATGCGTAATCGGATTGTAGCCGGCAGGATTTTTCGTAATTCCTGCAATTACCGCGCATTCAGACAGCGTCAGCTCTGAGACATCTTTTCCGAAATATCGTTTGGACGCGGACTGCACCCCCAGCGTATTCTGACCAAGGTTCACCGTATTCAGATAATTCTCCAAAATCCATTCTTTGGATTCTTCCTTTTCCAGCTGAAGCGCCAGATACTGTTCCTGTATTTTTCTCTTAAAACGGTCAGCCTGAGACTTTTCCGCTGTCCAGTTCGTAAATACGTTATTTTTTAACAGCTGCTGCGTAATCGTACTGGCGCCTTCCCGAAACCGAAAACCGGACGCAATTCCTCTGATTCCGGCGCGAACGATTCCTTTGATATCGATTCCATGATGTTCGCGGAATCGGGAATCTTCAATCGCGATAAACGCATTCTGCAAATTATCCGGAATCTCATCGATCGTGACATATACACGATTCGAACCGGACGCGACCAGCGTCGCGGTCGTATTTCCTTTCGAATCCAGAATCGTGGACAGATATCCGGTCGGCGTCGCATCGATATCTTTAATACTTGGCGAAGCGGCAAGTATCCCCTGATAAGCTCCGTACCCCGCCCCTCCGATACAGACAGCCAGCGCAAATATACATACGAGCGCCAGTTCATACAACAATGTCGTACATTTTCTTCTGATTTTTCCTCTTTTCGCAATAATCTCCCTGCGTTTTTTCCGCGTTCCTTCCTTACTGAAATTCATGAAAAACCTCCTGTGCACCATCGGCCTGCAATCCATGCCGGATTTTTTCTTTGTCGCGTATTTTATGAATGCAGATAAATCCAGCTCCTGTGATTCCCGGGAGCTGGATTTCTATTGATCCGTACGATATGATTATATCAAATGATTCTCGTGTTGTAAAATAAAAACTGATCTCTTTTTATTTTATATCTGTTTTCTGGCTTTGTCCGCCCGCTTTTTCATAATCGTATAAAGCGGCCGCTGCAGCACGTTCTGACTCCTTTCCAATAATTCCACGCGGCTGCGCAGATTTCGGTTTTCCTCTATCACCTTGACAAAACACGCCCCGATAAAACGAATCAGATCATCCTGCATATATGGATTTTCCTTTTCCCATTTGGGGATATCCTTCCAGCCTGTGTCAAATAACTCTTCACCGTTAAAAAATTCGTCTGCCACCTGTTGATTTTCTTCTTTGTATTTTTCCATAAATGCGGCGGCTTCTTCTTTGGAAAACATCTCGCAAGGATAAATCTCTCCCGACAGATCGGCATAAGAAAGCAGCGCCTGCCGGAAAAAGCTGTGATATTCCGGCATCATCCCCGGCAGCCCGTTTAATACACGCTGAATCTCATGCGTATTGCCCGCCAGTCTTACATTACGCACAGACTGCTCTACCCGATACTCCTCTGTCAGTTCCAGTCCGATCGTCTGTAAAAAGTCAGCATAAATAGAACCGCCTGTAAACCGTTTTGGCTCAAACCGTCTTACGATCAGATTCTTGCTGCCGAAAAAGGCCGACAGCTTTTTCAGATGCGTGGCATATTTCATTTTATTAATGTTGACCAGATCGCTTACATAATCTTTCCACGCGGTTGCCGCACTATTTCCAATCCCGCTTTTCACCATCTGATTCCAGCCGGAAATTAAATACGTATCCTGCCTTCTTAAGTACACGATCACTTTAATCTGAAAGCCGCCTTCTTTCGCTTCCGCCTTTAACGCTCTCCACATCGTGATACGCTGTTCATAGGACGCAGACCAGATTCCCTCATCCGAAACGACAATGCGATCATATTTTTGAAATAATTCATGAATCCTGTCCATGCCTTCCCGAAAAATCCCCGCCTGTCTGTCCTGCGCTTCTTCCAGCATAAAGCGGGCGTTTCTTCTTTCTGACACATCTTTGTACCGGTACGGAAACAGCGGATAATAATATCCTTTCTGATTCAGAACCTCCTGATTATCGATCATAAAGCTCTGAATCGCCGTAGTTCCTGTCTTGGTTGTGCCAACATGTACATACAATATTTTTTTCATCCTGCGCTCCTCTCATTCCATCATCTTCTCACCTGATGTTTTTATGCTTTGATCCATATATGCTTCTATCCATACAATCTGTTCGGATTGTACGGCAATTATTCGTTTTTCAGATACCATATTTATCCAGTGCTTCCAGCAGCTCCCTTACGCTCTCCCGTATATCAGACTTTCCCGTATCGATAATAATCTCCGGATGCTCAGGCTCCTCATAGACGCTCGTAATTCCGGTAAATTCCGCGATCTCACCTTTTCTCGCGGCCTGATAGAGTCCCTTGACATCCCGTTTTTCACACTCTTCCAGCGAAGTGCTCACATATACTTCAATAAAAGCGTCTCCGATAATCTGCCGCGCAATTCTCCGGTCGTTTCGATAAGGAGATATAAAAGAAGTCAGCACGATCAGGCCTGCATCGTTCATAAGTCTGGCAGTTTCGGCTATCCGCCGGATATTTTCGACCCGGTCTTCTTTGGAAAATCCCAGATCCCGATTCAGTCCGAACCGTACATTGTCGCCATCCAAAAGCATCGTATGCCTGCCTTTTTCAGCAAGCTGCTGCTCGAGCGCATTTGCAAGCGTGGATTTACCTGATCCGGACAATCCGGTCAGCCATATGACGGCCGCTTTCTGTCCAAGCAGCTCTTCTCTGCGCTCACGCGTAATGTCCATTGCATGCCATGTTATCTGACGATCGTTGTTTTCCATAATATTGACTCCTTCTGCCATGATCCGTATGACCCTCTCTTTACATATTTAAGATTGAACTTCCCATTCGTTTTGCGGCAGCAGCAATGTAAACGTGCTGCCCTCTCCCTGTCTGCTCTGTACAAGTACCGTTCCGCCATGTTTTTGCGCGATTTTCATCGTCAGAGGAAGTCCCAGACCAAATCCCTGGGAATTTCTGGATTTATCCGCTTTATAAAAACGTTTAAAAATATACGGCAGATCTTCCTCGCTGATGCCTGCGCCATAATCTCTGACACGCACAAATACCATACCGTCCTGCGTTCCTGTCTCTACTTCGATCGGACTGCCCGGACCGCTGTATCTGGCCGCGTTTGTCAGCAGGTTCTGTATGGCAATCATAATCAGACTGATATCCCCTACGGTATGTATCGGATGCAGCGTAAGCCGAATACACAGACTGTCTCCTGATTTTTGCTGCAGATCTTCGCAGACAGATTGTATGAGTTCCGGCAGATCGACGTCTTCTTTTTCAATCTGCCTGCGGTCGTAATCCAGTCTGGACAGCTCCAGCAGCCTGGATATAATCGCACTCACCTTCTTTGACTGACGTTCCATCACTTCAAACGCTTCCTGATATTCTTCCAGACTCACAGTATTGCCATGCGCATACTGGCATTGCGCGGTCATAACCGCAATCGGCGTCCGCAGCTCATGCGCCACATCCGCCGTGAACTGCTCCTGCTGCTGAAACGACTCCTCCAGCCGGTCGAGCATCCGGTTATTTGCCCGCGTCAGTACTGCAAGCTCATAAAACTTTCCTTCATACTCCATGCGGCTGGATAAATTTAGTTCTCTCCCAATCGCTTCCGCCGACTGACACATTTTTTTCAAAGAATTGGATATCCTTTTGGATACCAGCGTTCCGCAGAAGATCGCAATACCGGATACAAGCAGAATACTGCCGTACGCCAGACGCTCCAGCGTACGATAGCGGCTGTACGCATCCGATTTACAGACAATCGCGCGCAGATATACCGACACCTTATTGTGAAAATGCCTGCGCATATCCCGAAAATAGAAAGTGTCCCCTGCTGCCGATACCTGCTGCCTCTTTTTTGCGGTAAACGGTATATCCTGCGGACATCCTTTCGGATATTCTCCCCGTATCAGCCTGCCGTCCTGATCCAGGATAACAAAATGAGTATCCCCGTCAGTCAGCACAAAATCTTCCTTATATATCAGCTTTCCCTCTCTGTCAGCTTCTATTTCTTTTAAATTTTTATAAGCAACCCGATCCAGGCTCTGACGAATATCATACTCTACCGCCGCATTTGCGAAAATCCTTACAAAAATAAGCATCGCCACAGCCATAACTGCCAGTGCCGCGATCAGAAGCTGCAGAATATGCCGGCCAATCGATACCTGGTTCACTCTCCGGCTCTTAATACATATCCCACCCCTCTGATCGTCTGAATTAATTTGACTTCATATGGATCATCTATCTTTTTTCTCAGATAACGAATATATACGTCGATTACATTCGAATAACTGTCATGATCCAGATCCCATATATTTGCCTCTATCTGCTCCCTTGTCACTACAATATTCTGATTGCGGATCAGGTAAAGCAATACGGAAAATTCTTTTGGCGACAGATTAATCGTCTTCTCTGCCCGTTTTACAATATGCTCATTACAGTCTACAGACAAATCGTGACAACGGTAAATATTCTCACGTACCCCTGCCTTTTTGCGGGTCATGGCGCGTACTCTCGCGGACAGCTCCTGAAACGCAAACGGCTTGATCATATAATCGTCGGCCCCGATATCCAGCCCTTCTACGATATCATCGATATGACTGCGGGCTGACAAAAACAATACCGGCGTCTGTACGCCCAGGCTGCGCGCCTTTTTCAGCACTTCAAATCCGTTCATTTTCGGCAGCATCACATCCAGCACCACTCCGTCGTACTCTTCCATTGTAAGATAATCATACGCACTGTCGCCGTCAAAACATACGTCTACCAGATATCCCTCCGATTCGAGCTCTTTTTTAATAATACGATTCATATCTTTCTCATCTTCCACCAGGAGTATTTTCATAATAGTATTTCCTCTGCATGATTATTTATCCGCTTTTGGCATCCTGCAGCGTTATGACAGAGCGTATCGCTGCCTGCGCTACTCTGATTTCAGCAGCAGCTGGCGGCACCGTCCGGTAACAGCCGGCGCAATCCTGCGCAGACATGACGCTGTCGCATAGATTACGACTGTCGTCAGTGCTGACGCAATCACATATTTCGGATACAGCTGCGCGTATGTTTGTCCGGGATAAATTCTGACAAGCGCATGGCTCCAGTAATTATGCGATAAATATACCGAAAAGCTGATTTTTCCAAGAAAGTATATCAGCGGTTTATTAAAAAATGATGAAAGCAGACTATGCCCGCTAAATGTCACAACGACGCCTGCCGCAAATAATAACAGCATTACAAAGTCCATCTGGGAACCTTTATGCGAATAAGACCACAAAATAACGCCCAGATAACATCCCAGCTCCAGCACTGTCAGCAGCATCTGCGCCAGCCTGGTAAACGGCAGATCTTTGATCTTCTGACAGATTCCCCAGCAGATCACACCCATACATAATTCGCCGACCGCACGCAGCCAGCCTTTGTAACAAAATCCGAGCCAGTCCGTCGGCCCCCGCAGATCGCCTACGTTTTTCGATAAATATCCCAACGCCGCAATCGCCAGAACCGGCGCCCATACATTAACAAATACGTCTCTGTTTTTGAAAAAAAGCGGTACCAGCACAAGCATTGCCAGTAACATCGCTGAAATATACCAGGCTGCCGGATTTGCCTTAAAGCCTTCCAGACCTGATTCACGTAAAAAGAACATATCCCATACGCCAGTCATCAGATCTTTGACAAGCGACGACAGAGTCACATTCTTTTTTGCGATATGCTGCACCACAAATCCAATGCCCCAGGCGATAAATATCTCCGGACAAAGTCCTTTGATCTTATGCAGCATAAACTTCCGGCTGTCTGCTCCTGTCACAATATCTTCTTCCCGATAACGCGAGATCGATTGCGCCATCAGATAACCAGAAACAAGAAAAAACCACTCCACTGCTATCGCCGCGCCTACAAACGGAGTCGTTTTTATTTCTGTCAGATTCGAGGAATGGAACTGAACAACCAGAATGGAAAATACAAATTTCCAAAAATCGATTGCGCCATTACGAACTTTCACTGATTTGTCATTCATGCGTTTCTTCTCCTTGATAAACGAAATTGGTTTGTCTGGGGGAATTATAGCAGAAATATCCAGCACACGCAAGAAAAAGGATGCCATTGCAGTCCCCGTTTTTACCGGGGCCTTCCAAAGCATCCTTTTTCATACAGCGGCAGCTCCGATATCCTTTCTGCACGCTGCAACAGCAGTTTTATCAAGTTTTTCTGCACAGTTACCTGTTACGCCGGACTCTCCGTATAAAGATAAGGTGTAATTTTTTCAAATACGGATGTGTCATCCGAATTACAGCTTAACTTCTGCGGCTGTGTCAGATCAAGCGCAAATACGCCCAGCAAAGATTTTGCATCTACAATCCGTCTTCCCGATCCCATATCGAAGTTCACCTCTAACGTGCTTATCATGTTTACAAAACTCCTCACCTGCTCTGCATTATTAAATTTAACAAATACCTGCTGCATAAAACATTGCTCCTTTCTTATTTATTTTTTATTTTTTTATCAGGAAAATATCCTGACTATTTACACCCGGTCCGGTTCTGTTTCAACGCTGCGTATCCCTGCCAGACGGTTACAAATATCTTCTATATAATAAAATGATTCCCAATCGCTATTGTTTTATACATGTGTTATCGATTTCATTTACGATAACATGATATACCAATCCTTTCCATTTGTGAATTGGCATTTCGTATAATTTTTTTTCGGTTTTTTTGTAGATAATGATGAAATCCATTTCATTCAAAATCGGCATTTTTTCATGCACCTATTGTAAAAATATGTAAACCGTTACACCCGATATATTTTCATATATGCAAATTGCTCATATGAGTCGCTGATTACATTTTAACTATTAGGAAATTTGTCAAAAAATTTGCTTGCATTCTATTTTTGTATCAGGTATAATAGATTCAATTTTATTGTAACTATTAGATACCTGATACATTTTGCCCGGAGCATGGGGCTGAACTCCACCAAAACAGTCGGCACCTTCTGTATCGATTCCTCTGATCTGTATCTTGCAGTATTCTTTTAGCTGGTTCGAATTTTACCGCTCCTGCTGAAGTACAAAACGCTAATATTTCTATAAAGCAGTTGGACAAATCTTTGTTCAGACTTTGGAATGCCGGGACCAGGAACTCTATGAAAGACTCATAGAAAAAGTATGAAAGAAAGAGGCGCTTATATGAAACAATTTATGGATAACAATTTCCTGCTCGCCAGCGACACTGCGCAGAAGCTGTATTTTGATTATGCAGCGACTACTCCTGTTCTGGATTATCATTGTCATATCAATCCGCAGGAAATCTGCGAAGACCGCCGGTTTGAAAACATTACGCGGCTCTGGCTTGGCGCAGACCACTACAAATGGCGCTATATGCGCTCCTGCGGCATCGACGAACGTTTTATTACCGGCGACGCATCGGACAAGGAAAAATTTTTTAAATGGGCAGAATGTCTTGGAAAGGCAATCGGAAATCCGCTGTTTCACTGGTCCCATCTGGAACTGCAGAAATATTTTGGATACCACGGCGTATTAAATCAAAAAACTGCCGAAGAAGTATGGAATCTGTGCAACCAGAAGCTGGCAGATCCTTCCATGTCCGCGCGCAGCCTGATTCTGCAGTCAGGTGTGACATTAATCTGTACGACTGACGACCCGATCGATTCTTTGGAATGGCACAAAAAAATCGCGGCTGACGCTTCTTTTCCTGTGCAGGTGCTTCCTGCATGGCGGCCGGATAAAGCTCTCAATATTGAAAAACCGGCTTTTACCGTATACATGGCGGCATTATCTGCCGTTTCCGGTATATCCGTTCGTTCATTTGCTAATTTAAAACAGGCGCTGTCCGCCCGCATGGACTACTTTGCATCCCAGGGCTGCTGTGTCTGCGATCACGGTCTGGAATACGTTATGTGTATACCGGCGACAGAAGACGAGCTGGAAACGATTTTTACCAAACGTCTTTCCGGAACAGAGATCACACGTATGGAAGAATTAAAATATAAATCCGCCTTTATGCTTTTCGCCGGAAAAGAATACGCCAAACGCGGATGGGTGATGCAGCTGCATTATGGCTGCAAACGCGATAACAATACGCTTCGTTTTCACCAGTCAGGCTCTGATACCGGTTATGACTGCATAAACAACTACACTCCGTCTTCGGAGATGGCAAATTACCTGGATGCGCTCGCAAAAACAAACGAGCTGCCGAAAACTATTTTATACAGCCTGAACCCGAACGATAACCAGGCTATCGGAACCATTCTTGGATGTTTCCAGGATTCCTCTGCCGTATCCAAAATACAGCAGGGCAGCGCATGGTGGTTCAATGACCACAAAACGGGTATGCAGGATCAGATGACCTCGCTTGCCAGTCTCGGTAATTTATCCGGATTTGTCGGAATGCTGACGGATTCCAGGAGTTTTCTGTCTTATACAAGACACGATTATTTCCGTCGGATCCTATGCAACCTGATCGGCACATGGGTAGAAAACGGCGAGTTTCCGGCTGATTACGACACGCTCGCACAAATTGTAAAAGATATCTGCTATAACAACGCTGTCAGATATTTTGGCTTTCACCTGGATGTACAGGATTAAAAGCTCCGCGATCTGACACGTTTTCTATAAACTCCTAAATATTTTAAATCCCTTCGGCAGCGGAAAACAGCCAGACCGCTGCCACAAAAAGGGATCTCATACGATTTTTTCAATTACGTCCAGCAGAGTTTCTATATCGACGTCCCGGTTATTCCAATATGCAAAATATAATCCGTGAATACAATAAGACAGCCAGATGTTCTTTTCCACATCGTCTTTATATTCGGGGTATTTCTCAAATACCGTCTTTTTGATTTCCGTTTCCAGTTTATCCGCCAGATAACTATGTCCTCTGCCTGAAAACAGGATCTGAATCAGTGAAAGATGCGACACGAAGGCCAGACACAGTTCTTTTGCCACTACGTTTAGATTTTCAAACGAATATTCCTGTGCATGCGGAATGCTCCTCAGCACCGAAGCGACAGTTTCTGTTTCCAATGCTTCTGACAGCGCATAAATGTCTTCATAATGCGAATAAAACGTAGATTTGTTAATGCAGGCGAGGCTGCACAATTCTTTCACCGTTATTTTTTCCAGCGATTTTTTTGACCGCAGTTCCATAAACGCGTTTTTAATTGCCTTTTCCGTTTTTTCCTTTCTGATATCCATACGAACTTCTCCAAAAAACGACTTTTTTCTCATTTGGTTGTTTAACCGCCAAACAGACAGAATTGTCGGTGGCAATCTCTGGTATTTGCCTGTATGATTTATCTTATCAGAATAAACAACTATTGTCTATTATGTTTTTCAAGGAGGTTTCTATGGACTTTTATGGATTCTATACAGGTAAACTATTTGACGCTTATCAGTTTCTTGGCGCACATCTGACCCCAACCGGCGTCACCTTCCGGACGTTTGCTCCGGGCGCGTCCAGAATTGCCCTGATCGGCGAATGCAACGACTGGCAGGAAACGGAAATGCATCAGATCCACGACGGACACTTCTGGGAATGCCATATCGAAAACGCCACAGCCGGTATGATGTATAAATACCGCATTTACAGCCGTGACAGCGGATGCACAGACCATTGCGACCCTTATGGATTCGGGATGGAGCTGCGTCCAAATGCCGCGTCGATCATTCGCGATATGGATGCTTACAAATTTGAAGATAAAAAATGGATACAGTCACGCAGCGACTGTAAAGACAAACCGCTGAACATTTATGAAATACATATGGGTTCTTTCCGCAAACCGTCAGACGAGCCGGATGCATGGTACACATATACAGAAATGGCCGATATTCTGATTCCCTACTTAAAAGAAAACGGTTACAACTATCTGGAGGTAATGCCATTAAACGAATATCCGTGCGACGAATCCTGGGGTTATCAGTCCACCGGATTTTTTAGTCCGACGTCCAGATACGGAACCGCTGACGACCTCAAAGCGCTGATCGATGCCTGCCATCAGAATGAAATCGGAATCATTATGGATTTTGTACCAGTACATTTTGCGGTAGATCATTATGGCCTCTCGAACTATGACGGCACCGCTCTTTATGAATATCCGCATAACGCAGTCGGCGTCAGCGAATGGGGCAGCTGTAATTTTATGCATTCTCGCGGCGAAGTGCGCAGTTTTCTGCAATCCGCAGCAAATTACTGGCTGAGCGAATACCACATCGACGGTCTGCGCATGGATGCCATCAGCCGGGCCATCTACTGGCAGGGCGATCCGGGACGGGGCGTCAATATGAATGCCGTAGAATTTTTAAAATACATGAACCAGGGATTAAAAATGCTACACCCTGCGGCAATTCTTGCAGCTGAAGATTCGACTTCGTACCCGGGAGTTACGAAAGACGTATCCCAGGGCGGACTTGGCTTCGATTACAAATGGGATATGGGATGGATGAACGATACGCTGGATTATTTCCGCACAGACCCGCAGTACCGCAGCCGGGATTATCACAAGCTGACGTTTTCGATGATGTATTATTATGACGACCAGTTTCTTCTTCCACTCTCTCATGACGAAGTCGTACATGGGAAGGCAACCATCCTGCAGAAAATGAATGGCGATTATGACAACAAATTTCCGCAGGCACGCGCGTTTTACATGTATATGTACGCGCATCCCGGCAAAAAATTAAATTTTATGGGAAATGAAATCGGACATTTTCGGGAGTGGGATGAAAAAAGAGAACAGGACTGGAACCTGCTGGAATATCCGGCGCACCAGAAATTCCACCAGTTTATGACGCAGTTAAACAGCCTGTATCTGAAACATCCGGCTTTTTATGAAAAAGATTATGCCGCAGACGGTTTCCAATGGCTGGACTGCCACCAGGAGCAGGCATGTATTTATGCGTTCGCCAGAACCGGCGGACAGGAGCAAATGATCGCCGTATTTAACTTCTCGAACGAACAGCAGGAAGATTACCAGCTGAAACTGACGGATACAGCAAAGCTGACGCTACTGTTATCCAGCGATGATGTCCGTTATGGAGGATGCGATGAAAATCCGCAGCAGGATCTCATACCGGAAGATGGCGTCTGTCATATGAATCTGCCGCCATTTTCCGCCGCGTTTTACATTGCAGCGACGAAGGACTGAATGTTGCTGTTCACAGGTAAACCTGCAAACAGTAACGAAATCCGGCGCTTCTTTACAATCCAAAATTTGTCTGATATAATTGTAACATCAAAATGCTAAACACAGCAAAAAAACGAACCTGACTCACAGTGACAGGATAAGCATTTCATCTGTTACCATTTATACCGAAGGGAGTGATTTTATGCCGATGTCTGAAAAAGAATACACTGGTAATCTTTTGGATCAGTTGGATTTAATTGAACGGATTGAACTGGCAGACAAAGACGGCGGCTATGAAAAAATTAAAGCTCAGCTGGCATTTGAAAAAAGATGTATTGAGCGTAAACTTTACCAAAAGCAATTCTTATCAGAATCTATCTGATCAGAATCCATCTGGAAGCTCTTCCACACCTTTGGTCTGTCTCAGCCGGAGGACGCGGCGTCAAGCGCCGCGTCCTCCGACATCCTCAAATCTCTCTCAAATCTCCAGAAACGCAAACGGCGTCTCGGATTTTAGAAAATGCATCATCAAATACGCTCCGCGGACAGACACACGTTCCTGCTGCAAAATCTGCCGTACTTTTTCCTTATCCGCAAGAACTACCTGTATTTCTTCCGTGTCTTCCACAAAGGCGTCAGAAATATTTCCGCTTACCGTTCCATATACAGCTACGCTCGTCTCGTCTGTAAAACCGGGTCCCATAAAAAACGGCCGGCGGCAGATGGCGCTTCCGCCAGTATATTCAGTAAAATCCAGTCCGGTCTCTTCCTTCATTTCTCTCGCTGCCGCCGCCCCCGGCGTCTCGTCCCCGTCTACCAGTCCTGCCGGCAGTTCGTATAAAAACTCGTCGATTGGATAACGATACTGCCGAATCAGCACAAGCCTTGGCTGCGGCTCAATCGTAACCGCATAAATCACAATGCCTTCCGCATGCATCGACTTTGTACGGATTTTAATATGCTGCGCATCATTTCTGGACGCAAAGTAATAATGAAACTCCCCGCCTTTCGTATCGATGGCATCCATTTCATACAGATTTAAAAACGGGTTATCTGTCAGCTGCCTGATATTATGATATTTGTGATTCATACCTCTCTCCTTCCAGTATCAGAGCATCTCTTAAAAACATTTTCAGACACGCTCTGGCGTTATGTCTGATGAAACTCTTTACTTAGAATCATACCCGTTTTTCCTGCAAATTGCAAGAAAGCACAGCCAGCGTCCGAACAGATATCCAAAGCAGATTTTTTTGTTTTTACCGGTCTGACTGACGCCAGAAGCGGCTCCGGTTTTGTCAGATCCTGTAAAAAAGATATTTTTTAAATATTCTGTATATTTTACTAGGAAATTTTACCAGTTTATGCTACAATTAGTACAAAGTTATTCGTAACTTTAGTAAAAGAATGGAGGGGTGATTATATGCGCATAACAATCAGCGGCAAAAATCTGGACATCACAGAAGGTCTGCGCTCTGCAGTAGAGGAAAAACTATCCCGGCTGGAGAAATATTTTACACCTGACACAATCGTGAACGTTACGCTCAGCGTAACCAAAAAACGTTATCAGAAAATGGAAGTCACGATTCCGGTAAAAGGACATATCATCCGTGCGGAACAGGAAAGCAACGATATGTATGTAACGATCGATCTGGTTGAAGAGATCATCGAGGCACAGCTGAAAAAATATCGACAGAAACTCATCAGCCAGCAGCAGGGCGGCGGCAGCTTTAAGCAGGAATTTATCGATTCCGAAGCGACTGAAGAAGAAGAGATTCAGATTATCCGCTCTAAAAAATTCGGAATGAAGCCTATGTTTCCGGAAGACGCATGTATACAGATGGAACTGCTGGGACATACCTTCTACGTATTCCGCAACGCTGAAACCGATGAGGTCAACGTAGTATACAAGAGAAAAGACGGCAATTACGGATTGATCGAAGCAGAAAACTAAATAAAACGCAGCGATTGCTGCCAAAAACGGTATAACCCCAAAGGGCTGTGCCGTTTTTCTTTGCCTGAATCTTCCATGCAGGCTGTCTGAGATATTCCTTTTGCTGCTGTACAATACGACAGAAAAAGAGGACAAACTGACGCTTTCCGAACACCTGCAAATATACTACAATAGTAACAGAAGCGCCAAGAAAGGAGAACCATGTACCACCGTTATTTTCTGGTGTCAGCCAATCACGAGCTGAACCTTAAGACACTCAACAATGTTGCCGTAGAATATTTCGAATTAGGTCTGCGCCATTTATCTTATCAGATTTGGGACGAATTATATCATGAAATCCAGTACCATGCAGATAAATATGAAGAATTTCTGCCAGTGATCA
Source organism: uncultured Eubacterium sp. (assembly GCA_910577225.1). Classification (GTDB taxonomy): domain Bacteria; phylum Bacillota; class Clostridia; order Lachnospirales; family Lachnospiraceae; genus Eubacterium_J. The sequence continues at coordinate 9,307 of CAJTMV010000045.1, read as the reverse complement.
GCTGCAATATGGGAAACATGCTGCGTCAGACCGGATACCACGAAGAAGCATACCGGGTCTTAACCCAGGGACTCAGAAGGTGCTTCGGCACCGGTTCTGTGTATGCCATGCCCGAACTGCTTACGCAGCTGTCCCTTCTCGGAATGAAATCCGGCCATAAGACAGAGGCAGACTGCATGTATCGCCTGGCTCAGAAAATGTTTCGCTGGAGCAGACAAATCGACATCGGGCAATCGATAGATGCAGTCATGAAACAGGATTTTTTACTATATTGCGAAGAAAAACATTCATAGGATCGTTAGATCGACTGGCACTTCATAAGCAGCACGAGACAAAAAACGGGCTGCTTTTTTTAATAAAATTTATATTCTTATTGTCATGACCAGATAAATGGTTTACTATAATACAAACAGTATTTGCATCTAATAAAGAAAGGAAACTATTATGAAAATTGTCGTTTTAGCCGGCGGGCTGAGTACCGAACGGGATGTATCTCTTTCAACCGGCAGTATGGTTAGCAGAGCGCTCAGACAAAAAGGACACCGGGTACTGCTGCTGGACGTATTTATGGGTTATGGCAAGGCTGGCGATCCTTTAACAGATATTTTTGAAACTGTCCCTGATACCATCCAGGTATCCGGCGTACCGGAAACAGCGCCTGATCTTGAAAAAATCAGAGCCATGCGGGAAGATACATCTGATTGTCTGTTCGGGCCGAACGTTATTGAATTATGCCGGATGGCAGACATTGTATTTTTAGCCCTGCACGGCGAAAACGGAGAAGACGGCAGAATCCAGGCAGCTTTCGATCTGTTCGGCATCCGTTATACCGGAAGCAATTATTTAAGCAGCGCCATTGCAATGAATAAACGACTGAGCAAACGCTTTTTCAGCGACTGCGGTATACCGACGCCAAAAGGCATTTCCATGAAAAAAGCGGAGCGCACGGCGGATTTTTGCCAGACCGGATTAACGCTGCCATGTATTGTAAAACCATGCCGCGGCGGTTCCAGCGTCGGCATCAGCGTCGTACGTACGATACCGGAATACGAAGCGGCACTGGACGAAGCGTTTCGCTGGGAAGATGAAGTCATTGTGGAAGAATATATTCAGGGACGGGAGTTTTCTGTCGCCGTCATCTCTCAGGAAGCGCTTCCGGTAATAGAAATCGCTCCTCTGGAAGGGTTTTACGATTACAAAAACAAATACAAAGCCGGCAGTACCGTAGAAACATGCCCGGCCAGTCTGCCTCCTGACACAGCCAGACAGATTCAGCAGTACGCGGCAGCCGCTGCAGAGGCTCTGGAGCTGAATACTTACTGCAGAGTTGATTTTATGTTAAATGAGCAGGAGCAGATCTTTTGTCTGGAAGTAAACACACTGCCCGGCATGACGCCTACCAGTCTTCTGCCGCAGGAAGCTCGTGCAATCGGAATCGAATTTGAAGATCTGTGCGAACGGCTCATACAGATTTCTTTAAATAACAATGAATAAGGGGTATACAACGATGAAAGGTATGACATTAGACGCCATGACAAAAGCCTGTCACGGCAAGTTAATCGGCGGAAATACGCTGCAGTTTTTGAATGCACAGGGCATCGTCACTGACAGCCGGATGGTTCAGGAGGACTTTGTATTTGTCGCTCTAAAAGGCGATCGGACAGACGGCCATCAGTATGTCGAACAGGTCTTTGAAGACGGCGCGCTGGCTGTTGTATCCGAGCAGCGTCTGAACATTTCAAAACCATACATTCTCGTAGATTCAACGAGACAGGCGCTGAAAGATCTGGCTGCTTTTTATCTGAGCCGGCTGCAGCTGAAAGTGGTCGGTATTAGCGGAAGCGTCGGAAAGACAAGTACAAAAGAAATTATTGCATCGGTACTTTCACAAAAATACAAAGTACATAAAACAGAAGGCAATTTTAACAATGAAATCGGCCTGCCGCTTACGATTTTTAAAATACGCGAAGAGCATCAGGTCGCGGTACTGGAAATGGGAATCTCTGAATTTGACGAAATGCACCGTCTGGCATCGATCTCGCGTCCGGATATCGGAGTGCTTACGAATATCGGTCTCTCCCATTTGAAAACGCTTGGTTCGCGGGAAGGTATTCTAAAGGCAAAGACAGAAATGTTCGATCACCTGCAGGACAATGCTGCCGTTATCTTAAACGGCGACGATGATCTGTTAAGTACGATCCCACAGGTACAGGGACGCCCTCCTGTATTTTACGGTATCGGCACTGACAAACCGCAGAACGCCGTATACAGCGACAAACAGATCTACGCAACCGATATTATGAATCTTGGCCTGAAAGGAATACAGCTTCATATTCATATTGCAGACGAATGCTTTGCCGCCCGGATACCGATACCGGGAACGCATAACGTCTACAACGCGCTGGCCGCAGCTGCCGTAGGCAGACAATTAGGCCTTTCGAACGACGAAATACGCGCCGGTATCGAGACAGCGCGAACCATCGATGGAAGAACGAATCTGATCGAAACAGGCACGATGACTGTGATCGACGACTGCTACAATGCAAATCCTCTTTCCATGAAAGCGTCCATCGATGTGCTCGCGACCGCGCTTGGCCGGACAGTCGCCGTGCTGGGCGATATGGGAGATCTTGGAGAAAACGAACGGCAGCTGCATTATGAGGTCGGCAGTCATCTTGCCGCAAAAGGCATCGACATCTTATTCTGTGCCGGCAGACTGGTAACGGAGCTTGCAAGAGCCGTACAAGACCATAATCCTAAATGCGAGATTCATTTGTTTGAAACACGCGACGAAATGTTAAAAGAACTGCTTCCATTTTTACGACAGGGCGACTCCGTACTCGTAAAAGCGTCCCATTTTATGGAATTTTCAGAAGTGGTAGAAGAAATTATTACCATTTAACTGTAAATCAGTTCAGGCAGGTAAAAAGCGCATGTCTTTTTGCCTGCCTGTGATTTTACCCTCGTTATTTGAACGACTGACTGATGCGAAGCTCCTCTTCGAGCATTTCACGTATGATTCCCTGCATATAACTTCCCAGATGTTTCTTCTGATCTTTTTCAAGCTCTTTTACGTATACAGGCTCTCCATAAGTCAGTATGACCCGCGTCCGCCTGATAAACGGCACATGTTTCTCAAAAATATCGGCTGTATGGACCATCGCCATCGGAATAATGGCGCATCCTGTTTTTTCTGCCATCTTAAAGCTCCCTTCTTTAAAAGGCAGCATCTGCGTTTCGCTTTCTGACAGGCTTCTTGTTCCTTCCGGAAAAATACACATGGATATGCCGTTCTTTATCTGATCGATACCTGTCAGTATCATTTTCATCCCGGCCTTGATATCTGTCCGGTTCAAAAACAGGCAGTGCAGCCGTTTCATCCAGATTCTTAAAAACGGTATTTTCAGCATACTGTCTTTTGCCACATATCCCGTCAGTCCCGGGCATCTTGCATAAGTAATCACCGTATCGAACAGACTTCGATGATTGCCGATATAAAGTACCGCCTCGTCCTTTGGCACGTGCTCTTCTCCATATACGTCGACCCTTACGCCTGAGATCAGCAGCACAATCTTAAACGCAAACTGTACGCTGCGCAGACAGATTATATCCCGCTTATACGTATCAAAACGCCCGATCACCCACGTAATACCCCAGATCAGAATTCCGATGAAAAAAAACAGGATTAAAAAAATCAAAATCAAAATGGTACGAATCATGATCTTCCCCCTATCCAGCCGCCTGTTAACGGCTGTCGTTCCTGCCTTATTACTGCCAGCCTCTGCTCCCAGTAACTCTGACTTTCTTATTATATGAAATAATTACCGTTCATGCAATACTTTTTCACGTTTCCAGTCTATTATTTATGAACAATGCAGTACCGTTGCAATCACCCGGGGAACGGTTCCCGCAGCGTGGTCCGACATTTTTATGTATAATGGCCAGGTCTGCCTCATAAAATAAAAATAAGAAAATTGCGGCAGTCCAAATTATGTATATTCCCCCACGTATCAAGATTGAAACGAATGACGCACATCTGCAAAAACAGTCCGTCTGTTTTTCTTTATTTGCCATTATAATCATCGCTCTGGCTCTGGCGCTTCTGTGCGGCTGCGCCTCATCCGGACAGGAGAAAAAAAAGCTGAAAGATGTGGATTACACCATTATGGAAGCACGCGATATTCCGGAAAAGCTAATGGAATCCATCGAGCAGAAAAAAGAAGCCGAATTTAAGTTATCCTTTGAAACAGACAATGATCTGTACCTGGTCCACGGCTATGGAGAACAGGAAACAGGCGGCTACAGCATTGTGGTTCGCGATCTGTTTCTGACTGAGAACGCACTATATTTTGATACCGAACTACTAGGTCCCAGTAACGGTTCCAACCCGCAAAAAAAGCCGAGTTTTCCATATATAGTGGTCAAAACAAAAAAGTATAAACAAAATATAGTATTTGAATAGGTATTTGCATTGACTTTTCCAAAGCAGAGTGCTATACTATATCTAGTGTTTTGAACCGCATTCTGTTTTTACAGAATGGATTCCGTTATTGTTTGTGCCTTTGGCTGGATGATAACATAAAATGCAATAAGAGGAGGACAAGAAGATATGCAGCGGACAGATATTGATAAAGTACGTGCTTCGGTGCATCAGCAGTGCGGGAGCAAGGTAATGATTCAGCTTGACAGAGGCAGGAACAAAGTCGACATCCAGAGCGGTGTAATACAGGGCGCCTACCCAAGTGTATTCACAATTCTGGTTGATGATAAGGATGAAAAGAATCCTCCACAGCTGCTGTCTTTTAGTTATTCAGATATTATTACCAGAGACATACGAATGAAATTATGTTAATTTACAATCAAATTCATAAAATCCCTCCGTACTGAATAGGATATAAAAAACGTTCAGTATGGGAGGATTTTTTAATTGGATTTCATAAAGAAGCTGTTACAGACAAATCAGGAGAGAGGACGGGCATCCATTCAGATTACGGTCGAAAATGATTTCAATCTGCCAGATTACGATCCGGATATGATCAAACTGATCGATCGGAAAGGTACTGCCCGTATCCACGAAACAAGAGTCGAACCGGATCAGATCGTCGTAAACGGCGTCCTGCAGTTCCAGGCGTTATACAAATGCACGGAGTCCGGCAATATCTGCAGTCTGCAGGGAGACGTGCCGTTTACCGAGACGATACATATGGAAGGCGTTCAGGAAACAGACCAGCTGATTTTGCAAAGCACCATGGACGATCTGACACTTGGCATGATTAATTCGCGTAAGCTGAATGTACGTGCGCTGCTTGAACTACACGCAGTCGATCAGATGGAACAGCAGATCGAGCTCCCTACCGGTATGGATAATACTTCTGTGCAGACGCTGTACCAGCAGCAGAAAATGCTGCAGCTGCTGACGCAAAAAAAAGATATCTGCCGCATCCACAGTGAAATACTGCTGCCATCTAACCGCCCGAACATCAGCCGGCTGCTCTGGCAGAGCGTTCAGCTGCGGGGGCTGGACAGCCGCGTTCGTTCCGGTGAAATCGAACTTTCCGGCGAACTGCTGGTCAACATTCTATATAAGGGCGAAGAGGACGAAAAACAGATCCAGTGTATGGAAACTACCGTCGCATTGCACGAACGTATCGAATGCAGCGTCTGCGACCCGGAAACGATTTTTAAACTTGTCCCGCTGCAGGTACAGCTGGAAGTAGCCCCTGCCGAAGATGAAGACGGTGAAAAACGCGTACTGATGCTCGAAGGCACTCTGGATTTTTATCTTCGTGTATGGAGAGAAGAAAATATGCAGATTCTCGAAGACGCGTATTCATTGCAGGACGAACTGGTACTGGAACGCGAACCGGTCAGCCTGCAGAGTCTGCTGGTAAAAAATGATTCCAAATTCAAAGCTGCCGACCAGCTTCCGATTGAAAATCAGCCGGCAGAAATTTTGCAGCTGTGCGCAAGCGTCGGCGAAGTCTTTATCGAAGACAGCCGTATCGTTACAGACGGCATCGAAGCGGAAGGGATTCTAAAAGTACGCATGCTCTATATTACCGCAAGCGACGACATGCCTGTAGGCATCGCCGAAGGCGTGATTCCGTTCAGCCGCCAGATCGAAGCCGAAGGCATCCAGCCGGGGGACACGTTCGAATTGTCCGCAGGTATCGACCAGCTAACCGTCATTCTTGCCGATAACAGTCAGGCAGATATCAAAGCCGTCGTCGGACTGGACGCTATTGTATTCCGCAACCAGCCCGGTTCCATGATTACAGGTATCAGTCAGCAGCCGGTCGATCTGGAACAATACGAAAAACATCCCGGCATTGCCGGATACATTGTCAGAACCGGCGATCGTCTCTGGGATATTGCCAAGGAACACCACACGACGGTATCCGATATTATGCAGATGAATCAGCTTTCCGGCGAACATGTCAGCCGCGGCGATAAATTACTCATTGTCAAACAGATGGGCGTTCCGGCAGGCTCCTGAGCAGGCGTCCGCGTCTGCAGCGTTGACAAACAGACGTTTTGGTAAATTATGAATAAAAGTTCAGACAAAATTCACACTTTTTTATCATAGAGAATCGGTCTGTCCGGTTGAAATTACAAAGAAGCCGTGCTATACTAATGACTGGAAACACAGACAAAGCCACAAAGGAGTATCGAATTGAAAAAACAAATTGTCTATTTAAAAAGTACTTTCCCAAAAAATCATTCCCGGCGGCTTGCTGCCCTGCTTCTTGTGACAGCTGTCGGCATTACGTCGTTGCAGCCGGTATTCGCAAGCCGTAAATCGCAGGCACAGGATGCGAAACAGGCAGCAGAAAGCAATCTGAACTCCGTCAATAACAGCATTAACAATATCACAGGCAAACAGCAGGAACTGCAAAAAGAAATCAACGCACTGGATGCGGAACTGGTAGAACTGCTTATTAACATGGATATTTTGTCCGACGAATTAACAGATAAAGAAGCAGAAATCAAACAGGCCAATATAGACCTTAAGGCTGCTGAAAAGGAAGAAAAGGAACAGTATGAACGTATGAAAATGCGTGTTCGTTCCGTATATGAACGGGGCAACAACTCGCTGCTCGAAGCTCTGCTCGGCGCGACAAGCATGTCTGACTTCTTAAACAGAGTCAATTATTACAACGCCGTTTACGACTATGACAGAGAGCAGCTTGAAGTCTACAAAGATACCAAACAGCAGGTTGCCGACTTAAAAGCCCAGCTTCTTACCGAGCAGTCTGAAATGGAAGAAATGCAGGATAACTACAAGCTGCAGGAAACAGACCTGAAATCCATGGTATCCCGAAAAGAAGCTACCATGGATGATTTCGATTCCCAGCTGTCACAGGCAAAAGTTCTGGCAGCCGCTTATAAAGAAACGATTCAGGAACAAAATCAGATCATTCGCGATGAAGAAGAAAAAGAACGAATTGCCGCAGAAGCCGCGGAACGTGCCGCAAGAGAAGCTGCAGAAGCCGCAGAGCGCGCTGCAAGAGAGGCCGCAGAACGTGCCGCAAGAGAAGCCGAGGCAAGAGCGCAGCAGGCGCAGCAGTCACAGACAACGCAGCAGCCTCCTGTTTCCAGTCAGACGCCTTCTTCCGGAGGCAGTTCCGGCACATCCGGTAATTCTTCTTCCGGAGGCAGCTCCAGTGCGAATACCACTCCTGCTGTCAGCCCGTCCGGCGCAACCGGAAGCGACGTTATCAACTACGCTACACAATTTATCGGCAACCCTTATGTATGGGGCGGCACGAGCCTGACCCAGGGTACAGACTGTTCCGGTTTTGTAATGAGCGTATATGCGCACTTTGGTTATTCTCTCCCGCGTACTTCCGGGGCACAGGCCGGATGCGGCAGAGGCGTCAGCTACAGCGAAGCGCAGCCGGGCGATATCATCTGTTACAGCGGACATGTCGCATTATATATGGGCGGAGGCAGAATCGTCGGAGCGCAGAGCTCGCGTACCGGTATTACGACCCAGAACGCTACTTACCGGACGATTATTGCTGTAAGAAGAATTATTAATTAAAAGCAGTTATCCTGATATCCATCATATGAAAAATAAAACCAGGAAGTGACTTTGCATTATACATAAGATCCTTCAAAACCGTTGTGAAACATCTGCACAACGGTTTTGTTGCTTTTTACGTAAACCCAAAAAAGCAATTCCACAGCATAAAATTACATACATCTCTTGCGAAAAATAAAAACATGTTTATAATGATACATGGGTACAAGGAAAAAAGATCAAAAAGATGAGGATGAAAACATGCATACAAAATTAGGCCGAAATGATAAATGCTGGTGTGGCAGCGGAAGAAAATACAAACAATGCCATCAGTCTTTTGACGACAAAATTGCACGGATTGCAGACCAGGGGCATCTGGTTCCGGACAGGGATATGATTAAAAATGCACATCAGATCGCAGGTATTCGCCAGAGCGCCAAAATAAATATTGCGGTTCTGGATTATATTGCCGAACATATTCATGCGGGCATGAGCACCGAAGAGATCGATCAGATCGTCTACGAACAGACTACGAAAATGGGCGGCATCCCGGCGCCTTTACATTACGACGGTTATCCTAAAAGCGTATGTACCTCTGTCAACGACCAGGTATGTCACGGTATTCCGTCCAAAGATATCATATTAAAGGACGGCGATATCGTCAACGTAGACGCCTCTACGATTTTAAACGGCTATTTTTCCGATTCGTCTCGTATGTTTTGTATCGGCGAAGTCAGTCCGGAGAAAAAACGACTGGTAGACGTAGCCAAAGAATGCGTTTCCCGTGGCCTGGAAGCTGTAAAACCGTGGGGATTTTTAGGCGACATGGGACAAGCCGTACACGATCATGCCTTTGCAAACGGCTATACGATAGTCCGTGAAATCGGCGGACATGGAGTCGGTCTGGAATTTCACGAAGATCCCTGGGTCAGCTATAACAGCAGACGCGGAGAAGAGATGCTGATGGTTCCGGGCATGATTTTTACGATTGAGCCTATGGTCAATATGGGTGCTCCGGATATTTACGTAGACGAAGGAAACGACTGGACGGTCTATACCGAAGACGGCAAGCCTTCCGCCCAGTGGGAAATTATGGTGCTCGTAACCGAAGACGGCGCAGAAGTCCTGTCCTATTAGCCGGTATCTTTCAAACATATGACCAGAAAGTCTATGGATAGTAAACGTTTGGATAGTAAATATTTAGATAGTAAACAATTAAATCGTAAACATTAAACTGTCCCCCTTGTCAAGGACATTTTTAAAAGTTCAGACCATGATTTTAGA
>CAJTMV010000044.1 GCA_910577225.1 uncultured Eubacterium sp. | reverse complement strand
GAACCGCCTGTCTTTAAAATAATATTCCCCGTCATGCTCATCGATCTTTCGGTATACCTTACACGGACTGCCGAATGCTACCACATTTGCCGGTATATCCTTTGTCACGACTGAGCCGGCCCCGATTACGGAATTTTCCCCGATCGTAACCCCCGGCAGGACGACCACGTTTGCACCGATCCACACACGATCGCCAATCGTAACAGGGAAGGAATACATACCATCTGCCCGGTGGTTCGGATGAACCGGATGCCCTGTTGTACACAACGTCACATTAGGGCCGATCAGGACATTTTTCCCTATCGTAATTTTCCAGTCATCGATCAGGGTCAGGTTCATGTTTGCATAAGTGCCGTCTCCAATCGAAACATATTTGCCAACCGCAGCCGTAAGCGGCGGCACAATCCAGACATTTTTCCCGACCTCTCCGAACAGTTTGGGAAGGAGCGCAGCCCGTCCGTCCATGTCCTCCGGCGGTAATGCGTTGAACTGCCGCACAAGTTTTTTTGCGTGCGCCTGCAGTGCCATATTCTCCTCGTCGTCATCCCATAAATAGCCGTTCTTCATTTTTTCCTGTTCTGTCATTTTCATTATCCTCCATGTTCTCCGTTTTATATTACCACAATTCCCATCTGTATCCTTTTTTCATTTTATTTCGTTCCTGCTTTTCCATTATACACCATATCAGGCGTTTGCGAAACTCCAGAACGAGCATAAATACGGGATTTTCTTTGTTACAAAATAAAACATCTCCTCACTGATCATTGATAAATTGAAATGTCCGGTAACAATTATCCATATCCGCCAGTAAAAGGATACGAGGGAAAGGAGCTGGTGCGGACAGAACAGTCACAACCTTCGACAACCGGAATATGAAATAATCCAGGAACTGTCCGGTAAGTTTCCGGTTCGGCTGCTGTATGAAACTATGCACATTCAAAGAAACAGCTTTTACCACTGGAAAAAGCGCTTCTGCGATCCGACGCCGAAAACAACGGCTCTGGCAGACAATATTACAGCAATGGAATCGATCAGCGGATGGATAAAATCAGAACTGTTTACGGATTTTCATCTGCCAGGAGAAAATATTATGGAAGAAATAGCTGCGTATATAAAATATTTCAACGGAAAACGGCCAGCGTATGATAAACTCATGAAAATTCCTGCCTCTGCGCTTGTTCGTCTGTGTGTTATTGGGGATATTACTTTATGACCTGCAAAATATATTGATATGCAAATGCAATCCCATCACAAGTCAGATTTTCACACATATGTGGCGGATCATTCTCTGAAAAACCCATAGGGCGTAGTTCAAAACATCTTAATGAGCCAAATGCTTTTTCAAAAGCAGATGCAAAATTATAACAGGCAGATACTATTTCACTTTCTGTTTTGCCCAGCCTGTGAAGATAAATCCCTATGAACATAAGTGTACCTTCAACAATCCCACACTGCGCTCTGTATCCTCCGGCTCCATGCAAGCCAACGGCAGACCAGATTGTTTGCGGTTCAACAGCAGTGTCAAATAATTCACTGAAACAGATGATTGCTGTCCTCGCACAGTTTATATCATCCTTCCAGTACAGTTCATGTACCCGGTTCTTTATACGTTCCTTCATAAAATATCCTTTCTCTGACCATCCCGATTTCCCAATCTGCCGAAACGTTTCGGATGCCGCCCCGCCTGCCCTCACTGGATTATTAGTGATACTTCGCCGCGGTCTTTATCTTTTTTCGAATAATTTAACTTTACAATGAGCAACACTGCCAGAAAAACAAGCGTAACTATGCCATATATAAAAATACCCGTGTATCATGGCGATGATTGCATGGCATAGAAACCGGGATGTGTCTTATAATCCCAAAACACATATATTCCGTGACCAATAAAAACTCCGACAAATGAGCCGGCAACTATATTTCACCTATCATTCAGCTTTTTTAACACTGAAAGCATTTCCATTTTCATCACTGAAAAAGGATCAGGCTCTCTATGCGAACACATCTGCCATTACCATCGCTGTACCATCAATTATGCCTAAAATTCCCAAAACTTCGATGTCAGTTCCCGGTTTATGATAGATGAGAGGAAATTAGGATGGTTACTCTGGAACATTTTCAGGCTTTCAGTGAAAGCAGCCATGCTTTCCGTCCTGATCTTTGCAAAGGTTGTATCCAGCTTTCGGTCTTTCACATTTTTCTCCACATATTCCTCCGACTGTTTTTCGTAAGCATCAACCATCAAAGGATCTTTCTTTACTGCGCCTGCATACCAGTTTGTAAGGTATTTCAGTGACCTGAGTCCGCCATCCTCGCTTTTGTCTATATTTTGGTATTCGACATACGCGTCTTTATCCATCGTCCGCATCATGTCAGATACATTTGTGGTCTGGACGAGATTACTCCCATGGCCAAGGTATCTGGCTTTTGCAACGCCGTAATCCATGTTCCCGCTGCTGTCGGCTGTGCCTGCGCCTGCCAGTTTCGCTATGGATTCCATTGCTGCCAGGAATGATTTTCTGTTTTCCTCCGGTATAAAGTTCTCCGCCGCATATGCCGCTTTCTTCATGCCGAGTGAAATGTTCGCCTGCCGTTCCTCCTCCGTCATGGAGCCTCTGTTTTCGACAAGGAAATTCTGCCGGATGATATCATACACAAATCCCTGCTCCTCTTTGCTGCAATTTTCCAATGCAGATGCAACCGCCTTGTCTGCGCCATACATCCCCGAATATGCCGGAAGGTCGTTTAGAGAAATGTCAACCTGCACGATATCCTTTTGGAACGCCGCATTTTTTGTCTCCATTGCCTCCTGATTTTCCGGCGCCATACTGCCCTTCCTGCCTTCCACAAGAGCTGCCATGCCATCTCCTGAAAATTCCACAATGACCGCATCCCCATACTGTGAGCGGATGTCCTTCATCGCCTGCAGGGTTTCTTCCTTTGACATCTTATCCATGACCTTGTTGCCATGCGCATCCGTTGTGTTGAATTCATATTTTACAAGGGTGCTCTTCTGATGCGCACCGCTTCCATATGTCGGGATATTTGTTGTCCCTCTGTAAAACTGGCTGTAATCGATATTCATAATCTGCACTCTCCTTTGCTTTTATCTATAAAATCTATCGGCAGATACCGCCCGATTTCTAACCCAGATTGCACCAGGTAACTATAAATTGCACGAAACTCCCATAAATTGCATAAAATGACTATAAGCACACAGCCGATACTGGTCGTGTCAGCATATTCTCTCTAACTTCCCCGGATTCCGTGTAATTTTCATTATCAGGCCGCCCTGCCTGCGGAAATGGCAAACCGCCGCATATGGCGGATAACGTCCATCGTACGGCGGTTCGCTTTTTTCTTCATAAATATTTGTTCTCACATACGCTGTCGTTCAGTTCAGGCAGGAACCCAGCCATCTGCCTGCTCGTATGGCAGGTTCCAGCAGATTTATCATTGTCCTATTCACTGACATTATTTGCCACCATCCCAAACTCCTGACATATGCTTTCGTATCTTGCCCGTTCTTTTTCCTTTATGCCTTTGGACGGATCATTCATACAGTGATGTATCACATCCGCATCCTTTAACAGCTCGTCCATCTGTCCATCCACCGTCAGCTTGTCATCATGATGGCAGATAGCAGAACAGATCGTCTCCGTCTCCTCCGCATCTGTCAGCGCCAGTTCCAAAAGTACCTCCCTTGCAAGCTCTGCACCTTTATGCGCGTGATCTTCATAGGAACCGGACTGATAGGCATACAGGTCGTGAAGCATCGCTGCCATCGCTGCGATTTCCGGATCAAACCCTCTTTTTTTCGCAAGCATCACAGCCGCAAGAGATACTCCGTAGAGATGCACAAACGCTCCGTTCCGTTTGTCTTCATCTGCAATGCTGCTTAATCTCTTGTCCATATATTCTCTTAGTTCCTTTAATCTTCTCATTTCTTTCTCCCTTCCTGACTTTGCAAAATTCACGTAAATTCAGGCTCCGTTCCGCAGAGCGGATCTGAACAATCATACCTGAAAGCTGCGCCTCTGCTTTACAAAAATGTATCCCAAATTGCATCCGGACGATGTTGATGAGATTTGGGATACATTCTCCACGAAGTGTATTTATCTGTTCTTCCTATCATTCTGTCAGACCCATTTTTCTATATCCATGTCTATTATAACTTTTCTTTCAGATATTACAAGGTATTTTACAGACTTTATGAGTGATCAGATAATATCCAATCCTCTGAAAACGGCTGAGATTCACATACACCGCAAACAATCAGGCATACAAAAAAATAGTCTGGCCATACATATTCCTGTATGACCAGACCTCTGCGTGCAAATTCAGATTCGTTCCCATCCCATCCATTTTTCTATCATATCCATTTTACTGCATACAGCGTCAAACCGTATCCCCTCCGCTTGGATCTGTTGCATATATAATTCTGCCTTTTCTGGCTGTCCCTGCAGTTCCGGAGATACAAGACACAGCTGATATCCCATTTCTTTCATTCGCATAAATGTCGTATGGTCTATCGGTAATGTGTGAAACGTATCTACCCATATCCAGTCCACTTTTCCTGCCATGGCTGCGATCGTATCCATCCCTTCATACTCGGAATATCGAACCGCGATGTTTTTCTCACCCGCTTCTGACAATAAATGAATCATTGGAAACGAACAGTCTAAAAAGAAATAGTTTTTTACATGATAGTTCTTAATGAGTTCCATCACACGATGCTCGATCCGTTCACTCTTAATATTCAATATCATTGTACCATGATGGTATTCCCTAAGATAATCTTCGAAATTTTCTCCGTCTTCAAACGGATGATGGCTGATATAGATCCTTCCTGTCAGATCATCCCGCAGATCCAGTTCGGCTCCATACTGCACCGGCAGTTTTCGCAGCTGTTCCAATGTATTGATTCTGTGCGCAATATACTCCATTAACGAATTCCCTCCTTTTTCAATTTTCTGCTAAATTCAGCTGTTCTTCTGATAAATTTTGCTTTCGCGGACAGTCCGTTGTTCCAATGAGAGGTTCCATGGATTCTTTTCGGAAATACAACGTCAAACCGTATAATTTTCTGCTTTTTCTTCTGAGCCATAAACAATACGTACAAATCCAGAGAAAAATCCGTTGGCGGATGTTTCCATGTTTCATAAAATTTCCGACTAAACACGTTGGGCTGTGCATTGACATCAACCAGTTTCCGGCCGAGATAAACGGTTTCAAAAATACTCATGCCAGCTGTAAAAAAACAGTCTGCTAACGGTCTGCCCCTTCGCCTGCCCTTTACCAGCAAATCCTCTCTGTCATGATTTTTTTCAATAATATGTAATGCTTTTATCAAATCTGCAGGATCTGTCTGCATATCTGCATGTGTCCACCCAAGAAACTTTCCGCTGCACGACTGTAATCCTTTTCTGATTCCGTAACCGTATCCACGATTCACTTTTACACGAACGCTTTTTGCAAAAGAATACTCCGGCAACAGTTCCTTCATTACCAGACTTGTTTTGTCATTCGAACCGTTATCTACCAAAATTACCTCAATATCGTCTCTGTCGATTACCCGTTGAAAACGGCGTAGTATCAGAGGAATATTTTCTGCTTCGTTATAACACGGAATTACAATCGATAATTTCATATCCCGCATGCTCCTTTCGTATTAAAATTGTCCATATATAAATTCACCAGGGTCGTAACCCATCCCATAGATTCCAAATATAATAATTGAAAATATCCCAAACATTACAACTCCATATCGGAAACAGCCATGCTGTTCATGGAATTTTTTTGTAAGATATGCAGGCTTTTTATATTGTATCAGTTCAATCAGAAACGTTCCTGTAATTCCCAAAAAAAGCAGCGTAAAATCACGCGCACCAAGACCATAACCATACAAAGACTGGTCAAAAAACGCCCATGGATTCATCCGCGTGAACATGTTTCGAATCATATACAATGCTCCTGTTACACTTTCTATCCGAAAAAAAATCCATGCAAAGTTTACGAGATGAAACGTGATAAACACCTGAAGCAGCTTCGTACCAAACGTATGATCAGATATCTGCAGTTTTTCTTTGATCCATGTCCGAATCGGCAGCAGTATTTCTCCGAAAATCTGATATACCGCGTGTAATAGTCCCCAGACAAAGAAATGTAATCCTTTCCCGTGCCAGATACCGCTGACAGAAAATGTAAGCAGTAAATTCAAATATTTTGCTAAACCTGATTGACAAATATCGCCGCTCTGTCTGCAAGCACCATTTTCTTAAAATAACCGTAAATCATAAGCTCCATACCGCTGATGCATCGCCTGCCATTCCAGTTTTTTACTGAAAAAAGTTCTGTTTTCAGTTCCTGATACCTTCCGATCGGCCCCTGCAGTATATGTGGAAAAAATATGAGAAAAAGCGTATATTTTGCCAGATTTTTTTCTGCTTCGATTTTCTTGTGATAAATATCTGCGACATATCCAACCGCCATAAGCGTATAAAAAGAAATTCCCATCGGAATCAGCCCCTGAAACGCAGCCGAATCCCATTCTATTCCTCTTTTATGCAATAGCCAGCTAAAAATGCCGCTTTCTATTGTCACATATTTAAGAAATACGAAAAGCAGGACATTGCATAATACTGTAATTATCAGTATCGTCTTTTTGTTCTGTTCACGCTTTTCTATCCATATTCCGGCATAGTACGTAGTCAATACTGAAATCGTCAGAAACATAACAGCCTTTGCAGAAGCGCTCAGATAAAAAAAGACACTCCATAACAGAAGAACCTTCCATTGCCAGCTTTTAGGTACGATATAATAAAAAATAACGCCAGCCATTACAAATAGCAAAAATGCAATTGACAAAATCTCCATTTTTCTCCTCCTAACGCACCATATCATTGGCAAAATCTCTGATGCAGCAGTGATCGATCACTTTTTCCAAAATTTTATCATAGACGACCACATGGTATCCAGGCTGATCGAATCTGAATCTTTCGTCATTCACAACAGCCCCTGACAACTCCTGTTTTATCAGCTGCATGGTAACGCCATCCTGTTTGTACCAATAATCCTCCTGTTCCGGTTCATAATTCTCATAAATCACTTTTTCGTTATCCGCAACTACGGTACCATGCACTCCTTCAAGCCCTACAGCACTTACGCCAATCAAAAAATTTTTATGATTCAGTTTTTTCTTATATGCTTCCACATCCCATTCGTTTTTTAAAAGATATGCAGTCTCTTCTTCTTTGTATTTTTCATAATCTGTAAACCAGGACTGATACCGCTCATCCTGCCTTTTATCAATAAATTCTTCCTGCTTTGATAAATATGCTCCCAAATGTCTCGTGAGTTTTTCTATTCCGTAATAATTCAGATGCGCCCAGTCCTGAAAATCTGTCTGGGTACTGATTTCCAGATCTGTATAAAAATCATTGTATTCAATAAAATCTAACTGATTTTCTTTCGCATATTTTTTTATTCCATCGGATTCTCCTTTGCTCCATCCCGAAGAAGGTGTTTTCATTAAAATAAGCCGGATCTGATTCTTTTTACAAATCGCGGTGATCCGATCCATAGATTCTCTGGCCTTTGTCGATACCGGTATTTCCGGATTGGTATTTTCAAAATCATCGGTCCATGCCTGACAGAGAAACGAAGCGTCATGCCCTTTGGTGAAAAAATGCTTATCATTAAAAAAATATTTAAAATCATTTACTTCTAACTGATTCCAGCGTGAATGATATCTGATCATCGGAAAAATATAACTCCAGAACTCTTCGCTCCCATCGTCAGGAATGGATGCCCTGACTGCCTGTATCTTATCTTTGGAAAACCGCATATAATCTAACGCTTTTCGATTTCTGTTTTCATCGTTATAGCTGTCGTCAAAAGCCTTGAACACTTCCAATACCACAATTTTTGGATGCTGATATTTTAGGGCTTCTTTCAGATAATATTCAGATATCCACATTCGCTGAATGGAGCTTCCGAATACATATCCGGTAATGCCCTGCTCCTGGAAAATCTGTAACGGATTCACACCTCTGAAAACGGCTGACGACCCCAGAAAAATAACGTCTAAGGAATCCTTCGGTTCCGCATAAAATCCTTCTGCAACCATTGTGGCAGGTTCCCATCCGGCTTCCTGATAATAAAATTTGGGTTTTAGCAATATCGTAAGAACCTCAAATAACAGGATAAATACCAGTCCCGCGATACCCCCCCCCACGCATTTTCGATACCTTTTTTTCATTTTCCGCTCCCCTGATCTTTCATAATCTTCATACACTCCTGGTGCATGGTATCCGCTTTGTTTCGTGTAAATAAAACGGCAGGTACGCCCGCTGCTTTCGCGCCTGCGATATCTTTTTTTAAATCATCGCCAATCATCAGTAACTGATGTGCTCTTAAGTTTAGTTTTTCTGTCAAAAGTTCAAACATTGCAGGATCCGGTTTTTCTTTTCCTGCTTCTTCACTCGTTACAAGAACATCCACATAACCGTCGATTGCCAGTTTTTGTATTTTACGATGCTGAATATGTACCGTCAGATCGGTCAGCACCGCGATCTTTATGCCGCGATCGGCAAGCTGCCCAAACAAAGGCCGTACATAGCGATACGGCTTCATATGCGACAGCATGGCGTCCCAGTAAATTTCATACAATTCCAGCGCGTGGCTGGCTGGTTTTTCATTCTGCAGTTCCAGAAAAGTCTGTGCATAGAGCATACGATTATGCGAAGCTGCGACTGTGCCAAGACGTTTCTTCGTAATCTCTTTTGCCAGAGAATACTTTTGTGCAAACTCATCTTCCCCGATCTGAAAAAGATCCATGCAATATCTTTTTAGCTCAAACATGGCAAATTTGTCGCATGTATCATAATCATAAAGCGTATTATCCAGATCGAACACAACTGCTTTTATCATATTTTTCTCCATTTTATTTTTATCGCTATCCGTTCCCATACAATCAAAAAGATCTGTTTGATATCAGATCGCTGACTCTGCCTTTTTACTCAACCAGATTACAAATGATAAACTACTTTTCCAATATGTTCGGCGATTTTTAAATCTTCTTCTGTATTAATATCTACAGCCTCATACCTGCTAATCTGGTACATATATGGTTTTGCGCCAATTCTGCACTGATATCGCGCTAACGCCTTCCCTTCGATACCATAAAGTCCGGTACTTTCCTCCATAACCGGTATCATATCCTGACTCCTTGGTAAAATTTCGGGACGATAATTTACGGGCATATTGGCATACCAGTAAAATCCATGATTTGCTGTGACCGTAAAGACAGAATCATAATCCGCGCTGGATGTAAGGCGGCTGACACAATTGCAAATGGTCTTAGGCTGCAGATATGGCGCAGTTGCAAAGATCTGAAAATAATAGTCAAATTCAGAATACAGCTTTTGATGGTAAACCAAAAGATCGTTGCCATTTGCAGTATTAAGCGCCAGTTCCTTTTTACGTTCTATTACCTGAAAGTTCATTTTTTGCGCATATTGTTTAATTTCTTCACTATTGGTATCGATAAAGACTGCGTCAAAAATATCTGCCTTCTTCACATTCCCGCATACATATTCGTACAATTTTCTGCCGTTTAACAGACACAAATTTTTCCCTGGAATTCTCTCAGAGTTTGCTTTGATTGGAATAAAACAAGCTGTACTCATACCGCTACACCCTTTCCAGTACGATGGAACATCCGCTGGCAAAAACTGCCGGACATAATTTCACGAACAGACGATCCAGTTTTTGTATGATCTTCACGCCTTTTTCTCCGGCTGGCAAATACCATGTTTTTGCGATCACTCCGCCTGACAAAAAGAACATCAGACATTCGTTCCGCTCCCTTTTCCGTATTCGGTACATAGGAAGTTCCTGTTCGAATCGTTTCGTACCCCCCCCCACACCAAAAAAAAGTAATTTGGGTACCGAACAATTTGCAGACCATGGGTCGTCCGGCAAATTGCAAACGTGTAACCGGTCGAACACATCCGTATCATCGGAATAGCCTTCATGGCGCATCAGACGCAGTGCCAGTTTCATCAGCCATCCGGTATAAATATCCTGAATAATGATCCGGCCTCCCGACTTTAATTTTGTTCCTGCATGTGCAAAAAACTGCGCCGGATTTGCAAGATGATGGATCATATGGCTGCAAATAATGACATCCAGAGAATGATCCGGACAATCCAAATGCAGCGCGTCCATTTTTTTATCAACCCACTCGTGTTTTGCGATATCTGTCAAAAGCAGGTGCTGATTGCGAATAAACGTACGGGATAAACCTGCGCCGCATCCCAATTCAAGAATCTCTTTGTCCGTTTTATAAATATATCTGTTCATCCACGAATATCTTTGTTCTACCAGATGATACAAGATTTTATTTTTTGACGAAAAAAAATAATCTCTGGCTTCTTTTACGTTTCCTTCGTTTTTCATACGATTTTGTTCGTGAGTTGGAAAATATCCCTTTTTGGTCTTTTTTCTGTGTTTTCTCATATCGTCTCCTTTTTAAATTTCTCCCCGCATTTTACTGCTAATGCACATCAGCACAAACAACTCGATGATTGTATCCAGATTATTTTTCGTATCCAGATTCTCTCGCGTAATCTCTTCCAGCTGCGGAATCATTTTTTCCGCGATTTTCTCTGCTGAAATTACCTGACCGGACAAATCACCGGCGTCTATATCTACCGTCTGACTGCTTAGATCGTCTGAATAATCATGCTTTACTGCTATTCCGTGCATGCCAAGCTCCTGTACAAACGCTTCGATGTCCATAGCGGCGCTGACTGTAATACAAAGACTGATCTTTTCCTGATCTTCAGTTCTTCTGCCATCCTGCAGCGTGCTGTCATAGTAACGGATCCGCATATCCGCATAATCTCTTTGCGGATAGATATATTTTTCCGCATCCTGCATGCGCTCCTCCACCTGCTGTAAAATTTTTTGTTCGCTATAGCCTCTGTGTTTCATATCTCTTTGTATTTTCCAATAGCGGCGCAGCTGTTCATCGATATCCATATAAATCTTTAAATCCAGATATTTTCTTGTCTGTGGCAGATACATTGCATGCAGTCCGCATAGCATGACATAGTTTTTCGGACGGATTCTCCTGGCCTGTGTAAAACGACCTGTACTATGATCATATTCCACCCGTCTGACCGCATTTCCAAGACGCAGCTGTCTTAAATCCTGCGCCTGTCGATACAGATAATTTGCTTTCGGATTCAGATGCGTAAATTCCTTCCACTGCATATCGCCGCGTTCCCATCGATGATCTCCGTCACCCTCGATATACAGAAGATTATTTTCTCCCAAAGCCTTTTTTACCAGTTGAATAAGCGTACTTTTTCCAGAACCGCTGTCTCCTGCAATCCCGATTGTAAACGGAAAATTTCTGCGCTTGTACAAAGAATTTCTCGTAATTCCAAGATAATACATGGATGCAATAATATAGAGCAGGAGCGCGGATAACAGCGTAAATATGATATTCTTACATACACTGTCCGTGATCTTTATAAAGGACATACTTTGCCGCAAAAAATATAAATCTGTCATGCCCTTGTTATGGAAAAATACAAAATATATCAGATACAACAGATTCAAAAACATATAAATAAAAATATTTTTATATCGTTCCATATCCACATCCATAAAAAAGAACGTCATATATGGAACTACCCATACATACCACCCTGGCATTGGCGGACACAAAATTAAAAATATGGAAAATACCATGCCGCACATGCTTAGAAACAGACTCCGGTTAATCATATTGACACGAAACGCAGACAAATACAAAATTACTACCGCGGCAATCGCCGCATATACTTCTACCGATGAAAACTTAAGAGCCGCATAAGTAAGCGCTTTTTGTTCTTCATTAAAAAGCACCATTCTGCAAAATCCATCCGATAAAAATGGCAGCATGCCGATAAGTGTCCCCATAAAGCAAAAAAAGGCATAGTAAATCGTCCTGCGAAATCCGTCGCGTTTATATAGATACATCAGCACCAGAGGAAGCGCGGCGATTACATGCAGCTTGGACAACAGTGCAAGAACCATAAGCAACGCGCTTTTTATATGCCGGCCATTTTCTTTCGATGAAATGACAGAAACCGCTCCAAGCAAAAAAACGGTCGGAATCAGATCCAGCTGTCCATGCATATACACGGCATATAAAACAATCGGAGACGCATACCAGACAACTGCCGCGTAGCGGCGCTTCTGTGGAAACAGTTTCACAAGAAAATGTAATCCGGCAAAATCGATCAGAAATCCAGGCATTTTAAATACAAGATTTTGCATAAATACTGACGAGATATCAAAAACCTGTATCAAAAACGCTCCTGCGGATTCCATAAGCAACATCACAGGCGGATACGGAAACGCACTAATTCCTGTTTGCACAAAATAATCGTAAGGATTGGAACCATGCGCTACAAACCAGCTGACAAAAGGCAGAAACAGTTTGTTCTGATAATCAGAGGAAAATATTCCCATCAGCACCAGCCTGACGACAGCCGCCATTACAATAAAAATATCGAAATTATCCACATGCACCCGTTTTTTTTTCAAATGCAGAGTCATTGCACTCATCTCCCTGGCAGAAAACCGCTGCCAGATATAAACTCTGTCCAATAGCGAAGCACCGCCATATATTCCTCATAATCTTTCGGTGTCCCCCATCCAAGATACCTGTCAATCTCAAAAATCCGTGCGTCCATACCAAGCGCTATGGCATGACAGATCGCTTCATCCACATAAAACTCATTACGGATTCTGTCGTTTTCTGCAATCATCTTTTCCGCTGCCGCTACAAAATCGCTGCCATGTTTAAACCAGAACGTCGCGACAATCGCATGATCTTCCATCGGCGTATCGGAAACCGCTTTTTTGATCGAAAGTTCTGTAATTTTGCCGTCTTCGTCCGCCCGAACCCATCCGTATGCATCCGGATTGGCCAGTACAGCTTCCTGATGCCTGTAAGTAAAGACAATGACGTCGCATGTTTTTGTCAGTTCCCAAAATCTGTCTTCATCAAAAACCATTCCATTATCACAGCCCGCAATCAGCAGCGGCTCCTCATTCAGGATGCGTTCTCTGGCAAGCAGACAGGTACATGCCTGTCCCTGCGTCAGACACTCTGAAGTAAGAAAAGAGGCTTTCGGATAATGTTTTAAAATCTGCTGCTCCACGCCGTCTGCTTTATGAAATGTCCGGTCGATCAGCAGCAGATTGCTGCCATCCTCCAAAACTCCCGGTAAATCCATCGCGGCACAGACTACCATCGGATATTCTTTTCCGCTTCTTCTGTCGGTTGTAGGAATCGCTGGTTTATGTACCTGATATCCTGCATCTGTAAAACGTTGTCCTGCTCCAGCCATAGGTATGATAATATTCATTTTGCAAACCTCCTTACACATTCTGTCCAGAACAGATAATCCTCCAGATCTTCAGGCGTCCCCCACTGGCAGAATTTTTCTACATTGACCGGAACCCATACCTTTCGCCCGTCCTGCACCAAAAAGTTGTACACCAGGCTGGCATAAAATTCTCCATCTAACGCCTGTCCGCTGTCAACCAGCTTTTGACAATATCGTTTTAACAGCTCCCCTGTTTTGAAATAATATACTCCCGGCGAATGCTTCGCTTTCGTTTTATCTTTTTCAAACGAATATTTTTCTCTGATTTCAATCAGATGATCGTGTTCATCTGTAAGACAGGACGCATAGTAGTTTTTTGAAATCATAAGATGCGGATGATATCCGCTGTAACATGGAATACAGCCGTCGCAGTCCCGATTCCTTACTTCTTCCAGAAATTTTTTATAATCCCATGTCATATAAAAATCACAGTAACTGATCATGCAGCAGCGATCGTCTTCTATTCGTTCCGAAGCTCTTAACACATCATAAACCGGTCCTTTTTTCACCCAGTCATCGATGGCATATATCTCTGCTGTCGGTGCAGCGGCTAACAGTTGCTCTCTCAGATCCGGTATGGTATCCAGATGCTCCTTCCGGCAGACAAACAGAATATCTTTCTCGTCCGGATACATCCCTTCGATCATCCACTGAATCATTGTTTTTCCCTGTACATTTATCAACGGCTTTAGTTGTTTATAACCAGCTGCCACAAACCTGGAACCGTAGCCGGTCATTGGTATGATAATTTTCATCCTGCACTCCTTTGTATCAGATTTCACTGATATTTTTCCGATATTTTTCTGCATCCCATCCAAGCAAAAAATCCTGCTCGTCATCGGAAAGCATATGGCATTCATATCCGGCATTTCCACACAGAACCTGTGCGCTAAAACTTAAAATACTCTGTATCTCAAGCGCTTTTTTTACAGAAGGCGCATGAATATACAGCTCCTGTCTGTAAGCGATAACTACCGGTTCCCCTGATTCTGCCCGAAACGCTTCGAGCTGTTCTGCGTCCAGATAGTCTCCCGCGTCAAACATTTTTTTGCCCAAAAAAACGACGCAATCCGGACAGAAAGCATGGTTCCATATTCTTCCCGCTTTCTTTCTCGCATCTTTGATCTTTTCATCCGTAACACGCCAGATGATTCCGCCTCCAATTGCGCGATACAGCGTGGTAACCGCATGATCGGCAGACAGATCCATGTCCAGATAGTTTTCGATCTTTGTAACAATTTCTTCTGTCTGCGTAATTACCTGTTCCGCAGTACTGGCGCTGACCAGCAGGCCATGATTTTGCAAAAACACTACCGCCGCATCCTGACGGCACTGCCTGCACTGTTTAAAATATGCTTTTGCCAGCCCGATACCAGGGGTTGCATACGGAATGATCCAGGAATCCGGAAACATCTTTTTAAGAATCTCCATACCTCCTTTGCGGCTGGCCAGAATATTTACCACAACCGGATGCGTATGCAGGGAATATTTATCCGATACGGCATGTAAAAATGTCTCGATCGACGGACGACCGCCCTCAATAAAAGCACGCTCGACGATCTGTCCGGATTCCGTTTCTGTCATATGATCCAGATCTTTTATGTTCAAAAACGCTTCACGAATGACGGCAGGATTTACGACCGCAAAACCGCTGTCTTTACTGATATCAGCCAGCCGGCATCCGGACGCTTTCACAAGCATACGATCAGACCGCATCTTAAACGCGCTGTTTCCACCTCCCGCCTGTACCAGATCCTCGCGCATCCCTGCATATTTGGACATTTCAATAAAATCATTCATAACGCTTCTCCTTTTTCTGCTTACGACACCACTTCGTACAAATAATAAAAATAGCCGTTTCTGTCATTTTGAAAAACATTTGCTGCATACTCAACCTCTACATTACTTCCTATGCATCGCTGGTCTGTCAGTTTTAAATGATAACCGTTTAAAGACTCTGCGATCAAATTCAGATCATCCTCCCGAATTTCTCTTGTGCGGCTGAAAAAAATTACGACATCGCCTTCTTTTATACTCTGGCCTTTTTTCTGTATACACTGCGGCAATACCCCGCCGTTTAAAATTTTTGTATACCCGTCTGCCTGAATCAGATCCAGATCCAGCGTATTTCCATAAAAACAAATGAGACCCGGATCATAAGTTTCTATCTGATTATGGATCAGCAATTCAGATATACGATTGACACGTCCTGTGTATTCGTTTTTGAAACCTATACTAAAAATAAAAACGACCATGCACAGACAGACACCCCATACGCTGCAACAGATCTTTCCTTCCCTGACGCCCGGAACCATCCAGTGCGATATGGCGGTACCCGTCAGCAGCAAAACAAGTGGAATCAGAATCATCGTATGTCTGCTTGGACTGAAAGTTAATTTTCCAGTGATCATCATTCCAAATGTCAGAACCAGACATAAATCCACATATACCGCCAGATATCTGTTTTCTTTATGAAGAACATAATATCCATACAATACTGTCGCTATCAGCAGAATTACGATCACATGTACAACGACATTGCCTTCTTTATAGACAAAAAAACTTCGAAACCACCGAATCGTATTTTTTATAAAAAACAAAATCGTATACAAAACCGGATTCGAAACTCCCTCCAGAGAATATACATATTGCCGGAATATCCCCATATTCCATGGATTCACTCCTTTTTCCAACAATCCATACAAAAAAAACTGTTTCAGGGTAGGCAGACATAAAATCAGCGACATCACACTTGCAAGGATGCTTTTTATGAAAAATACTTTGTTGCGCCACAAAATTCCAAATGCATACAAAGATATAAAAAAGCAAAAACAATACGCATACATCTGATAAGACGCATAACATACGACTGCGCCCAGTACCGATATGAATACCAGATGAAAATCGCGCTTTTCAATAATCTTCATACACGCAATCGTAAGCAGAAACATTGCCGTAACTCCAATTGCATATGGCTCTGCCTGTGCCCCATAGATCAGATTTTCCCAGGATAACGCCAGCAGAATCAGCACAGACATCTGCACATATCCCGCTTTTTTATCTTTACTGATCCTGGTTCCGAGACGAACAGCCAAAAACAGATTGCATATCGAAAATAGCAAGGATGGCAAACGTCCCAGTATTAAATTTGTTTCATAATGAAACTGCCGCTGAATCAAAGCCGATATGATTCCGACCTGCAGCGGGGCATAGGTCCAGCCGATTGCCCGGTATCCCAGTCTGTCGCGAAACTGATCTCCCAGCTGCAGCAGTGTTGCAAGCAGCCCGACATCGTCATAATGTGTAAAATGACGAAATGAAACGACAATCCTTAACACAATTCCGATCATCATAGAACAGACCAGAATCATTTTCCACTTATTCTTATATATACATTCTCTCAATCTGCCTGCTGTCTCCTTTTCTGCTGATTTTTTTTTGGTAAAAGAACGGTAACAAGGATCAGCGGAATCGTAACCATCATGCCGTATACATATCGCATTTCCGCATGCAGCGGCGTTGCAATCATAATTGTAAACCAGCTCATAAACGCGGGAAGTACAACCGCGATTCGATTCCACTGCTTTTCATATATAAATTTAAGAATGGATAACGCCATAAGCAAAAAAACGGTCCCGATACTATAAAAATTCCCAAGAACAGGTATCGTCCGATACAGCTCATTCCACTGCTGTGCATTTTTCCATATCTTTCCTTCCTGGTTTATGGATGTATAAATGCCGAAATCGTTTGGATAAACGCCATAAAACAGCGTCGGATACTGCACATCCGGATACCAGTAACCAACCGTTGCATCGATTTGCGCCAGCAGAAACTGTACCGGATGCTTCAGCCCCAGTCTGAACCAGAGCATAAGGTATTCCCACTTCTGTTCTTCGATCACAACAGAACTTCCATTTTTCCACATCAGATTTTTGATCGGATCCGAAAAACGACAGTTGTATGTCCGTTTGATATCTTCCAGGGAAGCAGCCTGTTCGATCAGCTCTGTTTCGTCTGCTTCCAGTTCCTGTTCACAGTTCACAACCACTCTCGCAATATGCTGCATCGGAATCGATATACGCTCTACAATATCCGTTGTCTTTTGCACATGAAAAAAATCGTATACAGGGCCTTTTACAATCAGAAAACAAAACACTGGCAAAATGAGAAAAATAACATTCCGCATTTTTTTCCGGCACAGAAAAATAAAATATGGAATACAAAGTATGAAAACAATACTTCCATTACTGCGAAACAGCGCAAGCATCGTACCACTGACCACATATTGTATCAGGACCAAAGAACCGGCTTCTTTCCATACAAACATTTTGTAAACTGTCATGGAAAACCACAGCACAGACGCTGCAGATAAAATGTCCTTCCACATCGTCACTGCATAAACAGCATGTAAAGGAAGTAATGCAAAATAAGCCCAAACCAGTCCGCTGCAGATCTTATGAAAACCGCTGCGATAAATCAGTACAATCAGTTCGGAGTAGATCAGCGCCAGCAAAATCATCTGCGCCATGGAACAGAACGCCGTTCCTATTTGCGAAGAATGAAAAAAGAATCTGCCGGCATTATAAAACAGCGCAATCATTGCCGTATGAATGGGCGGATGATGATTGTTTAACGGTATGCTGCCTTCTATCTGCGAAATCTGGTTGATCGAATCATACGTTAACACGCCTGGAAAATTTAACAAAAAACAGGGCATCCAGCATATCAGAATCGAACAAAAAGAAAGTAAAAATATTTTTCCGTTTCTTTTCTCCTGCCTTTCCTGCATTGTTATATTCACATGCCTTAACAGGAAGGCTGTCTTTAACAGCAGATGATAGCAGACGATGCCAAGTCCCACAAACGTAACAAACAGTACCAGCAAATTTTTAACAGTATAGTATCCATTCAGGGCAACATCCGCCGTATGTTCATCTTTTATCACACTGTCTGAAAACCGGCTGAGCGCATCCAGAATACTTTCACTACTTCTCCCGACTTTGCCAAAAACCAGCGCCATACTGCAGACCGCTCCTCCTGCAAAGGCGCAGATTTTTGCTCTTGCTTCTGTAACCATTTCCATATGCGAATAGAAATAAAACAACGCAAACAGGAACACAATTCCCGCAAAATTTCCTGTACTGACCTGAAAATAGTAAATCAATGCGATCGACGAAAGCAACGCCAGTATCCACGATTTCCATTTCTTCTGCTTTTTGTTTTGCTCCATGATTTTCCCTTCTTTTCGCTTCTTTTATCTGCCAGCCCGCAGTGCCTCGTTATACTCTTTTGTCACATGATATAACTCTATTTCAAAATCCTGCCGGTTCTTCTGATAAATTGTCTGTAATACAATACCGGAAAATAATGCATACAACGAAGCGATCATTACAAATCCACATACAATTAACGTAGGAAAGTTTGGAACAAGTCCTGTTTCTACATATATTTTTAATACTGGTATAAAAAACAACGCAGAAAGGAAAGCCAGCAGCGCAGAAATCATCGTGAAAAATTTCATCGGCCGGTATGTGCGAAACAGTCTTAAAATTGTCAGCAGCACTTTCATACCATCCAGATAAGTATTTAGTTTGGATTCGCTGCCTTCCGGCCTGTCTCTGTAATTGCAGATCATGTTTTCCATGTACATATTTTTATCAATCGCATGTATGCTCATTTCTGTTTCTATTTCAAATCCCTGAGACAATACCGGAAACGTTTTGACAAAACGGTAACTAAACGCTCTGTAACCGGTCATAATATCTTTCATATCGCTTTTGAAAAGAAAATTAATACTTTTACGTACCATGCTATTGCCGAAATTATGAAAATGTCTTTTATTTTCTTCAAAATAAGTCGAAGAAAGCCGGTCGCCGACTACCATATCTGCCTTTTGATTTAATATCATGTCTGTCATCTGCCCTGCGCTTTCAGCAGGATACGTATCGTCGCCATCTACCATGATATAACACTGTGCATGAATTTCTGCAAACATTCTGCGCATAACGTTTCCTTTCCCCTGCTGATATTCCCGACGTACAACCGCTCCCGCCTCCTTTGCCATCTCGCCTGTACGATCCGTAGAATTATTATCATAGACATAAATGACAGCCTCCGGCAATGCGTTTTTAAAATCTGTAATCACTTTTTGAATGGTCTTCTCTTCGTTATAACAGGGAATAAGTACCGCAATTTTATCCATCTGTCTTTTCATCTCCTGATTTTTCTTTCCTGATTTTCGAATATTCTGTATACGCGAAGTAATAACGCTTTGATACGCTGTCTGACCGGAACCGGAATCACCGCCAGTTTTAAGATTGCACGGTACGAAAATGAATGTGTAATTTCATACAGCTGCTGTTCTGCACTGGCAAGTCTGTTTTGCATGTTCAGATCGTCCTTTTGATCTTCGCTTTGTAAAAAATAACCTTCCATCAGCCATTCATTCTCTGTCTGCGTCTGTCTTCCATAAAACTTTTTTCCTTCGATCTTTCCGATTTGATAACTTTTCAAATAGTCCTGACACATTTCGTATCTTGTTTTTATAGGTATCTGTTTCACCTGCTGCAGCTTTTGACGATATATTTCCCGATGTTCTTTCAAAGCTACAATCTGTTTGTATACTTCCTCTTTATCTGCGCTGTCAGGCACTATCCATCCGCAATTCATCTGTCTGCATCTTTCTCCCAGCGCACCGACGTCTGTCACAAGTACCGGTACCCTGGACGCAATCGCCTCCGACAATGTATAGCAGAAAGTTTCGGGACATTTCGGAAGAATACAGATCAGATCGATGCTATATTTTTGCATAAATTCCGGCAGATCTTCTCTCTGATAAGGTCCCATATTATGAAAATTCTGCTTTTTTTCCAGGTCCGGCATCTCTTTTTCAAAATACCCAAACAAATACCATTCAATATTTTTATCCTTTTTGCGGATGAGGTCCGTAACGAGCTGGAACCCCTTTGCCGCGTTAATGGCTCCTAAAAACGCAACGTGAAACTTCCTGGAAGACGCTTTTTCTGATATTTTGGAAGATTTCTTTTTTCGCTTTCCCTGTTCTGTTCCATGTTCTTGTATGACAATCTTATCTCTCAGATCCGGATACACTTTTAAAACGATTTGTTTGGTACTTTGCGATGGTACAAAAATAGTTTTTGTCATCAAAAGTACCTGTTCATGCTGCTTTAGCCAGATATTCCTGTAATCTAAAGATTCATCGATCTCTTTTTGCTTTCGCAGACACTTTGTGCAATGCGCGCATGGTTTACCTGTACACAGCTGATCTTTTTCGTTCAGCAGCGTAATATTCGGACATACAAAATAATAATCATGCAGCGTCGTATACACTGGTATTTTTCTTTTGTCCGCTTCATAATAAAGTTCCAGCGTCAGTCCCATTACATGGTGAATATGTACAAGATCTGGTGTAAACACATCTAAAATCCTGCCATACAACTGTGCAAACGCGACGGATCGGAAAATTTCGTACCGTGGTCTGTCCCCAATATAAAACCGAAAATACAGCTCTTTTTTCTCCGCGTAAAAAGTAACGTTCAGGTTCTTCCGGTTTCTGGCTAAAACGACTACATTGTAATCTTTTCTTAGCTCATGCGTTAAATCTTTGACATGCATCTGGATGCCTCCAATATGGTCAGGGGCATCTTCCCGAAAATCCGACTGCAGCAGATATAAAATTGTTTTTCGTTTTTTATAGCGATCCAGTCTTGTCCGCAATCTGACATTTTGGGAAATGATTGCAGTCGGAATATCTCTGCAATGGACCCGGACGTCCTGCATCAGATACGGATACCGTCTGTCCAGAATCTTTTCATGTTCCAGCATATATTTTCTTTTCTGCCCGTCAGCAAAAGAACTGGTGCCCGTATGCAGTATAAACGTATCGTCGCACATCACATGATGGTATCCTGCCTCAATTGCCCGATAGCAGAAATCATTTTCTTCTCCATACCCCTTTTCAAATGTCTGTGCATCAAAAACGCCTATGAGTGAAATAATCTCCCGTTTGACATACATGCAAAACCCATTTGCAACCGGAATCTGCGGATATCGTTTCAGACTGATTCTTTCAATCAGCTCTGCGTATTCATCCAGTGTATATCCATCCGGCAGCTTGTTTTCTTTGCCGAAATATGGCACCGAGCACAATGTCGCATTATTGGATAACGGCGTTACGGTAGCTGTCCATGGATCCAGACAGGCGCAGCTTTTTAGTTTTTCAACCCAGTTTTTTGTAACAACCGTGTCTGAATTTAAAAGTATTACATCCCGATCGTTAGATTGTGCGATTCCGATATTTATATTTGCAGAAAATCCCTGATTTTTATCATTATGAATCACTATACATTGTTCATTTTTTAACTGCTCGAGATAGGGATACATTCGTTCATCCGTACTGCAGTCATTAATCAGAATCATCCTGCAGGTTTGCATATCCGTCCATTTTTGTATACTGGCGATACATTTTTGCAAATCTTCATACGCATTATATATGGGAATAATAATATCCACGTTCCTGTTTTCCATTTAAATTTTCTCCTTGGACACACCGCGTATTTATCGTCTGTGTTTAAAATGCATGTATTGATTCAGTTTTCTAAGAGGTTTTGTAATCCTCATGGAAAAAGAATGCATGACGATAGTTAACTGTTTTTCTAATTTGTCTTTTTCTATTTGTAACTGTTGTCTGCTGCACTCCAGCTGTTGCTGATCTGCGCTCAGCTGACGTTTTTCGGTATCCAGATTCTGTTTTTCTGTCTCCAGCTGCAGCTGTTTTTCGGTTAACTGCTTCACCTGCTGTTCCAGTTCTTGTATCTGGCTGATATGCTGTTCTGTCGCCTGCTGCAGCTGCTGACTCTGACTCTTGTATTGTTCTTTTTCTGCCTCTGCCTGCAGCGCTTTTTGCGTCATAAAATCACACTGATTTTTATATTGCTGCACACGAAGATCCCCGTCTGTATCCGCCATATGTTTGTGAAACGCATGTGGCGCATTCTTTGTAATTCCTTTTTCTCTTGCCTGCATAATTAGAGAAAAGATACTTTCCTTACCGCCATCCGGCTGAATCCCCCAGCAGTTCATATAATACTGAAAATGATACAGATAAATATCTTTTAAAGATGGATTTTTCAGCCGGTATCTGATATAGGAAACGCTATTTAAAAATTCAAACGGTACGAGTATCACAAATACGATAAAGTTCAAAATATTCAGATCTGCTTCTTTTTCTTCCAGATCTTTGATACGTGCATTGGTAATTCCCTGATAACGAATACTGCCGCTGTCATATACTTTTTTTCCATACATCATCGCTTCAAAACCAACGTTTGAGGCAATGCAGATAATTCTTTTACATTCCAGAATAAACGATACCAGATCTCCCTGCAGTTCATTTCTGGCATCTACGCGCATATGCACCGGATCACCCGGATGATAGCGCACCGCAATCTTTTCATCCGAAAATAACTGCTTCGCATGATTATACATTTCTATAATATTTGTATAAGTATAGGCACTTGCCTCGGTCAATGAACCGTATCCACCTGCAACGCCCGCTTCGTATTTTTCAGCCGTATGCTCCATACGGTCAAGATACTCTAATTTATCCTGTTTTAAAAACAGCGCCAGAATTTCCTTCCGGCTTAGAACCGGTACCTGTTGTGCATATCCCTGATTTACAAATTCCTCATATTTCTCACTTATTTTTTTGTACTGCGCGTCGATATCAAAATATGCGGTATTCCTGTACGCCGAATACCGAAACGGTCCCCATTCATAATATATCACAGGTACGCCAAGGCGGTCCGCCACATTTTGAACGAACTTCAAATACGTCAGACAGGTAAATGCCTCTGGCTTTTCACCTGCCTTTTTCATATACGCCGTAAGTTTTTCATACAGATACTCTTCCAGCTCCGGCCACGACTCTTTGAGTGAAGCCATATATGCATCAGACTGTGTACCATGCTTTTGTATATATCTGTCTTCGATCTGAGACGGTATGCATATCAGATTCAGCTTTTGCATTTCATATGCGCCAAACGTCTCGTATTCAAACATTTCGGCTACATCTTTTTGAAAAAACTGAGGTAAAATATTTTTCTGTTTTTCTATCTGCGAAACATACTGTTCCTGTGTAATTACTGCTCCGCCATTCTTTTTTATAAGCGTCAGCGCTTTATAAAACACCCATGTCTGGGAAAGATTTTCATAAACCGGATCTAATGTAAAGACGATTGGTATGATCATTTTTGGCTTCTTTCCAACTCTCTGCTCATAAATGCAAGATACTGGCTATGCACCTCCTGCGGCGTTCCATCCATTTGAATAAGCCCTTCCTGCAGCCAGATACTTCTCTCGCAAATTCGTTCGACCTGATCCATCGAATGCGATACAAGCACGATCGTTGTTCCCTTCTTTTTTATTTCCATAAGTTTTTGAAAACATTTGGACTGAAAATTAACATCTCCTACCGCTAAAATCTCATCGATCAGAAGAATGTCCGCGTTTACATTGATGGCAACGGAAAAAGCAAGTCTCATATACATTCCGGAGGAATATGTCCGTATCGGATTGTCTATATAATCGCCAAGTTCGGAAAACTCTATGATCTCATTAAGCCTACGATCGATTTCTTTCTTTTTTAGTCCAAAAATCGATGCGTTAATATATACATTCTCACGTCCGCTCATATCCGGATGGAATCCTGCACCCAGTTCCAAAAGACTGGATACCCTGCCTTTTAACGCAATCGTTCCGGAATCCGGATATATAATACGTGTCAAAAGTTTTAGTGTCGTACTTTTTCCACATCCGTTTTGTCCGATCAGACCGACTGCTTCGCCTTTTTTTACCTGAAAACTGATCCCTTTTAATACTTCCCGCTCTTCATATCTGTTGCGTTCCGCATGAAGGATTCTCTCCTTGAGTGTTCTGCCTTTGTCAAAGTAAACTTTAAATTTTTTTCTGACGTTATGAACTTCTACTGCATGTTCCTGGTCCAGCATTATAATTCCTCCGCAAATTTCTTCTGCAATTTTCCAAATGTCATCTGCCCCACAACAAGAATTGCCATTCCTAATAGAAGTGCCTGCAGCAATGTATTCATCTGAGGCGCCCGTCCATAATACAAAATATCCCTATACGCAATCGTAATCGAAGTCATAGGATTCATGTAAAAAATATCCGCATACTGTTGCGGTACCATATCCATCGGGTAAAGTATGGGCGTCAGATACATCCATGCCATCGATATGATTCCCAGAATATACTCCAGATCCCGAAAATATACATTACAGGCAGAAACAAGAAACGTAATCCCAAGCGCAAGTATAAATTCTGCAAGCATAACAAACGGAAGATAGCACAATGCATTCGGACGAATATGCACCCCGCTGCATATCACTACAATAAAAATCACAACGAAACTAAGCAGCATATTTACAAACTGGCTAATGGTAAAAGCTAACGGCAGTGCTTCTCTTGGAAAATATATTTTTTTCACCATATCCTGTTGTGAAAAGATCACAGTCGTTCCAGCGCTTAGACACGTACTAAAAAACAGCCATGGAACCAGTGCAACAAATAAAAAAAGATAAAACTTCTCAATCCCCATTTTCATAATCGTTGAAAATACAACGGTATAAACCGCAAGCTGCAATAGCGGATTTAAAAACATCCATAAAAAACCAAGCACAGACCCTTTATACCGGCTCTTTAAATCTCTTTTTACCAGACTGACGATCATTTCCCGGTATTCCCATAATTCTTTTACTACTCTCATATTTTTCTCCTGATACTCCTGCAGTTATTTTTATCTGTCATTGCGGCAGACATTACCGGATCTTCATACGCTTCATTCGTTTTCTAACGGATGAACCGTTCATACAGATACAAGATTTGACTGACATGCCTGTCATATGAAAACTCATCATCCATTTTTAAAATGTTGTCATTTGCCATAAGAAGCAGTTCTCTGTTTTCATATATCTTTTGCAGGATTTCTTTTAATCCGCGCATGCTTCCATCATACGCAAAACCAATATCCGGATACGCATGCAGCAGATCGATTGCTCCTGCATACGCGGAAAATACTACCGGAACCCCATAGCTTAACGCTTCTAACGCCACCAGCCCAAATGTTTCCGGCCAGATTCCAGGCAGTGTCAGCAGATCCATATCGCAAAATACATCGCCAAGCTGATCTGCGTCGAAGCACGCATGATTTACCACATACGGCTCCGTTCTCTGATCCGTATCTGAATAAATATGCAGCTCCAGCTTTGTACATCCATCTTTTACCAATGCGTCACATACTTTGATCAAATCGAAAAATCCCTTGTGTTCGGCCCAGCTGCCGAGATAGCCTATGCGTAGTTTCTTTCCATAAACACGTTTTTTTCGATGATCGTCAATTTGGGAATGGCTGACCGGTACGACTTCTCCTCTGAGTTGTCCCAGTCTTTTTTCAAAAATAGTTCTGGCAGTCGCACTGTTAAAATGAAAATACGAAATACGCGCAAACATCGATGCATAATATTTTTTTAATACAGCATAATCCTTCCCGTTCCACGATGTTTTGCCTGGCAATCGTTCCTTCGAACGCTGTATCCCAAATACTGTCTGCAGCAATTTTATGCTTTTACACGTCAGGGAACCAACTTTACGCATGGTTTGTTTTGTAACGCGCACTGCCCCGGGATGTTTTCGAAAAATGCGGTACCATTCGGACTGTTCGATTTTAAGCCGCCTTTGCGAAAATGCATTCTGGCAGCAAAAGCCGCAATTTTCCCATTCTGTATCTTCGCATATATGTCCTCGAAAAAGCATGACCGCGGTCGGACATATTCCAAAATAGTCATGCGTTGTGAATATCATCGGTATCCCAGCTTTTTCTGCCTCGTCCAAAAATTCGCGATGCAGTCCCATAAATGTATGAATATGAATGATCTGCGGTTTTAATTTCTGTAAAAAAACTGCAAATTCCCTGCCATCACAACATTGTGTGAAACTTTGAATATCCGTAATTCCATTACACATTGGTATTGGAAGCGGATTGCATATATCATACGACGGTATCTGCATATAATTGTTTCTGCATGGAGAAATTACTGTTTTTCGTCTGCCGTTTTTCGAAATATTCCCAGGAATCAGCAGCGATACCTCATGTCCCATCTGGTATTGTCTCTTCATCAAATCTGTCGCATAACGCACCAGACCACCGACACGAACCGGAGGTATTCCAAACATATAATGCAGTATTTTCATACAGATATCCTTTCTGTCTAAGTATGATATATACCGAAAGACTTCTTTATCATAAATAGCTAATAATAAATAGTAACCTGCATACGATATCATCCAGTCTGTTCTGCCTGTAAATACTTTTGCTGAAAATCAGCTTCAGCTTTAACATCACATGCCTTCGATATTCACAAAGCAATCGTAACCGGACATCGTCTTTTACGATCGGTGCGTAAGCCATACGAAATAGTTCCGCCTGATCTGACAGTTTATGCTTCATTTGAGAAAAATGGCGGATTCTGTTCCTCCATCTTTTCCCCCACTGATTTTTCATACCGACTACATTTTTATCATGCTGCCGGTACAACATATATGCATGCTGGTCGTATATCACCTTTCCAAAATAAGCCGCGGTAAGATACATCCACCAGTCGTGCATCACCGTCCGCTGCATAAGGTGTTCTCTTACGAGTATAAGAAGCGGACGATTAAATACCTGCGTACATCCCATACAAATATTTTCTAACAGCGCATTGCCAAAATCCGGTTTCCGATCCGTCCGATAAGAAAACGCCTCCCGCTTCTTTAAATCTTTTGACGCGCAAATCACTTTACCCGCATACAGCAACGGCATGCGGTCACTTTCTGTTTCCAACATAGCGACAGCTGCAGACAGCTTGTCCGGAAACCAGATATCATCCTGATCTGCAAACGCATAATAATCAAAAGATCTTCCGGCATTTTGCAGCAAATCATAAAAACTCCCTGCAGCTCCCCGGTTACTCCCCGCATATACAGAAATATTCGGATATCTTTTTTCATATGTCTGTAACAATTTCATCGTCTGATCAGTGGAACCGTCATCTCTGATAAGAAGCGATACTTCTACATTCTCTTGCGCAAGGATACTTTCGATCTGTTGTGATAAATACAGACAGCCATTATATGCCGACAGCATTACCTGAATGCTTTTCATGCTTTTGTCCGCCCATACGACGCCGAAACCCGAATGGAATCATATATTTTTTTCATTTTGCAGTTCACCTTTTGCACATCATATTTTTTTATCTGCTCCTGATTTCGATCTCCCAGATGCATGAGCAACTGCGGATTTCTGATTACCTCATCCAATATCCTCTGCATTTCTTTTGTTCGCCCAGGTTGAAACCGCATCTGATCGGCAATTAACTCGCGGTTTCCCCGAATATCTGATACAATACACGGCAGTCCGGCTGCCATCGCTTCCATCAGCGCTGCCGGAAATCCTTCCTGAAGAGACGGAAACACAAAAATATCTGCAGACCGACAGATTGTTTCCACATCTTCCTGAAACCCGCAAAATCTGACGTATTTTAAGATGTTGTATTTTTTTGCTTTTTGTATCAGCCTTTTTTCCATCGCTCCTTGTCCGCAAATCAGATAATAGAGATCCTGCCGCTTCATTTGCGCAAGTGCTTTCAGTACTTCCTGATGATTTTTTCGTTTGCTCAGCTCGCCAACTGACAACAAAACGATTGCATCCTGCGGGATGTTGTATCTTTTTCGAATTACATTGCGATCCTTTGCAGCTTTGTCTTTTGCACAATTCTGAAACCGTTGAACATCGATGCCAACGCCTGGAATACGACAGATGTTTCCTGCTTTCAGATGATTTTTCGCTAATGTATAATCCTCTTTATTAACCGTAATAAGCACATCTGTCCAATATGCCAGCAGTCTTTCTGCCGAATAATATAACAGCCAGTTTTTGAATGGGGCGCCCTGATAAAAATGAAATCCATGCGCTGTATAAATTACGCTGATTTTGCGAAAATGTGACACAATCCTTGACAGTGCCCCGCCAACAGGCGAATGACAATGCATCCATTCAAAATGATGCTGTCTGGTCAGTCGCCACAGCTGCCAAAATGCAGTCAGGCATTTTTTTAAAGACCCGATATTTCTCGGACAATCCCACTGATGCTGTTTTACATCCATATTTGTCAGGAGTTGCTGAAATTTTCTGATACGATTCGCATCACACGTATTACCTTCTAAAAAATTACATGCAACATGTACTTCGTATCCCATTTTTTGCATCATCTGAATATTGGGCATATTAAACTGATCGATCATGGAAGCTACAGAAGCCAGCATTAACACTTTCTTTTTCTTACTCATGCTTCGTTCATAATCTCGGCAACTGACTTCATAATCCGGACATAAGTAGAGTAGCTGTCGCCGTCTTTCTTTCCCGGCTGCCCCCATATATCTGTCAGTCTCGTATCCGACGGATGCGCAACGCCCCACAGCAATTCGTCTGCATCCGCGGCAAGCGCCATACATATATTTACAAAAGTGTCCAGACTCATAATTCTGGTACCGCGCTCAATATGTCCCATAAAAGACATACTAATGCCACATTTTTTAGCCAGTTCATCCTGCGACCAGCCTCTCGTTTTACGTACCTGACGAATTCGCATTCCGATCTTTGCATAATCCAGTTCCTGCATGTCTTTCCTCCGTTCTAAAATATCAGGCATTCTAAAACTATAGTTGTAACGCATAACATTTTATATACAAATGTTATCTGAAAGCATTTTATAACATTTCTGTTTCTTTTGCAACTCTTATCTAAAAATTATTAAATAGTGCTAAAAATGAAGAAGTTTTCTTTTTTCTAATTGTATATTTTTCATATAAAAATTCATATTTGAATGAACAGCGTCGTATCTGTATCTTTTCATAAATCTATGAAATAATTTCCTGCATTATTATAATCTAAATTTTATATAAGTCTGAAAAATCTGAATAAATGGGTGTCCGCCGGTTGTAAATGATTTCAGGATTTATAGATACTGTTACAAATGTATATAAAATGTTATCTTTTAAGAAGTATTATCGATTGCAGCAAATCTTAATTCCACGATATCTAACGGCAATTTTTTTCCAGTTTTGTTATTTTCAAATAAAAAAAGCACATTCTACCCATCTTATGGATATCATGTGCTTTTTATTTTATACGACTTAAAGCTGAAATTTCGATACCTGGCTTTTCAGCATCTCCGCCTGCTCAGACATCTTTTCACTTACCTCTGCCGAATCTTTTACAACGTCGCTATTGCTTTCGACTACATCAGAGATACACTTCAGTCCCTCTGAAATCCGCTCTACCGCGCCTGCCTGCCCGTCAGCTGCCTCAAAAATGGATGTGACTGCATCCGAAACATTTTTCGCGCTCTCCACGACTTCCTGCAGCGCCTGATTCGTAAGCTCTGAAATATGACTGCCCATTTCTACAGCCGTTACGGTTTCGCCAATCAGATATGCCGTATTTCTGGCCGCTTCTGCGGACTGTCCTGCAAGCATTCTGACCTCGTCCGCTACGACGGCAAAGCCTTTCCCCATTTCGCCTGCACGGGCTGCTTCTATTGCGGCATTCAAAGATAAAATATTCGTCTGTGACGCAATATCTTCAATCGACTTGATAACTTTAATAATCTCTTTGGACTTTTCATCGATTGTCTGCATGGCTTTCATCAGATCGAGCATATCGTTGCTGCATGTTTCAATGCGATGATGCGTCTGCACATTTTCTTCTTTTGCAAGACTTGCGAATCTGGCTGTCGCATCCGCCTGTTTTTCAATATTATTTACCGCATCTGAAAGCGTCTGCACAGACAGGCCCTGTTCTTCCGCGCCATGGGACAATGATTCGGCTCTCAGCAGTACCTGACCGGCTTCCACGCTTACCTGCCTGGAAACAATGGAAATTTCTTTCAACACTTTCGTCAGCTTGGAGCGTATCACCTTCATATTGCTAATCAGCATCTGCAGGCCGCCGATATAGCAATCCTGATTTTTTTCCACATCCACCGTCAGATTGCCATCTGCGATTTCGCTCAAAATTCTTCCCATATCTTCAATCGCGGCTTTCAGATGTTTGCAGACATTATGCGTAGCATTTGCGATCATGCCGATCTCGTCTTTTCTCCCGTAAAATACTTCCAGTCCTTTATCTGCCGAAAGATTCAGTTCGCTCAAATCTGAGATCGCGTATTCCACAATCATTAATTCTTTTCCAGTTTTTCTTAAAATCAATAATGTTGTCAGTATGATAAACGCCGCGATGACGGAACATGCGATTCCCATCAAAGTACGTACGTTTATCGCAGAACTGTATACCTCGGAATAATCCGCCTGAACCATAAATATCCAGCCGCGGTTATCCAAATATTTATAAACGGCAAGCTGCTTTTTTCCTTTCTCATTTCGATATGTATACGCCTCTGACCCGGTACTTTTTTCCTGCTGCACGCGTTTTATAATCTCCAGATGTCCTTTATCCTGTATTTCCGTATTCAGCAAAGATTCTTCCTCATGATAAAGATAGACACCCGTTTCCGCATTCATAAATACATAGCTGCTTTTTGGCAGACTTTTCAGCTCCAGATCCAGCAGCGCGTTCATCAGCTGGTCCGCATAGACTGCCGCTCCTGCATACCCAATGCATTCCTGCCCGTCATAAATCGGACAATACATGGAAATTACCATATTTCCTGTTCCCGGAGACTTCATAATTCCAAGGTTCGTAAGCTCTTTGGCAGCCAGTATCGTATTTTGAAAATTCTCTAAAGATTCTCCTTCCCTGGTCGTAATACCTACGGCTTCCGGTACTGTATGCGTAAGAACGTAAGTATTGGGATCCGCAATATACAGTCCCTCAAATATGCCTTTTATTTCAGCAAAATCGGTCGTATACTGCCCTGCCTGGCGCAGCAGATCAGGATTATCCGGATCTGCAAGTAAATCTCTTACTTCTTTGCTTAATGAAAAGGCTGTCAGATATTCTTCTGCTGACGTGACATAATCGTCAATAATCACGGCTCGTGATTCTACCGCATTTGCCATCTGATTTGTAATGTCGTCTCTGACTACCGACTCTGTACTAAAAGCGATGACTGTCCAAAGCGCCAGCATGCCTGCCAGTGTAATAACTGTGGTAAAAATACCGATTCTGGAGGCAAGTTTCTTATTTTTCATAAATCCTTTCATAAATAAAAAATCCCCTTTGATGCATTCTGCGGCTTCTGATAAAACAGTTTGCCGCGACATTTTTTATCTTTGCATAAAAAATCGGAAACTGAAAAAATTTTACCATATCTGTTTCTGTTTTTCAATATATACTGAATGAATATTCACGGTAAACGCAAGATTTATGTAACAGTTCAGTCAGGTCTGCGCATTTACTGCGCTGACCGTATGAAAGAGTAGTGGCTGCAGGTGTTCAGCCCATCGCGAAGCGATTTCAAATGGCTGAATACGTAACAGTTCCATGGGTTATCTGAACTGTTACAGATTTATAAACTTTCTGTAAATTTGGGATTTGCAGTTTTCAACATTAAAACCCTTCACAAAGATATGATTGTTAAATTATTTAGCGTATAGCAACCAAACACGGATCTGCCCATGTTTTCAAACTATATATTTAAATTATAGTTCCTATTCTGTTCCAGTATTTAGCCCGGCAAGTACTTTAAAAAGATATTCCATGTCATACCCGCATTTTTTTCTTTTGCTGGCAAGTCCATCTTACAGCTTTTCCTGTTTCAGCAGGTTTATTCCTATATGGCGGGCCATATTCATATTTTCTGCTGCATTTCCGGCCCTTTCTGTGTCCCCATTGTATCGATTGTGATGATACACCCTTCCAGACACAGGATATCTTAAAGTCCCGGTATTGTCTTTATCCCGTTTGTTTTTTCATCCATGCACATCTGACCGGGTATAAGGGATGATTCCACAGTCTGGGCGCTGACCGTATGGCTCGGCTTTATGTTCCCTTCTGTTTCCCACCAATGGCCACTACACCTTTTACTTTACCAGATACGGCACTGGCCCGCCGAAAAAAGCGTCGTGGAATTTTTCAGGCTCAATCATCCGGAATACCCTGTTTATCGTATCATGGGAAGGGATACCGCCAGGTAATTCAGGAAACGTTTCCAGCCATTCTTTTTTAGAGACTGTCCGGTCCGCAATCTCATTCCATGTATCCATCCCTGCGAGGACTGCTGTGACAGCTATTAATGATAACATCAGGAAATATCTTTTTCTGATTTTGAAATAAAATTATTGGTGAATTCAGATTATCTCTTTAGAAGTTTTTATATGCCGGGAAAGCCCGTATTTTCGGGCTTTCCCGGCATTTTAGATATGGGGAGAAGTTCTTATATACCCTCATAACCTTTTAGGTTTTCCCTCTCAATGGTAGTAAAAGAAGTAGTAAATTGGTCTGCGGCTATGCTGCAATCAGCCTTTCCATTTCAGCCTTTGCGGAAGCGAAAGTTGCGTGTGCGTAATAGTTCAGCGTCATGGTAATGTTGGAATGTCCCATGATATACTGTAACGCTTTCTGGTTCATTCCGGCATTGG
>CAJTMV010000043.1 GCA_910577225.1 uncultured Eubacterium sp. | reverse complement strand
CAAATTCTGTTTCCCAATTCGTGTAATTTGCTGTCATACGGATCACCTCTTTTTCTTTAGTATAGCATGGAAACAATAGAATATCCACATAAAGTTGTGGGTCAAGTTAAGTGCAAGCAACGGGGGTATCCTATCCTGGCTTCTTTTCCCAGAACGCTGCAAGCAGCGGGGTATTAAACCCGTGAAAGAATAAAAAGATAAAAAAAGAGCTTTGGAAACTTTCCTTCAAAAAGTTTTCAAAGCCGCCCCTGTCAAGGATTTCATCACTATTCACTTACAAATCCTCAGGTAATCGATGCGACAGGATTTGAACCTGCGGCCTCTGCGTCCCGAATTCTTATCCCGTCATTATGACAAAACACGTGAAAAATCATTCAGTAGCTTCTAACCCCTTTATTTTCAAGGCTTATAGAGCTACACTTCGGAAAACCTAATGATGCACCCGACTTTTCCAGCCGGCAGTTTTGTATAATTTTTGTAGAACACGGGCGTGCTAAAACTGCTTATTTTATAAGCCCATACTAAATTCAGATATACAATAAAATTTGTAATATCACAAAACATATGCTATAATTGATATATGATAAAGGAGTTTCCATATGAACGATACAAAAATACAGTGGCATCCGGCTTTTATTGCCGCTATGAATTTAGAAATGGCTGACTGCCGGGACAGCCTGCGATTTGACAGGGAATATAACCTGAACATGAAACCGCTGGTCATAGACCTTCTAATCACGAAAAATCAGACAGACATATCCATTAACAACGAAATCGGCTGCATTTTCAGGGGACATAACATTGTAGAATACAAAGATCCTGTAGACAGCCTGAATATAGACGTCTTTTTCAAAACAGAAGGCTATGCCTGTCTTTATAAATCCTACGGCAAAACGGTAGATGCCATTGCCGAAAATGATATAACCATGACATTTGTCCGTGAAACTAAGCCGTCCGGTCTGTTTGCGTATTTTCAGGAACACGGTTATCAGGTATCAAACCCCTTTAAAGGAGTCTATTACATCACGGGCAATATTCTATTTCCAGCCCAGATTGTCGTTACAAAAGAACTAAAGCCAAAACTGCACGTCTGGCTCAGGGCTCTGTCAGGGAAACTGGAAAAGCAGGATTTACAAAATCTATTGGAACATATGCGCCAGCTTACCGGAAAAATGGACAGGGAATATGCCGAAGCCGTTCTTGAGGTAGCATTCAGGGCAAATATTCAGATTTTAAAAGAATGGATGGGAGATGTTAGCATGAGTAAAGAATTGCTGGAGATTGTGAAACCAATCATTGAGCCTCAGATACTTTTGAGGGAACAAACTGCCTTAGAAAAAGGCATTCAGGAAGGTATCGAAAAAGGTATTGAAAAAGGTATTGAAAAAGGTATTGAAAAAGGTATTGAAAAAGGTATCGTTAAGGGAGCTGTGGATATATTGAAGGACTTTGGTCGCAAAGATGCCGAGATCAAAACAATCATTATGCAAAAATACAGCCTTACCGATAAAGATGCAAATGAATACCTATAACTGCCATTCGTATTTTTCTGTTCGTATACAGGCAAATACCGGAGATTGTGAAGCTAATCATGGAACCTCAAATTCTCTTAGTAAGATAAGACGCTTTAGAAAAAGGCAATCATGAGCATTGTGTATCAGATACCCCGTCATGTAAACTAGAAAATCGTACTGCAACTATATACGGCACCAGGTATTTTGTTCATTCAGGCAATACCATTTTAAGTTATCTATCCTACCGCAAGGGCAATGCATCACCAAAGCCTTTGCGGTTATTTAAATGCTTATTATCTATCGTTCGCTTTTCTCTTTATCCATAAAACTCATATCGTTATTTTTCTTCAAAGAGTTTTGTAAATGCAGAATATTGACAGATGATCTTCCTCCCTCTTTTTTCCATCACAGACCATACTCCTTTTACACCCATGTAACATTCCCGCCCTGAAAAAACGCTTCTGCAAAGGATATCATTTCTCTTGTTTCTCAATCCCCTTCATAAATGATGTGACTAGCCAGTTTATACAGATTCAGCTATTTTCTTCCACATATATCAAAACCTTTCCATATTATATAATCATAATATATTTTTATTAAATACTCAGATATCCTTAGAAGTATCTTTATCGCCCACGCAAACTGAACTATTGCAAAAAATTAATTTTTCCGGCACAATCCTGATCTGGTTTCCAAAACGGTATGCCTCTATCTCTCCTCTTTTAATCAGCCTCCGAACCGTCCCTGTGCTGATCGTAATTTCACCAGCCGCCTGTTTTATTGACAGATAGGCTTCATATCCAGGTATCTGACTCATTTTTGATTCCTCCTTTCATTTGGTTAATCTTATGTTGCTGGTAAAATTTATAAGTATGACACACATGAACGTAATAGAAGATTTGGCATAAAAGTTGACTCATATATATACAAAATACTAAAAAAAGAGAGTACAAA
Source organism: uncultured Eubacterium sp. (assembly GCA_910577225.1). Classification (GTDB taxonomy): domain Bacteria; phylum Bacillota; class Clostridia; order Lachnospirales; family Lachnospiraceae; genus Eubacterium_J. The sequence continues at coordinate 31,785 of CAJTMV010000043.1, read as the reverse complement.
AAAGAAGGAGTTAGACATGTATACTTTACAGGATTACGAAATAGAAGAAGAAAAAAATGCGGGCAGGAAAAATAACGGCTATTCCATCCATACTTTTGAAGTTGTGATTCCACTACTAAATCAGAACGCTTTTATAAAATACAAATCCTTACTGGAAAACCGCTGCACAAAGCAGGACGCCAGGTCCGGATACCATAACCAGCATTATTACATGTGCCTAAAAAAACGCTTAACTCATGCATATGCAAACCATTATACTTGTTTTGACAATGAAGATTTGTTCCGGCTTGGAATATCCAACCTTTGCCTTATTTGCTACCTTACGACCTTTCGGGTTTGAAGATGACGTTTTATAGCAACGGAAATAAAAAGGCTGGATTTATGTGCCAATATCCGCTTGAAAGACCAGCCAGCCGCAGAACGCTACTTAAAACTGATGCGCAAAGGAGGGCATTACAGGGGGCTTAACACAAAAGAAATGCCGTTAGACCCAGTTTCACACCGCCATAAACACCCTGAAAATGAAGTTCGTTATGTCAATGGGTCATATTCCCGCAACGGGATTCGGGAAACGCTGTCCATTTACCTAAAATATCCACAAATGCAGGAAAGAAGCTACCTTTACGATGCAGGAGAGATCGAACAGGCAAAGGGACAGGTGAGGTTTGAACTTCGGGTGAAGGCTCCAAAACTCCGCTATCTGAAAAAAAGTACGCTCGCCCTGCTTCCATCCAACTCCTTGACGCAGTACAGGACATCGGCATTGACATTTTTGGCGCCTATTTAGGCGGAATCTATGGTACAGGGAAATTTGTAAAAACCAGCCATGCAATTGAGCTTGTGAAACAGACCAACTGCCATCATAAACAGGTAAAGGGCATAATGTCACAAATCATCCGACAGGCACGCAAAACCGACATTGCAGAAGCATTTCATATTCTTCCGCCCCAGCAACGGTATATCTTCAAAACCTACTTTAACCGGCTGGGAATTTCGCCTGTCACTTTTCCAGACTCATGGGAAGAAGAATCCTTTGAAAACCCTGCCACCTATATTCTGAATAATAATGTAAACGAACGCTAACAACCTTATCCTTCCTGATTTTTATAACAAGGCAGTAATACTCATAAACCGCCATAGGCTGAAAAAATAAACCAGGTTTTGGAAAGGAGAAAGCAATGTACCAGCATAAATATGAGGAATTTTACATGAGCGTAAATGAATTTTGTGAACGGCTACAAATCAGCTCTTCCACTGCATACCGGATGATTAAAAGCCAGCAGATCCCGGCAGTTAAGTTTGGAAGACGGTATAAAATTCCACGTAGCATATTTGAAAAAATCAACCCAAGGTATCTATAAAAATCATTTGAAAATTTACAAAAATGGTTTGCAGGCATTTAAAATATATATTAATCCTCTGTACTAATAAAAACCAACACAAAAAGGAGGATTCAAAAATGGCAGCAAATGTGGAAACGATGTTTTATACACGGGAAAAACCGTGGCACGGACTGGGCGTACAAGTAGATGATGCGCCGACGTCAGAGGATGCCTTATGGCTTGCCGGGCTGGGATGGAAAGTGCTACAGAAAGAAATCTATACCGAGGGGAGGATTCAAATTACTGGCAATAAGGCGAATGTCCGGGATACAGATGGCAGGGTGCTCGGCGTCGTGACTGACCGTTACAAAGTCATACAAAACGAAAAGGCATTTGCCTTTACTAAAGAATTAACCAAAAGAGCAAAAGCACCTACGCGTATGCCTTTCTTGAAATGGGAAGTGACTAACTTCTATCATCACTTGACAGATATGTACAGGTCTATTCATGCAATGTCAGGTGAGATCGGAGTATAAACAATCTGGCAAAATCAAATTGCCAGCTATTTTAAATATATATTAACCTATTAATATAGAATATTGAGGATGAAAATCGTTCATGCTTTCATCCTCAAAAAGAAGGAGGCGTACCTATGTTTGATAAATTTACAGATATCGTAAATGTCAATGAAGTATGTAACATGCTGCACATATCCAAAAATAGCGTCTATGCTCTTATTCAATCAGGCGAGCTTCCTGCAAAACGCATTGGACGTATTTATCGGATTCGTAAAGCGGATGTTATCTTATTTTGTTCAACATCATGACAAATGCCGGAGGATGTGCTAATATTATTATAGCACGCCCGCTTATTGAAAAGAGAGATATAATATCCAACATACGGTTGTAAGAGTAAAGACCACCGAAGCAAAAGACTCTACAAAAACCATAAACAGTTATCGGACACTTGCACTCTTTCCAACAGCCGAACAGTGCCTTGCCAGGATAAAAGCCGAACAGAATGCAAACCGGAAGTTCTTTGGGGATTCTTACTTTGAAAGCGATTATATATTCACATGGGAAGATGGAAAGCCATATGGACCTGATTACATCTCGAAACTGTTCTGTAAGGCTACAAAATCTTATGGACGCCCGAAATCACATTACATAAACTACGCCATAACTGCGCATCTCTTCTGATTAACAAAGGCTGGGATGTAAAAAAGCTGCAATACTGGCTCGGACATTCAGACACCAGTACAACACTAAACATATACAGCCACTTTAATAAAGAACGGATGAATGAGATGCCAGATGACTTAGAGCAGCTCTCGGAATCATGCAATAATCTGTTTCAATAGGTTTTGTAGAACTTTTTGTAGAACTGACCAAAATCACAAGACAAGTTTGCTAACTACAAAACAAAAAAAGAACCGGAAACCCTTTATACAAGCGGTTTCCGGTGCCCCTGCCAAGAGTCGATGCGACAGGATTTGAACCTGCGGCCTCTGCGTCCCGAACGCAGCGCTCTACCAAACTGAGCCACGCATCGATACATAATTCATAGCGATTAAACTTATCACCTGAATTATGTTACCACATATCAAATAATTTGTCCAGTATTTTTTTTATTTTTTTGAATTTTATTCCTGAAAATCCATTTCCACCTCTTTTTGCTCTATATATGGAATAAAGCTCATCGGCGTTCGGTTTTCATGAACAGACACCATATAATTATGCCAGATGTTCCCCGGATACGTTGAGCCTGTCAGTCCCGGAAGCTCCGCTGGCTGATCGTAGCCTACCCAGACGCTTGTCGTAAAATACCGGCTATACCCGGCAAACCACCCGTCTTTATTGTCGTTAGTCGTACCCGTTTTTCCTGCCGACGGCATATCACCGAGACCAAGTCCGCTGGCTGTGCCCTCCATCATTACTGTCTGCAGCATATCCGTCATCATACGGGCGGCATTGGATTTGTATATTCTGATCCCTTCCGCCTGATCTTTCTTATTTTTTTCTTTTTCGTTTTCTGTTTCAGAAGTATAGATCAGATTTCCCTGCGTATCTTCTATTTTAATAATGCAGGTCGGTTCCCGATAACATCCGTCGTTTTGCAGCGTTGCAAAACCAGCCGCCATTTCCAGCGGCGACACACCGATGGTAAACCCTCCCAGCGCTGCCGGCAGCCGTTCGTCTTCCGGATCAATCCTGGCAAAATTCATCGCTTTTAGATACGAAAGACCCGCTGTCGGAGTTAATTCTTCGAACAGTTTCCATGCAATCGTGTTTTTAGATTTCTTCACAGCATCACGCATTGTCATCGCACCCTGAAACATTCCGTTTGCATTTGACGGCCCATCCGGTATCGGTTCATCCACAACGACTGTATCCGGCGTATAACCGCGCTCCAGCATCGGTGTATAGACCAGCAGAGGCTTAATTGCACTTCCTGGCTGACGAAAACTCTGATAGGCACGATTCAGCGTGTATCCTTCAAACTGCTGCGTTCGGCCGCCAACAATCGCAGTTACATATCCGGTAGTATTATCAATCGTTACGCCAGCTCCCTGGAGTTTATATACTCCCTCATCATTCACATCCTGAAAACCCGACAATCCGACATCGATCGCATCCTGCAGCTTTTCCTGCTGCTTCATATTGATAGATGTGTAAATACGATAACCTGACGTATACAAACTGCTTTGCGCGTCTCTATAGGCTTTTTTATATTCCTTATTATATTTTTTTTCTTCCTTAGACGAATCGAAATAATATTGGAATTCAAATCCATTCTGCTTCATCAATGCACGGATTGCGCAGTAATTGACGAAGGTTTCCACATAATCGTTTTTTGCAATGCTTTTTTGCCGTTTCAGCTTAATTTTTTCCTCTTTTGCTTCTTTCGATGCAGACAGTGAAATAACGCCCTGATCGTGCATGGTTGTCAGCATCCTGTCTCTGCGGCTCAGCGTATTCTTTTTGTGATTCACCGGATCGTAGAGCGACGGGTTGTTCGGTATCGCACACAGGAATACGACCTGAGACAAATCCAGCTGATCGATATTTTTGCTAAAATAACCATTCGCCGCGGCCTGAATTCCATAATAACCATTACCAAAATAAATGTTATTTAAATAAAACTCCATAATCTGGCTTTTGGTATATTTATCTTCCAGATTACGTGCAATAAAAATTTCCTCCATTTTACGTTCCCACGTTTTTTCCATACTCAGAAATACCGTTCGGGCAAGCTGCTGCGTAATCGTACTGCCTCCCTGTGTAACTTCTCCGTTACGCACCATCGCAATCACCGCTCTTAAAATGGCAAGATAATCCACTCCCTGATGCTTATAAAATTTCTGATCTTCGACTGCGACAAACGTTTTTACTACAATCTCAGGAATATCTTTATATTCTATATAATAAGAGTCTTTTTCACCTTTATATGCTTTCAGCAGCTTTCCTTTGGAATCATATACCAGACCGGTCTCTCCCTTTCGAAACGTTTCCAGACTGGATTTTGCCGCCAGCAGATCGGCATCCGCTTTCAGATCTGCGATTGTCTGCGCATACCCTCCCGCAAAATAATAGATCGCCGCGCCGGCAATCAGTAATAACAATAATAACTGTACTTTAAAAAATATCCAAAATCCACGATATTTTTTTTTCTTATTTTTTTGCTTTGCCATGTCATCTGTCTCCATCTTAGATTTGATTCCTGCAATCTGTCACCCCAGATACCGCAAAAACCATCCTCTTCTATTTTACACATATTGCTCCCGTTTCTCAATAGTCCAATCTATCATAAATATCATTTTCAAATGTTCAGATTTTAGTCACAATTTGCTGTTAAGATATGTTATAATTATTTATCCAAATACCAATTTACAGGAGGAATCGTTTTGAAGAAAAAAATAGCAGTTATATTGCTCACTGCGTGTCTGGTTACGGCATGCGGCGGAAGCTCTCAGATTACAACCGGAAACAAACCGATTGCAGATGCAGTATATACAAACGATCATGTATCTCTTGCAGATTATACCAATCTCAAGGCAGAAAAGAAAAATTATATGATAACTGAAAAAACAATAGAAGACCGGATACATGAAGATCTTCAGGAATTTGCCGAATACAACTCTGTCAGTCGTCCTTCACAGTCCAAAGATTATGTTCAGACAGATTTCAAGGCTTCCATCGATGGCAAAGTAGTCGTTGAAGAAACGCAGTATGACATTATCTTAGGTGCGGAAGAATTTGGAAAAGAATTTGACGAGAAACTAACGAATGTTTCTGTCGGCGACGAACTCGCGTTTTCGCTGAATTTTGATAACGATTTTACAGATGTCGAATGGGCAGGTAATACCGTAGATTTCGAGATACGCGTCACAGATATTCAGGAAGAACTGCTTCCGGAACCAACGGATGCATTTATACGCGACAATACGTCTTACGGCTCCTATGAAGAATATATCGCCGCGGTTCGTACGTTGCTGGAAGAAAGTTTTGAGACAGAAAGCATACAGGAGCTCCAGGAAACGCTGATTCAGCAGGTTATGGATAATTCCAGTATGCTGCAGTATACTAAAGACGATTATGAACAGGCGAAAGATACCGTCAATAACGCTTACCTGAGTTATCTTGACATTTTTGGAATGGACGACCTTGATGATGTGTACGAATTTCTGGATGTGACAAAAGAAGATGTGGAAGAAGAGATTCAGGAAAATCTATACCGCACACTGACGATACAGGCTATTATTGAAAACGAGAAGTTCTCTTTATCGGACGAGGAGTACGAAGAAGGTATCCGCTATTATATGGAACAGACCGAAACCGAGAGTCGGGAAGAATTTTTAAAAACATATGGCGAAGATGAAATCCGCGCACAGCTATTAGAAGATAAAGTGTTAAATTTTCTTGTCAATCAGGCGGACATTACAGAAACAGATGCCGAACATGATGAATAATTAATTTTGCAAACAAATTAAATCTGCATTTATCAACGAAAAAGCAGCCGCACGATCTTGCCAGGCAGTAATATTCCATACTGCTGTCGGTAATCATCCGTGCGGCTGCCTGTATTTTTACCCTTTGACTGAAGCAGTCAGCGCCATCCTGTTCACTGTTCCATCTGTCTTCCAAGAAATCCCGCAGCTGTCATTGCCAGTTTACTTTCTGTTTCTCCCATTTTCGTCTTTTCATCCTTGTTGTAAAGAATGACTGACCCGATTGCATCTCCTTCACAAATAATGGTACTAATTGCCTGAGAAGCATATTCACCATTATCATCCAGGGTTACTTTTACAAACTCACTTTCTTCTTTACTGGCTACCATACTGTTGCGATCTTCGATCACACATTCAAGCTGATGGCTGATCGGTTTCCCTTCAAAATCCTTCTTGCCATTTCCTGAAGCGGCAATCACATGGTCGCGGTCTGTAATACATACCAGCATACCTGTCGTCTGCGCCAATGATTCGGCATATTGTCCGGCAAATTCACTGAGCTCGCCGATCGGAGAGTACTTTTTAAGGATAATCTCGCCTTCACGGTCCGTAAAAATTTCCAAAGGATCTCCTTCCCGAATCCGTAAAGTTCTTCTGATTTCTTTGGGAATGACGACTCTTCCCAAATCATCTATTCGTCTGACTATTCCTGTAGCTTTCATATGAAAAATTCCTCCATTTACAGATTTTACTTGATGCTGTTGTAGTATCTGTAAAATATGAACTTTTATACATGAAGAACCTTTGCCGTCATCGTGGAAAACGCTGCAATGCGTATTCTTATCTGATTTTTTTTATATTTTGCTTCATAGCCTCCAGCTCGTTCCGACTGCATACATGCTGGCTGTATCGAGCCTTTTGATACAACGCGATTCTTTGTTCCGTCTGTGTAAACGGCTCTGTATGATCCGTTCTGTTTTTCGCCAGATACCGTTCCATTTCGGTAACCGACATGGCAGACGGAATACCTGTTTTCGCGGGAAACCGTCTGTAAATGCTTTTTTTAAATAAAGATCTTATTTTCTGATTCTCATTTCTTCCCTGAAATAGTTCTTTTTGTCTTTTCTTTCTTTCGACCTTCTTTTGTACCATCGTGTGTTTCCAGATAAATTCGCTTTCGTCCGATGTATCTTTATTTTTTTCATAAAACTTTTGATACATCTGATAGATGATCCTGACCAGGAGGTACAGCACTGCCGCAACAGTCAGTGCAATCACTGTCGTTATCAGGAATCGTTCCATAAAACGCGCCAGCGCCGACGTTTTCCCTGTCTCCAAAAGAGGCATGGCCGCCTCTGTATTTTGCTGTGATACCTCCCTCTGCGGAACGTCTTTGGAAAAAATCCACAAAATAACCTTAAGAAGTCCCCAAAGCAGCTGCCGGAGCAACAGCAGAACACCATCTGCCAGAGAACCGGCTGGCAGAACGGACATCAGCAGCATCCCTGCTGTCAGAACAATCAGAAAGATACCAAGCATCGCACGGTTGATATTTTGCATCTGCGTTTTCGGCAAATGAGCAATATTGTCGTTTGACTCTAAAAAAAGTGAGGCGCCTGCAAGACTTTCATGCATCATAAATAAAATCAGGAATAAAAAAACATCATAACAGCAAATCTGCATTAGATTTTCCCAGTTATTATACTGTGCCGCCAGATACGACAGCAAAAACGCTGCCAGCATTACAATCGACGGACGTTCCTCTGACGTATCTTTTCCCTGCATTCGCGTATACACTGAAGACGCCGCCATCCATATCGTACATCCTCCTACTGCAACCCTCTCTTCCATCCCCATAAAAAGCAGAAATCCGCCGCTTATTGCTGCATGCAAAAGCAAAAACACAAGAAAATTTCCGCATTTTCTGCGGATGACAGCAAACAGAATCAACGGAACATATACGATCAGCAAAATTAAATTATTTTCCATTGTTTTTTCAGAAGCAATATGATACAGAATACACGCCACGTTATGGTACAACAGTCCTTTCATCAGCAATACTAACGCCTGGTTTCGTATTTCATCCTGCCGCAATCTGTTCCACCTCCCACCGCAAAACAGCGCCTCCCTTACGATTCTGTACTCTTTGCTCCATCCATGGATGCAATGGTAATATCCACCAGCTCCCGCAGCATTTGGACGCGAATCGCTCAAACGTCCGTACCACTTCCGCCCTTTGCGATGTTGATATGAGCACATAAAGCACTTCTGAAGACTGTCGTAAGACTTCCGGCCCTATCGCTTCCTGTTTTGTATATTCTTCAAATTCCTGTATTTCCTGAGACAAATCCAGCCTTGAAAGACTTTCCCGAATCCAAATCAGGTGATGCCCATCTGCACCCGGCTTAATGTGCAGTGTTTTGCCGCTTAACAGATCTTTTGCATTGCTGCATATTCCGACGGGGATCCCCTGCGCCAGAAACATCTCAGACAGACTATTTGCAATCCGAATGCTTTCTTCCCGCAGCTGCTGGTATTCCATCATCGATTCACATTCAAGATTAAGCAGCAGACAGACTTCCTGCCGGACGGTATATCCATGAATATTGGTACGCAGCTCCCCGGTACGTGCCGTCGCCTTCCAGTTCACATCACGCATACTGTCAAACGGTTCATAAGGACGTATTCCCTGAAATTCAAAAGGATCTTCATACGTATAGCGTTTCGTAACAATATCTCCCATCATTTTCTGAAACGGAACCAGCAGCCGCTTCTTATCCGCCTGTCCCGGATATACATAGAGCCATGCATCAGATGGAATCTCCTCCCGCAGATGCTGATCCATAAACAAATCCGAAGAATCCGCAGAAATCTGTTTGATTGTGTAATACCCGCGCCGAACGCCCCGGAACTTTAATCTTCTTACGATTTTCTGATACATCATAACTGAGAAGATATCGTTCTTATAGCAGCGATCTGTTACAGATATATTTCCTTCCTGCATAAAATCCAGATGTCTGTCCGCTTCAAATTTTACTCTCAGCATGGGAAGAGGCAGCCATTTTCGATTTACAATTGTCTCGCACAGTTCCCCTTCTTCCCGTTCCCAGATTGCATGCTGTGTAAATCGGATTTCCACCGTCAGATTTTTATTCCAATATTTGCGGTACAATATCCTCTGCAATTGATAAATACAGACCGCCCCAAGCATAATAAGTATAATTTTCATATAATTATAATCTCCGCATTAGATTATTCAGCTCTTACCGCATCAACCGAATTAACAATCTGCCGCCTGGAATCGATCTTAATTCTTCTTCACTGAAACATCGTATCTGCAAAATCGTGACTCCGTACACGATTATTGCCGCTCCTATCGCCATAACGGAGACAATATATACATTTTCAAACGCTTCATAAAACACATGATATACAGCAAATGCGACCATTCCCATAGCCGCAGATGCGAGCAGCGGTTTAATAAAAGTATTCAGATATTCCCATCGATACCCCACGTATTTTGTAATCGCACGACAATTCAGCATGCTGACTATCATCGGGAAGAGCACATTACATATTACCAGCGCATATACATTCAAATCCGTAAGCACAAGCAAAATTCCCAGCAGGACTACATGAATCACAAGCGATATCGCCGAATGGATAACTGGCAGCTTCATGTAATTATGTCCCTGCAGGATAGAAGTCGTCAGAGTGGATAATGCATAAAAGATAACTGCGCCTGATCCCATCGTCAGGAGCATAATCGCCTGCGACTGATATGTAATAAGCCTTGGAAACAACATTTTCATAATCGGCTCGGCTAATACCGCAAGTCCGACCGCCGAAGGAAACGCAATCACCATATTGACCTTAATCACCTGCGTAATCTTCTGATTCACTCCTTTCATATCGTTCTGCATTCTGGACAGCACAATACTTGGCAGTGTGGACGCTGCCATAGCTGTGGCAACGGCTACCGGCAGATTGACAAGCTGATTATACTGCGTATTGTAAACACCCTGCAAGGACGAAACAACCTTATCCTTATAGCCATGAAGCGCCATCAGATTTCCAAACATCAGGTCATCGATCGTATAACCGATCTGGTATATTGTCTGACTCAGAATGACCGGAATAATCGTCAAAAACAATGCTTTGTAAATAGAGCTGCCAGATTCTATCTGTTCCGCCGGATTCATCTTGTTCATATACCGGCCGCGGGTTGACCCAAACAGATAGATAATAAACAGCAAAGCGACTGCCGCACCTGCCAGCGTACCGAGCGTACCGCCTGCCGCACTGTAAGAGGCCGCATGTTTGGACGTTCCGTACATCCTCATAAACTGCCACGTTGCAAATACACTAATCCCCGCATTTACAATCTGTTCCAGAATTTGCGATAAAGATGTCGGCACCATGTCTCCGTGTCCCTGAAAATACCCGCGAAACACTCCCAGCAAAGCTACAATAAATGTCGTCGGAGCAAGCACACGCAGCGGCCGCATAATGCCAGGTCTGTGATACATCTGTTCCAGCATTCCTGCACCGAAATACAGTACGTTCATAGCCAGCAGACCTGCAATCAGCGCATACACAAGCGCACTTACCAATACCCTTCGCATATTCTGGTATTCAGCTTTTGCAACTCTTGCCGATACCATTTTGGATACTGCCAGCGGCAGACTATAAGAAGATATGGTCAGCGCTATACCATAAATTCCAAATGCTACTGAATATAGTCCGTTCCCTTCATCCCCCATCATATTCCCCATGGGAATGCGGTACGCGAATCCAATTATCTTCGTAATAATACCTGCTCCTGCCAGTATTCCGCCCTGGAGCAGTACATTTTTCTTTTTTTCAGCCATATGGTCATATCTCCTGATTCACCGCTCCTGGATTTCGACTCGCCAGAAACGCTGGATACTTAATGATATAATAAATCAGTATAGCATAACTTACTCGTAATTTTAACTGTTTTTATATAATTTATTAGAGTATAATAGACAAAACGGCTCAGATTGTCAGATCTAAGACGCATACATTGTTTCACCGTTCATAAAGACGCGAAAGGAAGGGATTTATTTGAATATTGTATTTTTAGATGCCGATACGATTGGGCGGGACATCGATCTGTCCATGTTTGAAAAATCCGGTCATGTAACTGTTTACGGATTTTCCTCAAAAGAAGAAATGCGTGAGCGCGCTGCAGATGCCGATGTTCTCATTTTAAATAAAATGCAGGCAGATGCATATACGCTCGAAAAAGCCTCGCATTTAAAACTGATCTGCGTAACTGCAACCGGAACAAACAATCTGGATAAAAACTATCTGGCACAGCGCAACATCGAATGGCGTAACGTAGCAGGCTATTCTACGGAATGCGTCACGCAGCATACATTCGCCATGCTGTTTTATTTATTGGAAAAACTGGCATACTACGATAATTATGTAAAAAGTGAAGCCTATGTGAACAATACGACCTTTACGCATTTTTCCAACGTATTTCATGAACTGTACGGAATGACCTGGGGTATTATCGGACTTGGAGCGATTGGCCGGAGAGTTGCACAGATTGCCGCTGCATTCGGCTGTCACGTCATTTATTTTTCTACTTCAGGTAAAAACGACAATCCGGATTATTCCCGTGTTTCGTTCGATGACCTGCTCTCCCGCTCCGACATCGTTTCTGTACATGCTCCATTGACAGAAAAAACCGAGGGGCTGATGAACCGGAGCGCATTCCAAAAGATGAAAAAAAGCGCCGTCTTTTTAAATCTGGGCCGTGGCCCCATCGTCGTCGAACAGGATCTTGCAGATGCATTACTTGCAGGAGAGCTGGCAGCTGCGGGTCTGGACGTTTTATCCGCCGAACCTATGCATCCGGATAACCCGCTGAAATCTATCAAAGACAGCGGGCGCCTGTTAATTACGCCGCATATTGCATGGGCTGGCGTTGAAACGCGCCGCCGCTTAATGGAAACAGTCTGTCAGCAGATTCAGACTTTTTTTAAAATCTGTTAATCCACAGCAGATACCACAGCATTTATTCACCCAGAATCCAGTCCAGACCGCTATGAAAAGACTGATGCCCTAAAAAAGAACATAGTTTTTCAAATAATATGGGATCTGTCTTTTCATCGGATTCTGACTCATACAGATCATTTAATTGTTTTAAAGCCTTCTGATATCGTCCGGAGGCTTTTTTTAACAGTTCCGGTACGCTGCTGTGGAAACATTGCTGATAGTCCCACGGATTATGCCATTGCCGGTGCTTTAAGTTCAGCGGATCCTCCGCCCTCTCTGCATGGTCCGTCGGTATGACCGGCGAAATTTGCGGCTGTCCAAATACGATTTTCTCTACTTTTTCCAACAAATTTCTTTTATAATTATGCGGATTGTAAGTCAGCCGTGTTCCAATCTGCATCGACCGGATTGCGCTGGAGAGAAATTTTTTGGACAGCGCCAGTTCTTCAAACACAGAGCCATACGCATAATATAAAATATCCGCGACAACTGCCCGTGTCTTCCCATCGAAGGCAATCGTCTTTCCATAAGGGAACTGCGATGGCAGACAGTGTGCATAACGCATCAGCAAAGCGGCATCGATATCAGATTCCAGCGCAATATGATCCGCATAACCTTTTTTCTTTAAAATATCTCCCATTCCCGTACGATCATATACATAAGGATGCATCTGCGTATCCAGTACGTAATGTCCGATAAACCCTGCGGCATATGCCTGCGCTGTCTGCTTTTCTTCTTTTTTATAAAAAAAAACCGGCGCTTCGATCAGACAGCTTAAAAAATTGCCCGTCCATCTCGTATGCGCAACAGAACCTGGCCGGACCGCTTTTAATTGCGACGGCAGATGATAGAAAAAAATATCAGGCCCCTGAAGCCCAAGCTGAAATACCGTTTTATGTCTGCGAATACTTTCCAGCAGCAGCGCGCAGTTTTCCTTATGTTCTAACTGTCTGCAGTTTTGGACTCCAAATAAGTAATGCGTCGTAAAACCTGGCATAATCATTTCCCTCCCGAATTACAGTTTTTGTCTTACATACAGCTTCACACCTCTGATCTCGGCTACCTGTGCCGTTGCTCCTGCTTCGATCACCGTGTGCTCATCCATACTTCTTGCCGTCCATTCCTGGCCGTTAAAAATCGCTGTTCCGGTTCCCGCCCGATTATCAATCCGTTCGCTTACCTGTACATCCTTGCCGATCACATCTTCATAGTTTGTTTTAACATTATGCGGCTTCACATATTTTAAAGCAAACGGCCTCGTAAAAAACAATAATACAAAAGATACGGCAAAAAATAAAACCACCTGGACGACAGGCGACAGTCCGGCCAGAGCCAAAAGCAGAGCCGCCAGCGCTCCTCCTGCAAACCAGATACTCGTAAGCCCTACTGTAATAATCTCAGCTATCACAAAAACAATCATCAATGCCAGCCATACAAAAACTGGCGATAAGAAAAAATCCCGCATATTCTTAACCTCCTCTTCTATAGTATTACATTCTGATACACTCTAACACATCTCCCAGATACAATTTACCGTGTCCGAATTATTCCGTAACACTTTTCCACACTCCATGCTGTCATTTACTGCGTCATCCACAAATGTTACCTCTATTGTAACAGTATCGTGTGGAAAATTCAACGCAAAGAAATACTGCTGCATAAAAGATCTTTTACAAGATAGTAACAGTTCAGATAACCCATGGAACTGTTACGTATTCAGCCATTTGAAATCGCTTCGCGATGGGCTGAATACCTGCAGCCACTACTCTTTCATACGGTCAGCGCAGTAAATGCGCAGACCTGACTGAACTGTTACACAAGATAACTTATCCTGTATCTTCATCTTCTATACAGCAGTTTTTAAACTACTATCTTTTCCCGTTATAATTCTGCTTTACAGTTTGCAACTATGCTCATTCTGCTGCTGTCAGGCAACTTTTACGCCTCTGGCCGCGCTATATTTTCCATAAAGTTTCCGTCCCATGGAATCTACTTTATAAGCGCGTACTCTTACATAGTAAATCTTTCCTCTTTGCAGATTTTTGATCGTCTTTGTCGTATAATAAGTAGATACTTTTTTCGCATTTGACGAAAAATCCTTATTTGTCGAGTAAGAGATCTCATATCCTTCCGCTCCTGTTATCGCGTCAATTTTTACCTTGAGCTGTCCGTTTTCATTAGAAGCAAAAGACGGTACCGCACATTTCTGCGGTTTTGTAATTCTTACCCATTGTGCGTACAGTACGCACTCTCCATTCGGTATTGTTGATTTACTTACTTTTCTTCCGCCGGACGCTTTTGTATACCAGCCTTTAAATCTGTAATTCGCACGCTCTACTGTTGGAAGCGCGTCGATCTCATCACCCTGTGCCAGCGATATTTTCTGATAATTCAGATTTGTTCCTCCATTCGGATGGAAGAAAATTTCATAAAATACCTGGTTATTTCCCGGCGCAGGGTCCGGAACTTCGCTTGTCGCTTCGCCTACAACCACATAAATCGTTTCCGTTATTCCACTATAAGTTACAAGAATACGGTTGGTACCTGTCGTCAGCGTACGCTGTGATACAGAAAAACCATATACTCTTTCAGAAGTTCCATTCGAATAATTTGCACTTACTACGAGTCCGTCAGAAACATTTGCTCCGGCGTATTTTAACCCGTTATAAACGACAGAAAGTCCTGTTAACGCCTTATTATTACCCCAGTATGCATAATATGTCGTATTACGGCTGATCGGCGTCGTTTCGGTCAGTTTGCTGCCCTGTCCATTCGGAGAGGTATACCATCCCAGGAACTGCGCGTTTGTTTTTACAGGCGTTGGCAATGGAGTAATTGTTCCCAGTTCATTTACTACAATCGGTGATACGCTGCTTCCCCCGTCACTGTTAAAAGAAACCGTATATGTAACTTTTGGCAGACCAAGATTAAAGAAATCCACATTATAAGAAATTACGCTTCCCGCTCCTGTAATCGTTACCTGGAACGAATCTCCATTTCTGTAATCATCGAGACTGTTCAGCGTCGGACGGAAAATAATGCACCCAGTCTGTCCATAAGAGTTATTACTAACGTAAAAATCTCCGTCTGCCGAAGCGGTAGAAAAACGCCAGGTCTTATAATCTCTGAATCTTGTAAGGGTTACGTGAATATCATTGGCATTTACCGTATGTCCTACACTATAGCTCCATGGATAGTTCTCTGCAAAATATTCAACCGGCATTGTTCTTGCAGGCCATGCAATACCAGACTCATATGCCATTGTATTATTCGTATCAGCCACATAAACGCTGCTGAACGTACCTTTCAGTCCGCTGACAACACCAAATCCGGTCTGCTTCATCAATGGATTTAACAGGCGTCTGCGTTCTTCCAGAGTGGAAATATCCGCAGTATCCGCATTGCCCATCCATGACTTTACAATCGTTTCATTCAGACTCCGGCTGCCCCAGGATGCCCAGGAATTATTGGAACCTGACGCTCCTTCCAGCGCCGTCTGATATAACGTATTTCCAATTGAATACGGCCGGTTCGGATTGTGTGACACCTGTCCGTTCAGATAATTGACAAATGCAGCTGCCTGCGCATACTCGCAATATTTGGCAGATATGGATATATCGTCTGAAATACCAGCTATATAGCGAATCTGTTTTAACATACTCAGCGCAGACTGCTCTGTTGAATCTGACAATCTGCCCGGTTCATAAGGCAGCTCGGTAAATGGATTCGCTGTAAAAGTGAACGTATCGTTCATAGTCGCTCCATTGGTAGCCACATAATTGCGAATTTCCTGCTGGGTGCGGTATCTGGCATTAATGCCCTGCGACGCGGCATTCGTCTGCGTCCGATTCATACTGAAAATAAATGCCGCCATCACTACAAAAAACATAGATACTGAAATAATAAATGATTGTCTTTTTTTGTAAGATAAATTCATGATATCTCCTTTCCGAATTTCATGATTCTGCTTTTCTATACCAATAAACTGCCAGTAACATCGATGGTATGCTTTTTTATTCAACCTTTTTTGCCACAACGACGAGTCGTCCGTTCGGCTTTGAATATTCGCAGGTTGATAACATCAAAATCTGATCTCCATACTGCAGCTGGCTGCCTGTATCATACAGCTGATTCTCTTTTACAAACCTCATGCACTCCTCAAATTCCTGTTCTGAATCATAATTATAAAATCGATAATACCGAAAACCTTCCTCATCCTGATACAGAATTCGGGTAATGATCACTGCCGCAATCTGCCAGGTTCCGGTTTCATATATGGTATCATATTGAATCAGCGGATGATTTTTAAAAAAATCAGGCTCTTTATAGTTTTCCAATATCCCGAATCCTTGTCCATTGCTCATATTGTGCCCGTATATAACTGTATTTTTATCCTGTGGAAAACAACTGCTCGCAGTTTCTACAAACAATGATCCTGCTTCCATCTGTCTTCCTGTGTAATCACGGTGCAGATAGTAATATCTTTCCCCGCGTTTTTCATCATCCGACTGCATCACCGGATGATCGATCCGTGTGCCTGGAATTTTCAGCCATCCAAACAGATCCGGATATTGCTCGTGAAATGACTCATACTGCGGCAAAATCTTCAAAGCCTCCGTATGTTTTCCATTTGCCGATCCCGTGTTGGCTGTATTTTTATCTGGTATATGCGTGTTTGTACTTTTCGCCGGATTTTGATTCGCGGACTGTCCGATACTGTTCGTTTCGCCTGTTCCGTAGCTGTCCACTGTATCTTCCCCAGCGTCAGACGCAGCTTGTTCCTCTGCGGCAGGCACGTTCCGTCCATCCGCAGCCTTCACGTCCGTATTCCTGTGATCTGCACCTGGTGCGGTTTTGACTGACTGCCCGTTCCAGTCCGCTGCGATCTCTCCTCCGGTATCCAGCGTATATTTGTCCTCTATCCCGTCGGCATTTTGGGCCACGTCCGTATTTTCTTTGTATTCCGACGACAGTATCTGCGATAACAGCTGTTGCAGCTTTTCTCTGCCGCGGCCGCCATCCGCCTGCATATACAGTAAAAATGCAATAATTCCGGCTGCAATACCGATAAACAGCATCCAGGCTATCTTAACCTTGAATGAAAACTTATTTACAGCTGCTGCTTCTGGCTGTATTTGAAACTCTGACTCCTCCTCTTCCTCCTTTTTACCATAACGTTGTTGCAGCACATTAATAAAAGCATCCCCTAACCAGCTGGAAAAATAATATTTTTCATCCCTTGTTAAAAGAAACAGCGCCTTTTTAGCCTTTTCCTCGTCATCCCAGTTAAAGGAAGAACATATTTTCTGAATCTTACTGATATCGTGCTGAAGCATTCTCTGCTCTTCGCTGATATTTAATTCCAGCTTTGCTGCAATCTGCTCTGTAAATGCCCTGCCGAATTCAGTGCCAAAATAAGCGTTTGGATCTGCCGTCAGTTCCTGATACTGGCTCTTCCAGTACAGATCATACTGTGCCTGTCCATCCCTGATCAGTTCCTGCATTAAATGGATATCCCTCTGGAGCTTTGCCCAGTCAACAGGCTTTTCCTCTTCCACCGATTTACGCAGCATCTCCAGAAATCCAAGTCCAAGCTCTCCTGCAAATATCAGATCCTGTTGCTTTGACAGCTTTTGGACATATTTCTCCAGCTGATACTCACCCATTCGCCAGCATTCTGCGACCATATGTTCTATATTTTGCAGATCAACCCATTCTGTATTCCACTTCATAAACAATCCTTTGTTTTTATTATGAATATCGACATATTGCATATTAATGTTTACTGCTTTTTTAATTATAGCAATAATGTATCCAGAACTCAAGTATTTAAAACACCAGAATTTAGGAAAGACAATGAAACGATTAGAAAAATTTCTCTATCAAAAAATCCGGGCATCTCATGCAATATGCACGAGATGCCCAGTTTGACAAGTCCAATATACGTCGTTAACTGTTATTTTTCGGATTCAGTTACTCTTTCTATTCATTTTCATATTCATCGAACCCATATCGGAAATCGTAATGGACGAGGCGTCGATCAGCGTCTGCGAATTTTCCTTTTGCTCGTTTTCAGTAGCTGGTATCGATCCATCCAGCTGTCCGGATATACTCTCTGCACGGAGCAGACAAAATTGCTTTAAAACGGATACTCCTTTTTCAAACTGTTCATAGGTGCAGAATTTTGTCGGATCGCTCTCCACATACGGTGCAATCATATCATAAACCTGATCGATCATTTCTGTAAAGTAACCGCTGTCAAAATAACCGGCTATCAGTTCTGCAAAGTACTGATGGTACATTTCTGTATACTGCTCATTGTTAAATATCCACGCAAGCATTGGCCGGGATTCTGTCGTACCTCCGGAAACCGGCGTATCGATCGGATAGTTCACCAGTCCGTCTGCATCTGTGTCTGACTGAAATCCCCCAAACGCAAGATTATAATCCCATGGAATCATTGACAGCTGTCCGTTTTCTTCATACAAATAATAATTATGGATCATAGATCCTGTATAACTGTCAAAATTACATACAAAATTGTGAACGACAAAATACCGGATTACTTCATCGATGTTAACTATTTCTGTAAGATTCGTTCCCTGATTCAGTAATTTCAGCGACTGGATCAGCCGATTTTGATCTGCCTTTGATACATTGGTTTTGGCGTTTTCAAATATATTATTGTAACTGTCCGGATCATCGTCTGTATAAATTAACGATACATCATCGCTTCTCTTTCCCGGACCCTTTCCATCCGGAGGAGCATTTTTTAATTTGTCTTTGAATGGATTCTTACTGCTGTCTGTTTCTGAATCATCCAGCCATTCATTTCCTTCGGGCAGCTCTCCCCCTCCTGGCCATTCATTCCCTTCGGGCAGTTCTCCTTCTGGCCATTCCTTCCCTTCGGGCAGTTCTCCTTCTGGCCATTCATTCCCTTCGGGCAGTTCTCCTTCTGGCCATTCATTCCCTTCGGGCAGCTCTCCCCCTCCCGGCCATTCATTTCCTTCGGGTCGCCCTTCCACGTCTGGCCATTGAACATCAGCTGACTCTGAACCATCAGCTGACTCTGAACCATCAGCTGACTCTGAACCGTCAGCTGCGTCCGGATCTTTCTGAAAGCGATCCATCTGAAATTTCCCGCCATTTCCGCGGCCGCCGCCCATGTTCATGCTGTCTGGTTTATACAGTTGTCCATAATCACTGCCGAAATTGCGTTCTAAAAAACTTTCCTCTACACCTTCCACAGCCAGATAAAGTCCCCATTCTTCTCCGTTTACCGTAATGGAAACGTAGCTGCAGAGCGGTGCGTTTACTCCAAAATATCCCATCATCTGGTAAGACAAAAAGTCTTTCATATACGTATGGTCCTGAATGATATTATTAAGGCTTAACTTATCCAGTCCATAATATGTCCTGCCATTATCGTAATGATCAAACTCTATTTTGAAGCTATACCTGTCGTTTTCGTATTGCGATACCATACTAAGCGATGTATTTCCCTTTGCCCGGATACCGACGTTTTTAAATGCCTCCTGATCGATTACTACCGCACACAGCTCATATTCCTCATTTTCACATGTATCCAGAAAGCCTTCCCAATCATCCATTACGATATCGATCGTATGCACTTTTGTCCAGTCAAACAATCGTTGTTCATACCCCATCAGAGATGTTACAGCCGCAAGTCCCGACTGTCCGGCATGTACAAACACGGCTGTCAGCATAATTGTAACCGCCAGCACAGCGCAGCATATTTTGTCAATATGTTTGCTTGTAGACATAGTTTCACCTGCCTTTTACCCCATATATTCACCATTATAACTTACCAGAACGGCACTGTTAATTCCATTCATTTCTGCTAATACATTCATAAAATCCGTATGATCTTCCCGCAGCCGGATTTCCATATTCAGCTCGACAGCACCTTTTTGTACCGACTTGCTCTTTACCACACACCTTTGCACCTGTTTTTGCAAAAACGCTTTTGCCTCCTGCTCACTGTTGGAGTCACGGCAGCTGATCACTACGATATACGGATTTCGATAGGATTTTTTATTTACAAACAGCAGCAGCATCGTACCAATCGCGAGGCTTCCGACAAGCGCCAGAATAATGAGTCCTGCTGCCAGTGTAATACCTGCTGTCAGCGACCAGAATAAATATGCAATGTCGAGCGGCTCTTTAATCGCCGTCCGGAATCGTACAATAGACAGCGCGCCAACCATACCCAGCGAAAGCACGACATTGGACGTCACCGCCAGAATTACGACCGTCGTAATCATTGTCATGGCAATCAGCGTAACGCCAAAACTGGACGAATACATCACTCCGGTAAATGTCTTTTTATAAACAAAAAAGATAAACATCCCGATACCAAAAGCAAGAATCAGCGCCACTCCCATATCGATCAGACTGACACTTGTTACATTTTCTAAAAAACCTGATTTAAAAATATCCTGAAACGTCATAAGAAGCATCCTCTTTTCTAAATTTTATATTCGTAAATCATCAGCCGTACATTCTGCATACCTGATATTTGGAAAATGCCGCAGTCTGCCTTCCTTCCAGCTGTACGACATCCCTGATAATATTCGGTAAAAAAGCGTCCCATTTCACTTCCAGTACTGCCGTCTGTTCACCTGCCGGAATCATTACGCAGTCTGGATTTAAAAAATTCGTACAGTGATAGCCGGTACGAATATTGTAATCCAGTGTTACCCGCACGTTTCCCGGCTCGAATACATAAGGTTCTCTTGTGTAATGAACGATTGTTTTTGCGCGCAGCCCCTGGGATTTTATTTTTGAATACAGTTCCCGTATCAGTTCCTGTCTGCTTTGCACCATCCAGTGATACTGCCCGTCTGCAATTGCCTGCGCCTCTTCCGTTGTAAGTGCCGCCGTTTGTTTATGTCCCAGACAATTGTATTTACTCTTTTTCTCCAGCATCAGTCGCGTCGTATCGTTGTTATAATATCGAATACGGAACTTTTCGCGATATGCCACCCCATTGACTTTTTCCATCAGCACTTTATCTGCTTCATTGTCAAAATACAGGCTGCGCACCTCATATTTCCCCATAACCGCGTGCGCATCTGTCTTCATAACTGCCCGCAGACGTAAACGAAGCGTTATCATATCCGCCGCGTTAATTTCATGTTTCCATTCGTGACGTAAGTTCATTGACTCTCCTTTCCTGTTCTTTTCGACGTATTCAGCCATGTATTCGTCAGGACATTTCCAATACACACGGCTGTTTCCTAAATAGTACATTTTTTATTTCATTTTATGTATGGATTCTACATCACGTAGCTTAGATGAACCTTAGAAAAAGGTATGAAAAATGTGAAAAAATTGTGTGTGCGTTGATAGAAGTGAAAAATCTGTTGGCATGGATGCTTATATTAAGAAGAATCATTTCATAAAAAGAATACTTTCACAATAAAAAAGATTTGTCCGGAATAAACTTTTGTAATTATGTCCATACATCCTCTTTCACAAAAGTCTTTTCCAGACAATTTTTAATTTTTATATTTTAATCGTAAAAACAATCGTATGCCCGTCCGGATATTTCGCAGAAATGCTTCCCTGATGCGCTTTTACAATTGCATAAGCCGCAGATAATCCAATTCCATAACCGCCATTTTTCTGTGTTCTTGCACTGTCTCCACGATAAAAACGGTCAAATAACTTCGCTGCATCCACTTCCGGCAGACATTCGCACGTGTTTTCCACCTGCAAAATAGCTGTATGATCTGCATTTTTCAATACCACACGGATCGTACCGCTCTGACTGGTATATTTTACGGCATTATCCAATAAAATTGACAAAAGACGTCTGATATATTCTTCGTTTGCGCAAATAAATATCTCCCTGCCAATCTGCCGCTCCACACGGATATCTTTTAAAGCTGCCGCTTCATCGAACAACGAAATGGATTCTTCCAGCAGCATACTCAGAGAAAACCGTTCCATCGTAAGCACAAGATTTTCTTCCTCCATTTTTGCCAGTGTAAGCAGATTTTGCATCAGCCCGCTTAACCGTGTCGTCTGGCTGCGGATGTTACGGCTCCATTTATTTTCACCGTTTATCAGTTCCATCGCATCGATATTCGCCTGAATAATCGCCAAAGGCGTTTTTATCTCATGTCCGGCGTCCGTTACAAATTGTCTTTGTTTTTGAATATTTTGTGCGATTGGGCGAATTGCTTTTTTCGACAGCCGCATAACAAAGAAAAGCATACACAGCCATCCCACTGCTGCCACAATGATTGATAATACCAGAACTCTCACTATAGAAAGAAACTGTCCGGACACATCTAAAAAAATAACTGTTTTATTTTCGGATGCTTCTGCGTCTGTCAGAATCTGATATTTAAAATGTTCCAGATAACCATTCTGTTTACCTGCATTTACTGCACGTACTGCGTAACTTACCGCCTCGTCTGCGCTGACTGCTGCAATCCGGCTGACATCTTTTCGTATCGCTTTGTTCTGTTCATTCAGACATACGATAAAAAAACGCAGCGACATCGCCATATCTTCATTCATCGGCGGATGGAACAATCCCTGTCTTAACGCATGCTTCTCTTTGGGCCAGAGGAAAGACCTCTCTGGAATATCATCAGATTCTGTTGGAGTTCCCCGCTGTTTCATCAGCAGTTTTTCTGTCTCTGCCAGCATTTTAAGCTGTTCGTCTGTTTGTCTGGCGCTGATCAGACCATTTGCCACATTGATTGTACCAGTCAGTACAAGCAGCAATATAGATATGGCTGCCATGGCTGTCGCTATAAATTTTTTCTGCAACGTCTTTATCATATACACACCACCGCTAATTTCCTGCATCCAGCGTATAACCAATATTTCTCTTTGCCCGAATACATACGCTTGTATGAAACGCTGCCAGACGCTTTCTCAGATATGAAATATACACCCAGACAACACCCGTTCCGGCTTCTGTGTCGTATCCCCATACCCGGACTAATAATTCTTCCGAAGATAAATATATACCCTGATTCAGCATCAGCACTTCCATCATCAGATATTCCAGCTTTGGCAGTACGACGCTCTGTCCGTTTCCGCATAATTCATAGCTGTTTCTGTTCAGCGACACATCTGCACATGTTAAAACATCGGGCGTAAATGTCTCCCGTCTGCGCAGCATCGCCCGAATCCGCGCTAACAATTCTCCCATTGCAAATGGTTTCGGCAGATAATCATCCGCTCCCAGATCCAGTCCTTCAATCCGGTCTTCTACTTCTGCTCTGGCAGTCAGCAGAAGTACCGGCGTATGGCAGCCCTCGCTGCGCAGCTGCTTTAATACCTCAAGACCGCTTATTTTCGGCATCATGATATCCAGTATCATACCATCATACGTTTCAGCACGCGCATATGAGAGCGCTTCCTCACCGTCATATACAGCATCCACCATGTATTTATGATACGATAAAATGTCTACGATCGCTTCTGACATTCCCATTTCGTCTTCGGCATATAATAACTTCATACGATTCTTCTTTCTTAAAACATGTACCGCATTCTGCGTCTTCTTTCTATTCGTAGATACGATACTTTTTCTCAATTCTTACATAAACAATCATTAATGCGATTACCCCAAACATACTGCCTAATATCGTCCATACGATCCATGCATTATTTTGTCCTGCCAGTACAGGCAATCCTGCCGCTGCCAAATACACTGCAAATACAAACCACATTTTCGATACTGCCCGATTATATTTTTTAATGTCGCTCACCTGAATTTCCTGAGAAATATTCCAGAATCTGACTGGTTTTTCTGAACGCCACGATATAATGCCCAATACGACAAAAAAAATACTGACAAATAAAAACATCCCAAATGCCAACATATACAATCTCCTCCTTTTTAAATAACTTTCCTGATTCCTTGTTGTCCAAATGCCTGCAGATAAAACTCCTGACGCAATCTTATTTTATATAAAGTCCCGATAATTTCATGTCTTCATTAAAGAATAACGTATAAGTAATCCCTATATTTTCATAAGCCGCATTTATCTGCACAACAGCCCTTGTCTTTCCCTGCAGTTTCTGCTCTGACATATAGCATTTTCCAAACTGCTGAAATTCTCCCCAGTCTGTCCCGGCCTGTTTTTTTGCTTCTTCGATCACCTCCTGCGTCAGTATTTTCTGTATCCGTACGTCTGTACAGTCTTTTAACGCTTCATAATCCTCCGCGTTCAGTAATCGGATAATTTCCCTGCTTTGCGCTTCCACAGTTTCCTGCGTAAATAATCCGCTGCTGCCAAACGCCGCTCCCATCGGCAGAAACCATGCTGCCGAAAAAATTACTGCTGCTAATAGAATTGTAATCACCGATGCACATTTTAAAATCAGCGATCTCTTATATCTTTTGCTCTCCGTCTCTGATAAATTCTGATTAAATTCCCAGGCTATTGCAATCGGTTCTCCCATCCGATACATAATAACGTCCAATGACACGCCGTTTTCAGTTTCTTCGTTAATATCCGCCATTAACTGCCTGTATATTTCTTTCCTTCTCTTTCCGGAACATTTCACTTTTTTTACAATCTGCGTAACATATGTATGTGCTGTCATTTTCTATTCCTCCATAATACGCCAGATTCCATCGCTCATCTCCTGCCACAGCTTCGTTATTTCATCCAGTGCCAGTTTCCCACGATCTGTAATCTGATAATATTTACGCGCCTTTTGTTTCCCATTTGGTCCGCTCCAGCAGCTCTTTACCAGCTCATCATCTTCCAGACGGTATAAAATCGGATACAGCGTACCCTCTTTTAAAATAAATAATTCCTGACTCTTCTCTTTTAATTCATTAATCAGCTGGTAACCGTATTTAGGCTCATTCTTTAGCAGCTTAAGAACCAGCATATCCAGTACGCCTTTTTTCATCTGTCTGAGATATTTATCATTCATAATTTTATACTTCTATTCCTGCATAATTTGTATTACTAAATATATTATATTACCATTCTTTCTGTATGTCAATTGTTTTCACCCCTCATATTCCTGTATAATAACTTATGCGCAAAGACAAAAATGCGCAAACAAAGTCGGGACATCAGAGCTGCCTGATGCTATACTTTAGATTACAGAGAGGAGAAGCACATATGAACTGGACAACGGCAATTTGTGAAGCAATCGATTATATGGAACGTCATCTGACAGAGGAACTGACTGCAGAAAATGTTGCACAGCATGTAAATATATCTTCTTTTTATTTTCAAAAAGGCTTTCATCTGCTCTGCGGATTTACCATTTCAGAATATATCCGCAACCGCAGACTCGCGCTGGCTGCCGTCGAGCTTGTCGCAGACAGCGCAAGAGTCATTGACATCGCGTTGAAATACGGCTATGATTCGCCAGACAGCTTTACAAAAGCGTTCACCAGATTCCACGGCGTAACTCCCTCTATGGTACAAAAAAACAAAGCGCTAATCAAAACATTTGTACCATTAAAACTCACATTATCATTGAAAGGCGGTTATATTATGGATTACAAATTAACAAAAAAAGAAAGTTTTATTGTAATGGGCGTGCAAAAAACATTCTCCTATGATAATGCCAAAACAGTCATTCCTCAGTTTTGGAAAGACCATTACGCAAATGGAAACGGGAAATATGTCTGCGGTATGTTCGGCATCAATATCGATGAAACCATGCAGCAAAATACGTTTGATTACATGATTGCAGACGTTTACAATCCGGCAAAAGAAATTCCGCATGGATTTATTACAAAAACCATACCAGCTTTTACCTGGGCTGTATTCCCATGCCGCGGTGCAATGCCCGACGCTCTTCAGGACGTAAATACAAAGATTTTCTCCGAATGGCTGCCTGCTTTAAAAGAATACGAATTTGCAGCCGGCTATTGTATCGAAATGTATGATGACGTAAGCAAATATCCAAAAGGACTCGAAGATGAAAATTATTATTCTGAAATCTGGCTTCCTTTAAAGAAAAAAGAAAATGATTAATTCCTTCCGTTAACACTGCAGACAGTCAAAAAGGACTTTGCATCAAATGCCGAATGACAAAGTATGCAAAGTCCTTTTCCTATAGCAGTTATCGATAAAAACTTTACGATTGCCTGTCTGCCTGTTTTATGCAGATGCAGATTCACATTCGCGTCTTATCTGCTGACAATTCGATAATATACTCTGGCAGTCAGTACATAAATAATCACATACATGCCTGCAAATACGAGAAATGAAATACCTGTACACATAATATACAGACGGCTGTTAACAAAATTCAGCAGGGCAAGCAGTCTGGATATGAGCGGAAACGCCGCCATTACATGTATGCCTGCCACAAACAGCGGCAAAAAGAATACTGTCAGTACCTGTGAGCGGATCGCGGCTTTGACTTCTCTCTGATCCATTCCGACTTTCTTCATAATAGCAAACCGATCTTTGTCGTCATATCCTTCTGAAATCTGTTTATAATATATAATGAGTACGGTAGCGGTTACAAACAGCACGGCTAAAAATATTCCGATAAAAAATAATCCTCCGTATAAACTGGCAAAATCCATTCTGGCCTCTGCGCGGGATTCTGTATGGGTATTCAGATTTCGTGATTTCAATGCTTCTACAAGCTCATAATAAAACTGTTTCTGTGCCTCCTCATCCGCATCACTGTCAAATCCATAAAACCTGCTAATATCGGTAGAAATTTCCCCGTATACCTCCTGCTGCTTTGCACAAATTTCCTGAAGTTCACCCATATCCGGCACAACTATAAACTGGGCGTTTGACATATTTGCCGCAAGAATACCGTACACTTTAAAATGATCCAGCTTTTCTGCAACCTTATATTTTTTATCAAACAGATGAAGTACCGGTTCCTCGTAGGATTTACGATTCGAATAAATCAAAATCTCTCCGTCTTTTAATGTTTTCTGTGTTCCCTCAATCCGGTTGTAATCATCAAGTATCATAAAAAATAATACGTAAGACGAATCTATCGCTGTAATGGACGCATTTCTTTCTACTGTAAAAGTATCTCCCTGACAAAATGCTGAAAAATCTAAAAACGGATACTCTGTTTCATTTTTTATATCGATCTTCTTTTCGTTTTGCAGCATCCGAATCGTTTGAACGACTTCTTCTTCCCGCTCCTTTTCTGTCTCATGTGACGTTATCATAAACGAAGACGTATAACGTGTGTTTAAGATATCTTCCATACCGACCATCATTGAACTTGTGGAAGATACCATAACCAGCACCATCGTTGATAAAATACAGATATTTGCCAGTCCGACAGCATTTTGTTTCATACGGTAAATCATGCCAGACACACTGATAAAGTGCCTCGTTTTATAATAATATCCTTTGTTTTTGCGAAGCAGCTTTAAAAATGCGATACTTCCTGCTGTAAATAAGAAATAGGTTCCAATAATAACAAGCAGCACAGCAATGAAAAACGCAAAGATAGAAGCAATCGGATTTTCTGTTGTAATAGCGATATAATAGCCGCTTCCGATACAAATCAGTCCGGCGGCTGCCATCAGCCATTTTGTCTTTGGTTCCTTTTCTCCTGCGCTGCTATCCCGCAGCAATTCTACAGGCTTCGCAATGTGAATCTGGCAGACTGCATTTGCGAAGATCAGTAAAAATATAACTGCTGCAAGTTTCACTGTCAGGACGATTACTTTTATTGAGATAAAAAAGCCTAATATCACCTGCGCACCTATCAGTTTTCCAAGCAGCAGAAACATGAGTTTGTCCACCGCAATACCAAATGCAAGACCCGCTGACAGACTGATAACAAAGACATACAGAGTCTCCCATCCGAGCACAAGCGCCAGATGTCTTTTTTCCATACCAAGGATATTAAAAACGCCAAATTCTTTTTTTCTTCGTTTTATAAGAAAACTATTCGTATAAAACAGAAAGACAAACGCGAACAGGGCGACTACAAAACTGCCCAGCTCCAATATATATGCAATCGTGCTGCCGCCAAACATTTTTTCGATTCCCGGATTAAGCGCCAGCGATTTAAATACATAAAACATCGCTATCGTTAAAATACAGGTCAGCATATACGGAAAATAGGTTTTTCTGTTCTTTTTCATATTGCTCGCCGCCAGCTTTGGATAAAATCCGATTCTCATCTTCTCTCACCACCCGTCGCCAGCAATGTCAGCGTATCCGTTATCTTTTGATACATCTGCTCTTTTGTACTATTTCCCCGATAGATCTGGTGAAATACTTCTCCGTCTTTGATAAACAGAACGCGTCCGGCATGGCTTGCTGCTTTTGCAGAATGCGTCACCATCAGTATTGTCTGACCTTCAGCATTAATTTCACCAAAGATACGCAGCAATCCATCCGCAGAACGGGAATCCAGCGCTCCCGTCGGTTCATCGGCAAGCACCAGCTTTGGTTTTGTAATCAAAGCTCGTGCAACTGCTGCCCGTTGTTTTTGTCCTCCGGATACTTCATACGGATATTTTGCAAGAATTTTTGTAATTTCCAGCTTTTCGGCAATCGGCATCAGCCATGCATGCATCTCGCGGTAAGAGCAGCCGTTTAACACAAGCGGTAAAAAAATATTATCCTGCAGGGAAAACGTGTCTAACAGATTAAAATCCTGAAATACAAATCCCAGATTGTTTCTGCGGAACGCTGTCATATCTTTTTCTCTCAAATTGGACATACTTTTTCCATCCAAAAGCACCTGTCCGTTCGTTGGTTTATCCAATGCTGCCAAAATATTCAGCAGCGTTGTTTTTCCTGAACCGGATTCTCCCATAATTGCAACGTATTCTCCATCCTCAACCGAAAAGGATACGTTTGTTAATGCCTGCACCTGATTTCCGCCAAAACGGGTCGTATATATTTTTTTCAGGCATTTTGTTTCCAGTATAGCCATCGTTATAACCTCCTTGTTTTATGATACTGTCTTGCGTTTCTGTATTCCTATCATAACAGGATAACGGGCACTGCAACATCGAATGAGGTGACAATTGAGCCTGTTTATGTGACATTTTTGTAAGGTGGTATGTGAATCTGTTTTATAACAGCGACAGCTTTTCCGTACTTAAATCTATCGAAAATACAGTACCTTTCCCTGCTTCGGAGTCTGCATCGATCTGATGAGAAAGCCTGTCCGCAGCCATTTTGCACAGATACAGGCCAAGACCTGTAGACTTTCTGTCTGCTCTGCCGTTATATCCGGTAAATCCTTTTTCAAAAATACGCGGCAGATCCTCCGGTGCGATTCCTATTCCTGTATCCGCAATCTGTAATACTTTTTCTTTCGTTACGGTAATGGTTACCTTCCCTTCCTGTGTATATTTTACTGCATTTGACAGAATTTGCTCAATAATAAACAGCAGCCACTTTTCATCTGTCAGTACAGTTATATTTACCGGCTCATACTGCAGCCGAATACGTTTACGTACAAACTGCGCGGCATATTTATGAATTGCCTGTCGAATAATATCATCCAGACTGTATTCCTGAAATATAAAATCCGAACTATCGCTGTCAAGCCGCAGATAACCAAGTGCCATCTCCGCATACTGTTCAATTCGAAACAACTGTGCCAGCAGCTCGCGGTTCTCCTTTGTGTCCTCAGCCTGCAGCATCATTCGCATGACCGAAATCGGCGTTTTAATCTGATGTACCCAGATCGTATAATAATCCATGTGTTCCTGCCGTTCCTGCCGTCGGGCAGTCTGCTCCTCTTCACAGATTGTTTTCAGCCTGTGTATCATCTCCTGTGCATCTGCCTCTGATAATGTTTTAGGATTTGGCAGACCACCCTCCATAATCTCTATATGATTCAAAATTCTCTGATATTCCAGATGTCTTTTCCGATAAAATATAAATGTTGCCGATAATACGATAATTGTTATAAGTATACATAATCCTGAAGCATACAGTACCGCCTCCGTTTCAAGATTATACAAATGAAACAAAAAGGCAAAAACACCTGTATCAATGAAAAACAGAACTATTGTGTAACGATACTGCCACACATACGCTGAAAAACTATCTTTCCATTGTCTTTTTTCCATAATTCTTACCTGCCTGTATCTCGTTTAGTCTATGATATATCCGCTTCCTATACGTGTAGTAATAAAATCTTTCAATCCGGCTTTCTCCAGCTTTCTACGCAGCCTCGTTACATTTACT
The DNA here is from genome assembly GCA_910577225.1 of uncultured Eubacterium sp. Lineage (GTDB taxonomy): Bacteria > Bacillota > Clostridia > Lachnospirales > Lachnospiraceae > Eubacterium_J. The sequence goes on along the minus strand of CAJTMV010000043.1, from coordinate 1,318 downwards.
GTCAGTGTATTTTCTTCAACATAAGAATCCATCTGCCACAATCTTGTCATCAAGGTATCCCGACTGACTACCTTCCCTTTATTTTCCAAAAGCAGCTGCAATATCCGAAAATCATTCTTTGTCAGCTCTATTTTGATTCCCTGATACGTCAGCGAAGCGTCATTGAGATTCAGTACTGCGCCCCGATGTTCCAATACCGGTATTTTTCCACCCATATCATAGGTCCGCCGCAGAACTGCCTGCAGCTTTGCCATTAATACATTCCGATCGACCGGCTTTGGTATAAAATCATCTCCGCCCATATTCATTGCCATTACAATATTCATATTATCTGATGCAGACGAAAGAAAAATAATTGGAACGTTTGATATTTTTCGAATTTCAGTACACCAGTAATAGCCGTTATAAAATGGAAGCATTATATCTACCAAAACCATATGCGGATCAAATTTTATAAACTCTGAGATAATATTTTGAAAATCTTTGACATACATTGCTGTATTTCCCCATGCCTCAATCTGCTTTTGCAGCGTCTCTGCCATGGTCAGATCGTCTTCTATCAGCATTATCTTATACATATTTCACCTCATCCTGTCTTCATATTTATAATTATACATGATTTCACTTATATTTCAGCTCTTTCTTATCCTGTCTTCATATTTATAATTATATATGTTTTCACTTATATTTCAGCTCTTCCTTTTACTGTTTTATAATTATATTTCATTCATCATCTATTTAAATAACTTTTTATAATTGCAAATAAAAAGCACTCTGATCACAGAGTGCTTTTTAAAATGAGACACGGGGGAGTCGAACCCCCGACAACTTGATTAAAAGTCAAGTGCTCTACCAACTGAGCTAGTATCCCATATATTCAATATTTTGAATATAAATGCCCAGTTCCGGAATCGAACCAGAGACACGAGGATTTTCAGTCCTCTGCTCTACCAACTGAGCTAACTGGGCATGAGTTGCGGGGACAGGATTTGAACCTATGACCTTCGGGTTATGAGCCCGACGAGCTTCCAGACTGCTCCACCCCGCGATATTTAATTAAAGTGTTATAACAACTTAATGGGCAGAGGTGGATTCGAACCACCGAAGCAATTTGCAGCAGATTTACAGTCTGTCCCCTTTGGCCACTCGGGAATCTGCCCATTTCACAATATGATATTGTGTAAGCCGATGATCGGACTCGAACCGATAACCTGCTGATTACAAATCAGCTGCTCTGCCAATTGAGCCACATCGGCGTATTTATTTCAATGGGACCTATAGGGCTCGAACCTATGACCCTCTGCTTGTAAGGCAGATG
>CAJTMV010000042.1 GCA_910577225.1 uncultured Eubacterium sp. | reverse complement strand
CCACTTTCGTTTTTTCCGCAGATACTGCCTGACCGTTACGAAGCAGTTCAAAAAGAATCTCGCTCCGTACATCCATAAGCCTGTCATTCATCCTGTCCACCATGCGGTTACTGTAATCCTCAATCTGATAATGATTTTTTTCCGCCGTTTCAGACAGAAGCAGAGATAACTGCTTCAAAGCATCCGCACGATGTCCTGCTTCCTCTTCCATCCCTTTTTGTATCTGACGTTCGCAGACCGACCTGACGGTTTCCACTCTTTCTGCCAGCTGGCATAACAGTTCCCTGGTTCCCGTTTCCATATCGCTCATCTGTCTGAGCAGTTCATCGTGATTATTGCAGACCGACCTGACGGTTTCCACTCTTTCCATCATCTGACATAACAGCTCCCTGGTTCCCATTTCCATATCGCCCATCTGTCTGAGCAGTTCATCGTGATTCATCAGCGCAGCCCCTATATTGACAGCCATCTTCATCCGCAGCGGAAGCAGCAGCAGATCTGCCATATATTTTACAGCCCTGCCAAAAACCGGAATGCGTTCCAGTACCATTCTGACTACGCCCTTTTTTCCATTTTGTCTGTACTGGAACAGGATAGACAGCCATCTTCCCCTTAGTTTGGACGCCGTCCCCGGAAACCGTCTGGCAATGATCCGATACAGTTTTTTAATGGCCCGATACCCCAAAGATACCTCTGCCTCCGGCGTGTAATCTGTAACGACTTTAAGATCTGACGAATGATGCTGCTTTAACAGCGCGCGAACGATTTCTTCTGCCGTTTCCAAAGGCATGCCTTCGGCGGCAGCGATCATTTTTGCATACCGCCCCGGACGAAAGGCCGCATGCTTCTCATCGGAAAACCGGCGTCTGATCTCACAATATTTTTCATATAAGCTGTCATATACCGCCTCCAGCGAATAAACGCTCCGGTAGTCCTCTGCGGCCTGCTGTGCAATCCTTTTACGATAATCTGCATCGTCCAGCAGCTGTTTCAGTTTTCCTGTCAGATCCTCCACATTTTCCGGTTCAAAAAAAAGTCCGGTTGTCCCGTCTTTTATAATATCTTTCATTCCACCGGTATACGCGGCAACCACCGCATTGGAAAAGCTCATTCCTTCCAGTACGACAATTCCAAACGATTCATATCTGGAAGGAACACATACGATATCCGCATCTGCATAATTCTGCATCAGGATATCTTCTGATACTTCCCCGAGAAACCTCACACGTCTGCGTATGTCGTCCCGGTTCTGATTTCTTCTTAAAAATTCCGCTTTGTCTGATCTGCCGGATAACGTGTTCGCCGTCTCTTTTCCTGCGATTACAAACTCCACATTCCGGTACTTTTCGTCTGACAGTATCGTTTCTGCCGCCTGCAGCAGCAAATCGATGCCTTTTCTGTGTTCCAGCCTTCCAACTGTATATACGACTGTTTTTTTATCTGATTTTTCCGGCTGATAGTTCTGACTCAGATCCCTGCAGCCTAACGGTGTAAGAAAGGCATGAACGTTTTCCCGCATGGTTTCCCGACAGTTTTTTAATATGGAACGACTGATCGCATGTATATTTTTATGCTGGCGGATCGTTACTTCCTCCAGTTTCATGAGCTTATACGCATGACTGCCCTTATCCGGTTTTTCTGACAGATGATTTAATATTTTTTGCGTCGTCATTAATGTTAAAAGAACCGGATAGCTGCCGCAGCAGTTTGCCATACCGGTCTCGCACAGCCAGATCGGACCGTGAACAAGGTCGATGGGTCTTTGCTTATGAATCCTTTCCAGTTCAAAATAATTTCTCGCCTGAAGGGAAAAGTTCCATCCCAGTACCATATCTGCAAAGGGTTCGTATAAACGGCTTACGAGTCTGTGTACCCAGACGCCGTCCTCAAAATCTATGGTATCCTGTCCGTTTCCTTCTGTAATTACATGCACTTCATGACCTTTTGCGGCAAATGTCGTCGCCAGATCGTAGGTATATCTGCCGATTCCTCCAAAATTGTCCGGCGGATATTCCCTGCTCAGATAGCAGATTTTAAGAGGCGTTTCTTTTCTTTCCACAATGGCAAACGGACAAAACGTGTCTTTTTTCTGTGTCGACAGGGGACGTGTCCGGTCCGGTTCCATTCCCCTTGCCAGACCGTCCCTGCATCCCTGGTCCACTTCCTGCAAATAGATATCCAGCTGTTCTTTTGTCATTTTTTTATTGATAAAATGATTTTTTCCCCCGTCCCGTACTTCCTTTGTCCATGTTTCCAATACGGCTTTTACTTTTTCCAGATCTTTTTCCCTGTTGTTTTTAATGGCAAAATAATACCTGTTTTTTACTGTCGAATATGGATGAAGTACTATTTTTTCTTCATTCCGGACATAGCTCTGCACATATTTATGATGTACAGCCGCATGATCCAGGGGCCGGATGCGGTATCCAAGATCCATGATCCTCATACATACGTCCACCTCATCCAGATAGTATTCAAATTCCTCATCAAAACCGCCGATTTCCTCCAGGCATGTTTTTCGAAAACTGCAGTTTGTTCCCTGCAGATACAGAAATTTTTCCGCCTGCGGCACACAGTAACGCGCGAACGGCGGTCTGATGCCAAAATCCGTATCTCCGTTCCGGTCGCAGGAGGAATACTGATACTGCAGCTGCATTCCGGTATAATCATAGACAAGTCCTCCGACTCCGCCGATCTCAGGGCCGGTATACCCTGCGGCCAGATCCGCGATCCAGTAAGGATCTGCAATCCCGTCATCGTCAATAAAAGCGACGATCTCCCCGGATGCGGCTTCGATACCGATATTTCTGGATACAGACAGATTCCTCACCGGACAGGACAGCAGCTTGATATGTTTTCCATATTCCGATACCACTTTTTCTGTCTGATCGGTCGACGGACCATTTACGACAATTACCTCAAAATTTTTATACATCTGATGAAACAGGCTCTCCAGCGTAACCTTCAGACTCTCTGCTCTGTTATGCGTATTGATTACCACACTCACATCTAACTGCTTTTCCATTTCCGTCTCCTTTAAACAGCCGTTTCTCTGGCAAACAGCCTGTTACTCTTTCTGACATCGTCCGTATTCATAAAAACCGCCATCGATGTCCGATTCTTGCGATTCCCACGTCCGGGACCGGCGAGAATACCTCAAAACTGCTTGCTTCCTTACAATAATCTGCCAGGATTCCTGCTCCGCTTTCAATCGCAACATCCAGCAGATATTTTCCCGGCAGCAGGGTCAGAACCGGCACTTCAAATCGGACCGTTCCGTCTTCTGTCAGGCTGCAGCTGTCTGTCTGATCGATTTTCGTATTCGTTCCATAGCACCGGACGCCATCGATACGAAAAATGCCGACTCCTATCACCGCTTCTTTCATTTCCCGAAATACCTGATATCCAATGTCCATGATGAGTCTGTCTCCTGTCAGAAAGCTGTCGGATTCCTTTTCTTCCTCTCTTTTGACACGGACAGACGTAATTCTTACATCCCCGTTTCCAAACCTTACGATTTGCGGCCCATCATCCTTATCCGTCTGTTCCTGACCCTGCTGTTTTCTGCTTTGCTGTTCTTTTCTCTGCCGCTCTTTTTTTGCTTCCACAATCTGCTGCCTCTTTTTGCCTGCAGATTCCAGGTACTGCATGTTGATTTCTCTCGGATTGCCTCCCGCCGCTATCTTTCCCTGATGAATCCAGAAGGACCGGCTGCAGATCTCTTCAATCTGACCCATGGAATGCGACACAATTACAATCGTTGTCCCGCCGGCTTTAATCTCTTTCAGGCGGTTAAAACACTTTGCTGCAAATCCTGCGTCTCCTACTGCCAGAATCTCATCGATCAGCAGAATATCCGCATCCACATGAATTGCCACCGCAAATGCCAGACGCATGTACATACCTGAAGAATACGTCCGCACCGGCTGATCGATATACTCTTCCAGCTCCGAAAACGCGATAATATCCCCGATCCTTGTTTCTATCTCCTTTTTCGTCAGTCCAAATATTGACGCGTTAATATAAATATTTTCCCTGCCGCTCATATCCGGATGAAACCCGGCTCCAAGTTCAAGCAGACTGGATACCCGCCCGCACATCTCAATCGTTCCGCTGTCCGGATATATAATCCTGGTCAGCAGCTTTAACGTTGTGCTCTTTCCGCATCCGTTCTGACCAATCAGTCCGACTGCCTCTCCTTTTTTTACCTCAAAGCTGATCTGATCCAGAACCACACGTTCTTCGTAAGCGCGTCTTTTATGAAATAATATCTTTTCTTTCAGCGTATGACCTTTATCCGGATACACCCGGAATTTTTTCGTCACATTTTTTACTTCTATCGCATTTTCCGGTTTCATCACAATTCCTCAACAAAACGCTTCTGCAGCCTCCGGAACACATGCCAGCCGGCCGCCAGCATCCCTGTCCCGGTCAGAGCCGCTGGCAGAAGCGTCTCCATTCCTGGTATTTTTCCCTGATATAAAATATCCCTGTATGCGGTAATTACATAAGACATCGGATTGACCGAAAATATCCACCGCACATGCTCCGGCACCTGATCTGCACTGTACATAACCGGCGTCAGAAACTGCCATGCCATGGCGACGATCCCAAGAATATATTCCATATCCCGTACGTAGACCGTGACCGCACTCATTACCATCGTAAAGCCAAGCGCCAGTATATATTCCACAATCATAATCACCGGCAGACAGAGCAGTGGCCCCAGGCGCAGCGGATACCCTGCAAACAGCAGCACCGGAAAAATCACGGTAAAACCAAGCAGCATATTGACAAACTGGCTCGTCACATACGAAACCGGCAGTACTTCTCTCGGAAAATAAATCTTTTTTACCATATCCTGCTGCGTCAGAATACATCCCGCGCCTCCGGTCAGAGACGTGCTGAAAAAAATCCATGGAATCAGCGCTACAAACAGAAACAAATAATAATCCCTGATCCCTGCACGCATAATCGTCGAAAACACAAGCGTATACACACAAAGCTGCAACAGCGGATTTAAAAATGTCCAGAAAAAGCCAAGCACCGAACCTTTATATCTTCCCTTTAAGTCTCTTTTTACAAGCGAACGTACCATCTCCCGGTAATCATAAATCTCTCTGCATCTTTCCAGTATCATCTCCTGCACACCTGGCTGTTCCTTCCCTTCCTCTTAGAATCTCCGCAACGGATTTCATAATTCTCACAAAAATCAGATAGCTGTCATCTTTGGTCTGATCTGCCTCTCCCCATATCTCCTGCAGATCCCCTCCGGCTGCCCTTACGCTGCCCCAGAGCAGTCCATCCGCGTCCGCATCCAGCGCCCGACAGAGACGCACAAACGTATCCATGCTCATTCTGCGTGTGCCGCGCTCAATATGCCCCATAAAATAAGCGCTGATACCACATCTTTTGGCAAGCGTATCCTGCGACCAGCCTTTTGACTTTCTTGCCTGGCGAATTCGCGTTCCCATTTCTATATAATTTAACTCGCTCATAGTCCGGCCTCCTTTTCAAAAGACTGCGTACAGATCACAAATAAAACTATCGTCAGTATCCATAACATTTTCCTAAGAATTGTTATGTACTTCAAATGAAGTTACCTGTCCTGAGACGGCTGACTATGGGGCTTGCGAGATTTTCTGACAGATTTTATATAATAAGGAAACAGATAGCTTTGAAAAAACCCGGATTTCTTGATGAAAAACTAGTTTTTTGATTGATTTTTTGTCTATATTGAAATGTTTCACCCAAAAATATGAGATGAAATTTATGAGAAAGTTACAAAATTTAATAATTCAGTTGCAAAATATAAGAAAAACGAATAAAATACTGTCAGTGAATATTTTTGATTAAAATATTCACTGACAGTATTATTTTATCATAACAATTCTTAGGAAATTGTTATGATAATTGTCAAAAGCATAGCCTGATGCCTGCTTTATAACTCTGCCTATGCTCTTATGTCAGCGTTCAGCTGCCTGACTTCATCAGGAAAAAGTCCCAAAATAGTAACGATTTCCTCGAAAGCGTATTTGCCCACCGTCAGCATACGAAACGCAGCCTCATTCAATGTCTGATTTCGCATATTTTAGCCAGGTACATCTGACGAACCTTTCACAATTTCTTCAGTTTTTATTTTAGCCAGGTACTTCTGACAAACACCTCAATAGAAGTTTTCACTTCCACGATTCCATACAAAAACAGATCAAGTCGTTTCATGATAAAACACATAGAACCCCGGTAAAACCAACACTTTACAGACCGTCTGCAATCGGATAACACAAAAAAACGGATTACCTCGTTATGATTAAGATAATCCGTTTTTATTATACTGGCAGATGACAGATTTATAATTTCTCTCTTTCATTTTTCGTCAGACCTGCGTATCTCATGAGCCTGTTATAACCCCGTCTACAGCAAAGCACATTCAAAGCCTGCCGCGATTCAATATTTTGTCCATACGTTTCCCTCTGGCCAGTTCGTCCACCAGTTTATCCAGACATCGAATCGACCGCATCAGCGGATCCTCAATATTTTCCACCCGCACGCCGCAGACGACTCCGCGGACGAGATCTCTTTTTTCATCCAGTGCCGGAGCCTGCTGAAAAAACTCCGCATACGTCAGCTGCTGCTCACACATACGATCCAGCTGCGTCTGACTATATCCGGTCAGCCATCGAATCACTTCGTCTGTTTCTTCCTTTGTCCGTCCTTTTCTCAATGCCTTATTTAAAAGAAGCTGATAGATTTTATAAAAATCCATACCGTATATTTTTTCATTTTCCATCGTATATTTTCTCCATATTTTTCTGCATGACGGCGCCATACTTTCATGATTTTTTCATTGCCAGACACCTTTTTTATCATAATCTATATCTTCAAACAATTCATCAAAAGTTATTTGAAGATTTGGAAAATGTACAATTTTTAATTCATTTTTATTTTTTTCTGTTATTATCTGCCATAAATAATATTGCGCTTCTTTATTTTCATCATAATCAAGATTATAAATTTCTACTTTTCTTTTTTGCCAGTCAACGATCCAGTATTCATCAACCTCTTGCTGACGGTATAACTCCATTTTTTCACCACGATCATATTTTTCGGTAGATGGTGAAAGTACCTCCATGACAAATCGAGGAATATCAAAAAAAGAATTTCCTTTCCTCGCATGTACACGACAATTTATAGTCGCATCAGGAATTACGGTTTTATTTTCTCCATTGACATTCCATTTATATTGTACATTGTCGGGAAAAACTTTACAAAAGTTATTCTTTAATTGCCTGTGTATCGTCGCCACAAAATTTGTAATAACTGCAGAATGTTCAATATAAGCGCCTGCCATGTCTGTCATAACAGTATTTATTACACTTTCCATTTTGTTCTCCTTTCTCCCTTTCGGGTGATTGTCCTTGTTTCCTTTGGACAACTATGGCAGAGTGGCAAGCCTCCGCACTTTGTCAATCCTCTAAATCCTGTTGGATTTCTTCAAGCATCACATCAAGTTTCCTGTCTCTTTCTTTTTCGTCCTTCTCACTTTTTAAATCCTCTAAATCTCTTTTAAATCTTCTAAGCCAGCCTTTCCATTGTTTATCTGTCATGCTTAATACCTCCATTTATTTTCCTCCTTTCGGGTAGTCAGGGCTTGCCCTCTTAATACTTATAAGTATTATCTAATAATAGAATATTGTCAATAAGTAATTTAATAATATTTTATAATTTCTTCGTCCGTTGGAACGACTTCCACAATATCCCCCGGCTGCAGTTTGCACATAATACATATTTTATTAAGCGTTTCAAGCGTTATGCTCTTACCCGCTTTTATATTTTGTGCTGTTTGTGCTGGTAAAAGTCTTTCTTTTTGTATTCGTGTCTGATTGTATCCATGTTTTTTCAATTCCTCAAATATATCAATCTTATATTTAATCAATATATTTCGCTCCTTCCATATTTTATATAGACAGAATACCGTTTAACTGGTAAAAAGTCAATCCGAAATACTCTAAAATTAGAATATTTTTTTATATAATAATATTTTTTGTGCCTAACGTAATTATTCTTTTATTGAAAATTTGAAATATTTTGTGCCTAATGGCAACGCTTTATTTGTGCCTTATACAATTTTCGAGATAAAACAACAAACCAAACAGGAGGGAACGGATATATTTTCCTGTGCATGATTTCAAACGCTGTATTTCGCAATTTAAGGCGTTTTAACCTCTTAATCCTACGGGAAATCTACAAATCAATAACAAGGCAAATTTGAACATATCCTATTTTCTTTTTGAAAAACGTTTGTATATTTTTACCTGATCATAAATGCATTTCCAGCTGCCAGGCGCGTCTGCTGTCACGCAAATATAATTCCGCTCCTTTTCGTCGATTCCGAAACTGACCGCACAGTTTCCTGCCTCCCCGACATAACCTGTCTTAGCGCCTACCACAGCTCCTCCGGTATCTTTATCCTCGATCCGGCGTAAAAACCAGTTGGACAAAAGCAGTCCTTCCGGATGCTTCTTTGTTTTGGAAGTCGTATATGTACGCGCCGACAGCACTTCTTTACACAATTCATTATCGATGGCTGCGTTCATAATGGCTGCCATATCCAGAACCGTACAATAATGATCTTCATCATAAATACCGATGCAGTTTGTAAAATGAGCCGTATCGGATAATCCGAGCTCGCTGAGCTTGTCATTCATCATCTCCACAAACGCCTCCTGGGAACCCGCCACATATTCCGCCAGTCCCATGGCCGCGTCCGCGCCGGACGGGAGTATCGTCCCATATAAAAGATCCCGGACGGTTATTTTTTCGCCGATTTCAAATCCGGCGGCGCTGCACTCATTTTTATAACTAAAATCTGTAATCTCAACGGTCATTTTAAACTTTTTATCCAGATCTGATTCATCCAGATGTTCTACGGCTGTCAGCAGCGTCAGTACTTTCGTCATGGAAGCAGGTACAATCCGTTTTGTCTCTGCTTTGCATGCCAGAATTGTCTGCTGATCAGGATCTACCAATACTGCATGACTGCTTAAAATACCTTTTCCCAGTGTCCTTGTATTTTCCTGATACTGATAAATGCTGTTTGCACTTTTCTTATAAGATACGACCGTCTGCGAATTTCCCTGATCGTCAGCCGTTGTCAGCGGCTCGTCAGACTCGTTTTCCGGCGGATTCTGACTTTGATCCGCAGCTTCATTTTTGTCCGGCCCGGCAGCAGACGTGTCTGTAACCGTATCCGCAGTTGAATTCGCGTTATTTTCAGGCTTTGACGTTCCATTTTTTTCTGCCACGCCGACCGCAAATAAAACGGCTGCCAGGGCGATTGCTATTACAAACACTGACAGCAACAGCTTTTGCACAAATACCTGCCTCTTTCTTCTGGCCCGCCGCTCTTCCTTTTCCCTGACCACCTGCAGCCATCGCATGTCGTCTTCCTGTCTCTGATCGTTCATAAATCCTCCTTTACATCGGCAATTGTATTCCTGTTTAAATTTCTTTTCACTATATTAAAAGTTCAGTCCTGTTTTTAACTTCAGCCGTTCTTTTTATTGTATCCTGCACACTCAAAAAAAGCAACCACAATTTGATTCTGACCCAAACGTTTCGCTTTCGTCCAGGTTCTTTTATGCCATCTCCCCAAACGTGCCAGCCAGTCCCCCGACAAGGCTCCACTGACGCTGCATATAGGATTTCAGTTTTTCCGTACTTTGCCGGTAAAGCTCCAGGACAGTCTCTGGGTGATCGAAACGCTCCATAATCGCACCGGCAGCACAGTGCCCGCTCTCCATCCCGGCAGATATACCTTCACCCATCGGATTTAAGAACCCGGCAGCCTCCCCTGCAAAAAGAATACGTCCTCTGCCATCGTCTATACGACATCCCGGACGGATATGCGGCATCAGCCATTTTTCCTCCCTGATCTGCCTGTCGATCCGCAGATGATGGTTTTTTTCCATATAAGAAACGAAGCGTCCATAATAATGCCCGATCCGATCCGTATTTTTTACGGAAACGCCCAGCACCAGCTGATCATCCTTGACGTTGAACCAGGCGTCATACTCCGAAAGCTCCGGCTGCAGGTACGCATAGAAATAATGATGGTCGAGATCTATGCTGCCCTCGTTGAATGTCTGGTATGTAGTGATGGATCCAAACGCCTCCCCTGTGATCTTCCGTTTCAGTACCCCGACAACGCCCTCACAGTCAATGACGTACCTTGCGCTCTCTGTATCATTGCTCTCCCCATGCATGCCGACTTCCACAAAACCGTCCTTTTCTTCGCAGGAAAGAGCCGCCGCGCCGTCTCTGACCTCTGCCCCGCTTTCCTTCGCCTTCTGCGCAAGCCAGGCGTCAAAATGGCTGCGCCATACGTTCCATCCCTTCTGCTCAAAGCGATATTCCTTTCCTGTATCATTTGTAAAAATCATGCCTCTGTTGTCTGCCGGGATACACATGACAGACGCAGGCACAGTCTCTCCAAAATATTCCCTGACAAGCTCCATCGATTTCGTTATTAAAACGCCCGAGCAGGACTTGTACCTTGGCATTTTGAATTTCTCCGCCAGAAGAACCTTATAGCCGTTTCCCGCCAAAGTCCTGGCTGCCGTACATCCCGCAGGCCCTGCTCCGACTACTATCACGTCATACATCTGTAAATCTCCCTTTCCGCTGTTTCTGACATATGTTTGTAATGTTTTCTGATTAGGACGAAAACTCCTGACATACGTTTGTAATGTTTTCTGATCATGAGGAAAGAGCGACAGCCTGTCATGCTGCCGCCCCTCTGAATGATAAAACGCCATGCAATTTGTTCCTGCAGGCACTGCAGATACAACTGCATCCCATATCCGGATGTTCGGAAAACAACTCTCTGTTTCTCTTATTTGCTCCACTTATCACACAGCGAGTTAATCTGGTCTGCAAATTTTGCCAGTTCTTTATTTGGTCTGCCTTCCAGCTTATGAATCAGTCCAAGCAGCCGTTCGCCAGCGGTTAACAGCCTTGCAAATACGTTCGTGGACGCCTTCGAAGCCTTCGCACGCTTTAACGTACGCTGTCTTTGTCCCTGTTTGATCTGTACGCCGGTCACAAGATCGTAAGTATCTCCACTGTACGGCGCCTGCGCGTCATAGCCAAACGTCTGATGTAAGTGCGCAGCAAACGCGTCCGTATTGGTATCCTCCCCATGCACGATAAAAAACTTCGGAGCGCTTTCTGAAAATGCGCCTGCCCACTGCGTCAGCTGATCCTTGTCCGCATGTCCGCTGATTCCGGGCAGATTTAATATTTTTGCGTTCACTTCTACAGTCTCGCCGAACAGCCGAATCTGCTTCGCTCCGTTTAACAGGAAATTCCCAAGCGTTCCGGGAACCTGAAAGCCTACAAAAATAATTGTGGAATCTTTGCGCCACAAATTGTGTTTTAAATGATGCCGGATACGTCCGGCTTCGCACATTCCGGATGCGGATATGATTACGACCGGCTTTTGAATAAAGTTAATCGCTTTGGACTCGTCGCTTGTGACAGACGTCTTTAGTCCCTGAAACCGCAGCGGATTAATCCCTGACGCAATCAGCTGCTTTGCCTCTTCATTAAAGCAGACCGAATTATTTTTATGGAATACGTTGGTCGCTTCTACGGAAAGCGGACTGTCTACATAGACTTCAAAGTCCTCAAATCCCGGCAGCAGATGCTCCGATTTGATCCGTCGCATAAAATACAAAAGCTCCTGCGTACGCCCTACGGAAAAGGCCGGTATTACAACATTTCCGCCGCGAATAAACGTATCTTTGATCACCTCTGCAAGCGTTACCGCATAATCCGGCGGCGCCGCATGCAGCTTGTTGCCGTAGGTAGATTCCATAATGACATAATCCGCGTCTTTAATATATTCCGGATTACGTATCAGCGGACGGTTGCCGGTCCCGATATCGCCGGAAAAAGCCAGCTTTTTCGTCTGCTCTCCTTCGGTCACCCACAGTTCAATACTGGAAGAACCAAGCAGATGTCCGGCGTCGACAAAGCGTACCGTTACGCTCTCATCGACTTCTACCTTCGCATCATAATCGCATGCGATAAAATGCTCTAATACCCCGATGGCATCGTCCATATCGTAAAGCGGCGTCACTTTCGGATTACCGGCACGAACTGCCTTACGGTTTTTCCATTCCGCTTCAGACATCTGGATATGCGCGCTGTCCTTTAACATAATGTTACATAATTCACAGGTAGCTTTTGTCGCGAAGATCTTACCGCGGAAACCACGGCTGTACAAAAGCGGCAGCAGTCCGGAATGGTCGATATGCGCGTGCGTAATAAATACATACGCAATCGCCGCCGCATTAACCGGTATTTCCTGATTTACATACAGGTCCGGCCCCTGCTCCATCCCACAGTCTACCAGCATGTTTTTCCCATCAGCCTGTATAAAATGACAGCTTCCCGTCACCTCATGCGCAGCTCCCAAAAATTCTAACAGCATACTACCATCTCCCCTTTCTGTCGTATCAAAACCCCGTTTTTTGTATCCTTTAATTCTATTATAGTTGGTATCCATAATATGTCAATGACAATTTGAATTATAGACTTCAACTATAGTACGATTGCAGTACGCTGTTACAGCAAAAAATCAGCCGTTCTGGCTGTTGCAAAACGACTGATCAACGTTACTATTCCTTTTCACTCAAACCGCACGATCTCTTTACGCAGCCGCTTCATAATTTTCTTTTCCAGTCTGGAAATATACGACTGTGATATGCCCAGCAGATCTGCCACTTCTTTTTGCGTCATCTCGTTTCCTTCCGGTGTATTATACCCAAACCGCAGCTCTACGATCATTTTTTCTCTTCCGGTCAGCCGGTCTACGGCATTGCGCAGCAGCTTTTTTTCTACCTCTGACTCCATATCCTTGGAAATAATATCGTCGTCGGTGCCAAGGATATCGGAAAGCAGCAGTTCATTGCCGTCCCAGTCCACGTTTAGCGGTTCATCGATCGATACTTCCAGCCTGGTCTTACTCGTTCTGCGCAGATGCATTAAAATCTCATTTTCGATACAGCGGGAAGCATACGTGGCCAGCTTGATGTTTTTTGACGGATTAAATGTATTGATCGCCTTGATCAGTCCGATCGTTCCTATCGAAATCAGATCTTCCACTCCGACGCCGGTATTGTCGAACTTTTTTGCTATGTACACAACCAGGCGCAGGTTGTGTTCGATCAAAAGACTTTTGGCCTCTTCGGTTTCCCTGCCCTGACCGGAGAGCTTTTCTATGCATGCATTTTCCTGTTCCGGCTCCAGCGGCGACGGAAGTACATCCGCACCTCCAATATACCATACCTCCTGCTCCGGTTCTTTCAGCTTTAGTAGATAGTAAAATGTCCCGATCATCCTTTGTACAAGACTATCCGACCTGTTCATATCTGCCTCCTGTTTCATTTTCCTGTGGATTGATGATCATCTGATATGGTTTATGTTCAAACAATGCATGATCTGCCAGTCCGAGTACTGCCTGCGGAATCTCCCTGACGTTTTTTTCATACACATAGCTTAGCTTCTCGATCGTTACCGCCTCCAGCAGTCCATGCCGGCGCCCCAGCGACTCGTACGGAATCAGGCGCACTGCCTGCGGCGTTCCGTATGCTTTCTCATATACATGACGGTCGATCATACTGACCGGTCTTCCTGTATAAGGGTCGGTCAGCAGATTTCCGCTGTCAGACAGCGCCTGCAGGCATACGTACTTTCCGCTCTGACAAATCTTCGCATCCAGATACCGCATGCGACATTTCAGCTGTCTTCCCAGCCACAATACAAACATAGCCGGCAGCAGCAGCGCCGCGCCTACGGCCATCTCATACGTAACCAGTCCGGCTCCGTCGTCATACAGCCATTGCACCGCTCCGCCAATGATCAGAAAAGCAAAATATCCAATACATATGTCAGAAAAAAAATCCTGTTTTGATTTTTCACAAAATGTAAAGTATATAACTGTCGGATTACATAAAAAGTGTACGATCATCAGGTAAGCCGGCGGATGGGAAAACAAGACAAACGCCAGACAGCTTTCACACGTACCAAGTAACGCGCCTGCCAGTATCCGGTGTGCATGCACGCTTTTCTTTCTAAAAATATTGACTGCCAGCAGTGCCGCAAGGTCTACGATAAAATTGTTAACTGCCAGTACGTCTATGTATACTTCATAGATTGCACTCACCTCCACCTGTATTATTTTATTCCATCCGAAGTCAGAAAATTGTCAAACTTTCAGTCTTATACAAAAATAAAAATATGAAAACCAAACAGATTGCGGCTGCGGCATCGGGGTATTTCCGGCACATACGATGAAAAAGCAGACAAAAAACAGGCCGGAAAAACGGGCCTGTATTCTGCGTGTGTCATTCTTATGGTTGTAAATAAAAAACAGATTTAATAATTGCAAAAACTGCTCAGATACAGGAATTCACTTCCCTTCTCCAGGCAGTCTTGGCTTTTGTAATAAATATGATATCCATTGCTCATAAACCTTATACAAGTATTATGTATCATTTTACTTTTTGGGATTCTGCAGGAAACCCGGAATCTTAATATCCTTGACCGGAACCGTACTTTCCGGCTTCTTTGGTTTCTGAATCCCATATACGTTCTGCTGCGGCATCGTACCGGCGCCGGATGTATTCATACCGGAAAATCCGCCTGTGGGAACATGTCCGGCCTGTGAAGGCGCGCTGGTCCGGCCCGGAAACGGCGTTGCGGCAGGCCGGCTGTTCATTCCGGCGTTTCCATACTTTAATCCTGACATACCAGGCATCAGAGATGGCTTTGGCTTATCCTCTACATCTTCGATACCCGTGGCAATGACTGTAATCGTAGCCTCATCGGATCTGGATTCATCGTACTTCGCGCCAAAGATAATGTTCGCATTCTCTCCTACGAGATCGCGTACATACCCTACCGCATCATTTGCATCCAGAAGCGAAATGGCGCCCGATATATTAATGATCACATGCGTTGCCCCGCAGATATCCGTATCCAGCAATGGAGACGAAACTGCCAGCTTGACCGCTTCGATCGCTTTTTCGTCGCCTTTTGCCATACCGATTCCGATATGAGCCAGACCCTTGTCCTTCATAACGGTCTGTACGTCGGCAAAATCCAGATTAATCAGAGCCGGCAGATTAATCAGATCTGTAATACCCTGCACACCCTGCTGTAAGACTTCATCTGCTTTTTTCAAAGCATCCGGCATCGTTGTTCTGCGGTCTACGATCTCTAACAGCTTGTCATTTGGGATAACAATCAGCGTATCCACGCCTTCTTTTAAACGTTCGATACCCGAAATCGCATTGACCATCCGTGCCTTGGCTTCAAATGTAAACGGCTTGGTAACGACTCCAACCGTCAGTATCCCCTTATCCTTTGCAATCTTTGCTACGACCGGCGCAGCACCCGTTCCGGTTCCGCCGCCCATGCCGCAGGTCACAAAGATCATATCCGCCCCTTCCACGACAGATGACAGCTCTTCTGCGCTTTCCTCAGCCGCTTTCATGCCTACCTCGGGATCCGCTCCTGCTCCAAGTCCTTTTGTCAGCTTTTCGCCAATCTGAATCAGTGTAGGCGCCTTGCAAAGCATTAATGCCTGTTTATCTGTATTTACACCAACGAACTCTACGCCGCCGATATTTTCATCAATCATTCTATTTACTGCATTGTTACCTGCTCCCCCGACTCCGATAACAATGATCTTCGCACTGGAATCTGCTTCTGTTGTTGTAATTTCAAGCAAAGGTAATACCTCCTTAATGATATATGATCCTGTGCCAGCATTGCCTGAACACAAAATATAACTCTCTGCATTATATAATATTATTTTTTTCGCATGAAATCAACCAATTTTTGAAAAAATATGAAAAATAATTAATTCCATGTCTTCTCCTCTAACCCGGTTCAAAAATGATATCTGTTGCCAGAGGCGTCCAGTTTTCCAGATGAAGCGTTCCCTTTTTCCCTTTCAGCTGCGGGATCACTGCATCCAGCCGCATCACTTTTTCAACCAGATAATCCGAATCTCCAATCTCTGCCCTGATTTTTCCAAAATCTGCGGAAAGACTGCCGTTATCGTGAAAAGCAATCGTTTTCGGTACCAGTTCATATTTTGTCAGCTGCTGCGAAAACGTCAGCAGCATCGAAAGCGCCTTTTCATCATCCAGATTCAGTTTTTCGTAAACAACCACTTTTCTGCATTCAATGCCGTCCACTTTCGGCACATGTTTGATCTGCCTTTTAGAAATCTCGACGACAAATCCGTCTTTATCGAAATATACATTCTGGTTATTTACCGCAATATAACCAATCATTGCCTTTTCATACACCCGGATGCGAATCGTATCTGGCGAAACCAGTTCGATCTCCATCTCGTCAATAAACGGAATCTTTTTCGTTTGAAACAGCCGGTACTTAAACACCACATACAGCGAATTCCAGGAATATTCATCGTTTAACACGCTGTCTTTGATCTGCTGGTCGGAATACAGTTCATTTCCGCTCACCTGAACCTTTTTTAATTTAAATGCTGTAATACTGACCAGAACCAGTATTGCGGCAAGAAGCAGAAACATCAGTACGAAAATCAGTACTTTTTTTCTCCTTGCCCGCTTCTTTCGATTTTGTCTAATCATGACTGCTACCTTCCAGACGGATTCCCCTTGATACGCTAAGCGCCAGCCCCATTTCTGCCAGCAGAAAACTCGTCGATGTTCCGCCGTAACTGATAAACGGCAGCGTAATACCGGTATTGGGAATCGTATTCGTTACCACGGCAATGTTCAAAATAACCTGAATCGCAACATGCGCCATAATGCCAGATACAATCAGCGCTCCATACAAATCCGCCGCGTTATTTGCAATTACCATCAGACGCCAGATCATCAGCAAAAACAGCAGGATCAGACAAATCGCTCCAAATAACCCAAGCTCTTCACAGATAATGGAAAATATCATGTCATTCTGGGCCTCCGGTACAAAACCCAGTTTCTGCATGCTCTGCCCGAGTCCTTTGCCAAACAGTCCTCCTGAACCGATCGCATACAGTCCCTGTATCGTCTGAAACGCCGTTTCGCTTGGATACTCTTCCGGATGCAGCCAGGCGTCGATACGCTTCATACGATACCCTTTCGCCATAATAAACGTGACGCCGCCTCCGACCAGACCCACGGAAACCATCGCAACAAACTGGGCAATCTTTGGACTGGCAACAAATGTAATGACAATGGCAATACCCATAATTATAATACCAGTACTAAGATTTTCATAGGCTACTATGACAAAAATCGGTAAAATCATCATCATAACTTTGATCAGATTTGAAAATTTTCCTATCTGCCTGGGTATTCTGCACACAAGTCCGGATAAAAACAAAATCATTGCCAGCTTCGCCAGCTCCGAAGGCTGAAAATTCACGGGTCCCACCTGCAGCCATCTGGACGATCCTTTCGCTTCAGACCCGATTCCCGGTATGAGTACGAGCGCGCTCAATCCAAAAGACAGCATGTATGCAAGATTCCCAAAGTGAATCCATATATGATAGTCTATTCTTGAAATGACCAGCATCGCCGCACAGCCGAGCGCTGCAGCCGCTCCCTGTCGCCTTAAATAGCGGAACGGATCATTGTGCGTATTATTTGCACTATATGCGCTGGCGCTATACAACATGACCAGGCCAAAACCTAACAAAAAAATTATCAGAAAAAACAGACTGTAATCACAATATTTTGTTTTCTTTTGTTTTGTCCTGTTTCGTCGTCTGCCCACACTTACAACTCCCGATTTTTCTTCTACATCAATCCGGTTTTGTCAGGAATACCGGAATCTTTCGTTTCGTGGTCCGATTCCTCATCTGTACATCTTTAAACCTCTCTCTGACCGTAGCTGCGTACCATTTCTTTAAACAAATCTCCACGTTTTTCATAATTCGGAAACATATCCCAGCTGGCACAGGCTGGCGACAGCAAAACTGCCTCCCCCGGCCTCGCATGATCATAACAATATGCCACAGCTTCTCTTAAAGATTCACACATGACATAATTGGTAAATCCTTTTTCCCGTGCTTCTTTTGCAATTTTTTCCTTTGTATCTCCAAGTAATACGAGTTTTTCCACTTTGCCGTCAAACGCATCGATCCAGTCACCATAGTCCGACTGCTTATCGTAGCCCCCGCCAATCAGATAAGTCGGACGTTCCATTGCCCGGATCCCCTGAATCGCGGCATCCGGATTGGTCGCTTTTGAATCGTTATAATAACGGACACCCGCGATTTCATCCACATATTCTATTCTATGCGCAACAGCCTGAAATGTTTTCAATACTTTTCTAATTTTTTCCAATGGAACGCCAAGCGCGAGCGTGACAGCCGCCGCTGCCATTACGTTTTCATAATTATGCGTTCCCAGCAGATTTAATTCGTACGTATCTGCAATCTTTTGTATTCCATCCGCGCCAGCCAGATAAATACTTTTATCTCTAAGATACAGACCGCGCTCCAGCTCTCTTTTGCTGCTAAAATAAATCACATTTAAATAATTATCGATCGTCTTGCCAAATGCGCGCAAAAGCGGGTCTTCATAGTTCAGGACACAGGTCTGCCCCGGCTTTTGATTTTTTGCAATAGACTCTTTGACTGCCGTATAACATTCGATCGTATGATGCCTGTTCAAATGATCCGGCGTAATATTTAAGATGGCTGATACATCCGGACAAAAGGTATCTGTTGTCTCCAGCTGAAAGCTGCTGATCTCAGCCACGGTTACGGTCTGATCGGTCATCGCAGGCGCCATCGATGTATACGGTATCCCGATATTTCCAACGACTTTGACATCTTCAAAATGACTTTTTAGTATCTCTCCGGTCAGAGCCGTCGTCGTTGTCTTGCCATTTGTCCCGGTTATCGCTGCCAGACGGCCTTTGGCGCACCGGTAAGCCAGCTCCACTTCTCCCCAGATCGTTACGCCATGCTGTGCCAGCTGCACGACCAGAGGAATTTCTGTTGATACTCCGGGACTTAACACCGCAATATCTATCGTATTTATTATATCTTCACTTAATTCTCCAAATATCATCTGTATCGATTGCAGACCATCCGATTTTGCACGGATATCCTCTGCGCACAGTTTTTCATTGCTGTCATATAATATCGTATCCGCACCTGTCTGGATGAGCAGCTGTGCGGCTGCGATACCACTGACTCCCGTACCGACAACGAGAACCTTTTTTCCTTTCCATTCCATAGTAAATCGTCTCCTTTTACCCGCTTTTACAGCCCCATATACGCGGCCAGGCATAAAAGCGTTGTAATAATTGAAAATACCGCTACCACCCTTGTTTCGGACCAGCCGCCAAGCTCAAAATGATGGTGAATCGGCGCCATGCGGAAAATACGCTTTCCATGCGTGATTTTAAAATAGCTGACCTGAATCATGACTGATAAAATCTCAATCCAGTAAATCAGTCCGACAATCAGTATAAACATCGGCATCTGCATCATATACGCCGCAGACGCTACAAAGCCTCCAAGCGCCAGAGAACCGGTATCCCCCATAAATACGCTGGCCGGATAGACATTAAACAGTAAAAACCCTAGCAGCGCGCCGACAACCGCACAGGTAATCGGTTCAATCCCGCTGTCTGTCCCCACTGCAACAACGCTGAAAAACGTCGCAATCAGTACGGTCACACTCGATGCCAGACCATCCAGTCCGTCTGTAAAATTGGCGCCATTTACCGTGCCGATCACTGCCAGAAACATAATTGGCAGCGCAAGAAATCCAAAATCCGCATACCTGCCTCCCGAAAACGGCACGAGCATGGTGAGCGGAATATCCGAAAAGCGATACAGCCAGACAGCAAATACAGCGGTCACCAAAATCTCCAGTAACATCTTCTGCCATGCCAGCAGTCCGTCTGACCGCTTTAATACAACCTTTAAATAATCATCGAAAAATCCGATCACGCCAAAAGCAACCGTTACGAACAAAATCGGCACAATCTTTGGATAGTCAGGAATGAAAAACAGCGACGTTACGATGATCGCCAGCAAAAACATCAGTCCTCCCATCGTTGGCGTTCCTGTCTTTTTCTGATGCGATTGTAGTTCTTTTCGTTCTGTATTTCCAACTTTCAGCCTTCGTAAAACCGGAATCATCAGCGGTCCTGATAGCGCTGTAACTGCAAATGCAAGTATTACCGCAAAAATATAGCGAAAATCAATCAACTGCTCTGTCATACTTTATCCCTCTTTCATTTGTCATGCTAACCCAATGGGGCATGGTATAGTATAACGGATTTTTCAGCATGTTGCAAGAGGCTGGCGCACATTTCAGAACTTATTCTTTGTTACTGTTCACAGGTAAACCTGCAAACAGTAACTATTCTTTTTCTGCAGCGGCCGGATCTTTTTCAATACCCAGATATGGAAGGATATTCAAAAAGATCTCTTTTGCTACCGGCGCGGCAATCGTGCCTCCATAGTAAACGCCCGTCGGATTGTTAATAATGACAAGGCATAATACCTGCGGATCTTCTGCCGGCGCAAAACACATAAAAGAAGAAATATATCGGTGTGCGCTTCTTGGCAGTGTCTGAGACGTCGCCGTCTTTCCGCCGATCTGATAACCTTCAATGTACGCTTTGTTGCCTCCGCCTTCTGACACAACCTTCTCCAGCAGAGAACGCATGGTTTTTGACGTTTCTGTACTGAGTATCTGCGCAGACGGCTGATAATCAAACGTTTCTACCGGATGTCCTTCCTGATCTTCTATCTGAATCCCAAAATGCGGTATTACGCGCTTTCCTCCGTTAATCAGAGAAGAAATCGTCACCGCAAGCTGTACCGGAGTTATCTGAAACGACTGTCCAAAAGAAATCGTAGCCAGCTCTACCTGACCGATATTCTTTTTTTCATGCATAATCGTCCTTGCTTCTCCCGGCAGATCGATACCTGTTTTGGACAAAAGCCCAAACTGTTTGAAATATTTATAATACTGATCCGTACCAAGACGCATGCCAAGCTCAATAAACACCGGATTACAGGAATTTTCAAGTCCCTGTACAAAGCTCTGCGCGCCGTGTCCGCTTGTTCTGGCACATCGGATACGTCTGTCTTCGACAATCTTATAGCCGGGACAAAAAAAGTTATCGTTTAAAGAAACGACGCCTGCTTCCAGTGCTGCCGAGGCGGTAATTACTTTAAATGTGGAGCCCGGTTCATAAGTATCGTTGATACAGCCGTTTCTCCACATCTGATTGAGCAGGTTCTGCTTTTCTTCCGCATTCGACCAGGCGCTTCCTTCCGGCAGCTCATACGGCTCGTTCAGGTTGAATTCCGGCAGATTCACCATCGCCATAATCTCTCCGTTGGAAGGTTTCATAATAATGACGCTGACACTATCTGCCTCCTTCGCCTGCATAACCTTTTCCGCCGCCTGCTGTGCGTACATCTGAATGTTATAGTCCAGACTGATTCTGAGGTTGTTGCCGTCCACAGGATTTCGCCTGCTTTCGCCGGCATCGGCAAGTTCTACTCCTCTGGCGTCCGTCAGCGTTAAAATCTTACCGTTGGTACCCATCATTTTTTTATCGTATACGACTTCCAGTCCTATAATCCCCTGATTATCACCCCCTGTAAAGCCAAGCACTTTGGATGCGAGACTGTCGTACAAATAGTATCTTTTATAGTCCTCGTCTACTTTTACGCCGGCCAGCTTATAATCACGGATTTTATCTCCGATTTCTTTCGGCACATTCGACTTTACCCGTTCGATGGCACTGACTTTTTCCACCCGTTTTCTCACGGTCTCCTCATCCAGCTCCAGTTCTTTGGATAGTACCTCGATAATCTTCGGCGCGTCTTTGATCTGACTGTGAATGACGGAAATTGTACAAACGCTGCGGTTAGAAGCAAGTACCTTTCCGTTAACGTCCAAAATCTTTCCTCTCGCTGCTTTGATATCCCGCTCTCTTTCATGCAGGTCCTTTGCTTTTGCACTGTAAAACTCCGACTGAAACACCATCAGATAAACCAGACGGCCTGCAAGGAATATCATGCCAAATGCGATGCAAAAAAATACAATAACAATTTTTTTTCGGTTATACGTCTTTGTCCCATTCATAAAACAAACCTCATAATAGCAGTTATTATAGCTTATTCTGCAATTATGAGGTTATGTATTTTTTACCGGATCAATTGTATTTTACAGCCTCACCTAATGCTGCTTTTGCTTCGTAGCCGGTAATCTCCGTGTACATATTGGTATCCTTTTTCTTCAAAGCATCTTTTTTCACTTTTTCGTCCTGATAAATATTCATATATGGAAGAATCTCTTCCAAAATTTCCCTCCCCAGGTTTTGTGCAAATGTACTATGGGCCTGCTCCTCATGCTCCGTCGGCTGATTCGGCGTATCGATGACCACGTATATGACCAGCTGCGGGTGCTCCTGCGGCAGATATCCGATAAAGGAAACGACATAATTGTTGTCTGTTCGCGGCAGCTTTTGAGCCGTCCCTGTCTTTCCGCCCATGGAATACCCCGGCACCTTCGCAACACCCGCGGTTCCCTCGCTGACCGTAGCAAATAAATATTCTTTTAATTTATCGCTTGTTTCTTTCGATACCGTCTGTTTTAACAGCTCCGGTTTGATTTCTTTTACCAGACTGCCGTTTTCGTCTGTAATCTTGGATACCAGATACGGACGGTAATAATTACCGCCGTTGATCAGTGAACTAAACGCGCTGATCATCTGAATCATGGTACAGTTAAAAGACTGCCCGAAAGAAGAACTTGCTAGGTCTACCGAAGACATCTGATCCTGTGTACGAATCAGCGTATCCGTCCTGGCTTCTCCAGGCAGATCAATATTGGTCTTAAATCCCATGCCAAAATCGCTCTGATAACTGCCAAACGTATCTTTGCCGATTTTTCGGACCATCTGCATCAGCGCATCGTTGCACGAATCCATCAGGGCCTTTTGTATCGTCTCGGTCCCATGTCCGGACCTGGCCACGCAGCGAATTTTTTTGTCTGCAATCTGCTCGTATCCGTCGCATTCAAACGTCTCTCTGCCGCTTAATTTGCCGCTGTCCAGTCCGGCTGCCACGGTCAGCGGCTTTTGTACCGAACCTGGTTCGAAGGTATCGCTGATACAGAAATTACGCCAGATTTTATTCAGCTCTTCCGCCTTTTTGTCTTCGTCCATCTCATCGATTTCTTTTTGCGTAAAAAAACCTTCCAGGGAACGCGGGTTGGACAGATCATAATCCGGAAAGTCTGCCATTGCCATAACAGCGCCTGTATTCGGATCTTGTATGATAACGCCAATATTCTCCGCTCCGTTTCCCGGTCTTGCTTCATTGCGGTACGCTTTGTCAAATTCCTTTATTTTGGCCTCCACAACCGTCTGAATGTTCATATCTATCGTTGTAATAATATTATTTCCATTTACCGCATCCTTGATGGTCTTTTCCATGGCATTGTCCGAATTCAGATAACCGTATTGTCTGCCATTGGTACCGTTTAACGTGCTGTTATAATAATTTTCCAGCCCTGCCATTCCCAGGTTTCCGGATGTCGTAGAACCTATGACAGCGCTTGCAAGCGTTTTATACGGATAATTTCGTTTATATTCTTTTTCAAACCAGACGCCTCTGATATATTTTGAGGTGTCCTCCTCGTCCTCTTCTTTTTCATCGTTTTTATTATCGTCGTTTTTATTATCGTCGTTTTCTTTTGCGTGATCTTTTTGTTCACCATCTTCTTTCTCTTTGCCAGCTTTTTGTTCTTCAGATTCCCCGTTTTGTTTTTCGAGAAATACCTGAATCTTTTCATAAGGAATCTCTTTGGCAAGCACTTTATATCTGCTCTGCGGATTCTCTTTAATAAATGTGCGGATCTCCGTTTCCGAAAGCTCCTGCGGAAAGCTGGTCATCAGCGCCTGTATGGTCGGTTCCAGATACTTTTCATTCGATGAAATCACAACGCTGTCCAAAATAATATTATATACGTCCAGACTTGTTGCCAGTGCGATTCCATTGCAGTCCAGAATGTCTCCTCTGCGAAACGGAATGGTCTGGCTGTCGTAATTGGCCTGTGCCAGTACAATTTTCTGATATTTCTGGCCGCTTGTATGTTCTATATACACCAGGCGGCCTGTCAGACCGGCCAGAGCTGACACAATGCAAAAAAACACAATCATCATCTTTAGATGATTTCTGCGGTTTAGCTTTAGCCATTTACGCCCTGGCCTTTTTTTTCTTCGTTTCCTGTTGGAACGGTTTCCTGCTGCCATACGCCACCTTTATCTTATATTTTTGTTTCTGTCCTATTCCTTATACTGTGTCATATAATCTGCATTGTCGATGGAATAATATATGATCTGCTTATCTGTCGGGTATTTCATTCCCAGTTTTCTCGCCTGCTTTTTTACTTCTTTCAGATCGATCGATACGGTAATCCGTTTATATGCCGCATCGTTTTCAAGTTTCAGGGCGGATATCTCTCCCTGCAGCTTTTCAATCGAACGCTGCCTGATAATCAGATCCGACTGCAGATCCACATACGCTGCTGAAGTTAACGCAACTGCCATCACACATACGGATAAAAAAGCTACGTATCCAGCATTCATTTTCAGCGCTCGTTCGCGGTTTCTTCTGGCCGCACGCCTGCGTCTGCGCTTCTGTTCAGATATCCTCCTCTCTTCTTTTCTTTTGATACGTTCCTCGTGGTAATCTGGTGCAGTTTCCAGCCGCCGGACTGTATTGCCATCTTCATACGTGTAGATCCCGTAGGATCTTTGCTCTTTTCGTCTGCTCATCACTGCTCCTTCCGTTCAAACACTCTGAGCCTGGCACTCTTTGAACGTTTATTATTTTTCAATTCTTCCTCGGATGGTACAATCGGCTTACGAACCGCTTTTCCTTTCGATACCCTGCCGCACACGCAGACCGGAAAATCCGGCGGGCAGACGCATGGGTTTTCATTTTTTCGAAAAGTCGTTTTTACGATACGATCTTCTAACGAATGAAAGGTGATGACGCAAATACGTCCGCCATCGTTTAACAGATCGATCATGTCATCCAGGCTGTCCTTTAACACGTCCAGTTCGCGGTTCAGTTCAATACGAATCGCCTGAAACGTCCTTTTAGCCGGATGGCCGCCGCTCTTTTGCACCTTCATGGGAATCGCGCCCCGAATAACCGCGCACAATTCCCCGGTTGTAAGAATCTTTTTTTCTCTTCTTGTATTTACGATATGTTTCGCTATGTTTTTGGCAAACTTGTCCTCTCCATAATCGCGTATGATCCGAAAGAGCTCTTTTTCGCTGTATTCGTTCACAATATCTTTTGCAGTCAGCTCCTGCCTGTCGTCCATGCGCATGTCTAACGGCGCGTTTTCTTCCCGATAGGTAAATCCCCGTGCCGGCGTATCCAGCTGATAAGACGATACGCCAAGATCCAGAATAATTCCATCCACCCTGCCGATCCCAAGTCTGTGCAGCTGCGTACGCATATCCGCATAATTACTGCGCACAATGCTGACACGGTCCTGAAATCTGCCAAGACGTATGGATGCTGCACGTATGGCATCCGCATCCTGATCGATACCGATCAGACGTCCATGTTCTGACAAACGGCTTAACACCTCATAAGCATGTCCTCCGCCTCCCAAAGTGCCATCTACATAAATTCCGTCAGGTCTGATGTTTAACTGCCCGATCGTCTCCTGCAATAATACCGAGGTATGATTAAATTCCATTGGCCCTTTCTAACGCGGATGATTAAATGCTGACTCCCAGTTCAGCCATGTAATCTGCAATGTCATCCATATCACCGATGTCATTGCTCTTTTCCCACTTCTCCTTGTCCCAGATTTCCACGCGGTTTAACACTCCCGCAGATACAATTTCTTTTTCAAGGCCCGCATAAGCGCGAAGGTTCGGCGGCAGGAGAATTCTCCCCTGCTTGTCCACTTCGCAGCTGGCTGCCCCTGCAAAGAAAAAACGTACAAAGTCCCTTGCTTTTTTATTTGTTAATGGTACTTTGCGGAAAGCTGCTTCGATGTGTGCCCATTCATCCAGAGGGTATACAAATAAACAGTCATCCAGTCCCTTCGTAACCACAAACTCTTCTCCCAGTTTCTCCCGAAACCTGGAAGGGACGATCAGCCTGCCCTTTGCATCGATTGTATGATTGTATTCGCCCATGAACATCGCTCATACCCTCTACAGTTGAACAGTCAGTGAATAACTACTCATCTGCGGGAAATCATTCGCTGTCAAAAAATCGTTCGTTCATGCAGGCCCGCCAGATCATGAATACGATTTTCTTACAGGAACGCTTTCCCACTTATCCACCACATCATTCACTTTTTCTACCACTCTCAACCACTTTCCTCCACGTCTAATATAAATATAACCTTCTTTGTCTCGTTTGACAAGTAATTTTTCAGAAAAAAAGAGAGAATGGAAATTTCCATTCTCTCTTTTTTAATGCTGCCCGCATAAAACCAGCCAGATAGTGCCTTTCTCAGCTTATAACGGCGTTCCCCCCGCGTTATAATATTTTTCCAGCACCGCATCCAGTTTCAGGCTGAGGCGAAAACATTCTTCTGAATTCAGGTCTCGCAATGCTGCTTCATTCAACTTTTCCCGGAGATACTCGATCTCCATTCTTAATGTACTTTCTTGATTCATCCTTAATCACCATTCCTATGGGACTGATTAATACTGCGGCAACACTATTGTACTATTATTTTACAAAAAAAGTCAATTATTTCACATCGACAGCATTCGACAGGATACGCAAAAGTTACCGTTCACACCAGGGTTTTACATGCTCCTTACGCCTGTCTCGCAAAATGCGTAATGCTCTTTATTACCTGACTGTTTATCGGGATAATATGGCTAATATCCCCTTCCACAGTATTTTGTCCGGAAAGATAATCCTGATGTGTTTTTTCGACAAAGTCAAACAGTGCCTCCGGCGCAGAAAATTCGATATATTTTTTCTTACGGCTGGCCGCTTTGCCGCTTTGGATATGCTGACGCAGCTGTTTTTTCAGAACTTCCTCATAAAAACAATGTTCCCGAAAACCTCCCGCAAATTTTTCATTATGCGGATAAGTAAAATAGTCTGCAATATAATGAGACACCTCTCCCAGATGTCTGTAATATTTGGAATTATTTTTTTCTTTTCCCTCTGCATTTTGCTCAGATAATACCCGGATCCGCTTTTGCAGAGCGGGAAACGTTTCTGTAATTTCGTGTCTTCTATAAATAAATGACGGTTTAATATCCGGTAAAACACTTCCCAGATAAAATGAATACTTATGTTTTTTTAATTCTTTATCTCTGGATTCGCTGACCAGATATTTTGCCAGCGTAATATGTGATTTTTTTCTCAATCGAAAATGCCCCCTCATTCTCATTTTAAAATCTGATACCGGCAGTTGTAACAGTTCAGACGCTGCAGACATCTGAACTGTTACGCCGGCTGCTATCGGCGCTTATTTTCTGCAGAATGTTCCACAGGCTGTCTGCTCGCATCTGCAGGCATTCGAACCGCCGACGTCGATACCGTCTGCACGGCAGCTGCAATCGTCATTATGCACACATTTTTTGGCCTCGCAACGGATATTTACTTTTACAGACGGTTCCTTTGTGCTGTTGGATAATGTGTCTCCGCGTTTCTCTTCAAAGCTGTCGCAGCAGGTTTCGCTTGTGCTGCCTGCTCCTGCTCCGCCTACGCTGATGTTATCTCTGACACATCCGTGATCCTTGTTGTATCGGCAGTTTACTACGCTGCAATCTAATCTTGGCATGATTTTCCTCCTTTTACAAAAGAAATGCATATCTGCATTTTATTTTTAAATGCAAATATAGTATTAGCAAAAAATCACGCAATATGTGCCGCGCAAAAACATACCTGTAATGGAATCTGTTTCCAGTTCCCTGCTATTCTCATTGTAAAATTCTGCGGCTATCTGGCTTTTTCTTCTTCCGGAAGTTCCCTGCGGATTTCCTTCGTGCGAATTTCTTTGCAGATCTGGTCGATAAACGTATCCAGTGGTTTTACTCCTTCGTTTCCTGCGAATCTGCTTCGTACGGAAACTGTGCCGTCTTCTTCCTCCTGTTTTCCAACCACAAGCATATACGGAAGTTTGTCAAGCCTTGCTGCACGAATCTTGAATCCTATCTTTTCAGAGCGGCTGTCAATGTCTGCGTCGACGCCGTTTTTCCTTAACTGCTCACATACCTTTTTCGCGTATGCATTATATTTGTCTGAAATCGGAAGTACACGCACCTGCTCCGGACAAAGCCAGGTCGGGAACTTGCCGGCATATTTTTCAATCAGCCATGCCAGCGTACGTTCATAGCATCCCATCGATGTTCTGTGTATGATATACGGACGGATTTTATCCCCGTTTTCATCGATATAATACATGTCGAAATTTTCCGCTATGGCGCAGTCCAGCTGAATGGTAATCATCGTATCTTCTTTGCCGTATACATTTTTGGCCTGAATATCGATCTTTGGTCCGTAAAACGCAGCTTCGCCGTCTGCCTCTGTAAATGGGAGCTCTTTTTCCACAAGAATTTTACGCAGTGCGTCCTGCGTGGATTCCCAGTACTGCGCATCCCCAAGATATTTTTCCTTATTCTGCGGATCCCACTTGGACAGCCGGTACGTAACGTCTTCCTGCAGACCAAGCGTGGTCAGCGTATAATATGCCAGCTCCAGACATCCTTTCAGCTCGTCTTCTGTCTGATCCGGGCGGATGACCAGATGCCCTTCCGAAATCGTAAACTGCCGGACACGCGTTAATCCATGCATTTCTCCGGAATCTTCGGAACGAAACAGCGTGGAAGTCTCGCCCATGCGGTACGGCAGATCACGATAAGATTTTTGCGTATTTTTGTATACATAATACTGAAACGGACAAGTCATTGGGCGCAGGGCAAATACTTCTTTGTCTTTCTCTTCATCTCCAAGAACAAACATCCCCTCTTTATAGTGCCCCCAGTGTCCGGATATTTTATACAAATCGCTTTTTGCCATCAAAGGCGTTCTGGTACGCACATATCCCCATTCGTTATCTTCCAGATCTTCAATCCAGCGCTGCAGCTTCATAATCATTTTTGTGCCTTTTGGTGTAAACAGCGGCAATCCCTGTCCAATAACGTCTACTGTTGTAAACAGATCCATTTCACGCCCCAGCTTATTGTGATCGCGTTTTTTAATATCCTCCAGATGCTCCAGATAGGCGGCAAGATCTTCTTTTTTATGAAAGGCTGTCGCATAAATTCTCTGAAGCTGCGCCTTATGCTCGTCTCCCCTCCAGTAAGCCATCGAAGAAGAGATCAGTTTGTATGCCTTGATGCCTTTTGTTGACATAAGATGCGGTCCGGCACACAAATCTACGAAACCGCCCTGATCGTAAAAAGAAATCTCGGCCCCTTCTTCCAGATCTTCGATCAGCTCCACCTTATATGGTTCCTGACGATCACGCATATACTGAATGGCTTCCTCTCTTGGCATCGTAAATCGCGTAATCTCGTGACCTTCCCTGATGATTTTTTTCATTTCAGCTTCTATGCGGTCCAAATCCTCCCTGGAAAACGGAGTATGATCAAAATCATAATAAAAACCGTCCTCGATTGCCGGTCCAATCGCAACCTTTGCATCTGGAAACAGTCTTTTCACCGCTTCTGCCATAATATGCGAAGCCGTATGACGTACGACTTTTAAGCCTTCCTTTTCATTGACTGTAACAATATTTAATTCACAGTCATTTGAAATTTCTGTCCTTAAATCTACGATCTTACCATTCAGCTCACCGGCACAGGCTACGCGCGCAAGTCCGTCGCTGATATCCTTTGCAACCTCATATACGGTCTTTGTCTCGTTATACTCTCTTATTGAACCGTCTTTTAATTTAATCTGCATTTTATCTGTTTCTCCTGTCTGTTTCTGTTAATTTTCTGACTGTTCGTCCTCGTCCGCATCCCAACGGCCGTTTCCATTATTGCTCCCAATAATCGTCATTTTCTTTGGGCTGAAAATCGTTCCCAGAACAAAACCTGCAAGCGCGCAGCATACAAGTCCTAAAAACAGTTCGCGTTTTGATACGGTTGTAACGTCATCCAAAGATTCCCAGAATAAATTTATTTTTTTCATATTCATTTCCTTCTTTCCCTTTTTATTTTATGTTTCTCCTGTTAAATTATTTGCGTTTCGTTATTTATATTTTCTTTTCTTACTTTGTATTACTTTACTTATTTTGTATTACTTTACTTATTTCTATTGTTTTACCTGTTTCTGTTACTTTACTTACTTCTATTGTTTTACCTGTTTCTGTTACTTTATCTGTTTCTATTGCCTTGCCTGTTTCTGTTACTTTACTTATTTCTATTGTTTTGCCTTTTTCTGTTACTTTACTTATTTCTATATGTTTTACCTGTTTCTGTTACTTTATCTGTTTCTATTGCCCTGCCTGCTTTTATTGCCTTGCCTGTTTTTCCTGCTTTATTCACTTTACATTTGTATTTCTGAATTTTATCATCGACAGACATCTGCGATTAAAAACAGACGTTAAGCGTCGTGCTTCAATTCAAAACGCTGTACAAGCTCGTTTAGCACAACTGCCTGCGAAGCCAGCTGCTCAGATGTCGCAGACGTTTCCTGCGCGGCTGCGGAATTATCCTGTACGCCGCGGGCAATCTCCTCTATTCCCATTCGGATCTGATCCATATTCGTCGCCTGTGTCGCTGCGTTTTCGGCTGTCTTTCGAATCATCCCGTTAATATTGTCCACTGCCTGTACCGATTCTTCCAAAGAAGTCATCACGCCTTTTGCAATAGCGCTGCCACGGTCTATTTCTTCCATCGATACTCCGATCAGATCTCTTGTCATGTTTGCCGCTTTGGAACTTTCCATTGCCAGCTTACCGATCTCATCGGCCACGACCGCAAATCCCTTGCCTGCTTCGCCAGCCCGTGCCGCTTCAATCGACGCGTTCAGCGAAAGCAGATTCGTCTGGTCCGCAATCTCTTCGATGGTCTGGATAATACCGACTACCTGTCTGGAAGTTTCATGAATCTTGCTTACGGCCTCCATCATCCTGGACATTTTATCCTGGTTTTGCTCCATCATCGTTGTAACCCGTTCTGTCTCTTTTGCAGACACCTCTGCATCTTTCTGATTTTGTTTCACCTGCTCTTCCACAGAGATGGTATTTGCCACAAGCTCTTCCACCGCAGCAGCCTGAGCGCCCGCTCCTTCTGCGAGAGTCTGTGAAGCATTCGCAAGTTCCGCCGCGCCGGAGGATACTTCGCCGGCACTTGTAAGAATGTGTTCCATCACTTCGCTCATTGAATCTGAGATATTAAGTAAGGCAACTTTTAATTTTTGAAATTCGCCAAGGTAATCATTTTTTAACTCTATATTTAATTTCCCATCGGCCAATTGTGCCAGTACTTCCGCCATTTCGTCTATGTATACGATATATTCTTTCAGACGATTGACCGTTTCTCCGATCGAGTATCCAAGTTCTCCAATCTCATCCTCTGCCGAAATATGCAGCTCTACATCCAGATCACCGGCTGCCAGCTGCTGCGCCGTATGATTCAGCTCCAAAATCGGCCTTGTCAGATTTGACGCGCTTCTTCGGATACTAAATATGATCAGAAGTATCCCCAGAATAAAAATTACGAGCAGCGCGATGATCATTAGAAAAACAGTCGAATAAAACTCTGCGAATGACATCGTACTGACTACCGTATAGCCGATACTATCGCTAAACGCCACAACGCCATACTTTGTCTCGCCGTTAATCTTATATTTCAGAAATTTTTCTTTCCCTGCTTCCAAAGCATCTGCGAGATTTTTGGAAACATCCAGCTCTGAAATATTCTTTTCCAGCAGATCGGATTGTGGGTGATAAACCATCTTTCCTTCTGAAGAAAGCAAAGATATATATCCGTTTTCGCCTATTTTATAGTGGCTCATTACATCTGTCATCCGATCCAAAGAGATATCTACGCCCGCCACTCCGATCAGACTATTATCCGTTTCATCATATACCGGAGATACCGCGCTGACAATGACGCTTCCGGTACTTGGGTCCTGATAAGGCTCTGTCAGCGCCGTTTTTCCGGTTTCCACCTGAGAATACCAGACACGTTCTGTAAAAATCCAGTTTTCATCAGAAGTATAATTATCCGATTGCGTTACTGTGCTTGTATCCTTATCAGCGATCCAGGCTGCCAGAAAATTATCCGGATCCGTCTGCACCACATTCTGCAGATATGTGCGCACAGTATCCATCTTTTCATGCTCCAGAATACTGTTTCCCTGTTTTGTCTCTGCTAATAAAGTCCGAATCTCGGGATTCACTGCCAGCTGCTGCGCAACTTTTGAATATGTCCCAAAAAAACCGGACAGTTCGTGTAATGCGGCTTCGGATTCCAGCGTCAGATCCTGTTTTTGTGAAGAAACTACGGCGGAACGCATCATAAAAATTGCAACGACTGCCACGACTACAAACACAAGCAAAACACTTTTTCCAATCTGCTTTAATATTTCGTCGGCAATTCTCTTTTTGGGATGCATCTCACCTTCTTTTAACTTTTTCATAATACACCTCCTCTTTTCATTCTTTAATTATAATTTCTTAATTTGAGCTTTGAGAACAAAAGCTGGTTCTGACGCGCAACACCCATGCAGGGTATATGCCTTTTATATTTTTATTTTATATCTTTTCCGTTTGCAGTGCAACTGTTAAATCAGCTGCATGGCACAATTTCAAGCCAGTATCCGTCCGGATCCTGTATAAAATAAATTCCCATCTGCGGATTTTCATAACAGATGCATCCCATTTCTTCGTGCCGTTTATGAGCCGCTTCATAATCGTCGGTCTGAAACGCCAGGTGAAACTCGCAGTCTCCCAGATTATACGGCCGGTCCATATCCCGCATCCAGGTCAGTTCCAGCTCGAAATCCGACTGTTCGCCAGCTACATAAACGATAATAAAGGAACCATCCTGCGCTTCTTTTCTGCGCGTTTCCTTAAGGCCGAGCGCCTTCTCATAAAAATCAAGTGATTTTTGCAAATCAAAAACGTTGTAGTTTTCATGAATCATTTTAAAATTCATAATTATATCCTCCTTACAAAATATTATTTTACAAATTAATTTTTATATAATTACTTTTCATATTGATCAAATACTGAAAATTAAAATCTCCGATGAATCTATGATCACCCATAGCTCACCGGAGACCGTGAAAGCAGTTTATTTATTTTTATTCATACAGCAGTATTTATATTTTTTGCCGCTGCCGCATGGACACGGTTCATTTCGCCCGATCTTCTTACCGACAATAACGGTACCGGATTTTTTCTGCTCCAGAAACAGTGCTTTTTTTGTCTCCGGATCGAATATTTCGTCCCACATTGGAAGCTCATAGAGCCAGTCTGCCTTTGCGTCTACCATATTTTTGTATAGCTTTACTTTGTCAAACGCCAGACTAACGACAGTGTCTTCTTCCATCGTTTCAATTGGATTTGGTTCTTTCAGGCTGTCGTTAATGCCGTCCAAAAATCCGGTCATCTCAAGAATTGTCAGATCATATTTTTCTGCCAGTTCTTTGACGGTTCCTTTTACTTCTTCATCCGGATTAACAAGCAGCTTTTCATAGACACCCTGTTCCAGCCTGAAATATCTGTCCCAGAGTTTTTGAAGCTCCCCTCTATTCGCTTTCTCGTTATAAACAATTTTTTTCCATTCTTCTAATAACGCCATATCTGTATCCCATCCTTTTTTTCTTCTGCCTAAACCAGAAGTATTCGATTCTTTATTCAAGACCAATTATAACCCATCTGTTCCGGTTTTCCAAGTCTTTTTTTCGAATCGCAAAAAATATCGTCCTTATTCCTATCACCCATGGAACGATTACGTATCCATCCGCCAGAAATCGCTGCGCGATAAGCCGGATACCTGAAACGGCTACAGTTTCATATGGTCTGAGCA
This sequence comes from uncultured Eubacterium sp., assembly GCA_910577225.1. Lineage (GTDB taxonomy): Bacteria > Bacillota > Clostridia > Lachnospirales > Lachnospiraceae > Eubacterium_J. The sequence goes on along the minus strand of CAJTMV010000042.1, from coordinate 469 downwards.
GTGAATGTACAGACCTGCCCGGGCAATTACAAAATATCGCTGAATTTTAAACATGACGGTATTTAACAGCGTTTATAAATACATGGTTGTTTCCAACTCCGTCAGACCATACTGCCTCATCACGGCCTCCCTGATCTGCTCTCTTTCCAGTCCGAGTCCGCGCAGCACGTTTACCGTTCCGCGTATCCCCTCGCGCATACCCTCACGCATGCCTTCACGCATGCCTGCCTCCCTGCCCCGGTCCTCCGCCTGGCGCAGTTCCGGTTCCATGATCTCCATCAGTGCCGGTCCCATATCCTTCTCCCCCTTCCTCTGTCCTTTCCTTTCCACGGAACACCCTGTCCGCGCCCCGTGCCTTCTCCGCATATCCGCCGCCTGTTTCCTGTTTCATCACCGTTTTACAGATACGGCGTGGTTTCCAACTCCGTCAGACCATACTGCCTCATCACGGCCTCCCTGATCTGCTCTC
>CAJTMV010000041.1 GCA_910577225.1 uncultured Eubacterium sp. | reverse complement strand
GTCCGCTCAGTCCCATGCGGTCCGCTCCGGGGCCTCTTTCAGCTGTCTCGCACACTGTTTTGTGGCTGTATTTAAATGGAAAATATAGATTATTTAATTATAACATAATTAGCTTATGTGAATTGTTGATTGTTGACTGCATATGTGTAAGTACCAAATTTCACCCTTGCAAAAAAACTGCATTTTCATGTTCCTTCAGGGAATTGCTCAAGGCAGAGTTCTCATCGTAAGCAGCGTTTGTATATGTCATGCTATGTAAATTTCCAATAATTGCAATATAAGTATCCAAAACTGTTCGGCAGACAGTGTCTGTGCCGGCGGGCAGGAATCTGAAAAAGGCGGCATATGACGCAAAGGATCTCGGCAGGCAGGGTTTTCAGCTGCAGACAACAGCTTCTGGAAAAGTCATGCTATACAAATTTACAATAACTGAATGTATACATCTGAAATTGTCTGGCAAACAGCGTCTGTGCCAGCAGGCAGGAATCTGAAAAAGGCGGTATGAGACGGAAAGAAGCGCTCAGGGAAGAGTTTTCGTCTGCAGACAGCATCCTGAAGTGTGATGCTATGCAAATTTACGATAACTGAAATGTATTCATCCAAAACTGTCTGGTAAACAGTGTCTGTACCAGCTGGCAGGCAGTACGGTGATCGGGATTGGAAGCAGGAATGAACAAGATATGTACAAAGTGGAGATTGTGCGTCTGGTCGAATCCATGCAGGACAGGGAAGCGTTATGCAAGGTATATACATTTGCAAAATATGTACCACAGCAATATTAAATTTATATACTTACGTAAAACAAAAATATGTGCTATAATGTTTGCATAGTGGAAAAAGGAGGCGGTTCCAGATATGGGAAATGCAGAAGAAAGCAGGCAGGAGCAGAGGAAGAAAAGAAAAAGTGGACAGTTACACGGGGACCGGCGGCAACAAAGGCTAAAAATGAATATACAAGAAAGCACTATGACCGGACAGAAATGATATTGCCAAAAGGAATCAAAGTAAAGCTGAAAGAAGCCGCGAAAGAGCAGGGAATGTCACGCAATAAGTATATTGTCACAGCAGTAAAAGAGAAGTATATGCGTGATACAGGAAGAGAGCTAATACCAAATTATCATGGAGATAGGAAGTCGCGGAGATATTTATAAATAAATGGAGGAAAGGAATATGACACAGATAGTTCAGGAATCAGTACGAATGCTTGAAATGTTGCCGGAAAGTGAGCAGGAATTTGCAAGCCAGTTTATTAAAAGGCTGGTGCTTGCATGGGACCCGGACTTTACGAAATTAACCCTTGAAGAAAGGGAGAGGTTGGAAACCGCTGAAAAGAGAATGGATCATGGAGAGTATATAAAAGATAGTGATATAGAATGGGATTAAGTAAAATAAAATTGCGTCAGGAATCATAAACCCCGGAGGGCAGCAGTCTTCCGGGGTTTATGATGTTGTATTAACTATAATTTTACCGACCCCCTGCCAGGTAAATACCATTCGCATCCGAACTGTTACTTTTTGACAGATAAATCCTGCAAAAAAATGAAATAATTGTTGTAATTGCCCATGAACTTTGTTAAAATTAATATAGTGTTTGTAACAAAACAAATATATGTGCAGGAGGTAAAGAGATTCATGGAGGTATTTACAACAGACAGGATACGTAACGTGGTGCTTTTGGGACACGGTGGAGCAGGAAAAACCAGTCTTGTGGAGGCAATGGCGTATCTGTCCGGACAGACAGGCCGCATGGGAAAAATCAGCGATGGAAATACGGTCAGTGATTTCGATAAAGAAGAGATCAAACGTTCATTTTCGATTCAGACAACGGTCATTCCGATTTTATGGGATAATACAAAGATTAATATTTTAGATACGCCAGGATATTTTGACTTTGTAGGCGAGGCAGAAGAAGCCGTCAGTGTGGCGGACGCCGCAATTATCGTAGTCAGCGGCAAAGCTGGTATTGAGGTCGGTACAAAAAAAGCGTGGGAAATGTGCGAGCGTTATAAACTGCCGCGTATGTTTTTTGTAACGGATATGGATATTGATAACGCAAGTTTCCGACAGGTGGCGGAAGATCTTCAGAAGCTGTACGGCAAAAAAATTGCTCCGTTCCATCTGCCGATTCGTGAAAACGAGAAGTTTATCGGCTATGTAAATATTGTGGCGCAGACGGCGAACCGCTGGAATGAAAAAGGCGAAGTCGTGCCGATGGATATGCCGGATTATTCGGTTCCAAATCTGGAAAAATGCAGAGAAGCGCTGGTAGAAGCAGTTGCAGAGACAAGCGAAGAGTTTATGGATCGTTATTTTAACGGCGAGGAATTTTCAGAAAATGAAATTCGTCAGGCGCTGCGTGTGAACGTTTTGGACGGCAGCATCGTACCTGTTTCGATGGGTTCGTGTATTCTCGCACAGGGCGTATATACGCTGCTGGACGATATTACAAAATATTTCCCGAGTCCGGATAAAAGATCCTGTGCAGGAATTAACGCTACGACCAACGAAGTGTATCAGGCAGATTATGATTTTTCAAAGCCGAAGTCCGCTTACATATTTAAGACCATACAGGACCCGTTTATTGGAAAATATTCTCTGATCAAGGTAAATTCAGGCGTTTTGAAGACGGACGACGTAATGTTAAATTATCACAGGGATACTGAAGAAAAGATCGGGAAACTCTATGTGATGAGAGGTGCAAAAGCAGAAGAAGTCAAAGAACTTCATGCCGGAGATATCGGCGCGCTTGCAAAGCTGAACAAAGCACGTACGACGGATTCCCTTTCCACAAAGGCAAATCCGATTCTGTATATCCGTACGTCGCTGTCCACACCTTATACATGCAAGCGTTATAAAGTGAAAAATAAAGCGGATGTGGATAAAGCGTCCCAGGCGCTGACCAAGCTGACGCATGAAGATCTGACGTTAAAAGTAGTCAACGATAGCGCAAACGGTCAGACGCTCTTATACGGTATTGGCGAACAGCAGCTGGACGTTGTTGTCAGCAAGCTGTTAAACCGTTATAAAGTAGAGATCGAGCTTGGAAAAGCAAAAGTTGCATTCCGCGAAACAATAAGAAAGAAAGCAGACGTTGAATACAAATATAAGAAACAGTCCGGTGGACACGGGCAGTACGGACATGTAAAAATGACATTTGAGCCATCCGGAAATCTGGAGGAATCGTATGAATTTTCCCAGACAGTCGTAGGCGGCGCGGTACCGAAAAACTATTTCCCTGCAGTTGAAAAGGGGATTCAGGAATCGGTAAAAAGCGGTCCGCTGGCAGCTTATCCGGTTGTCGGCATCAAGGCAAACCTGTACGACGGATCCTATCATCCGGTAGATTCTTCAGAGCTTGCATTTAAAGTGGCTGCGGCACAGGCGTTCAAAAAGGGATTTTTACAGGCGTCACCGGTTCTGTTAGAGCCGATCGCATCGCTTACGGTTACGGCATCAGATAAATATACCGGCGACATTATGGGAGATCTGAATAAACGCCGTGCGCGTGTGCTTGGTATGAATCCGGTAGAAGGCGGCAAACAGGAGATTGTTGCTGATATTCCTTATAACGAACTGGACGGCTATACCACGGTACTGCGTTCGATTACCGGCGGAGAAGGCGTTTACCGTTATGAGCCGGCACGTTATGAACAGGCGCCGGAAGACGTACAAAAACGTGAGATCGAAGCCCGTGCAAACAAGCTGGTCGATATTGAAGAATAATGCCGGACAGGCCCGGCACTGAGAGAACTGCCAGGACTGCGGGCACGCAGGGCGTGAACGCGAACGGCGGATTTCGTAAACGGGCGGCATAAGAAACGATACGAATTTGAAAATGTTTTATCCGGAAGGAGGAGCCTAAGGGAAATGGCGCGTATTATGCTCTGCATTCTGCTGGTATTTGTTCTGCTGTTGGAACAGCCGCAGTTGACGAAGGGGCGCGGCGTCATTGAACGACCGCTTTCTCCTTCCTTAGATTATGCATATACTTTAAATGAGATCAACAATGTAAACAGCAGCATTCCGGTCTATGATATTATCTACAACCTGAATCTGGGTGAAAATCATTATCTGAACCCTTCGGTCTATTATGAGCAGCTGCTGCCGTTAAAACTGATGCCGCCGCAAAGAGAAGGCTACAATTTTGCGGGCTGGTATACGGACAGCAGCTACAAACATCCGCTGACCGAAATTTCAGACTGCAAAAACGGCAACCTGATACTATATGCCAAGTGGACAAAGAAAATATCCGGTTCCATGAATATCCAGCTGTATTCGTACGGAGCTTCCAGTCTGACGCGTTCGCCCGAAAAAAAGCTGGCAGATATGAACTACCGGATTTTGGAGGATCTGGACATCCCGGGAATGCCGGATACGAGGTTTGAAGATTATATTACAAATAAATTATTCAGTGTAGATCAGTGCCCGCAGGGGTTATGCGTGACAGAAGATCTGATTCTTGTAACTTCCTACAGCACGGGCGGAAAAGAGAACTACGGATGCCTGTATGTGTTTGACCGCGATACCGGCGAGTATCTGATGACGCTCTCGATGAAACAGGGCAGCCATCTGGGAGGAATCTGTTACGACGGAGAAAGTCTCTGGGTCTGCCATTCCAATTATCGTACGATCGAGCGTCTGGATTATGCGCTGATCAAGGAGCTGGCGAAGCATAAACCGGGACGAACCATCGAGCTTCCATCCGAACATGAGGAATACCGGGTATTTAATTCTCCATCCTGCATCACTTATTTTAGCGGAAAGCTCTGGATTGCCACACATACGAGGTTTTTTAAATCTGTAATGAAGTCTTATCGTTATAGCGACGGGTCACTGGAAGAATGCGAAGAGTTTGCCATACCGGACAAGGTACAGGGCGTTGCGTTCGACGAGGACGGACATGTCTATCTGAGTACTTCTTTTGGACGGGAAAAATCCTCGTATATCAAGGTATATCGATCCGCTTACGATTTGAGTAAGCATCCGGAAAAGCCTGCAGAGTGTGTGGAAATGCCGCCCTGTTCGGAAGAGCTGGCGATCGCGGGAGAGGAGCTGGTTGTTTTATTCGAATCCGGAGCGCAAAAATATATGGAGGGTACAGACGGAAAAGGCAAGTCGCTGGCGCCGTTGGATCATATGGTGGCGATTCATCTGGATTCGTTCTGATTTTCCCTGTATTTCCCTGTTTTTATTGACAAATGGGTATGATGTGGTAGAATTTAAGTGTTTCCGGTTCCATATGATGAAAGTACAAATATCAGATTCATACGCAATAATAAAAACTGAAAATGGAGGAAAATATGTCAGAAGTATACAACCACAAAGTCGTCGAGAAAAAATGGCAGCAAATCTGGGACGATGAGAAAGCGTTTGCCGCGTCGGACGACTATTCCAAACCAAAATATTACGCGCTTGTGGAGTTCCCGTATCCGTCCGGACAGGGACTGCATGTCGGTCATCCAAGGCCGTATACGGCGCTGGATATCGTTGCCCGCAAGCGCCGGATGCAGGGGTACAACGTATTATATCCGATGGGATGGGATGCGTTTGGCCTGCCGACGGAAAATTATGCAATCAAAAATAAAATACATCCAAAGATCGTTACCAGGGATAATATCGTTCGGTTTAAAGAACAGCTGCATGCATTAGGATATTCTTTTGACTGGGACCGGGAAGTGAATACGACAGATCCGGACTATTATAAATGGACGCAGTGGATCTTTTTAAAACTGTTTCAGGCAGGTCTCGCTTATAAAAAAGAAATGCCGATTAACTGGTGTACGAGCTGCAAAGTCGGCCTTGCGAACGAAGAGGTCGTAAACGGCGTCTGCGAACGGTGCGGCGCTCCGGTCGTACGCAAAGTAAAAAGCGAATGGATGTTAAAAATTACAGATTACGCAGAAAAGCTGATCGAAGGCTTAAACGATGTGGACTACATCGAACGGGTAAAAACACAGCAGAGAAACTGGATTGGAAAATCAAACGGCGCGGAAGTCGACTTTTCCATAAAAGACAAAGAGGAAAAGCTGCGTATTTACACGACGCGTTCGGATACGCTGTTCGGCGTTACGTATATGGTCGTTTCTCCGGAACATCCAATCATTGAAAAATATAAAGACGAATTAAAAAACTGGGATGAAATAGACGCATACAGGGAACAGGCAGCGCACAAGTCAGACTTTGAACGTGCGGAGCTGGCAAAGGAAAAAACAGGCGTCTGCATCGACGGACTGACGGCCGTAAATCCGGTAAATGGAAAAGAGATACCGATCTGGATATCGGATTATGTGCTGATGTCTTACGGAACGGGCGCAATCATGGCAGTACCGGCACACGATCAGAGAGACTGGGAATTTGCGAAAAAATTTGATTTGCCAATGATACAGGTCGTATCCAAAAATGGAAAAGAAGCAGATATTTCAAAAGAAGCGTTTACCGATGTGGCGACCGGCGTGATCGTAAATTCAGATTTTATAAACGGGCTGGATGTGAAAGACGCGCAGAAAAAAATGATTGCGTTTTTGGAAGAAAAACAGATCGGTACGGCAAAGATTAATTATAAGTTAAGAGACTGGGTATTTTCCCGTCAGCGTTACTGGGGCGAGCCGATTCCAATCGTGCATTGTGAGAAATGCGGGTTTGTGCCGATTGCAGAAAGCGAGCTTCCGCTGGAGCTGCCGGAGGTAGACAGTTACATGCCGACGGATAACGGGGAATCTCCGCTTGCGGCAATGACGGACTGGGTAAATACAGCCTGTCCATGCTGCGGCGGGCCGGCAAAGCGGGAAACGGATACAATGCCGCAATGGGCAGGCTCTTCCTGGTATTTCCTGCGTTATACGGATCCGCACAATCAGACAGCGCTTGCGGGGAAAGAAGCGCTGGATTACTGGATGCCGGTAGACTGGTACAACGGCGGTATGGAACATACGACGCTGCATTTGCTGTATTCCAGATTCTGGCATAAGTTTCTCTATGATCAGAAACAGGTGCCTTGCGCGGAACCATACCAGAAACGGACTTCCCATGGAATGATTTTGGGAGAAAACGGGGAAAAAATGTCCAAGTCCAGAGGAAATGTCGTAAACCCGGACGACATTGTAAGAGAATATGGCGCAGACACATTGCGCACCTATGAGATGTTTATCGGCGCGTTCGATCTGGCAGCCTCCTGGTCCGAAGACGGGGTAAAGGGATGCCGCAGATTTTTGGAGCGCGTATGGAAACTGCAGGATCTGGCAACGTCCGAAGACGGTTATTCCAAAGATCTTGAGACAAAAATGCACCAGACGATAAAAAAAGTCAGCGGCGATTATGAAAATCTGAAATACAATACGGCGATCGCGGCAATGATGACGCTGATCAACGATTTTTATAAAAAGAGCAGTCTGACCCGCGGGGAATATCGTACGCTGCTTTTGCTGCTGAATCCGACCGCGCCGCATATCACAGAAGAGATTTGGGAGCTGATGGGATTTGAAGGACACATTTATCAGCAGAGCTGGCCGGAGTATGACGAAGCAAAGACAATCGAAGCAACGGTTGAAATCGCGGTCCAGATCAACGGCAGGGTAAAAGCAACCGTTCTGATCGAAAAAGACGCGCAGAAAGAGGATGTCATTGCAAAGGCAAAAGAAGCGGTCGCAGACAAACTGACCGGAACGCTCGTGAAAGAGATCTATGTGCCGGGCAGAATCGTCAACCTTGTGCAAAAATAAATATCAGGAAAGGAAAACTACTACATTTTTGTATATGTTTTTAGTAGCGGACAGAATATGGACGGTAAAGGCAGAGAAAACAGACGAATGAAACAAACGCGGACCGGCAGAACGGTGAAGATGCTTGCCATATTTCTTTCTGCCGTCTGTATCGTTTTGACGGGACGCACATGCAGGGTTCCTGTGCAGGCAGCGGACGCAGCGGTTATTACGCTGGATTGTTCCGCATATACGCTGCAGACAGGAAAACGGGGAAAGCTGGAGGCGACGGTTACCGACGAGCGTTACCAGTCGGAAAAACTGGTCTGGACCAGCAGCAACAAGGATGTCGTATCCGTCAATGAAACCGGCGCGTTTCGGGCAAAAAAAGAAGGCAGCGCCATCATTACGGCAACGATTTCCCAAACAGAGCGATCCGCGTCCTGTCAGATTTATGTAGTAGGTAAATCCGTAAAGAAGCATGCGGGCGATCTGGATGCGTTAAAAGCCATTGTAAAGACACAGACGCATGCGTCGGTCAGCAGTCATCCGGATGATCCGGGTCAGTATACCTGGACACCGGTTGGAAAAGAACTAAGGCTGACGCGAATTGCATGGTCAGGAATGGGACTTACGGGAACGCTTTCCATGGAAGGGCTGACAGCGCTGGAATATCTGGACTGTGGCAATAATCGTCTGAGCGGTCTGGACATTCAGAAAAATGTATCGTTAAAATATCTGGACTGTTCGGCACAGGAGCTGGAGCGTCTGGATGTGAGCGCAAACAGGCAGCTCGAAGTGTTAAAATGCGAGCAAAACCGGATCAAAGAGCTGGATATTCGCAAAAATTCAAGGCTGATTACGCTAAATTGTGAAACAAATCGCCTGACCAGTCTGAATACGCAGAAAAATCCGGCTTTGCAGGAATTAAGCTGTGGCGCGAATCAGCTGACGGGACTGGATGTTCGCAATAATCCCGCGCTGTCGGATCTGCATTGTCCGTCCAACGAGCTGACCGTCCTGCATATTGACGGCCTGAAAAAGCTCGCGTATCTGGACTGCGCCTATAACCGTCTGACAAAGCTGGAGACCTCGCAAAATGCAGCGCTGACGTATTTAAACTGTTCTTTTAATACGATCAAAACGTTAAACCTTGGCGGTACCAGGCGACTGGAAGAAATCTACTGCAGCAAAAACCGGATTACAGGGCTGAATCTGAAAAAAACGCAGGCACTGACCAAACTGATCTGCAATGAAAACCGCCTGACCAGTCTGGACACCGGAAAAAGTCTGGCGCTGGAAACGCTGGACTGCTCGGGAAATCGTCTGACCGATCTGGATATCCGCAAAAACAAAGCGCTGACCAGCCTGCATTGCAGCGGAAACGCACTGACAGAACTTAATATAAAAGAAAATACAGAGCTGACGGATTTAAAATGCGGTTCAAATGAACTGACCGATCTGGATGTGAGCGTTAACCAGGCGCTCGTAAAAATAAGCTGCGACTATAATCGTCTGACAGAATTTGCGGTACAGACAAATGCGGCGTTAAAGGTTTTAAACTGTGCTCATAACGAGCTGACGACGCTCGATGTAAGCGCAGCTTCGGCACTGGAGTCTCTGACCTGCTCTTATAACAGGCTGACAGAACTTTCTGTGGATGCCAACCCGGCGCTTCGAAGACTGGGATGTCAGGCAAACGCCCTTTCCAGTCTGGATGTAAGCGCGAATGCGGCGCTGGAAGTTTTGTTTTGTCAGGAAAACCAGCTGACCGCGCTCGATGTAAGCGCCAACGCCATGCTGACTGTCCTTGACAGAGACAGACATGTGGAAGTGACAGGCTCTGAGATACAAAAGGAACAAACTGAGACAGAATCATAAAACTGAGACAGAACCATAAAACTGAGACAGAATCAGAAATAAATGGTGAAGAGAAATCGTGCTGCGGGCGGAATCGCTTTTGCAGTACGGTTTCTTTTTTTGTGTGAAAAAGGGCTGATTCTGTGAAAAAACGGCTGAAAAATTGTGGGTATTGTACTTGCAAATCTGGTAAATTGTGCTAAACTGTATATATACCTTTATTCTAATTTCATGAAAAAGTATGACATATGTAACAGTAAAGATATCAAAACTGTTATTTTTTTATAAGTATTGGGTTTATGCCACAGTACCTGCTTTTTCGGTTTTAGTCATTCTAACCATAATCTTTGAATAACGTTTTACGTTTTTCAAAGATAAAACGCGGGAAAATATGGCGGAACTGTCTGTACGCGCATCGGATATTATCCAATATGTGCGCGGAAAGCAGCTATCTGCCAGTCGTTTTCCGGCATCTTACCATGAGAAGGATTATGTTCCAACCCTTCGGAAACATCTTTTAGAAAAGTTATTACAGGCAAAACGGATCCGGTTGTGTCCGTTTTGTCTGTCTGCGGTTGTCTGAAAGCGAACATGGCGCAGCGATGCAAAGAATTATCCGAAAGGTCGGTATGCACAGTCTTAAGTTTGCAGCGGAACAAAATTGGGGGATTAAAAAATTAAAGGAGGAATTACAGTGATAAGACTGCACTGTAGCAAAGGAGGACATCATGGGTAATCAATTCATATGGCAGGATCGGTTTAATATTGGGGTAGATGTGATCGACAGGGAACACAAAAAACTTTTTAGTATTATGAACCGTCTGTTTGTATTCAGTGAGCAGGAAGATAAGAGTCAGTGGGTCTGCCAGGAAGGGCTGAAATATTTTAAAGATCATGCGATGAAGCATTTTGCAGAAGAAGAAGTCTATATGGCATCTATTTCTTATAAAGGATATGAGGCGCACAGACGCGTACATGACAATTTCCGCAGAAATACGCTTCCGGCGTTGGAAAGAGAGCTGACGCAGACGGATTATTCGCCGGATGCGATGAGTCATTTTTTAAGCGTCTGTGCCGGGTGGCTGATTGGACATACGCTGACGGAGGATCGGGCGATTGTCGGAGACGGCATAAACAAGTGGGAAAATCTGCTGCCGGAGGACGAAGAGCTGGCTGCAAAACAACTGATGATTCAGATGATGAATGATATGTTTCAGCTGGATGCTTCACTGATCAGCGACCGTTACAGTGGAGAAAAATTTGGTCAGGGTATTTACTGCAGATTTGTTTATGCAAATGAAAAAGGCGAGAAGTGGGAAGTATTTCTGATCTCGGAAGAAAAGCTGCTTCTTGAGACGGTCGGAAAGATGATGGGACATAAATCAGACAAAATGAGCGTTGCGCTGATGAATGCGTCCAGGTATGCCATCCGACAGTTTGTAGAACGGGTTCTGGAACATCTGCCGGTTGCGGATGGCTTTAAGCTGCAGGATGAAAATCTGCTCTCTTATGAACAGTTCCAGAAAGTATTTGAAAAGCCGCAATGCAGTCTTTTATTTGATACAGGCGCCGGATATTTTGCATATTGCGCAATGGCTCCGCGTCATCTGAAAAAAGCGGGCACTTCGATTGTAGCAGAAAACGCGGTAACAGAAGTTCGCAATTACCTGAAAAACAACGAGATTCAGAATGCGGAAAACTATAAAAAGAAAATTCTTGTCATCGATGATTCGGATACCGTCTGCGCGGCGATGAGGGAGCTGCTGGGGACCGATTACCAGGTGACTGCAGTAAAATCAGGAATGTCCGGTATTCGATGCATGACGCTGGATCGTCCGGATCTCGTCCTGCTGGACTATGAAATGCCGGTTTGTGACGGCGTACAGGTGCTGGAAATGATCCGGTCCGAAGATGATTTTGCAAAAATTCCGGTATTTTTCCTGACCGGCAGAGTGGATAAGGAGAGCGTAACGAGGGTAATGCCGCTGCGTCCGGAGGGATACTTATTAAAAAATCAGAATCCGGAGGATATTAAGAAAAATATCGATGGATATTTTAAAAAGAAAAAAGGCTGAGGGACAAAAGGTCTGGGAGCGACAGACCTTGGGAGATCAGCGTCTGATAACTATCATCTGCTGTGAATGTTAAGAAAAAACACCGCCTGGGAATATAACAGGCGGTGTTTTTGAAGAATATAATTTATTATTTTTTTATTTTTTTGTAACCTTTTTCCATTCCCGTTTGTATTATTAGTGAAAGGACCTTTCAAAGAACTAAGAAACTGAGGGAGCGCTCATGAGACAAACGATAGAAGAACTGACAGAGCGTTACCGTGACAATTTGTTTGCCGCTGCCTTTAACGTATGTAAAAACGCAGCAGATGCAGACGATATTGTACAGGAAACGTTCCTGCAGTATTATGTAACGAAAAAAGAATTCGACAGTGAACAGCATATCCGCGCATGGCTGCTTCGGGTAGCCATTAACAAAGCAAAAAACGTCAATCATACGTTCTGGAGGCAGAATAAAGTGCCGCTGGAAGATTATATGGAAACGCTTGCTTTTGAGACGCCGCAGGAGGAGACTTTATTTGAGACAGTGATGAGGCTGCCGGAAAAATACCGGATTATCATTCATCTGTATTATTATGAGGATTACTCCATTTTAGAAATTGCAAAAGTCTTAAAACTGACGCAAAGCAATGTCAAGGTCAGACTTTCGCGTGGACGTAAACTGTTGAAAGAAGTATTAAAGGAGGACTGGGAAGATGACGAATAAGGAAAAATATCAGAAGGCGTTTTCGACTCTGCATGCCTCCGAAAACATTTCTTTGGAGGTAGAAATCATGGAAAAAAACAAACGTGTATATCGGATGAAAAAGGCAGTTGCTGCATGTGCAGCGGTAGTAGTGGCATTTGGCAGCATGACAGTGGCGTATGCGGCAGATCTGGGCGGCATCCAGCAAAAAATTACCGCCTGGTTTCATGGGGAACAGACGCAGTTAAACGTGACAGATCATGGCGATGGCAGCTACTCCTATTCCTATGTGGATGAGGACGGACAGACACAGGGAGGAGCCGGCGGCGGAATCGCAATCGACGAGTACGGAAACGAAGTACCGCTAAGTGCCGAAGAAGTTCTGGATCAGGTCGGTAACAGTGTGGAAAAAGACGACGATGGAAACGTATGGATTTATTATTACGATAAAAAGATAAACATTACGGATCAGTTCGATGAAAACGGAGTTTGCAAAGTGGCGTTGGAACATGAGGGACGAACGATCTATTTTAAAATTGAAGGAGAGGCTGACGCGACTACCGGCAGCTACGGATACCAGTGCGGAGGCGAAGTCCCTGCGGACGCTGAAAATTATACTTTTATGGAAGAATAATCGCGGGATAAGCGGAGATTCTGCAAAGATCTTACCATTTGGCTGATCATAAGAGACGGATGTAAAATGATTGGATCCTGCACAGACATACACACTGGCGCCTTACAGAAAAAAGATGCGCCAGTGTGTATGTTTTTTATTTTTTCATTCGTTTCATCATCTGAATCATTCCGCGGGCTTTTTTGCTTTCTTCCGGTGAAAGATTTTTCAGCAGAAGCTCCAGCATCATATCGCGTTCCGATTCGTTAAAGGAAACGCCCTGCTTCTGGGCGACATTGGAAGCTGACATTAGCGCGGCCATCATATCTTTGGCGTTGTTGCCGGACTGTCTTGCAGACATGGCTTTTAAAAAGGCCAGCTTTTCCGGTGAGATTCCGTTTGTGTTTGCAGCGTTAAATACGTCGTCTAAATTCATAGTACCCTCCCTGATCGATAAAATAGCAAAAACTTATCTAACATCAACATATGATGCAGATGCAGAAAATGTGCAGGATCATCAGGAGAACATCGTTTCATAGGTAGAAAACATGGAAAAGAGGTTTAAAATCATATCGATATGTTCCTGCTCCTGTGCATTACAAAACTGTCGGATATCGCCAAGCATATTTAGCGTATTTTCCATTGGATTTTCGCTCGAGCAGATCGAAAGAGACGTATCGTCGCTATTTATTAAATCAAAAGATTTTTTTAGCTCGATCGCCTTAATCAGCGTCAGTATTTCTTTCTGACGAGGCCCGCGCATATAAGGAAGAGCCGTTTTTAAGATCTGAAGATCTTTATTTTGCGTTTTTTCATCAAAAGCGGTTGGTATGTAATTGTTGTCCATAAAATATCCTTTTTTATTTAGTGTATGAGCAGACAGCACGGTTTATGACACCAAAAAAAAGAAATTCAATATAATAAACGGAGGAGGTTATTTATCAGGAAAAAAGAATGAAATCAAAAATAAATTTTATTAATAAATAGAAAACAGGATCATCATGGGAAAATTAGTTATTGATGGAAATAAAGTCTATACCATTGACGAGGACTGCATGAAAAAAAAGAATCTGACGCTTACACAGATTCGGCAGAAAGAAACAGGGGAAAACGCAGTGCCGATGAGAAATCAGTCGAGGCGGGGACGCAGATAGAACGATGCCCCGTCAGGACTTTTATCTGAGCAGCGGCGGCCTGACGTATCATCGTCAGGCCGCCGTTTTGCCATCTCAGGGATCGTTGTAATTTTGTAAAACCTATATTTGCTTATTACATACAGTGATTTCCCTGTCCCTCAAAAAGCGCAGGAACGTGAGCTTTCCCACGTTCCTGCGCCTTATTCTGACAGATACGTCCGCCAGTAATACCGGTTACTTCCGCGGAAGGGCGAGTGCCCTCCGCAGAAGCGCAGCAGAGATCGTAACAGATTTAGAAGAATCCGTTTCCGCCGCAGCCACAGCCGCAAAGCAGCAGTAAGATCAGCCAGATACAGCTATTGTCGCCGCCGCAGCCGTTGCCACAGCCATTGCCGCCGAAGAAAGAACCGCCTCCGTTGTTACCGCAGCAGCAGAATAACAGCAGGATGATCCAGATAAAGGAATTGTTACCGCATCCGCATCCACATCCATTATTTTCTCCACATCCACAGTTTGTAGCAGCTAAATCACTCATATTGATTGCCTCCATGTTTTTATTTATTTTATGGTTTATATTATGAGGGCAGCTTGTATAGGTTTCCAAAAAAAATAAGGGAATCAGCCGTACATGCATTGACAAACTGCCGCTACTTTGTTTAAAATAGTTTGGATAGGAACGCAGAGATCTGCAAACAATCAGGAGGATGGATAAATGGAAAAAATTAAAATGACAACGCCGCTGGTAGAGATGGACGGAGACGAAATGACCCGGATTCTCTGGAAGATGATTAAAGACGAGCTGCTGCTGCCGTTTGTAGATTTAAAGACAGAATATTATGATCTTGGGCTTGCCTGCAGAAACGAGACAAACGATCAGGTAACGATCGATTCAGCCAATGCCACGAAAAAATACGGCGTTGCGGTGAAATGCGCAACGATTACGCCAAATGCGGCGCGTATGAGCGAGTACGATCTGAAAGAAATGTGGAAAAGTCCGAACGGGACGATTCGCGCAATCCTGGACGGAACCGTATTCCGTACACCGATCAAGGTAAAAGGGATCGAACCTTGCGTAAAAAACTGGGAAATGCCGATTACAATCGCAAGACATGCATATGGGGACGTTTATAAAAATGTAGAAATAAAAGTGCCCGGCGCGGGGAAGGCAGAGCTTGTGTTTACTGGCGCAGACGGTACGCAGATCAAAGAGACGATTCATGAGTTTGAGGGATCCGGCATTATCCAGGGGCAGCACAACGTCACGGCGTCGATCGAAAGTTTTGCAAGAAGCTGCTTTACCTATGCGCTTGATACCAGACAGGAACTCTGGTTTGCAACCAAAGATACGATTTCCAAAAAATACGATCACACGTTTAAAGATATTTTTCAGGAGATTTTCGATAAAGAATATAAGGACCAGTTCGATGCGGCAGGCATTACCTATTTTTACACACTGATCGACGATGCGGTTGCACGCGTAATGAAATCCAAAGGCGGTTTTATCTGGGCGTGCAAAAACTATGACGGCGACGTAATGAGCGATATGATCTCCTCCGCCTTCGGCTCCCTGGCGATGATGACATCCGTGCTTGTGTCTCCGGAAGGGTATTACGAGTATGAGGCGGCGCACGGAACCGTACAGCGTCATTACTATAAACATCTGAACGGGGAAGAAACGTCCACAAATTCAGTCGCTACAATTTTTGCATGGACCGGCGCACTGCGTAAGCGCGGCGAAATGGATCAGCTCACCGATCTCGTAACATTCGCAGATCGCCTGGAACAGGCCTGCATCCATACGATCGAATCCGGAAAAATGACAAAAGATCTCGCCCTGATTACCGAGCTGGAACATCCGACGGTATTAAACAGCGAGGGATTTATTAAAGAGATACGCAAACAGCTGGAACAGATGTATACATAAAAATATAAGGACGCGGTCACGCACACGTCCGCGTAGCCATATAAAAACGCAACACATTGTCTAATTCATCAGCCGTTTTCACAGAATGATTTGACGATTGCAGAATAATTGTTTATAATTACCAGATGCAGCATTTCACACCAATATTGAAATGCAGCATTTGGTTTTTGTTTTATAAAATGAAAAAGATCGGAGGTTTTCAGATGATGATACTTTCCTGTCAGAATATATCAAAATCATTTGGAACGGATGTAATTATTCAAAAAGCATCCTTTCATATTGAAGAACATGAAAAAGCCGCGATTGTCGGCATCAACGGGGCCGGAAAATCGACGCTGTTAAAGATGATTGTAAAAGAACTGGAACCGGATGATGGGATGGTAGCAATTGCCAAAGAAAAAACGATCGGTTATCTGGCGCAAAACGAAGTAATCGACAGCAAACGCACGATCTATGAAGAAGTGCTTTCTGCAAAGCAGCCAGTGATCGATATGGAACAGGAAATCCGACGGATGGAAAGTCAGATGGATCGCGTTGCGCAGGAAGAACTGGAAGCGTTTATGGAAAAATATGAACGTCTTGTCCATCAGTTTGAACTCGCAGACGGTTATACGTATCGCAGTGAAGTGATCGGTGTGTTAAACGGTCTTGGATTCGCCGAGGCGGATTTTCAAAAGACGCAGGCGGAGCTGTCGGGAGGTCAGAAGACCAGAGTGGCGCTCGGACGTCTGCTTGTAACGAAGCCGGATATACTGCTGCTGGACGAACCGACCAACCATCTGGATATGGAGTCGATTCAGTGGCTGGAAAATTATCTGTTGAATTATAACGGAGCGGTGCTGATCGTTTCGCATGATCGTTATTTTATGGATAAAATCGTGTCCAAAGTAATCGAGGTCTTTCAGCATCAGGTAAACAGCTATAACGGCAATTATACAGAATACGCCGAAAAAAAAGCGCAGGTTCGCGCCGCGCAGATACGTGCGTATTATAATCAGCAGCAGGAAATCCGCCGCCAGGAAGAGGTGATTGCAAAATTAAAATCATTTAATCGGGAAAAATCCATCAAACGTGCGGAAAGCAGAGAAAAGATGCTGAACAAAATCGAGCGGCTGGACAAGCCGACCGAAGAATCGACCGATATCCATCTAAAGCTGGAACCATGTATTACGAGCGGAAACGACGTCATCAAAGTGGAGCGTCTGGCCAAATCGTTTGACGGGAACCGTCTGTTTGAAGAGGTGGACTTTTCGATCTTCCGCGGGGAACGGGTGGCGCTGATTGGGAATAACGGCACTGGCAAAACGACGATTTTAAAAATTATTAATGAGATGCTGCCTGCAGACGCCGGCGAGATTACGCTTGGCACAAATGTCCACATTGGCTATTACGATCAGGAGCATCAGGTGCTGCATGCCGAAAAAACGCTGTTTGAGGAGATTTCGGATGATTATCCGCATCTGACCAATACGCAGATTCGAAACGTGCTGGCGGCATTTTTGTTTACAAACGACGACGTGTTCAAGCGGATCGGAGACTTAAGCGGCGGAGAACGCGGGCGGGTATCACTGGCAAAATTAATGCTTTCCGAGGCCAATTTCCTAATTCTGGACGAGCCGACGAACCATCTGGATATTACGTCAAAGGAAATCCTGGAGCATGCGCTCATACATTACGAAGGAACGGTATTTTTCGTTTCTCATGACCGTTACTTTATCAACCGGACGGCTACGCGGGTGTTGGAGCTGCATGAACGACAGGTGTTAAATTACATTGGAAACTATGACTATTATCTGGAAAAAAGAGACGTTCTGCGTACGGCACAGCTGAAAGAGACGTCCGTATCCAAAGAAGCAGCCGCCGCGGAACCGCTGAAAGAGACGGGCGGAAAGGAAGACTGGAAGCAGAAAAAGCAAAAACAGGCGGCACAGCGCAGACTGGAAAATGAGCTTCATAAGGTGGAAAGCCGTATCGAACAGCTGGAAACGGAAAAAGCACAGCTGGAAGAAGAAATGGCCAAACCGGAAGTAGCCGTTATTTCTGCCAAAGTGATGGAGCTGCATACGATGATCCGGCAAAAAGAGGAGGAATTGGAATCATTGTATGACAGATGGGAAGAATTGACAAATGACTAAGATATTTATATAATCGAATGGAAGAGGAAATCGTATTGGGAAAAGAAATTTCACAGGCGGTCATCCGCAGGATGCCGCGCTATTATCGTTATCTGGGAGATCTGCTGGACGAAGGAGTGGAACGGATTTCTTCCAATGAGCTGAGTGAAAAAATGAAAGTGACTGCATCCCAGATCCGGCAGGATTTAAACAATTTCGGCGGATTTGGACAACAGGGGTACGGCTATAACGTGCAGTATCTCTATGATGAGATCGGCAGGATACTGGGGCTGCAGCAGCAGCACAACATTATCGTGATCGGCGCTGGAAATCTGGGGCAGGCGCTGGCGAATTACAGTAAATTTGAAAAACTGGGATTTGTAATTATCGGATTGTTTGACGTCAACCCGATGCTGCGGGGGCATTCGCTGCGGGGCATTCCGATTATGATGCTCGAGGAGCTGGAGTCGTTTGCAGCCGCACATAAAATCGACATCGCCGCGCTTACGATGCCGAAGCATTCCGCGGATTCGGTCGCGAATCGCCTTGTGGGACTTGGCATACGGGCGATCTGGAATTTTGCGCATGTGGACCTGGATCTTATGGATAAAAATGTAGTCGTGGAAAACGTGCATTTATCAGACAGCCTGATGCAGCTGTCGTATAATATGCTGCGCAGTCAGGAAGAATCGTAACTGCGTTTGTAAAATCAATCGCTATCAGGTTTGTCTGATTCGAACGATAGCAATCATTTGGATGATTAGGAAGAGGAAATATGAAACGGATTGTAAACAGTGAGGAAATGAAGTTCTGCGACAGTAATACGATTCATCATTTCGGCGTACCGTCTCTCGTGCTGATGGAGCGGGCGGCGCTCCTTGTCACAGAGGAAACAGTAAAAGCGGTGCCGGGTACAGGGCGCGTTCTGATTGTATGCGGCAATGGGAATAACGGGGCAGACGGACTTGCTGTGGCCAGACTGTTGTATCAGCGCGGCTACGCGATTGTTGTCGTACAGACGCCTGACAATGGAAAACGTTCTTTGGAGAATCAGCTGCAGCGGGATATTCTTGACAAATACGGCATAAAAATAACGGAGCAGATGCCGCAGTCGTTTTCTTTTGACTGCGTGATCGACGCGTTGTTTGGGGTCGGTCTGACCAGGGCTCTGACCGGTATTTACGCACAGTGGATACAGCTTTTAAACCAGACCGACAGCTTTCGGATTGCCATCGATATGCCAAGCGGCGTATCGGCAGACGATGGCACGACGTATGAGCCATCGTTTGCCGCGCATCTGACGGTTACGTTTGCTTATCAAAAGGCGGGACAGCTGTTTTATCCCGGATGTGAAACATGTGGAAAAGTTGTGATTGCCGATATTGGCATTACAGATGAAAGCTGGCTGGGACGGCGTCCCGGTCTGTTTGCGCCGGAGCCTTCGGATCTTTTGCGGATTCCGAAACGACCGGCAAGATCGAACAAGGGCACGTTCGGGCGGGTGCTTGTGATCGCAGGCAGTATGGGGATGGCCGGCGCGGCTCTGTTTTGTGCAAAGGCTGCCTATGCCTGCGGCTGCGGACTCGTCAAAATCGTTACCTGTGAGGAAAACCGTTCGATCATACAAACGTCGCTTCCGGAAGCCATTTTGTCTGTGTATCAGACGCAGGATTCCGAACAGATGCGGGAAGATCTGCTGGCAGAAGCCATCCGGTGGGCCGATGTCATTGCCATCGGTCCGGGCCTTGGCACAGCGCCTGCTGCGTGCAAAATGACACGGCAGGTGCTGTTAACCGCAAAGACTCCGGTCATTGCAGACGCGGACGCGCTTCGCATTCTGGCGGATCAGCCGGATCTGCTGCGGCAATCGTCCGCCAGCCTGATCGTAACGCCGCATCCTGGAGAAATGGCGGGACTTTGCAAAAAGAAAATACCGGATATTTTAAAGGATCTGCGCGGCGTGGCCGTACAGTTTGCGGCACAGTATGATCTGATCTGCGTATTAAAAGACGCCGTAACCGTAACGGCCGGTCCGTCCGGCACATATTTAAATACATCCGGGTGCAGCGCGATGGCAAAAGGCGGCAGCGGCGATATTTTAACCGGTATGATCGCAGCGCTGGCTGCACAGGGGATGGAGCTGCAGGAGGCGGCTTATATCGGCGTGTATCTGCACGGACTGGCAGGAGAAGCCGCGGCAGAGCAAACCGGCAGCTACAGTGTTCTGGCAGGAGATCTGCTGCATGCAATTGGAACTGTTTTTCACAAATATTTAGCATGAGAATCTACTTTTTAAACAGAGGATATGACAATGAATCCAAATAACCGCATCTATGCAAAAATCGATCTGGACGCTGTCCGGCACAATCTGGACGCGATCCACAAACTGACCAGACCAGATACGCAGGTGATCGCCGTCATTAAAACGGACGCATATGGTCATGGCGCGCGCCAGATAGCGGCGGAACTGGAGCCGGCCGGCTGTTTGTATGGGTTTGCAGTCGCAACGGCAGAAGAAGCGCTGCAGCTGCGCCGGTATGGCATTCAAAAACCGGTTCTGATACTGGGCTATGTGTTTTCAGAACATTATCCGATGCTGATCGAACAAAATATCTGTCTGACTGTGTTTACCTTCGAAATGGCAAAGCAGCTTTCGGATGAGGCGCAAAAGTTACACAAAGACGTACGGGTCCATATCAAGGTCGATACCGGCATGAGCCGTATCGGTATGCAGGTATCGGAAGAAAATGCAAAAATAATTGCGCAGATCGCGTCTTTGCCGCATATAATACCAGAAGGAATCTTTACGCATTTTGCCAGAGCAGATGAGACGGATAAAACAGCTGCGCTGGATCAGCTGACGCAGTTTGAACGTATGATACGTCTGACAGAAGCGGCAGGCGTGCATATTCCATACCGTCACTGTGCAAACAGCGCAGGGATCATCGATCTGCCGCAGGCGCAGATGGATCTGGTAAGGGCGGGTATCATTTTATACGGACTCTGGCCGTCCAACGAGGTGCATAAGGAGCGCGTGGATCTGCATCCCGTACTGGAACTGATCAGTCATGTCGCTTATGTCAAGCATCTGGACACGGGCAGAAGCATTTCTTATGGAGGTACTTATACGACGACCAGAGAACAGATCATTGCAACCATTCCGATCGGGTATGGGGACGGGTATCCGAGAGAACTTTCAAATACAGGGTATGTGCTCATTCATGGCCAAAAAGCGCCGATTACGGGCAGAATCTGCATGGATCAGTTTATGGTGGACGTGACTGGCATTGCGGATGTAAAGACTGGCGATAAAGTAGTACTGGCAGGCAGAGACGGAGAAGAAGTTCTTACGCTGCAGACGCTTTCAGATCTGTCCGGCAGATTTCATTACGAACTTGCCTGCGGCTTTTCCAGGCGGATTCCGAGGGTATATTATAAAAACGGAAAGCCGCTGTCTGATCGTCTGAAAAACCAGATGGAATAAATTGCATTGCATGAATACACTCGATAAAACTGGTAATACTCACCGTATAACCTATTTTGTGGAGTGAAAAAGATGTTAATAAGACGTGGAGATATTTATTATGCTGACTTAAGACCGGTCGTTGGCTCTGAGCAGGGCGGCGTGCGTCCGGTGTTAATTATTCAAAACGACGTAGGGAATTTGCACAGCCCGACGGTTATTTGCGCAGCCATTACCTCGCAGATGAACAAGGCGAAGCTGCCGACGCATGTGGAGCTGTCCAGCAGCCGCTACGCACTGGTGAAGGATTCTGTGATTTTATTAGAGCAGCTGCGTACGATCGATAAAAAAAGATTAAAAGACAAAGTCTGTCATCTGGACGGGGAGATTATGAAAAAAATCGACAAGGCGCTATGTGTAAGCCTGCAATTAGCCGCTACATAGCTTGACGTAATCTGTGAGAAATGATATTTTATTATTGAAAGAAATGAAAAAAACGACAGGAATTACAAAAAGGAGAGAGTTTTATGGACGATGGCGCGAGTCCCAAGTTAAGTTACGCTGAAAAAAACAACTGGTTCAGTGATTTTTTAAAAAAGCTGAACCGGAAAAATGCAGACAAGATTACAGAACGGGAAATTATTTCCATGGTCAACGAGGGACAGGAAACCGGTGTCCTGCAGGCAAACGAAGTGGAAATGATACAAAATATTTTTGAGTTTACAGACAAAGAGGCCAAAGATATTATGACGCACCGTTCGAATATATGTGCGCTGGATGGAACGATGAATCTGCAGCAGACGCTGGATCGTGTCTTAGGCGAGACATATTCAAGATTTCCGGTATTTTTGGACGACATCGATAACATTATCGGTATCCTACATATCAGGGAAGTCATGGCGTTTAGCAGAAAAGAAGAATATTTAAGCTGGCAGATCAAAGATATCGAGGGGATGCTTTCCAAAAGCGAATTTATTCCGGAGACGCGTAAAATCAGCGATTTGTTTCAGAAAATGCAGGAAAAAAAGGCGCATATGGTCATTGTCGTGGACGAGTACGGGCAGACATCAGGGCTGGTTGCCCTGGAAGATATTCTGGAAGAAATCGTCGGAAATATTTTTGACGAGCACGACAAAGAAAAGCAGCTGATCGTAAAGCAGCCGGACGGCAGCTTTCTCATGCATGGCATGGCTGCGTTTGACGATGTCACGGATGCGTTGGAAATGGAGCCGGAGGAAGATTATGATACGCTCAACGGATTTCTGACTGCAAGGATCGATCGGATACCGGCCGACGGGGAGACCTTTTCGGTACACGAGGACGGTTATCATTTTCATGTGACGAAAGTAGAAAATAAAATGATCCAGACCGTAGAGGTTCGTAAAGAATAATGCCTGTCATCTGCCGGATGAGCAGAGATTCGTAAGGAATAATGCTTGTCATCTGCCGGATGAAATGATAAAATGAAAATATATGGAAATGCGTATGGAAACTGTACAGATGTTTTTATAAAAAAGAGGATTTCATATAACAGAGTATTGAACAGAACAGAGTATTGAACAGAAAAGAGGATTTATATATGTCAGGACATTCCAAATTTGCGAATATCAAGCATAAAAAAGAAAAAAACGACGCTGCAAAAGGAAAAACATTTACAATGATCGGCCGTGAAATTGCAATCGCTGTCAAAGAAGGCGGTCCGGATCCGGCGAATAATTCCAAACTGCGCGACGTTATCGCAAAAGCCAAGGCCAACAACATGCCAAACGATACGATCGACCGCGGGATTAAAAAAGCAGCCGGAGACTCCAATAACGTAAACTACGAAGTCGTTACATACGAAGGCTACGGCCCGGGAGGTACGGCAATTATTGTAGACGCGCTGACCGACAACAAAAACCGTACGGCGGCAAACGTTCGAAACTGTTTTACAAAAGGCAACGGCAGCATTGGCACACAGGGATGCGTTTCTTATATGTTTGATAAAAAAGGCCAGATTTTTATCGACAGGGAAGAGTGCGAAATGGATGCCGACGATCTGATGATGCTGGCGCTCGATGCCGGAGCGGAGGATTTTTCAGAGGAAGAAGACAGCTTTGAGATTACGACAGATCCGGCTGAATTTCCGGCAGTGTGCGATGCGCTCAAAGAACAGGGAATCGCGATGACACAGGCAGAAGTTACGATGATACCGCAGACGTACGTCACACTGGAAAACGAAGCGGATCTTGCGTCTATTCAAAAGATTCTGGATATGCTCGATGAAGACGACGATGTGCAGACCGTATATCATAACTGGGATGAATAGTGACAGGCGAGCCTGTAACGTTTATTTACAATAAATGAAAATCAATATGGAGGAGCTATTTATGAAAAAAATACTATTTGCAGCATCTGAATGTGTGCCGTTTATTAAAACCGGGGGACTGGCGGATGTATGCGGGGCGTTACCAAAGGAGTTTGACAAGGAATATTGGGATGTGCGCGTTGTCATTCCAAACTATACATGCATTCCGGAGCATTTCAGAAACGAATTTCAGTATGTGACGCATTTTTATATGGGAACCGGACCGATGCTTCCTGAAAAGTATGTCGGCGTTCTCAAATATGAGCTGGACGGCGTTACGTTTTATTTTATCGATAATCAGGAATATTTTAACTGTGCAGTACCTTATGGAGATATCCGTTATGATATTGAAAAATTTATTTTCTTTGACAAAGCGGTATTATCCATGTTAAAAGCCATCGATTTTCAGCCGGATCTGGTACATTGCCACGACTGGCAGACAGGCCTGATTCCTGTGTATTTAAAAAATGAATTCCAGGGCGATATGTTCTACTGGGGTATGAAGTCGATTATGACGATTCACAATTTAAAATTCCAGGGAATCTGGGACAAAAAAGTATTCCAGGGCTTAAGCGGTCTTACCAACAATCTGTTTGTACCGGATAAGCTGGAGTTTAATAAAGATGCCAGCATGTTAAAAGGCGGTCTTGTTTATGCGGACTATATTACGACTGTCAGCGATACATATGCACAGGAGATTCAGACATCGTATTACGGCGAGGGACTGGACGGTCTGTTATCCGCGAGACATCTGGATATGCAGGGGATTGTAAACGGGATCGATTACGATATTTATAATCCGGCGACGGATCCGAAGATCTACAGCAATTATGACGCGAGCAACTGGCGTAAGAAGAAATTTAATAACAAGGTCAAGCTCCAGGAAGAACTTGGACTTGCCGTTGATAAGAAGAAATTTATGATCGGCCTGATTTCCCGTCTGACTGACCAAAAGGGGCTTGACCTCATTAACTATGTGATCGACCGGATCGTAGACGACTATACGCAGCTTGTCGTAATTGGTACCGGAGATCCGGGATATGAAAATATGTTCCGTCATTACGCATGGAAATATGGCGATCGCGTATCTGCCAATATCTGTTATTCGGATGATCTGGCTCATAAACTGTACGCGGCGGCAGATGCATTTTTGATGCCTTCCCAGTTTGAACCGTGCGGACTGACACAGCTGATCTCTTTCCGCTACGGTACCGCGCCGATTGTGCGTGAGACAGGCGGTTTAAAAGATACGGTTGAGCCGTTTAATGAATACGAAGACAGAGGCGACGGCTTCTCCTTCTCAAATTATAATGGAGAAGAGATGTTAAAAGTAATTAATTATGCCAAAAAAGTATTTTATGATATGAAAAAAGACTGGAACCATATGATCGACCGCGGTATGGCAAAAGACTTTTCATGGAATGCTTCCAAATTCAAATACGAAGGACTGTATAATTATCTGATAGGAGATAAATAAGACAGGAGTTAAATAAGACAGGACAAACGGATCAGCAGGCTGTTGGAAACCGGTGAATGATACCATGCAAAGTGAAGCTGCATGTCAGAGGCTGCGAATGCAAAATTTTCGTCAGGTATCGAACCATCGGTTTCCGCAGCTTTTTTACAGATGTTTTTCGGACGCATAAAATCATACAAACCGCGCATACTGAGGAAAAAAGTAAGCGAGGAACAGGTATGAGCGATGTAAATGAAAAAAAGGAAGAGCTGGAAACGGAGCTTTCTGATAATGAAAATATTAAAAATAACGGGGAAGTAACGCTGGAAGATAATTTCCATCATCACAGAATTTATCTGCTGTCTGTAATCGGTGAAATCGAAGGGCACGAATGTCTCTCGTCCAATACCAAAACGACAAAATACGAGCATGTTTTGCCGAAACTGGCGGAAATTGAAGACGCTGACAACATCGACGGGGTTATGCTGCTGCTGAATACGGTTGGCGGAGATATTGAATCCGGACTTGCGATCGCGGAAATGGTCGCTTCCCTGAGCAAGCCGACGGTATCGTTAGTGCTTGGCGGCAGCCATTCCATCGGCGTGCCGCTTGCGGTTTCTACGAATTATTCTTTTATCGTACCGACGGGTACGATGGTCATTCATCCGGTTCGTATGAACGGTATGGTGATCGGCGCGCCGCCTACGTATGATTACTTTAAGCAGATGCAGAACCGGATTATCGGATTTATCGCTTCTCACTGTGATGCAAAAGAAGACAGGCTGGAAAAGCTGATGATGAATACGACGATGCTGACGAAAGACTTAGGGACGATTCTTGTAGGAGAAGAGGCGGTAAAGGAAGGCATCATTCGCGAAGTAGGCGGGATGAAAGACGCTTTGAAAAAACTGCACAAAATGATTCAGGGAAACACGGAAAATATCTGACGTTTATGGATTTATTAAATTTTTTAAAATTGACAAAAGTCCATGACATTTCTTCCAGGATATGGTAATATAATTTCATATGATTTTTTACAGCAGAAGACGAAAACATCCCGTTTTCGTTTTTTGCTGTTAGCAGGGAGGCATACTATGTCATTAGTGGAAGCAATTATTATGGGGCTGATCCAGGGCATTACCGAATTTTTGCCAGTCAGCAGTTCCGGACATCTTGCCTTGTTTCAGATTGCGTTCGATCTGGAAGAAACAGGGCTGTTATTCGACTGTCTGCTGCATTTTGGCACGCTGATTGCGGTATTTGCAGTATATTTTCGGGATATCTGGAAAATGATCTGCGAAGGCTTTGGGATCATTGGCGATTTCTTTATCAATCTGTCAGTTGCGGTATCCGGACTTTTTGGCAGTCAGAAGAAACCGTACCGCAGAATTATCTGCAATGGTTACCGGAAGTTTGTCATGCTGGTTATTGTTTCTACCATTCCGACCGGCATCATCGGCGTTGCGGCGTCAGATCTGATCGAACAGGCGTCCACGATTCTGATCGTACCGGGTATCTGTCTGATCATTACGTCCGTACTGCTTTTTATCGCAGATCGTTGTAAGGAAGGCAGCAAGACGCCAAGACATGTCAGTTATACGAACGCGTTTCTGATCGGCATTTGTCAGGGGTTTGCAACGCTGCCTGGAATCTCGCGTTCCGGTACTACGATTACGGCATGTCTGCTCAGCGGATTTGACCGAAAGTTTGCGGTAAAGTATTCCTTTATTATGTCGATTCCGGCAATTCTGGGTTCTGTAGTACTGCAGCTGTTCGATTTGGGAGAGGAAACCATCACGTCCAAAGAATGGATGTATTATCTGACGGGTACGCTCGTAGCGGCGCTTGTCGGCTACATCTGTATCAAAATTATGCTGTACGTGGTAAGGCAAAAGAAGTATACGATCTTTTCCATTTACTGCCTGATCGTAGGCGTGATTTCAATCAGCGCTTATTTTGTACTTGCATAATAACCGTAATTACGATAAAACGCGCCAGAGTATAGGCGAAATTAATTAGAAACGGAGAAATGAAATGGCAAAAAAACGTTCCGCATCAACATCCGATCATAGCGGCGATCCGGCCGCGTCGTTTACATACGAAGTCATACTCTGGGCGGTACTTGCTCTGTCGATCATCCTGTTTATCAGCAACTTTGGGATTGCCGGAGCGGTCGGCAATTTTATCAGCAGCATTTTTTTCGGACTGTTTGGACTTACCGCATACATATTTCCGATTTTGCTGTTTGCAGGGACTGCGTTTGTCATTGCAAATCAGAAGAATAAAACGGCGATTGTAAAAGCGGCTGCTGCGCTGGGATTTTATATTTTTGTCTGCATGTTCCTGGAGCTGATTACCGGAGGCAGTCAGTCGCAGACGCCTCTGGATTCTTATTTGCATGCCGCGGAGCACAAATCTGGCGGCGGACTGGTGGGAGGACTGCTTACCTGGCTGATTCGGCCGCATCTTGGTCTGATCAGCGCGTACGTGATCGATATTATTATGATGATCATCTGTATGGTGCTTGTGACGCAGCGCTCGCTCTGGAAACCGATTCGTTCCGGCAGTAAAAAAGTATATGATTCTGCCAAAAACGAAACGCTGAGGCAGCGTCAGCAGTATCAGGAGCGCAGGCAGCGGCGCATGGATAATAAGGTCAGCGGCGTATCGACCGATACGAGTCTGAAGCAGTCAGACAGTCCCGCTGCCTCGGACAACGTCAGCGAAATACGGCCGGATCCGGCTCTGCTGCAGGATTTTCCGATTTATATGATGAATCAGCCGCGGCCGAACCAGACGGATACGCAGAGTAAATATAAGAAAGAACCGGTATCGCAGGAAAAACCGCAGGTGCAGCAGACGCTTGCAGCGGCAGGAATGGGATATGCGCAGGTCATGCCGTTTCCGCCTGCAAAAACCGAACCGGAACCAGAGTCGCCTGATAAGATCATTCCGATTAAAAATCGAAAAGTAACGCTGCAGCCGAACGCTGCGGATAAGGCGGCGGATACAGACAGCGCGCCAAACATGCAAACGCTGTCCGAGCCGGAACCGGCCGACGATATACTGGCAAGATCCAGCGATATTTTTTCCGAACTGTTTCCGGAAGCGGAAATGGAACCTTTGGAAGAGCATATGCAGCAGACAGACGCCGATCCGCTGACGCAGGCAGGAGATACGTGGATTCCAGATACGAATCCGGTAGCTGCGGATGCATATCCGGACAGGATGATACTAAAAGGCGCGGCAGCTTTGAATGATACCGGGAATCTTACAGCGGCGGTGTCTTCGGCAGATATGAGCATGCCGGCAGGTGAAATGAGCGATGCAGATGCAGGGATGCTGGCAGGTACTGCAAGTGATGCAGATATGAGGATGTCTGCAGATATTGCAAACCATTCCAGTACGAAGGCGCTGGCAGATACTGCAAATAATACAGAAATGAAGACGCTGGCAGGTGCTGTAAATGACACAGAAATGAGAATGTCTTCAGGAGTGATAAGTCCTGCAGATGCAAAAAAAGACGCAGCTGCGACACAGGCCGCAGGAACGTCGCATCTGTCAGAAAAAGGAGGCGCAGCGCTCTGGTCAGAGGCCGGATTGACAGAATCGCTGATCGATGAGACGGATGAGGACGATCCTTTACCGATCGCACCGGCGGTTTCGGCAGAAGAACTGATGGATCAGCAGCTGCGGGCCGCGGCCGTCATTCCGAAACGAGTGTCCGCAGTCGCTCCGGTTTCCGCTATGGAGCAGGCAGCGACCAGACAGGTAAGGCAGCCAAAGCAGTCTGCCGCACAGGCGGCTTCTTCAGTTGCGGACGTTCAGATGCAGCTTGCGCAGGCTCCTGTGAAAATAAAAAAAGAATATATTTTACCGCCAGTCGATTTACTTGCGGTCAGCGACATCAATCAGACCGGCGATACCAGGGAACACCTGCAGGAGACAGCGCTGAAGTTGCAGCAGACGTTAAAAAACTTTGGCGTCAATGTCACGATATTAAACGTAAGCTGCGGCCCTTCGGTTACCCGCTATGAAATCCAGCCGGAAATGGGCGTCAAGGTCAGCAAGATTGTAAATCTGGCCGATGACATCAAGCTGAATCTGGCGGCGGCAGACATCCGCATCGAAGCGCCGATTCCAGGAAAAGCGGCGATCGGTATCGAGGTGCCGAACAAAGAGACGGTGCCTGTGATGTTTCGGGATCTGATCGAATCGGACGCGTTTCGCAAGCAGAACTCACCGTGCGCGTTTGCGGCAGGAAAAGATATTGCCGGTCAGGTGGTCGTCACGGATATTTGTAAAATGCCGCATCTTCTGATCGCAGGCGCGACCGGATCCGGAAAATCGGTATGTATCAATACGATTATTATGAGTATTATTTACAAGGCGAATCCGGACGACGTAAAGCTGATTATGATCGATCCAAAGGTGGTCGAACTGAGCGTGTATAATGGGATCCCGCATCTGCTGCTGCCGGTTGTCACAGATCCGAAAAAAGCGGCCGGCGCTTTACACTGGGCCGTGTCGGAGATGATGGACCGTTATCAGAAGTTTGCGGATTTTGGTGTCAGGGATATGAAAGGATACAATGCAAAAGTGAAAAAGATCGCAGATATCCCGGATGAAAACAAACCGCAGAAAATGCCGTATATCGTAATTATCGTGGACGAGCTTGCAGATCTTATGATGGCGGCTCCCGGAGATGTGGAAGATGCCATCTGTCGTCTGGCACAGTTAGCAAGAGCGGCTGGGATTCATCTGATTATTGCGACACAGCGTCCTTCGGTAAACGTCATTACCGGACTGATCAAGGCAAATATGCCGTCACGTATCGCGTTTTCTGTGACATCCGGCATCGATTCCAGAACGATTCTGGATATGAACGGCGCGGAAAAGCTGCTTGGGAAAGGCGATATGCTGTTTTACCCGCAGGGTCTGCAAAAGCCGGTTCGTGTACAAGGCGCTTTTGTATCGGATACGGAAGTATCTGACGTTGTGGAATTTCTGACAGAACGCAATGGTACTTCAGAATACAGCCGTACGATCGAGCAGCAGGTAGAAAACGCGGCGTCCGGATCTGGCGCGGCATCCCAGGATGCATCCGCAGGAGACGACAGAGACGTGTATTTTGCAGATGCGGCAAGACTGTTAATCGACAAAGAAAAAGCGTCTGTCAGCATGCTGCAAAGATATTTTAAGATTGGATTCAACCGTGCGGCGCGCATTATGGATCAGCTGGAAGAAGCAGGCGTGGTCGGCCCTGAAGAAGGGACAAAACCACGCAGGATTATTATGAGTCTGGAAGAATTTGCACAGTATGAGGAAGAAGTTCTGTAAAATTATGCATAATCTGATCATATAAAAACACGCAGAAAGGGAGTGGAAGCAGTGGCAAATCGAATAGATGGAAAACGTATTTCACAGGAAATCAGGGATGAATTGAAAATTCGTGTGGCCGAATTAAAAAATCAGGGAATCGAAGGGTGTCTCGCCGTGATCCAGGTTGGAGAAGATCCGGCCTCGAGCGTTTATGTAAAAAACAAAAAGCGTGCCTGTGAGTATATTGGGATTGGCTCACGCTCTTATGAGCTGCCGCAGGAGACGACAGAAACAGAGCTGCTCGACCTGATCGGTAAGCTGAACAAAGAAGAAGAGGTCAGCGGCATTCTGGTACAGCTGCCAGTGCCGGATCACATCGATGAAAACAAAATCATACAGGCTATATCGCCAAAAAAGGATGTGGACGGTTTTCATCCGCAAAATGTCGGCGCGTTAGTCAGCGGACTGACAGGCTTTGTATCCTGTACGCCGGCAGGTGTGATACAGCTTTTGAAACGCTCCGGTATTTCCATAGAGGGGAAACACTGTGTTGTGATCGGCCGCAGTAATATTGTCGGAAAACCGATGGCGCTTTTAATGCTTCGGGAGCATGCAACCGTTACGATTGCACATTCCAGGACGAAAGATCTCCGGGAGATATGCAAAAGCGCGGATATTTTAATTGTAGCGGTCGGAAAGCCAAAAATGATCGACGCTTCTTATATCAAAGAAGGCGCCGTTGTTATAGATGTAGGAATTCATCGCAATGCCGGTCAGTTGTGCGGAGATGTGGATTTTGACAGTGTGTTTTCACATGTCAGCGCGATTACGCCGGTTCCGGGAGGCGTCGGGCCAATGACGATTGCCATGCTAATGAATAATTGTGTGCAGGCTATGACACAGTAAGGAGGCAGCATCAGCAAGATGAAATGTGCAAAATGCGGGATGGAGCTAACATCCTCTGCCCGGACATGCAGCCGTTGCGGAGAAGCGATAGAACGGGAATTTAACTTTAAAAATATGGAAAAGGAACTGCTCAATACCGTGTGGGAAGAAGAAACGATCCACGGTATTTCAGGAAAATCCATGCTGTACGAACCGAAAACGGATCTGCAGATAACGACAGATCAGAAAAACAGTGCGAATCAGAAAGGAGCGGGCATGATCAGTAGACACAACCAGTATGAAGAGCCTGACGAAATGGAAGAAATGGACGACGATGATATTGTGGAAAAACAGCCGGTAAAGCTGACGCTTGCGATACTGACTTCAGCAGCGTTATTTGGCGGTCTGGCATTCTTTCTGCAAAATTTCTCAACAGATTATGTATATGAAAAAAAAGAAGCGGATTACCTGAATTGTCTTAAGATGCTGTCAGAAGAAGATTATGCCGGTGCGCTTGGGCATGTGGATCTGCTGCTGAAAAGCGAGTCGGACAGTCTTGAATATCTGGCGATAAAAAATACCATCTGTGAAAAAACAGATGACAGCAAACTGCAGAAAGAGACGTTAAAAAAGATTATCAGTCTGGATGCAGACAATTACCAGGCATATGAAAAGCTGCTGCAGATTTACCTGGAGGATGAAAACCAGGAAGGAATTGAAAAACTTGCTGAAAATGCGCCTAATTCTGCAATTGCATCGATGCTGGAAGAATATCTGATCGATACGCCGTATCTGGAACTGACGCCGGGAGTTTATGATGCCAGCCAGACGCTTGCAATTACGAGTGAAAGAGAGAACAGTATTTATTATACGCTGGACGGTTCGTCTCCACAGGAGCATGGGGTATTGTATTCTGCTCCGATTCCTCTGGAACAGGATTATATCTATTCCGTGCGCGCAGTCTGTAAAAATGAGCGCGGCGCCTATGGAGACGAGACATCCGGAGATTATCAGATCGGTATCGATGCGGTAAACCGGATATCCGCGACGACAGATCCGTCCGGCATGGGCACGCCGGATGGTTCATCAGGATCAGCCAGCGCACAGATTAACCAGCCGGAGGTCTATCCGCAAAGCGGTACTTATACGACACAGCAGCAGATTACGATCGATGTTCCGATCGGATATCAGGCATATTACAGCTGGTCATCCGCCGCACCTTTGACGCCTCAGAATGGAACGCTGTATACAGGCGGCATTACAATGCCGGAGGGCAGCTCCGTATTATCTGTCATTGTAACAGACGGCAATGGAAACAGCAGCGAGGTAAAGCAGGTTAGCTATACGTACCAGCCATAAAGATATTTGATCATTCAAAAAAATGGTATGCAGATCGCATGGACCGCCTGCCAGACCGTTTCATTCATAACCGGCTGTCTGATACTGGTTATCGATAAAACGGTCTGGCGGCGTATATCTGCATACCATTTCTGTTGACGTTTTTTCTCCGACAGAAATTTTCTAACATCCGGGATGATGTTTTTAAGGCATTAACTCGATGACGTCTTTGTCAAGTTTTGCAATGCGTACCTGGGAATAGATCGAAAATCCCTGTTCCTCCAGCTTTGCGCGTCCGGGCTGGAAGGATTTTTCAATTAAAATGCCGATACCAGCTACAGTAGCGTGTGCCTTTCGTATCAGCCGGATGGCGCCGGTCGCCGCCTCTCCGTTGGCCAGAAAATCATCGATAATCAGTACATGATCATGTTCGCTGATCAGATGGCTGGCAAGCGTCAGTTCGTAGCTGGCGCCTTTCGTATAAGAAGTGACAATCGTCTGGTACATATTTTCATTTAATACTTTGGACGGCGATTTTTTTAAAATAAGGAGAGGCGCCTGCATCGCGAGCGCTGTGGAAAATGCCGGCGCGATGCCTGAACTTTCAATTGTGACCACTTTTGTAATGCCGCAGTCTTTGAAGTGATCCGCAAAATCTTCGCCGATGGCTTTCATCAGAACCGGATCGATCTGATGATTAATAAAACTGTCTACCTTTAAGATATTTTCATTGACGGCAATTCCTTCCTGTAATACTTTCTCTTCCAGTAATTTCATAGTATCCAAATCCTCCTCGTAAAATTTTCCTGCTGTACAACAAAGGAACTATTTAAGATCAGATGCCTGTAAAGCACGCTGCGTTTAATCCTGTGGAAATAATTCCTCATAAAACTGTTCGGTTAAATAATCCAAAAAAGCGTCGGTATAAGTTGGAAACTGCATATGGAGCGCCTGCTTCATGTGCCGGCTGCGTTTAAAATATTTCTGCTGCACTTCTTCTTCTGGCAGAATTTCCATCGACGCGTCGATATCATCCGCGCGAAAGTTTTCAAAAAACCAGGTTTTGGCCGCGTCTGTTTCCTGCATTTCTTTCCCGACCTGTTCTTTTAAACTGCCAAGCTGCATATAAGAACGGATGCCGATTACAAGAAAAATCAGAAACATGATCCCCATAACGACTCCCATAAGCCCCTTCATATAGGCGGCAAACTGCAAAGATATGACGCCGGTAAAAAGCAAAAGCATAAGAACGATTCCGGCAGCGCCGACCAGCATAAAAGAGTAAGCGGTCGATTTCATATCTTCATATCTGGTTCCCATTTCAACATAGGCTTTGTTACCGTCTGAAAGTGCATGAAGATTTTCCTGACTGTCTGTCTGACTGAGTATTCTGGCGTTGTTTTCAGCCGGAGAACTGTCGATTTCAACGGGCAGGTCGTTTACTAAAGAAGAGCCGCATTCTGCGCATACGGTAATGCCGTCGCGGTATTCTG
This sequence comes from uncultured Eubacterium sp., assembly GCA_910577225.1. Lineage (GTDB taxonomy): Bacteria > Bacillota > Clostridia > Lachnospirales > Lachnospiraceae > Eubacterium_J. The sequence continues at coordinate 773 of CAJTMV010000041.1, read as the reverse complement.
TCCTGCATTTTGGACACCACATAGTGTTCCTCCTGTCTGATATATTTTTCTATCGGTTTTTATCTGTACAATCGGTTGAAAATCCGATATGATGAAGTTATTATACCACATTTTGAACGAAAAGCTATGGCAAATTGTGAATAGGAGAAAAAACAATGAAAATAACAATTCTGGCAGTAGGAAAAATCAGGGAATCTTTTTACCGCGAAGCGATCGCCGAATTTCAAAAGCGGCTGAGCCGTTACGTAAAAATTACCATCCAGGAAACCGTCGATGAAAAAACGCCAGACCATGCGTCAGAACGGGAAAATGAAAAAATACGCGAACTGGAAGGCGAACGGCTGTTAAAGTTTCTGCAGACGGACGCCATGGTGATTGCGCTGGCAATCGATGGCACGATGTATGACTCGCTGCAGCTGTCTGAAAAAATACAGAAGCTTGGCGTCAGCGGCGTCAGCCATATCATATTTGTGATCGGCGGCTCGCTGGGATTATCCGACGCAGTGCTAAAGCGGGCGGATCTGCGTCTTAGTTTTTCGAAAATGACTTTTCCGCACCAGTTAATGCGTGTGATATTACTGGAGCAGATTTACAGGAGCTATCGGATTATGAATCATGAACCGTATCATAAGTAAAGGAGAAAAAGAACAGATGTTCCTGGAAATAAAGGAGAATAAGAGTTATTTTTTAACCCCATGGGAGTTTGAGGCTTCCATGGGGTTTACTGTTCGTGAAAATAAATTTCTTACAACGTAGGTTTTATTGCAGAGTCT